>JACERY010000017.1 GCA_013912105.1 Acidimicrobiales bacterium | reverse complement strand
CATATGGGAACAGTTGAATACAATTCTGCAAAAGAAGCTCTTCGGAGTGCGACAAGAACAGCTGCGAGAGAGTGGGCTCCTTTAGGAATTACTGCAAATATTATTTGCCCAGCGGCAAAATCAGCGTCGTTTTTTCGAGTTATGAGTCAGTTCCCTGAACTTATCGCTGCTGCTGATGCTGCTAATCCGATGGGTCGCATGGGTGACTGTGAAGAAGATATTGGGCCAGTCGCTGTCTTCCTAGCAAGCGAAGGCTCTAGCTATGTCACTGGGAACACGATCTTTGCTGATGGAGGATCACATATAAATGGGTCTTCATGGGCGCCTGATTTAAGTGACACGTAGGCGCTTGAAAATTTCTTAATCGAAAGCTTCTTTGATTGCCTTGAAGGGATTTTTTCGTGCTTCCTTCACTGACTCTTGATAAGCAGCTAATGCTTGGAGTTCTTGCGCTGCTCGAATAGCAGTGCGCCCACCTAATACTTCAAAAGACCTGTGAACTGAACGTTTATTAACCTGTTGAAGATCAGATGGTACTCGTGCAACTGTTTCAGCTATAGCTAATACTTCTTCTTGTAATGCACTTGGAGGATAAGCCCTATTTGCGAAACCAACTTGTACAGCTTCTTCTGCTGTATATGTATTGCCGGTCAACATCATTTCCATTGATGCTCTGAGTCCAAGAATTGGTGTATGAAATTGCCAATCCGGAGTACTCATTACTCGAACGACAGGATAGCCAATAGTGGCATCATCTGCCATGTATATAAGATCGCATGCTGAAGCGAGTTCTGTTCCGCCGGCCATGGCGTAACCATGTATTTGAGCTATGACAGGCTTCGCTAAGTCCCAAATACTAAACCAACTATCTGTTGCCTGGCGGGTCCATTGCCCATCACCTGGGGCACTGTAGAGAGGAGAATTCTCCATCAGCCCTCCACTTGTTAAGTCATATCCTGATGAAAAACAATCACCAGCTCCTGAGATAATAGTGACTCGAACATCGTCATCTATGTCGTGCGTTTGGAGCGCTTCTAGTATTTCTGTTCTCATCGGAGTGCTAATCGCATTACGTTTTTCTGGTTTATTGAGAATAATTTGGCGAACCCCAGTTATGGGACTTTCTATACGAATGTTTTCATATTCTGACATTGGTGTTCTTTCTGGTTTATATATTTATGGCCGCATTTCATGTTGGGTGGGGTTCTTCCCCGTCAAGGGTCATAACTGTTAGCTTATTCTGATCGATGACTTCTAAACTAACCTCGTTTTTCCCAGTGTGATCGATTCCGCATCTTGAAAGAAAGAGGATTGACTCAACCATTTCTTCCATTGATTCGATCTGATTAGGTTTAAGTATTTTTCCAACAACTGCTTCAGCTCCTTCAGAAAGGACAGCAGCTTTAGGTTCAACTGTATTGACTCGTATCCCTGTCCCATAAAGTTCCGACGCGAGAGCAGAAGTTGTCCGATCGAGCATAGCTTTTGTTGCGCCGTAAAAACCATAAACACCGCGCACTCCTCCTAAATCATATGGGGGGCCGGTTGGATGCTTCTTTGATGCACTGGATAGATTAATGATCCATCCTTGTCTATTGCTGATCATTGATGGAAGTACGTGTTGAATAAGGTCAAGCGGGGCTTGCACGTTTATTTCCGTCATGAGCCTTCGATGTTTTAATGTATAAACATCAAGGTTTTTGTAAATAGCTGCAGCTGCATTGTTAATGAGGATATTCACAGAACCCAGAGCTTCAATTGCCTTTGGAATAATTGTCGCTCTTGATTTTTCATCTGCAAGATCTGCTTGAATGACCTCTACATGCCCCCCGTATTGTCGGCAAAGATTAGCTGTTTCATTGAGTGACCCTGAAAGTATTGCGTGGTTATCAAGTGTTCTTGCGGAAATAGCAAGGTTGGCGCCTTCCGATGCAAAACGCTGAGCTACTGCTGCTCCGATACCTCTACTTGCTCCGGTAATAACCGCCGTTTTCCCCCGTAACTGGTCGGACATAGCTATCTCTTTATCCTTTCTTCTTCTTTGTTTCTAGAACGATTACTTCTTTTTCGCAAAATAATGATGTTTGTGACAAAGTATCCCAAGAGCAGAGTTGCATTGGAGCGAGCATGAGTGAACATTTGACACAACCAGGCGAAACAGGTGGATGGCCTAAATTAAAAGTTTCGTATAGAACTGACCAAGAAAAAATAGCGTCTTTGCTTCCTCCTGGCCTTGAAGCAAGTGGGGATCCTATTGTTCAGATCAATGTGTATTGCGTTCCTATTCTTGGCGAACCTGAATATGGAGTTAGTACAAAGGTTGGTGCTTCCTTTAATGGCGTAGACGGTCTTTTTTGTGTGGGAATGGGAATTGATCAAGAAGCAGCGATCTTTATCAGTCAAGAACTGAATGGACAACCGAAATTTCCGTGCAATATTTCTTTCTACCGAATCAATGATTATGTAGAAGCTGTTTGTGAACACCAAGGGTACACATTCATGGAGTTTCGTGGTCGTTCAATTGGAACTGCTACCCCTGATGGTATAGAGGTTGAAGAAAATGAGTGGTGGATTAAATCATCGAGGCAAATCGGAGGCGCTGAGGGGCAATATGATTTCCCACCGCATGTTGTGCGCGTGCATAGCGTGAGTGAACCAGTTGAAATTGAGGACCTCGCCGGTGATCTAGTTCTGCGAGAAAGCCCATGGGATCCTTACACAGAACTCCTTCCTATGCGAGAACAGCTTTCAGCGCAACTAGTTCGGTCATCTCATAAAAGTCGCGAAATCACTAACGCTGGTGCTTTGGACCCGGAAGCGTTCTGGCCTTTTGCTGACACTATTGGTGGATCACGTTGGCCAGGAGAACGCGGTGGTCCCAAAAACTGGCGGCCCTAGCAGATTTCTTACTCAGGCCATCCTGAAAGTAATCCTCTTCTTTTCGTTTCACGTTGTGCATTTATTATCGTTCCGCCGTATTTTTCAGGAGCTGTAGGTTCCCGTAAAAGCCACGCAACGGCTGCTCCTATCGCTTCTGGGGGAGCGCTCGGGAAAGCGGTGTATTCTTTTTCTTTACGTTTAGCTTTTTGACGTTCAGTTATGACATGCCCCGGATCAATGTTGTATGTGACTATTCCGTCAGCGCCATGTTCTATCATAAGTAATGGAGCTATTCTTTCGAACGCTGATTTTGTCATCGCATACCCAACTCCCCAACCGCCTGACCCTATTTTCCCTGGTGGGTTAGTAAATGCTGTTGCAGAGATCATATTTACGACTGTGGCTCCTCCTTGTTTGATGAATTCCGGAAGCAAGTGACGGATTAACGCTAGTTGGGCGAAGACATTCCCTTCAAATAATTGATTAACGTAGGTATCTTCAAGCTCTTCTATTGTCAGCATTGCTCCGGGCCCTTGGTAAATAGCATTATTTAGAAGAACGTCAATATGGCCAAAATGGGCGAGTGCACTATCTGCAGCTTGGAGAACAGATTTACGGTCTAGAAGATCCATATGGATAGGAAATCCTTCTTGCCCGGTTTCGTTTATTTTTTCTACCGTTGAATCTAAACCTCCAGGAACAGGAGTTATCGCATCATCGAGAAAAGCTGTTCCGTCAACCATGGTTCGTGCGGAAACTGCCACGTCGTATCCAGCTTGAGCAAGCGATATAGCGCATGCTCGTCCAATACCTCGACTTGCTCCTGTCACAAAAGCGACTTTTCTTCTCTCCACCTTTTCTCCTTGGCCATGAAACTCTAGGGTAATGTTGTACTTGCTTTTATAGCTATCACAAAATCAGAAAATTATTGCATTGGAGTCCATTTTGACAACTTCTTTAGATTCGGATCTTTTTCTACCAGACCCTGAACCAACTGAGGTCGCATATACAGTCATCTCTGTCGATGATCACGTCGTTGAACCACCACATTTATTTGAAGAATATATGCAACCGCACTTACGTGCGCTTGGCCCACAACTAATTGAAACTGAACATGGTCATCAGATTTGGGAGTTCGAAGGAGCTACTTACAGTCAGGTGGGCATGAATGCTGTCGCTGGTCGAAAACCAGAAACAGTTAGCTTAGAACCATTTCGTTTTGATCAAATGCGGCCAGGTTGTTACGACATTGATGCTCGAATAAAAGACATGGACCTAGGTGGAATTTGGGCGATGTTGAATTTCCCGTCACAAATTACTGGCTTTTGTGGAACTGTTTTCGCAAAAGCTTCAAATCGAGACGTTGGAATTGATGCTGTAAGAGCGTGGAATGATTGGATGTTTACTGAATGGTATTCAAAATATCCTGATCGTGTTATCCCAGGAGGAATTACGTATCTAGGCGATAGTGACGAAGCTGTTCGAGAAATCCATCGAAATGCTGAGCGTGGTTTCGTTTCAGTAACTCTTCCGGAGATGCCTCATAACGTAGGATTTCCAAATTTATGGGAGAGGGAGTTTTGGGATCCTATTATTAGTGCGTGCGCAGAAACTGAAACCGTTATTTCTCTGCACGTTGGTAGTTCCGGTATGACGCCTTTTGCGCCAGGGGCGCCTGCACTTCAAATTGGGGCCACCCTATTCGGACAACTCTCCCTCGGAGCATGTGCTCACTGGTTATGGAGCGAATATCCTGTTCGTTTCCCTAATCTAAAAATCGCCATGTCTGAAGGGGGAATCGGTTGGGTTGCGATGCTTATTGACCGATTAGATAACATTATTGACCGTTCTGGCTATGGGTTAGGTTGGGATAATCGGCCAGCTGATGTGCTTCGACGTAATTTTTGGTTCTGCACTCTTGATGATCCATCAACAATAGATACGCGAGATGTAATCGGTGTTGAAAATATTTGTGTTGAAACTGACTACCCGCATGGAGATGGGACGTGGCCTAATACACAAAATGTGATTAGAGATGTCTGGGGACATATTCCTAATAAAGAAATTCGGATGATGTGTTCTGAAAACGCAGCAAAGTTGTATCGTCACCCGTTGCCAGATGTTATTCTTCCAGTTGGTTAATTCTTATGGCTTCTCAAACTCCTAATAATGTTCCAAGTATTGAAAATTGGAACCTGCTCCTTGATGGGAAAGTCGCAGTTATTACCGGTGGTGGAGAAGGAATAGGGCGTGGGATTAGTAAATTATTTGCAGAACATGGGGCAATAGTAGAAATAGCTGAAATCAATTCAGAGCTCGCTAGTTCGGTTGTAAATGAAATTACTGCAGCAGGAGGTAAAGCTCGTGCACATATTGTTGATGTAAGAAACGAAAAAGATGTTACTGAGCTCAAAAAGAATATTCTTGGTGTTCACGAGCAAGTTGATGTTCTTGTCAATAACGTCGGTGATTACAGGCCACTTGTGAGATTTATTGATTCATCTCCTGAATCATGGAAGAAAATGTACGACATTAACTTACATCATGTTTTTCTTGTTACACATGCTTTTTTGCCATCAATGGTTGATGGGAATGGTGGTTCGATTATCAATATTCATTCTGTTGAGGCAATGCGGGCTTATCCTGGTGATCCAATTTATGGAGCGATGAAAGCTGCGGTGAGTCACTTCTCCACATGTCTTGCTTCTGGGTTTGGGAAAGATGGAGTACGTGTTAATGGAATAGGAGTTGATTTAACACAAACTCCTCAAGTTGATTACATCTCGGGGTATGAAGACGTCGACGACTTGTGGGAAGCGTGGGCTCCAATTGGCAGGCTTGGATGGCCTGAAGATCAAGCAAGAGTCGCTCTTTTCCTCGCAAGTGATTTATCCGCTTTTGTAACCGGTCATAATATTCCTGTTGATGGCGGTACACATGCTGGCGGAGGATGGTTTTTTTCACCAGAAGCGCAGCGTTTCGTGAATCGCCCAAAAACTCTTTAGTTACCCTGGAGCAGCGATGAGCCCTCCATCTATTTTAAGCACGGAACCTGTTGTGAAAGAACTAGCTTCGCTAGCAAAATAAAGTGCTGCTCCGACTATTTCACTTGGTTGGCCTCCTCTTTTCAATGGTAAAGCTTTTAACGAATCGTGAGTCGCTTCAGACCACGCATTACTAATATCAGTCAGAAAAGGTCCAGGCATGATGCAATTAACGCGTACCTTTGGGGCGTAAGCGCGAGAAAATGATTTCGTTAACGAATGCAAGCCAGCTTTAGCTGCTCCGTATGGTGCTTCGTGAGGGCTAGGTTGGGCTGCTGCTACAGAGCTTATATTTATTATTGAACCACCTCCATCTTTAACCATTTGTTCACCGAAGGTAGATGAAAGTCTGAAAGGGCCTCGCAAATTGACATTGAGCACTTTGTCAAAAAGTTCTTCAGAAACGCTAGTAAGCGATTCATAAAGAGGAGACATGCCAGCATTGTTAACTAAAACGTCGCATTTCCCGTATGTATCGTAAACAGTTTTAAAGAGAGCATCACATTGTTCCCAGTTACCTACATGACATTCCACGCCACGTGCTTGTACTCCAATTGATTCCGTTAAAAATGCAGCTAATGATTCACAATTTTCTTTTTTTCTGCTGGCAATAACTATGGTTGCACCGCATCTGGCAAATGCAAGAGCCATTTCTTTCCCTAAACCTCTGCTTCCGCCAGTAATTGTAATTACTTTCCCTTCAAGGTTCGTGAGGTCTCTTTCTGGAGTCACTATTAATCCCTAACCGGTATTTAATTGAGCGCCTACTCGAAGCGGTGAGACGTCAAGTGGGTGAAGCACCCCTGGATTGGATACACATACGGCCGGAATTGCATTTACGATCCGATTAGCGGCGGTTCCATTTCCTCCCCCTGCTGCTCCTCGTTCACCGTGCTCTTCACCATGAACCGTTACTTGAAGTGTAGGTTTTCCTGTAATTTGAACTTGATGTGATCCTTGACCAGTCGGAGGATAGGGCCAGTCAGGAGCACAATCATCATCAATACGGGTGATATGTTCCATTACGAGCATTTTTTTTCCATTTATTATTCCTTGTATTTCAAAACGCAGTGCCCCAATCGTACCTTTTTCAAATTCACCCATTCCATCAACATGAATTGTTTTTTCAAGAGGTCGTTTCTCAACTGAAGTTCTGATTTCTTCTAGTTCAACACCTAGCCCATCAGCAAGTATGCGTATTTCAGGACCCCACACCATCTGGAGAGAGAAATCTAAAACCATCGGTGGTGTCTGGTCCATGGGCATTCCAAAGCCGACGAGATTTCGGACTGCATCAGGTTGATCATAGAGAGCATAGTTCATCATCTCTTGCGATCTAATTTCAGTTATATCCGCGCTTACTCCGCTTAGAAGAAGGGGAAGAATATCACAAGTCCAACCTGGGTCTATTCCTGATGCAAAGATGGACGCATTTCCTGATTCACATGCCTCGGCGAAACGGTCAGCGAGATCTTTGGGCATAGATGGTGGATGGTACATCGGGTAGAAGCTTGTAGTTACTACATTTATTCCTTGTTTAAGTAACGATTCGACTTCGTCGAGTGATTCCATAGGACGAAAATCAGCGTTTACGGTGTAGACCACTGCGTCAATATTTCCGGATAGCGCTTCTTGATGATTATCTGTTGCCGTAACTCCCAGAGTAGAAATACCAGCAAGTTCACCTGCATCTACTCCTATTTTTTCTGGATTATTTACTATTACCCCTACGAGGTTTAAGTCCTGATTGGCTGCGACTGACCGGATCGCTGGGCGACCCACATTACCAGTGCCCCAAACAACTACATTCTTCTTCATGGTTGCCCTTTCATGATTTTCAACTCTTACGTTATGTGAGATTCGTGTATCGGGCGAACTAGAAACAAAGTCTTATATTCGTATTAGTTGAATGTTTTGATTACTGTTATTAAGAGAAATACAAATATCAGTAAGAAAGTAGGGAAGATGCAAGGACTAATTCTTGAAGGAACGACTGAAGATAGTATTCGTTTATCAAATAATGTTGAACTTGTTGGGGATTTAGAACCACGACAAGTCCGGGTAGAAATACATGCTGCTGGAGTATGTGGTTCCGATTTGAGTTGCGTCCATGGAAAGTATTACATGCCCACCCCGCTTATCCCAGGTCACGAAGCAGCTGGGAAAGTCGTTGAGGTTGGGTCAGCTGTAACCTATTGCCAAACTGGTGATCACGTTATTCTGTCTACTTTTGGTAATTGTGGCCATTGCCCCGAATGTGAGGACGGACATCCTGGGAACTGCCGTAATGGAGGTATGGGTGGATTAAAGCAACCGTATATAGAGGGCGAACAGCCACTCTATAATTTTGCAAATATTGGGGCATTTGTTCAGGAAACAATCGTAAACGAGAATCAATGCATTCCTATCCCTAAAGAAGTTCCTCTTGCTTCAGCTTCACTTATAGGTTGTGGTGTTATTACTGGAACTGGAGCAGTTTTTAATCGTGCCAAAGTGCAAATTGGTGACACGGTTGTAGTTATTGGAGCAGGTGGTGTCGGATTAAATGTTATTCAAGCAGCTCATCTTGTCGGGGCAAGTCAAATCGTTGTGATTGATCGTGTTCCTGAAAAAGAACAGCTTGCTAAAGATTTTGGGGCGACTGATTTCATCGTTTCTGACAATGATGACTTTGATGCAGTTGCTGCAGTAAAGGAAGTTCTTCCTTTAGGAGCTCACCATGCATTTGAAGTTGTTGGCCATACCGGTCTTCTGAGTGATGCTATAAATATGACACGAGCAGGCGGTAATATCTGTGCTGTTGGGGTTCCAGACCTGACTGCAACTGTTACGTATGGGTTTCAAAGTCTTCATCAGAATAAACAATTGATGGGTATTCGGGCTGGCGGTGCAAAACCTAGAAAAGATTTTCCAATGCTTGCAGATTTGTACATTCGTGGGAAGCTAAAACTTGATGAAATGATTTCGAATACTGCAGGTTTAGATGGAATACAAGGAGCATTTGACGCTATGAAAACTGGTGTTGAAGCAAGAACTGTTCTTCTCCCCCATAGTTAATTTCTGAGCAAAAAGGTAGGGTTTTACTTATGTTTGACTATCTCATTACAGGTGGTGTCATTGTAGATGGAACGGGGAAGGATACTTTCCGTGGAGATCTTGCTATTGAAGGCAACCGAATTGCAGCTATTGGAGTAATAAACGGAGAAGCCAGAGAGGTAATAGACGCAACTGGTATGGTTATTTCTCCTGGTTTTGTTGATCCGCATACCCACTACGATGCACAACTTTTCTGGGATCCACGTGCTACCCCATCTAATTTACATGGAGTCACTAGCGCAGTTATGGGAAATTGTGGATTTACTTTAGCGCCAGTTAATAATGAGAACGATGCAGATTACCTAAGACGCATGATGGTGAAAGTCGAAGGTATGCCTCTCGAAGCTTTAGAAACTGGAGTGAGTTGGGACTGGAACAGTTACGGCGAATATCTTTCGAAGCTAGAAGGAAATGTCGGGTTAAATGTTGCAACAATGGTTGGTCATTGTGCCCTTCGTTTAGCAGTAATGGGCCCTGATGCTACTGAAAAAATTGCCACTCCAGAACAGGTACAGGAGATGCAGATGCTATTAGCAAAGTGCATTGAGGAAGGCGGGTTGGGATTTTCAACAACACGCGCTTTTACCCATAAAGATGGAGATGGTAATCCTGTCCCTTCAAGAGTTGCTTCAGAAGATGAACTCTTAGCCTTATGCGAAGTTGTATCTCAATATGAAGGCACAACATTGGAATGGGCAAGTGATGGGTGTTTGAATGGCTTCACTGATGATGAAGTAGAACTTATGGCAAATATGTCGCTACGTGGCCGACGACCGTTGAATTGGAATGTTTTAACTGTTGATTCAGCCCGACCAGATGATTACAAAAATCAGTTAAAGGCGTTAGACACGTGTACTGGGAAGGGAGCGAGAGTTGTTGCACTAACTATGCCTGTATTGGTTGGAATGAACATGAGTTTCTTGACCTATTGCGGATTAAATATGATGCCAGATTGGGGCCCGATTCTTGGCCTTCCCATTGAAGAAAGAATGGAAAGATTACGAGACCCTGAGACGAGACGCTTCATGGAAGAACGTGCGTCATCTCCAGATGCAGGTGTTTTCAGCAGATTAACTGGTTGGGGTCGTTACGTTATTGGAGACACCTATTCGCCTGAAAACGAAGGGTTAAAAGGAAGAACTGTTGGAGAAATCGCCCAAGAGAGAGGTGTTCGCGACTTTTATTGCTTATTAGATATTGTGCTGGCCGACGACCTTCAGACAGTTTTGTGGCCAGGGCCAACTGATGATGACCCAGCAAGCTGGCATATGCGAACTGAAGCTTGGAAACACCCCGATGTCATGATTGGTGGTTCAGATGCTGGTGCTCACTTAGACCGAATGTCTGGAGCTCCTTACACAACGAGTTGGTTACATGATTGTCTACACGGGAAATCATTGACCACACTTGAGGAAACAATTCATCATATAACACAGGTTCCTGCGGAATTATTTGGTTTACGTGACCGTGGAGTTCTTCGCGAAGGATGGTTTGCCGATATTGTTGTATTTGATCCGGATAAAATTAATGCCGGAGAGATTATTCTTTTAAATGATTTACCTGGTGGTGAAGGGCGACTCTATGCGGATGTAAAAGGAATGCATAGAGTTTTCGTTAATGGCGTTGTCACGGTGATGGATAACGAACCAACTGATAATTTGCCTGGGACTATTCTTAAAAGTGGGCAAGATACTTACACAGTAAAAATCCCAGCTGACGTTTAATTTTCAGTTATTTATCTTTCTAAAACGAAACAATAATTTAACTAGCTAGATATGAGTGAGGGATTCTCTATCAACGTGCATAAACTTCAAACTTACACTGTGCAGCTTCAACTTTGTACGTTGTATACGAAAACCCTCGCCGTACCACTTCGTGCGAGGGTTTTCACTTTTTAAGAACTGCTAATAGTCAACTTCTTTGGTAAACCTATCCTTACTGGAACACCTGGCGAGTACATGACATGAGGTTCTTCGAAAGGTTTAGGTAGACCAGCAGCTTCTACAAGATCGTCTTCTAGATGATGCAATTTTGCTTTATGTAATGGCCAAGGAGAGTGGTCTATAGGCGCCCATATAAATTTCTTTGTTGGAGATTGTGTAATTAAACCCCATCGTGCTGTCAAAAAACGTTCTAAGTTTCCATCTGTTTTCTCTTGTTTTTCAATAACGATATTTGATTGAGCATCTTGAGTAGGCCATCTTCGAATGGCTTTTGTAGTGACATAATTTCCGACGCTAGTATGACTAACTTTTCCATAGCAGTAAGGAATCTTGTAAACAGTTCTTGCAGTTATAGTCGGGATAATTTTATTGATGTCAAGTGAGAAAAACCATACACCCGACTTGTTTCCGTACTTTACATATGTCCTGACATTTACTTCAGGAAAAGATCCCACATGAGGTAATGGATGCATCATTGGGAATCCTAAATCCTCCATTTGGAAAGGAATTAAACCAACCCAAGCGTGGCCATCAAATGTTTCCACTTCAATTCCTTTAGGAAGTAACTTTGAAACAGTCTCTACTGGGTATCTCCAATGAAGAAAAACTATATCCATCCATTTTTGAACCATTACAGCCCTTTTTATATTGACGGGGCAGATGTTTGAAAGAAATTGTGTCATTTTTATACGATGATCAGTAACGCAATGAGTGAACGTAAAGACCAGCCGATTGTCCGAAACCAATTTGTTTTAACTAAAGCGTTAATAACTTCTGATGAATGACTACTAACGAGTACCGAGTGTTTCGGAACTTGAAGAAAAATCGTCGAAAGATGGACTTTAAGCAGAATTAACCCCCCGATGAGAGGAAGAAGTCTTCCGTTTACAGGGTCAAAGAAAAGCCATAACGTTGTTATCCCTTCTACCAACATTGGAGGACCCACTATCCAAGATGTTCTTTTCTGGTGTTCAGATGCGTAAATTCTTGATTCATTTTCACCTACCCTAAGAAAAAGAGGGTAATGAACGAGTTGTACGAACCAAATGACACCCGCCATAAAAACTGTTGCTATTAGATGAACATACGCGATTGCCACAATCTGTAATCTACCGAAATGATGATTTAGGTCGACAGTATGTGACGAATTTAACGACGAGTAAAAGCATAATTTCAGACAGTATGTCTTACATTTGAACTCAGCAATCAGAGAACAATGACACTTAAAAAACACGCACAGAAAACAACCATTCTTGTTATGGGTGATCAGATCAATAGGAGTATTTCTTCTCTTATCAACCAATCCCCCACAAACGCGCAAATTCTGATGGTTGAAATCGAAGATAAATTTAACAACAGCCAATGGCATATCCAAAAATCACATTTGGTTCTTTCTGCTATGAGACATTTTGCTGACGAACTTCGGCAAGAAGGCTTTGAAGTTGATTACAGGGTCTCAAAAAGTTTAGGTGAAGGGATTACTGCTCACTCTAAAGAATTTATGCCTGAAGAAATTATTCTAATGGAACCTATGAATTGGAATGGAAATAAAATTGCTGAACGTTTTGATCTTAAGATAATAAAAAATAATCAGTTTTTATGTCACTATGAAGATTTTGCTGACTGGGTTAGTGATCGTAAGTCATTTAAAATGGAAGATTTTTACCGTTGGCAACGCAAACGGTTACAGATCTTAATGGATAATGATTCACCAATTGGAGGTAAATGGAATTTTGACCACGAGAACCGTGAACGACCTCCTCGAGATGGTCGAGAATGGCCAACGATTGAACTATTTACGCATGACGAAATTGATGAAGAAGTTCTAAGTAATTTAGATCATGCCTGGGGAGCGGTTCCTAAAGGCATCTGGCCAGTAACAAGAGAACAAGCCCTGATCCGATTGAATGAATTTATTTATGGAGCTTTACCAATATTTGGTCCTTACGAAGATGCGATGCTTAATAAAGAATGGAAATTAGCTCACTCAGTTCTTAGTTCTTCATTAAATATCGGATTATTACACCCAGCTGAAGTTGTAGCAGCAGCAGAAAGTGCTTATCAAAATGGGAACGCGCCTATTAACAGCGTCGAAGGTTTCATTAGACAAGTAATCGGGTGGCGAGAGTATGTTTGGGGTTTGTACTGGCTTTGGATGCCCGATTATAGAGATGTAAATTATTTAGAGGCTAGCCGTGAGATACCTCCAGCTTTTCTGAAAAAAGATGAAACAAAAATGGCGTGCGTAAGCGGTGCCATGGATCATTTATACGAGTATGCGTATACTCATCACATTGAAAGACTCATGATTTTTGGAAATCTTTCTTTAACTAGCGGATTAAATCCTCAAGGTGTAACAAATTGGATGTGGTCACATTTCATTGATGGCGCCGAGTGGGTCATGTTGCCGAATGTTTTAGGCATGGCAACTTACGCTGATGGTGGGCAAATGGCGACTAAGCCTTATGCCTCTGGTGGAGCATACATAAATAGAATGAGCGATTATTGCTCGGATTGTATTTATGATCCGAAAAAACGCACTGGAGAAAACGCCTGCCCCTTTACTACTTTGTACTGGGATTTCTTAGCAAGGAACAGAACTAAGCTTTCTGATAATCCTCGGATGGGCCAACAATTTGCTGGATTAAAACGACTTTCCAACCTTGATGAAGTTCGGGAAAGAGCATCACAAGTACTTCTTTACCTTGACGAAGGAACCTTATAGAGTAACTTCAACAGATTCAGCAAAAGGAGAAGGAATGCGTTTCAAAGGGAAAAATGTTGTTATCACTGGAGCTAATGGAGGCATTGGTAGGGCTGCTGCAGTTCGTTTTAGTGGCGAGGGAGCTCGTGTCGCTTGTGTAGATCTCGTAAAGGATGACTTATCTGACTTAATTGATGAAATCACATCCAAAGGAGGAGATGCAATCGCTATCGAATCTGATGTTACTGAGGATGCTCAAGTTCAAGAATACGTTGGTAAAACTATTGAAGCTTTTGGCAGTATTGATGTTCTTTTTAATAACGCTGGTATCGAGGGACTTATAGCCCCATTAGAAGCTTATGACGAAGAAATATTTGATCGTGTTTTACAAATCAACATAAAAGGTGTCTGGCTTGGAATGCGTCACTGTGGTGACACAATGAGGCAAAATGGAGGTGGCGTCATTATCAATACCGCTTCAGGAGCAGGTTTAATGGCTACACCGACAATGATCGCTTATGGAGCAAGTAAGCATGCTGTTATCGGAATGACGAAAACTGCATCTATTGAGCTAGCGCCTGCGGGTATTCGAGTAAATGCTGTTTGCCCTGGAGTTGTAAATACACGAATGATGCGTTCCATTGAAGAACAAAGTGTTCCGGAGGATCCAGAGGAATACGTGAAAGCTGTAAGTGAACGTACGCCTTTGGGAAGATATGGAGAACCAGAAGAAGTTGCTGGTCTTGTAGCATATTTAGCATCTGATGAAGCTAGCTATATAACGGGTGCTTCTTATGTTATTGATGGTGGTCTCGTAAACGCTTAACTCTGATATAACAAAAGAGTGGATTCTTCTAAGATAGAACTAAACAAAAGAATTATTCTTTTAGATGGTGAATGTGTGTTGTGTAACAGATTCGCTAGTTTCATACATCCGAGGTTAATAGAAAATGCAAACCTCCAATTTTTTGGTATTGAGTCTGAAACTGGAATGCGCCTTATTTCGCAAATGCCTGAAAGTTTACAGAGGATGGACACTGTTTATCTTCTAATTGAAGGGGTGCCATTTACTCGTTCAATGGCAATCATTAAATGTTTGCAGTTAATGAAATTTCCGTACAAACTAATCGGGTTAGTTTTTAGTTTCGTGCCTACTCGACTTCGAGATAGCGTCTATGGCTTGGTAGCAAAGAAAAGGAGATCTATTTTTGGCACAACGGATACCTGCGTCTTTATCCCGTTTAATGAGCAGGTAGGTACATAACATAATGAAAACGTTTTTTAAAAAACATAACATTACAAGATTTGATGTTGAAGCGTTTCTGATCGGTTCTTCCTTTATTTTGGTTGGGCTCTATCATTTTGTAAATCAAGATTTCTTTGAAGCAATTGTTCCAACGTGGTTTCCTTATCCCACATTTGCGAATTTAGTGTCTGGTGGAGCAGAGATTATCTTAGGTTTTGGATTAATACTCAAGAGTTCTCGGCGTTATTGTGCATGGGGTTTGTTACTACTTTTAGTTGCTGTGTTTCCTGCAAATATTGACATGTTTGTAAATGACGTAGATGCTCAAACTAATGCTTTTGGAACAATTGAACGAGTAGTTGATGCCGAAGGTGTGCGTCTTAGGAATTTTATCCGTCTTCCTTTTCAGTTTCTATTTGCTTGGCTTGTCTTCCGGCATACGAAAGTACGCTTATCCCTACAATCAAAAATTTAACAAGGTTCTACTTGAGCAAGAAATGTGCACGAAATCACATCGTGTCCCTCATCAAATAATGTGACTTGAATTGATCCTCGATCTGGTGGCCCTATCCAATTTGCTTTAGTTGTTAATGGGCCTGTTCTTCCTCCGATGAGGTAACGCACATCAATTCCGCTTACGACACATGGTTTTTTGAGATGATATTCAGCGAAAGTTTGAGCACTCATTTCTCCAATTAACGTCATTATTGCTCCTTGGACAAACCCGCCAGGTCTTTGAACTGATTGTTGTGGGGTCATTGATACAAACCCAGTTGAAGCATCTTTAATTTCTATTCCCGCTAATTTCTCAATATTTTGATCTAACGGGGGAACTTGCATGCGTGCCATATGGTCACGTACTTGACTTACATCAGGTTTAATATCTCCTGGCCTTAATGGGGTACGGATAAAAGTTATTTGTGCATTACCAATATGAATATTTTTTTCATTTGTGTATTTTAATTCTTCAATAAAAAGTGTTTTGCCATGGCGAAGAATCGAACTTTTTGCTTGAATAATTTTTGATGGCGTAAGTTGAGTTCTTCGCAAAGAAAAATCGGTAGTAAAGGTCCAATCTTCTATAAAAGATTCCAGCCTCATGCCAACAATAATGTCAGCTAAAAGCATGAGAGGGGCGATACGAATTAATCCATTTGAAGATAGTTCCTTACTAACTTTTAGTTGTCCTTTTGAATGATCTTCAAGGTTAGGTTTTGCTCCCATGCGTGCCATGACACTAAGTAACTCTTTGGGAAATTCTGCTTCACTCATGAAGATTTTATACCTTTACTGAATTAAAAGTCAGTTAGTTTGGTTTCTCTTTTGTACGGTGGTGGGTCCACTCTCGGCCCGGGGGTCCAACTAACTGGAAGATGTTTAATACCACCAATGAAATTTGACCGTAGTCGTTGTGGCTCCCCTTCCATCTTCATATCTGGCATTCGAGTAGCTATTTCTTGAAAAATCAATCGGAGTTCAGCTCGGGCAAGGTTTGCTCCTAGACAATAGTGTGCTCCGCCGGCACCAAAGGCTATATGGTCATTTGGGGAGCGTGTTATGTCAAAGTTATATGGATTTGAGAATACTTCTTCGTCACGGTTTGCTGAGATGTACCACATAACGACTCTGCTTCCCTCTTCAATTTCTTGCCCTAGTAATTCAACTGGTTGTGTTGTTGTCCTTCGAAAGTGAAGTACTGGGCTTGCCCATCGAATAACCTCATCTACTGCAGTATCAATATATTTATCTACGTTAGATTTTAAAAGAGAAAATTGGTCGGGATTGGTCAAAAATGCATGCATTCCATGCGCAGTAGCGTTTCGGGTGGTTTCATTACCGGCAACGGATAGCAGTAACATAAAAACATCTATTTCAAGCTCAGTTAATCGATCACCATCAATTTCTGCATTTACAAGTTTGGTCATTATGTCATCTTGAGGGTCTATACCTCGGTCAGCAGCCAACTGATGAGCGTATGAATAGAGCTCCATAGCTGCTACCCCTGGATCTCCTTCATATTCCGGATCATCTATTCCTATAAGGTCATTAGACCATTTGAATAAGAGATGTCTATCTTCTTGCGGGACGCCAATAATTTCTGCAATTGCTTGCAATGGAAGTTCAGCGGCTATGTCTTCAACAAAATCTGCTTCACCTTTTTGAATAATGTTATCTACGATCATGGTTGCGCGGTGCGCGAGGAATTGCTCGAGAAGGCGCATCATTCGAGGAGTAAAGCCTTTACTTACTAATCTTCGATACCTTGTATGTTTTGGAGGATCTGTATAAAGCATATTAAGACCCCGTTGATCAACAAATCCATCATCATCATCAGTCACTTCACGTGGGTTTGGAATACTAATCCCACCTATTTCACTAGAATAAAGTTCATTGTCGCGATTGACGGTTGTTACGTCTGCGTGTCGGACTACATTCCAAAAGCCACCACCTTGTGGATCTTTATGCCAATAAAGAGGAGCTTGTTCCCGAAGGGTTTTTAGCATTGCATGATGTTCCATTCGTACAAATCGATCAGCGTCAAGTAGATCAATATTGTCGAGGCTCATGTATCTCCTTCTTCATTTCTATGATAAGCCGGAATTAACAAAAGTTCCATTCAGGATTTTCTTTGCTAGAAGAGAATTTTAATTTTAGTTAGTCGGTACTAAAGTTGTAGTAAATGTAATTAATGAATCGCATTAAATTTAGTTGAAGGAAATTATATGCCTAGCGAGCTCAATCTCTCAAATGATCCGTACGTTATTGTTTCGTCTGACTCCCATGCTGGACTCCAATGTGAAGAATACCGCCCTTATCTAGAGTCTTCGGTGCATGATGAATTTGATGACTACGTTGCTGAACGTCATGAAAATCGGAGATTAACAGAAGAAATTAATGGAGAATATGTTGCCGAATGGGAGGGGAAAAACGCTGAAGGCCTTCGTGGAGCTTATGATCCTGAGATTCGAGATAAAGAATTAGATGCTGATGGCATTTCAGGTGAAATAATTTTTGCCGATGGCGATGCTGTTACTGGTATGGAATCGCCTCCATTTGGGGCCGGTTTAGCTGCGGGTCAAATAACCGACCCTCGCCTTGCCTTTGCCGGAGCACGAGCTCACAATAGATGGCTTGAAGAATTTTGTGCGACGAGTCCAGCTCGTCGCGCTGGAGTGGCTTTACTTCCAATAACTCACGGTGTAGATGAAGCAGTAAAGGAAATTGAAAACTTAGCAGGGAAGCCAGGAATTAAGGGAGTTATGATCCCTACTCTTTGGCATGATGCCCCCCCGTACGCAACTGATCATTACGACAAATTTTGGGCAGCTTGCGCTGAAGCAGGTTTAGTGGTTCACACTCATTCCGGAGAGGCAGACTTTCCTAGCTATGGAGAGAATATAGCTTTGTATGTTTCAGAAGTGTCCTTTTGGACTCATCGAGCGTTATGGCAATTACTCTTTAGCGGAAAATTTGATAAATTTCCTGGACTAAAATACTGCGTCACTGAATGTGGAAGTTGGTGGGTTGGCGATCTGCTTTGGAAAGCGGATGTGAATTTTGGAGCTAGTTGGAAGATTAAAAAAATGAGCAGCAGAATGAAAGGGCTCTTGACAAAACTTCCATCCGAATACTTTGGAGATAGTGTCTTTATTGGCGCTTCGACGATGAGTCGTTATGAAATACGTGAACGTCATAGAAACGGTATTGAAGCGTTAATGTGGGGAACTGATTATCCTCACCCCGAGGGGTCATGGCCTAATACAGTTCATCGTCTGGAAACTGACTTTCAAGATGTTTCTATTGAAGATGCTCGTCGTCTTCTTGGCCTCAACGCTATTGAGTGCTACGACTTAGACGTTGAAGGGTTAACAGAAGTGGCTAATCGTGTAGGACCAACTCCCGAAAAGTTAAATCAGGACGCTAGCCTCCGAACAAGTCCAACAGCGAAACGAGAAGCACGATGGTGGTTTGATGAGTATGGAATTGAATGGAAGGGTTCGGAGAACGGGCTATAAATTTTCCGTTTGAACTTGATGCAAAGGACAAAGCTATGAGTAATGAACTTCCAACTTCTGATCACCATATTGTTATCTCTGCTGATAGCCACTGTGGGGCTGATCTCCGTGGTTACAAGCCCTATTTAGAAAAAAAGTATCATGATGATTTTGAAGAATGGGCTGATGCCAGTGAGGAGGCAGCAAAAAAACAAGAAGCTCTTTTCGCTGGAAGAGGTCGTTCAACAAGGAATGTAGGGATTGATGGAGACCCTATTCTTGACGCAAACAAGAACTTTTCATCTGAAAGACGTTTGAAAGATCAACAAGAAGATGGAGTTGTTGGTTTCGTTCTTTTTCCTAATACCCAACCACCTTTCGCTCCTCAGGCTGCTACACAATTTGAAGCTCCCCCGTATAGCGATAATTTTGAGCATCGTTGGGCAGGGTTGAAGGCACATAATCGTTGGCTTAAAGATTTTGTTGATGAAGCTCCTGTGCAGCGCGCTGGAATTGCACAAATATTTCTTGGTGATGTTGAGGGATCTGTAGCCGAAATCGAATGGGCAGCGGAGAATGGTTTACGAGGCGGCATTTTAGTACCAGGAGCTCCTCCAGACTCTCCTTTTGAGCCGCTCTATTCAGCCTCATATGAACCAATATGGGCAGCGGCAGCGGCAAACAACATGACATTGAATCATCATGCTGGTGGTGCAACACCCAATTTCGGCAATCATTTTCCTTCTTCGCTTGCCGTTTTTATGTTAGAAGTTTCATGGTGGTCTCAACGAGCTTTATGGCATCTTATTTTTTCAGGTGTCTTTGAGAGATATCCTGAGCTTCGGTGGATCAACACAGAGACTGGAACTGCTTGGGTTCCTGATACTTTAGAGAAATTGGACTCCTTCTATCATCGTATGAAGTATTCCCAGTATGGTTCAGAATCAATCTTCGGGGGAATGGCAGTTGAGCATCTTAGTTTAAAGCCAAGCGAATACTGGTTAAGGCAATGTCATGTTGGAGCTAGCTTTTTGCGTCCAACAGAAGCACCTTTATGTGCCGAAATTGGTATTGATAATATTTTATGGGGATCGGATTACCCCCATATTGAAGGATCTCACCCTCATACAAAAGAACATCTTCGGTTAACATTTTCTGATATGAGTCTTGGTCATGTAACGAAGCTTTTAACTACTAACACTGCGAGAGTATACGATTTTGATCTTGAAGCATTGCTTCCGCTAGCAGAAAAATACTGTCCAACTAAAAAGGAAGTTTCATCTCCAATTTCCTATTCCAATATTCCCGAAGCTGCTAAAGGATGCCCTGGTATGAATCCTTTGAATCAGGTACAGGAGGTTATCTAATGGCTGAAAATATTTTAATTGAAGGGTCAGTTGCTGTGGTAACTGGAGGTGCGAGTGGTATTGGTAAGGGAATTACTAAAGCTCTTCTTAATAATGGAGCAACTGTTGTAGTTGCCGATATTGAAGAAAAACCAATTAATGACACTCTTAACGAATTCTCTGATCTTGGTTCTGTTGACGGTTTTGTTACTGACGTAGCGAGCGAAGAATCTGTTGAGAATCTCTCAACTTATGTTTATAAAACTTATGGTAAATGCAACCTCCTCTTTAATAACGCTGGAGTTGGCTCCGGTGGAGGTGGCAAAGCTTGGCAAAATGAACCTAATGATTGGAAGTGGTGTTTTAGCGTTAACGTATTCGGTCCAGCTCATGGGGTAATTTCTTTCGTTCCAAAAATGATTGCTTCCGGAGAGCCAGGCCATATTATAAATACTTCTTCGGGTGATGGTGGGTTTGCTCCTGTCCCAATGGCATCAGTTTATGCTTCTAGTAAAGCAGCCGTTAGCTGTTTTACTGAAGCATTAAATCATCAACTTCTGGATGAAACTAAAAACATGGGTGCGTCCGTCTTTTACCCATCCGGAGGATTAATGAATACAGGGTTATTCACTTCTCAGCGCAATAGACCAAAAGAGCTTGAACGAATTCGGGGAGGGACTGGTAGAAAATCTATGAGCTTTGAAGAGTTGAAAGATTTGTTAGAAAAAGCTGGGCGTGACGTTAAAGTAGCGGACCTTGATGAAATGGGTGAATTTGTGGTTCAGGCCGTTCGGGAAAGGCGTTATATTATCGGCAGGGATCTAGAAGATACTGTTGAATTGCTTCATCGTCGAGCTGAAGCAATTTCAGCTTTTTTATGTCCTCCTCATCACGATATGGGGATATAAAAAATTACTCTAAATTTGTTTTTCCCTTTATTGATGACTCTCGTTAACTTGATTTAATTTTTCTCGTATTTGACTGAATTTTTTAATAGGCCAATATTTAAATGCTATCTTCCACCCTATGTAGGCAAGAATTGCGCCGACGATGATATCTAACCAAAAATGATTAGCTGTGATGACGACAACTACCGTAGTTAAAATTGGGTGAAGGAGAATTAGCCAACGTGCCCGTGATTTCAGAATCTTAATAGCTGCGATGGCGATTAGTAATGCCCACCCAACATGAAGTGAAGGCATTGCTGCAAGTTCATTTGCAGCTTTTGCTATCCCTAAAGAATAGGGGTCAGGTCCAAAAACTTTTGCAGTGTCAATAAATCCATATGATCCAAGGAGTCTTGGCGGCATTAACGGGAACGCTAAATGAATGATGAGTCCGGTGAAAGTTGCTATACATAATGAAGCTCTGACCTGTGGCATCCATTCAATTCTTCTAACCATTATCCACAATAGAAAAACAATCATGGAAGGAAAATGCATAACAAAGTAGAAACAGTTTGCAATCTTGATTAATAATTCAGAATCGATCACATAGTTTTGGAAATCTGCTTCGCTTGGGAATCCAAGCCAATCTTGAAATTTAACGAGATTCACTGCGTTTTCAGCGGCAATTTTAGTTGAGTCTGCAGTAACTCTTCTTACTGTTGAATAGCCAAACCAAAGCAACCCAAATGTTGCAAGATTCAAGAAGATAGTCATTGCCTGACTTTGCTTCTGAATCCAGTTAATCGCTTTAGTTATTTTTGGTGTAAGAGTTTGGATTGCTTGTCCCATTCAATCCCCCAGTCCATTATTCCATAATAAATATAGTTATGAAAAAATATGCTTTCTTTATTAGAATTACGATTTTTATTATGAAGGAATCAAAGTGGATGATATTTAGTCATGGGATTAGTCTTTGTTTAAGGATTCAATATGAGCTTTAAACCGTCTATCAATTCAATTACCGAGAATGATGCACAACTAAAAGAATTGCTACTAGATCCAGGTATTGAACTTCCACCGCTTCTACCTTCGCTTGCTTTTGCTTTAAATGATCTATCTATTCTTCCTAAAAACTTTCTCTTAGATCCTTCTAAAACGCTTGAGGAGCAGGGTGGTCTTTCAGTTGCACAACAAAATGAAGTTCGCGATATCGCTTTTACTGCGATACAGCGGTTGCGTGACAAAGGTCAACCAAATACTTGCGTTACTGAAATTGAATTACAACAAATTATGTCATGGGCATGCGGAACAAATTTGAATGGCTCATATTTACAGATGTTAAAGGAAGAATTATCACCAGAAAATGCTGATTTACGTTCTCCCGATTGGGATATTAGTGATTATGGTGCTGAAGGAGGTTTTTCTGTAGCGATTATTGGTGCGGGAATGTCTGGTATTCTCGCCGCTTACCGATTGAAGCAAGCTGGAGTAAATTTTGTTCTCTTTGAGAAGAACGATGGGATTGGCGGAACCTGGTTTGAGAACACATACCCAGGTTGTCGTGTTGATGTCTCAAACCATGTCTACTCATATTCATTTATGCAAAAACATGATTGGCCTCACTATCATTCCACTCAAGATGTTTTATTGAATTATTTCAGTGATTGCGCAACGGAATTTGGAATACGAGAGAACATCAGGTTTAACTCGGAAGTGACTGGCATTACTTGGGATGAGCAATACCAAAAATGGGATCTAAATGTAATGGCATGGGACGAAGAATGCTGGAGTTTTGAAGCAGTTATAAGTGCTGTCGGTCAATTAAATCAACCCTCCTACCCCGACATTCCCGGAAGGGAAAGCTTTGAAGGTGCTTCATGGCATTCAGCTCGTTGGAACCATGACTATGACCTTAAAGGGAAAAAAGTGGCTGTACTGGGAACTGGGTGTAGCGCTGTCCAATTCATCCCCCGTGTAGCTGAGGAGGCAGAGCAGACAACTATTTTTCAACGAACACCGAACTGGTTAATGCCCAGACCGCAATACCAACAAAGTTTGCCCGAGAGTCTTGTATGGTGTTTTACGCATATACCGAACTATCACAACTGGTTTCGATTACATCTCTTTTGGCGAAGCCATGAAGGCTTATTGTCTCGTCTAGAAATTGATGAATCGTGGGAAGACCCAGGAGATAGCTCAATTAGTGCAGCAAATCATGAGCTAGGTGTACTCCTGCGAATGTATTTGGAGAGCGAATTCGCTGATCGGCCTGACCTTTTAGAGAAAGTGGCCCCCACGTACACGATGGGCGCTAAACGATTTGTGATAGATGATGGACTTTGGGCAAAAACTCTTCATACTGACAATGTTGAATTATGCACTGACCCGATTGAGTCGATTTCTCCATCAGGTATCACCACAGAGTCAGAAGGTTTAAAGGATTTTGATGCCATTATTTATGGAACTGGATTTAAAGCAGCTGATTTCTTAGTACCAATGACCGTCACTGGCCGTAATGGAGTGAATTTACATGATCAATGGGATGGAGATGCACGAGCGTATCTTGGTATCGTTGCCCCAAACTTTCCAAATTTCTTCTTCCTGTACGGCCCCAATACGAACATTGTTATTAACGGAAGCATCATGTATTTTTCAGAATGCGAGGTGCACTACGTCACACAGTGCCTTAAATATATGTTTGAAAACCAGTTAAGCTCGCTTGACGTTAAAGCTGATGTGCATGATGAATACAATGAACGCATTGATGAAGGAAACTGCAGAATGGCATGGGGCTTATCTGACGTGAATAGCTGGTACAAAAATGCGAGTGGTAGAACTGCACAAAACTGGCCGTTTTCGCTTCTGGAGTATTGGGAGCAGACTCGCGACATTAATCCTGATGATTACAACATCATTGAATATCAAAAATCATTTCGGGCAAAAATCCTCTATGATCAGTAACTCATGACCGATAATTTTTTCTTAGACATACACGATTCTGGATTTGGTTCCACCATCGTTTTCACGCATGGGTGGACCGACAATAGAAATGCGTGGGACGGAGTTATTACTAACTTAGACGACCAGGCTCGGTGTATAGCGTGGAGTATACGTGGGCATGGTGAGTCGTTTGCTCCTCCTCCGGGACAGTACACGCGTGATCACACATTGAGCGATCTCAAAGCAGTAACTGACATGTCCGAAAGGAAAGTCATTCTTGCTGGCCATTCTTTGGGAGGATACCTGTCATTAGCTCATTGTCTTCTTTACCCTGAAGATGTTGAGGCCTTGATTCTTGTGGGAGCTGGTCCAGGATTTAGGAAAAAGGAATCCATAAATCAGTGGAATAGTTCTGTAATTGAAAGTGCAAAAAAGCTCGATCTACCTGAAGGCTCTGAAGCAACGGCATTGCATACAGATGCTTGGGTGATTGATGGCTTGAGTGAAATTAAGGTCCCTACACTCGTTGTTGTTGGCGAACATGACAAACGATTTAGGGTTTCAATGTCAGTTTTTGAAAAGTATTTGAATGTAAAATCTTCCGTTGTGGTTGAAGACGCTGGTCATTCTGTACACCGTAAAAAACCGTTAGAAGTTGCGAATGCAATTAAGGATTTTCTTACGGAAATATCGTAATAGATAAGATGACGGTGGTGAGGTAATCAGCTAGCGTCTCTAAAACAGGAGGTGTTTATGTCTGGTCCGTTAAGTGGAATCAAAGTAATTGATATCTCTGCAGTGATCTCTGGTCCTATGGCCTGCCAAGTTCTTGGAGATCAAGGAGCTGACGTTATTAAAGTAGAACCGATAGGAATGGGAGATATCACTAGGATAGGTGGATTTCGTGTTGGTGATATTTCTGCTATGTATGCTTCTGCTAATCGAGGTAAGCGTTCAATAGCACTTGATCTTTCTCAGGATTCAGGTGTTGAAATTTTAAAAAAAATGGTTGAAACAGCTGATGTTATTGTTCAAAATTTTCGTCCGGGAGCGGTAGAGCGAATGGGGATCGGCCCTGATGTTCTTATGAAGATAAATCCTGATTTGATTTATGTATCTATCTCTGGATTCGGATCAGATGGTCCTTACCGAGATTGGCGTGTTTATGACCCGATCGTACAGTCAGTTTCTGGTGTCGTTTCGATTCAACAAAGCCCTGATATTCCTATTCCAGATCTTGTAAGAACAATAATTTGTGATAAAACAACTGCTTTAACGGCTGCTAATGCGATAACAGCTGCATTGTTTGCTCGTGCGTCCGGTAAGGCTTCTGGACAGCATATAGAAATTCCAATGCTTGATGCTGCTATTTACTGGCTGTGGCCGGATGTATTTATGGGTCATACATTGTGGGGTGATGAAGTTGAACCTGGGCCTCTTATTTACCAAATTTATCGTTTGCAACAAACTGCTGATGGTCATCTTGTTTACTTTTATGCTTCGGATAAAGAATTTGCAGGTTTATGTAAGGCGTTGGGTCATCCAGATTGGATAGAAGATGAGCGTTTCCTTACAGCTAAAGACCGAATGGTTCCGGAACATTTTGAAGCTCTCGGTTCTTTACTTCACAATGCGTTTATTGATTTTTCTACTGATGTAATCATGTCGCGTCTACATGATTATGAAGTTCCTGCTGCGCAGGTAAATAGTGTTGCCGATGTATTTACTGATCCTCAGGTTGTTAATAATGAAATCATTGTTGAATGGGAACATCCTGATGCCGGTTTAATGAAAATGGCTCGTCCACCAGTTCGATGGGGCACAACTGAACCTGATATTAAATGGTCCGCTGATCATGTTGGCCAAAGCACATTTGAAATATTAGAAGAATATGGTTTTACTAAAAAAGAAATACTGGAATTACAAGATTCAAAGGTTATTGCTAATGAGTAAGAAGAGTTATTAGTTTTCTTCTTTTTCTTCAATATCTTCGTTCTGGCCTTCTTTAAATTCTTTCTGGGCTTTTCCTAGTGAACGTGCTAATCCAGGTAGTTTCGCTCCCCCAAACAGAACTAGAAGAATGACTAATATAATAATCAGCTCACCTGTTCCTATGCTTCCCATTATTTGGACCTTCTTTTTTTATCGTGGTTAATCCTAGGATATCTCTGATTTATTTATCTTTCCTATCGTTGTAAGAAACTGTAGGTTCTGACGTTTGTATTTTATTTTTAAACCCTAAATGGTCCGGCCAGGGTTTAGCCTTCCGAGTGGATCAAATTGTTTTTTTAATTCTTTAGATATCTTGTTTGCAATCGGATCAATAGGTTTTGATGGTTGAGGTCTATCAGCCCAGATTGTTCCAACTCCAATTGAAGCTATAAAATTTCCTGTCTCTTCCCGAGAGATTTGGGTCAGTTCTGATGGCTTCAGTGACCATCTATAACGCGGTACCCCAGGTGCATCTTCTACTTCCTCAAAGTTTCCTAATTCCATTAATCCCTTGATTTGTTTCTGGACGTCAAGAGTGTGACCTTCTAAATGCGTCCAGATGGTTTCTCCATCCCATAGAACAGCAGATGGTTTATACAGTGAATCATAAATTTCTTTTGGGTTTTTTGATGATGCTGTCAGCCACATGCTTACCTCTGGAATTGGGTTTGTTCGAAGAGTTGCTTCCGCTATTAAGCCAAGAGTTCCTAAAGAACCAACTAGAAGTTTTTGTAGGCTAAAACCGCTTACATTTTTTACTACTGGCGCCCCGCATGTAATTACTTCGCCATCTGCAGAAATATAGCGTAACTGCAATACAGCGTCTCTGATTCTTCCCTTACCAAGGACATTTAAATCATTCTCCCCAACTGCGATTGCGCCTCCAACTGTGCCTCCCCTATCTGGCAAACTCGTTCTTTGTCCTTTTTCTTTAAGTTGCTTATGCAATTCCGTTACTGTCGTTCCAGATCGAACGCTTACTGTCATTTCTTCTGGTTTGTGCTTTATTACTCCACTAGGAGCATGAACAATTTTTGTTTCGGGTGTTGGTATACCATTGAAATTCCAACGTGTTTTCCCGCCTTCAACGGCGACAGGTTCTATAAGACCTATCGCATTTACAAATTCATGTATTTCTGGGTCAAAATTATGATCCATTTAGACCCATATTCCTTCGGGTGGTTTATGAAGCGTTTGGATATCAGCGCATGAATGGCCGGTAGGTAAGATTTTTCCGGGGTTTATTCTGCATTGAGGATCAAAAGCGTAACGGAGTTTGTTTTGGTGGCTTAGATCTTCATCAGTAAATAATTCACTCATGAATTCCTGCTTTTCTATGCCTATACCGTGTTCTCCGGATAGTACACCTCCAGCTTCAATTGAAATCTTTACGATCTCAGCTGCTACCGAATGAACTCGTTCTATAGTTCCTTCTTCTTCTGCATCAAATACGATGAGTGGGTGAAGGTTGCCGTCACCTGCATGAAAAACATTCATTAGCATGAGGTCATTCTCTGCAGCTAGTTGATTAACTTTATCAAGCACATTCGCTAGCTCTGAGCGTGGTACAACAGTGTCGTGCAAATAGTAATTGGGTGCTAAGTATGTGCTTGCTCCAAAAGCTCCTTTCCTTCCTTTCCATAATGCTTCTCTTTGCCATGAACTTTGCGCTATTCGTATTTCTAAAGCCTCATGGTTTTCGGCAACCTCACATATTCGTAGAGTCTCTATTTCTACTCCATCTGGTAAGCCCTCGACTTCGATAAGTAAAACAGCGCCTACATCTGTCGGATAACCGGAAGGAATATGGTTTTCGATTACTTCTATCGTTCTTTGGTCCATCGCTTCCATCGCTGCTGGAACGATGCCGGCAGCGATTACAGCACTTACTGTTTCAGCTGCTTTTCTCATGGTGGGAAATGAAATCAAAATAGTTTGAACATCTTGTGGGTTAGGTGTGAGGCGAACAGCTATTTTTGTAGCAATTCCTAACGTTCCTTCGCTTCCTATAAAAGCTCCTCGAAGGTCCAGTCCCGTTGGTTCCGCATCAATTCCTCCGAATTGACATACTTCCCCATCTGGTAAAACCACTTCTATTGCAAGCACATGACTATCTGTTACTCCATCAGCAAGACAATGAGGGCCTCCTGAGTTATTTGCAACATTTCCTCCAATGGTACAAATTTGTTGACTTGATGGGTCAGGTGCGTAATGAAACCCCATCGGCCTTAAATAATCAGTTAATTCTAGGTTGATAACTCCTGGCTCGACCCATGCGATTCTATTGTCAAGATCTACTTCTTGAATTTCTTTCATTTCGGTCATCGCTACAACTATTGGCGCTCCTAACGGAACTGCTCCTCCTGCAAGACCGCTTCCAGCACCACGTGGTATAACTGGATGCTCAAATTTTTGAGCGATCCTCATGATTGATTGGACTTCTTCGGTACTTATCGGGAAACAAACAGGTCCTGCAGTTCCGCCTTCAAAAATTGACTCATCTGTAGAATGTGTGATGCGATCAACTTCATCTTCAAGTACCCGATCGCGTGATAGGGCCC
The DNA here is from genome assembly GCA_013912105.1 of Acidimicrobiales bacterium. Classification (GTDB taxonomy): domain Bacteria; phylum Actinomycetota; class Acidimicrobiia; order Acidimicrobiales; family UBA8592; genus UBA8592. Next base: position 12,225 of record JACERY010000017.1, on the reverse strand, counting down.
TTTGAAGCTCTGCAACTAAAGGATTCGAGGACAATTTTCTATTCTCTAAGTATTTTTTAATTTGATTCAGGAGTACCACTTTTTTCTCTTTGTTCTTTCTTTATCGTACCTTCTGCTGCGTGTGACTAGTTTAGTTAAAGGTAATGTCTTCACAGTTTTGATTTTTATTAGACTCACTGGAAAAGTATGTAAAGGAAAGGGGTTCATTATGGAAATTCCTATTGATCTTTCAGAAATCACAGCGGAATGGTTAGAACAAGCATTTAATTCTTCGGAACAATTTCACGATGTAAGAATTGAATCTATTTCATGTACGAATATCGGAGAAGGAACTGGAATTTTTGGCGAAATAGGGCTTCTCACTATTTCCTATATAAGTCAAGGTCTTGCCCCAGATTCAGTCGTTGTAAAACTACCTTGTATCGAACCGGAAAATCTTGCAGTAGCGCAGGCTTTAGGTCTATATGCACGGGAAGTAGCCTTCTATGAAAATATTGCTACAAGTTCAGTATTGCGTGTTCCTGAATGTTTTTATTCATTTTTGGGTGATAATGGACGTTTTGTTTTAATCATTGAAGATCTCTCTGTTGATTACATTGTTGGCGATCAAATAGAAGGCGGAACACATGCACAAATTTTGAATGCGATTGATACTTTGGCTGGGTTTCATGCGCAGTGGTGGGAAAGTTCAGACCTAGATGAACTTGATTGGTTACCTGTGCCTGATGATCCTGCTTATATGGCAACAGTCCCTGAGATCTATAGAGGGGGGCTTCCGGTCTTAATAAATGAATGGGAATCTCGAGTCCCGAAAGAAAGCATAGAGGTTGCTAAAATTTTAGAGCCAATTTTTGAAGAAATAATGCTCGCCTTTGCTGAGGGACCGCACACTTTTTCTCATGCTGATACTCGTTTAGATAATTTATTTTTCCCTAAATCTGAATCTTCTGAAGTTGCATTTATTGATTTCCAACTATGCCTACGAGGAAGAGGAATCAACGATATTGCTTACCTCGTTGGAAATAGTGTTCCGAAAGAAATTGCATCTAAAAATTGGCAAACATACATTCAATATTGGTTGGATGCGCTTGCAAGAAATGGTGTTAATTATTCATTCGATGATGCTGTTCTCCATTATCGTCAAGCCGTTCTCTATTACACCGTTGGCGCCATGTCTCTTATCGCCTCATTTGATACTGGGAATGAACGTGGTGCTGCTATGGCAGAAGCCTATGTAACTCGTATCTTCAATCATGTCGTTGATACAGAAGCGCGATTAGCTTTGTAGTAATACTTTCAACAGAATTTATACTCTTTACCTTTTTTCGTAATACCAACTTCTTTTATTAAGTTCGTTTTTCTAAAACAGTAAGCCATTTGTTGAGCTTCTTGTCGCGTAATTTTTTTAGATTGAGCTATATCGGCTGTGGTAAATACTGGAGGAAGACCATTTGGGAGTAAATGTAGGAAATCTTGTATTTCATCAAATTGATATGTTTTATGAACTTCATCTAGTTCAGTATTTATTGTTCTGTACCCCCCACGATTTCTTCTAAGTTTAGGGTCATATTCTTGATTTTTTTTGATTGTTACTAATACAACGTCAAAGCTTAAATTTCGGTGGTTTAAAAATTCTGTAATTGATACTAATTCTTTAAATATCTGATTAATAGAACCTTTTTTTGGTGACTTTCGTTTAGGTAATCCAGGTTTTATTAAAATGGTTTTTGTAGCTACTGGGTAAACAATTTTAATTTTATACTCTTCTAGTAATGCACCCAGTTTCCGTTTCATTGCCCCAAAAGAAGATGTTTGAATTTCAATAACCTTTTTTGTTTTCTGATTATTTCTTAAAATATCAACTACATATCCTTGAATAGGAACTTCGAATTCGTCTTTAGGTTCTGCGTATAAGTTTTTTAATGCTGCATGGAGTGACCCTTCGTTGAGGGTTCCTATTAATGGACTCTCTGGCGGTGTTTCTAAACTCATCTTTTGTACATTTTGATCTTGTCTGGCAGTCTTTAAAAGACTGTAGTTCGCGAGGGGCCATGGGCAAGAAACCAATACTATCTATTCCTCAGAAAGGCAAAGATTTTACTGCTGAATGGTTTAACGAATTTTTTCAACCAGAATACGGTGCGGCTGTTCTTAATGTTGACCGAGAGGTGATAGGCACTGGAGTTGGTTTCGTAGGTGAAGTCCACCGATGTTTTCTTCAATGGGATGCGTCTCGAGAAGATTTGCCTTCATCGGTAATTGTAAAAGTTCCATCAAAGCTTCCCTTAAATAGAAGTTTAGGAGAAGGTTTACAGCTTTATGAACGTGAAATAATCACTTATCAAAAACTTTCTTCAAACATGGGTCTCCCTATGCCTAAAGTTTTCTATAGCGTTATGGACGATGACCCAACGCCATGGTTGGATTCTCTAATCAACTTTTTTTTCACGCGTCTTCCACTTGGCGGTGTGAGTTGGCTTACTGTGAAATTTTTAAAATTAGCATCAAAAAACCCTAAGTTGCGTCGCTACATACTAGTACTTGAAGATATTTCAGATGCCAGACCGCCTAGCCAAGTTGTTGGAGGTTCCCTTGACGATGCTTTGACTTCTTTGACAACATTAGCAAAATTTCATGCACATCATTGGCTACGTGAGGAATCCATTGCTATCTCTGAGCGAATCTGGCCACTGAATCGGCTTCCAAAAGTTATACAAGCAAGCTATGCCAGAAATCGCGATGAATTCTTAGACCGGTTCGGTGACCTAGTTGGCAAAGAAAAGATGAAGATTCTAGATGAAGCACAAAAAAATCTTGCTGACTTATTAGCACCATTAGCGAACGACCCATGGACACTCCTTCATGGTGATTATCGACTAGATAATATAATGTTTCGTCCAGATGGAAAAATAATTGTTATTGACTACCAAATGCTTTGTAAAGGTAGGCCTGGATGGGATGTTGCGTATTTTATTACTACAGCTTTATCTTCAGATCATAAAAACGAGGAAGAGAAAATGCTCCTGCATTATCATGAAACTCTCTGCTCTGAGGGAGTAGTTGGTTATTCCTATCAAGATTTAGTACATGACGTTGATTTAACCAAACTACTTCTAGCTCATCGTCTTGTGGGAAGCAGAGATGCATTTGATACCGAATTACAAAATAGTGATGAAACTTTTGTTGATGTTTTAGTCAAACGCGTTGTTGGTTGGATTTAAACAACTAATGGTTTTGCTGATTTAAACGCTTTTGTGCAAGATCTATATAGTGAGCATCTGTATCAAACCCAATGTATTTACGTCCAGCATTATCTGCGGCGATTGCTGTTGTTCCTGCTCCACAAAAGGGATCTAGGATCAAATCCCCTTTATATGAATACAGTTCAATAAGACGTCTGGGTAGTTCAATGGGGAATGGGGCTGGGTGTCCTATTTTTTTTGCTGACTCAGGTTGGATTCGCCATGTATCTAATGTCCAAGCTAAAAAATCTTCTTTTGTTATTGTGTCAATATGCGGTAGTCCTATTTCTTGACGTTTTTTTCTAGATATAGAACGATCAAATCTTAATTTACTTGCAACAATAATTCGTTCAGTCACATCCCGAAGTACTGGATTGGATGCAGATTGAAATGATCCCCAAGCGCAACTCCCTGAGGCTCCTTGTGCCTTTATCCAAACAATTTCTCCTCTTAAAAGAAAGCCAATATCGTCCTGCAGAATTCGAGTGATATCCGAACTGAGAGAACGGTAAGGTTTCCTTCCTAGATTTGCTACGTTTATTGCTATTCGCCCGCCCGGTTCTAAGACCCGCCAACATTCCGTAAAAACATCTTTAAGCATTCGAAGATACTCCCCATAACTAGCGGGAATACCATTCTGTCCTAGGTCTAATTCATATTCTTTCCCTGCAAAATATGGAGGGGATGTAACTACCAGAGCCGTCGAGTTTGAATTTATCAAGCTCATGTTACGTGAATCGCCTGCTATTAATTTATTTATTACTGAAGGGGGCGATGGCTCCAGAGTTTTGTCCTGTTTTATTGGTGGAAACCGGTTATAAAAATCGTCTGCATTATGATTCTCTCTTTTTGAAACGCCGAAAGACGATGTTTTTGTCGGCTGATTAACACCATTTTGAAGAATCGTCATACTTTAACAGTAGCTGTACGTCCTTATAGATCCGCAAGAAACGCTTTTTTGTATTTTCTTTATAATTATTAACCTAAAAAATATGTTTTTTTAAATATTGAACTTTTTTCTTTGGGCCATGTTCACGAACATGAAAAGGTTCCCAACCAAGATTTATATGAAAAGCTAACGATTGAGGGTTTGGAGGCTCAATATTCACTTCACAGAGAAGAATCTCTGCCTTTTGTTCAATAGCGTATACTTCAAGAGTCTCATATAGTTGCTTACCAAATCCTTGACGTTTAGCCTGAGCATCAACCATGATCCTGTCTACATAACAAAAGTTTGTGAATTGTTTTTCAAGCCATGTGTAATTATTGCTTTGATAACTTTCCCCTGGCCCTAATATCAACAGTGACGCAACGATTGAGCCTTCACTTTCTATTACCCATGATTTTCGAGACATCATGACAATTTCTTCGAGGTCTTTGGAATTTAATTCATTTACAGCTGGAATAGACGCATTATTAAGCCGCAGAACGTCTTTAAGGTCAGACAACTTTAATTCTCGTATCATTAGAATTTCTCTTTCAGGATGTTGTTTTGAAAATTCAAATATCCTCTATGTGTAATGATAGAAATAAGTAGGGAAGCTCACAGGCTTCACCCTTAGAATAGTTGAAGGAGTGTTGATATGAGTGAAACCCAATTGTTATCTGGAGTCAGAATAATTGAAAGTTCATTGTTAGGGCCTGGACTAATCTCAACGTTTTTTTCAGATTTAGGTGCAGATGTTATAAAAGTTGAACCACCACAAGGTGATTATATTCGTCAAATGACATGGCCAATCATTGATGGTGTTTCTTTACTTCATTTACATACACATCGAGGTAAAAAAAGTGTTGCTTTAAACCTTAAAACAGGTGAAGGTAAATCTATTTATAAAGAACTTGTTGAGAAAGCGGATGCTGTTGTTGAAGCGATGCGTCCTGGCGCTTTAGAAAAACTTGGCCTTGGATATGAAGTGCTCCAAAAAATTAATCCTAAAATAGTATTTTGTACATTATCTGGTTATGGATCTTCTGGCCCATACCAAAATATGCCAAGCCATGGAATCGCTTATGATACTTGGGCTGGATTGATTAATCCTGAAATTGATGATTCGGGTTTTACTCGTATCCCTAGAGACATGCCGAACGTTGGTATTAATGTTGGTCCAATGTTGGGAGCATTTGCTTTGTTAGCAGGAATTACTCGTGCTAGAGAGACAGGCGTAGGGTGCCAAATGGAACTCGCTCAGTCAGACGCAGCTGCTTATATGGATTGGTACCGAATTGAGACATGGAAAGCCTATGAACGTCCCCAGAGTGAAGTGACAGGGAACCCATCAGATGACTATGAACGGCGACCACCCGGTTTAGCTGGAATGTGGGAAGGCGTTCGCTATCAAATCTATGAATCAAATGATGGACATGTTTTATTTATGGCGTCGGAACAAGCTTTTTGGAAGAACTTTTGTGAAGGTATAGGACGACCAGAGTTATTTGAAAAGTGGCCCGGTTCAAAATATGCAGATCACGCCAAAGGAAATATTGAGTTACAACATGAATTGAAAGCAATATTTAAAGAAAAAAGTAGCCGTGAGTGGATTCAATTTAGTGAAGATGAGAATACGCCAATAGCTCCGGTATACAACGCAAAAACAGCCCCCACAGATCCACAGTTTCAACATCGACTTCCTTTTTACTCAGTTGAAGATCTCGGAGCGGAACAATTACCTCTGCCCGTGAATATTATTGGCGAAGATCCCGTAACTCCATCGAAAGCCCCTACGGTGGGTGAAAACACCGAAGACGTTCTCATTAGTCTTCTAGGCTATGAGAAAAACCGTGTTGATAAGCTCCGCGACGACGGGGTTTTTGGGTAATGTCACATCTCTCAAAGTTCTAAATAACAGCATGAAAATATTGCTTCTTCCTAATTACTTAAGAAGAATGGTGCTCTTTTTCTGTCTTTTTCCAGCTATCGCTTTTTTAGGAATTTATATTGTTGTTTCTATTTCTTTTTTACCAATAGCTTTCTTTTTGGCTCCTTTTTCTTCCTTAAAAAAATCACCTTCTCGCCATTTACGGTTTTCTCTAATGGGCATGTGGTATTTACTAATGGAAGTTATTGGCGTCTTAGTTGCTTTTATCCTTTGGGTTGGAACAATTTTTGGATACTTTTTGGATTCAAAAATATCTCACCGAATTCACGCTTCAGTTCAATACTTTTGGACCTCCTTAATTTTGTTTGGAGCAAGGGTTTTTTTAAATGCGACAGTTGTTTTCCCAAGTTCTGATGTCTTCCATTCAGGTCCATTGATTGTTGCTTCACAACATAGCAGTTTCTTTGATGCGTTAATTCCAACAATTCTCTTAGGTAAAGGCGGTGGAAAGATTATTCCCCGTCATGTTTTAAAAAATGATTTATTATTATCTCCTTCTTTAGATATTTATGGAAACCGATTACCAAATATTTTTGTCACAAGGAAAGCAAGTACCAGTGGAATTGACATATCAGGAATTAAATCTTTAGCTACTGATCTGGGTAATAATGCTTGTGTTATTTTTCCTGAAGGGACTTTCTATTCAAAGAAAGCTTTTTCGAGATCCATTGAAAAAATTGAGTTAGTTGACCCCGAAAGAGCTGCCTTACTTTCAGCGCTAAAACACTTACTTCCTATAAAACCTGGTGGAATTCTAGGACTATTAAATTCTGCCCCAAAAGCAGATCTTGTTTTAGTTAGTCATTTTGGTTTTAAACCTTTTGGGTCATTTAAATCCATTATGGAAAATATTCCATTTAAAACACCTATAGAAATTCTTGTAAAGAGAATACCCTCATCTTCTCTTCCTCTAAAAGATTCTGACTGTTTAAATTATATAGATGCTGAATGGCTCTACATAGATAGGTGGTTACAAAGTAAGGTTGAAGAGCATGACTCCAGAAATTGATACAGAGCTATTTGAATTTGTGAACAAAATAGCATCGGATGCTGCATCTTTAACTTTAGATTGGTTTCAACAGAAAGATTTGAAAGTTGATTTAAAATCAGACCGTACTGAAGTCACAGATGCAGACAAAGCTGTTGAAGAATACCTTCGAAACATTATTGGGACTCATTTCCCCAACGACACTGTTGTTGGGGAAGAAGAAGAGGTCTCTTCCGGTTCATCAAAGAGGAAATGGGTGATAGATCCCATCGATGGTACTGCTTCTTTCGTTAGAGGAGTTCCTCTTTATAGCTCTCTACTAGCTCTTTTTGATGAACATGGTCCAGCAATTGGAACAATCTATTTGCCAGCTATAAAAGAATATGTTGCTGCTGGTCGAGGATTAGGAGTTCATAGTTCACGGGTCGATCCTCGCGTGTCTTCTATTAATGATCTTGAGAAGAGCTGTATTTCTTCAAGTAGCTTTGATATGCCTTGGTGGCCTGATAAGGCACTGCTAAATATTCTTTCAAGTGGCGCTAAAACTCGGACTTGGGGTGATGGGTATGGGTATTTTCTAGTTGCTACCGGACAAATTGAAGCAATGATTGATCCATCGCTTTATGTTTATGATATTGCTCCAATGCTGACAATTTTACCTGAATGTGGAGGCAAGATAACTACATGGAAAGGTGAATCAAACCTTTTAGATCGTGAAGGCTGGATTGCAACTAATGGGCATGTGCATGAACGCTTGCTGGCCTTATTACAGTAAGTATTTACTGGATTATTCCCCCAAATTCAACGGTTTTTATCCCCTTTTTAATTACTTGGTTTAAGAAATCAGTTGTATTTACAATTGTTGCTATTCCGCCGGTAGACGATGGTTTTGAATGGTTGTGAATCATTTCAGTGACTGTTTGAACAACAATTGCTGTTGCTGTTGATGGAGGGCTAACTGCTCCAAGTACTCGTATTGTTCGTTCATTATCTAATCTTCCCCTTACTTCAACACGAATTCCTCCGATTCCTCCGTCATTATGTGGGGGGGTTAGCATCGGAAGCCATGATGTGAACCGGTCTTGACGAGTAGCTGAGAGTCTTGATGTAATACGCATAGTGTTGGGGAATAGTGGTTGAAGTAGTACTGCTTCCGGAAGAGCAGCTCTATAACAGTCAGACCCTTCGATTGGTTCAGGAAACCAAACAAGTTCTCTACCTGAACCACCAGGCCGTCTTACCCATTTTCCATCCCACCAATCTAACGAAGGTCTTTTCATCGCATGATGATGTTGTTTTGCACACGCGGGCCCTCCAGTGCCATCTTTTGCAATGTGGATTTCATCGACAATATCAAATTCTTTAGATGCGAAATGGGCAAGGGCGCAACTTAATCCAGGGGAAAAACCAGCACCAGCGATAATAGAAACATTATGTTTTTCTGCTAAAGATTTTAATTTTAGTAACCCCATAATGTCACTAATTCTGTCTGATGTTGAAATAATTGAAATCCCTTTTTTAATAGCTCGTTGTGCTGTTTCTAAATGTTGTCCAGGGGGTGAGGTAATAATAAGAGTTGATATTTTTTCATTTTCGATACGTGGGCTTTGTGACGAAATGAAATTCTCGTCAACTTCATCAATTAATGAAACTGTTTTTAAAATATTCGTGTCGTATAGGTAGACAAGTGTATTTAGTTTTGATGCGTTGAGACGTTGAACTAATTGTGAACCAACTGCTCCTAATCCAATAATTCCAATTCCTGCCATGATTAGTGTTTAATCGGTTTCTAAATTTCGCCATCCGCCACTTTGTAAGGGGATGTTTCCCGATTCCCGTGATTTAAGTATGGCAGATATTGCAATTGCACCAACGATAGATAAGAGACCTCGTAGGAATAGTCTCATTTTTTCAGTTTATCTTGTTGTGTTTGTCGCATATTTTAGATTTTACTCAATATGATTTTTTTTGAAAATCTATACCTTGTGGGCCTAGTTGGAGTTGAACCAACGACCTCACCCTTATCAGGGGTGCGCTCTAACCAACTGAGCTATAGGCCCATTTTATTACAGAAGGATTCTACGATATCGCGGAGAATCAAAAGAACACGCTAGTGGGCTTATGAAGAAGTAGAAACCTTTATCATCGGACGTTACGTCTCCGGAGTCTTCTTGGAGGGGAAGGACGTACTGTTTCTTCCTCAATCATCGTGATTCGCAACCCTCCAGTAAGGTCGCTTATTAGATTAAAAATCAAACACATTAAGACATTCATAGTGGACCCAGCAATCGCAAGAACTAATCCACCAAGGGCATATCCTCGAAATATTTGTTTACCGTCAAACGTGAAAGTATCTAATGCAAATAGTTCTGTTATCAAACTCTCCAATTTCCCTACAGTGCCTGATGATTCAGCAACACCCCAGATAAGGAAACCTGCAATAAGAAAAATAGCCCAGAGACAAGCATAAAAAAGTATTGATATTTTTAAAACCGACCAGACCTCTATGTGACGAATTATTCTTCGTACTCTTCTGGCTTGTAATTTAACTCTTCTTCTTTTCTCAAAAATAGATATTTTTCTTTGTTTTTTGGGCCGGTTAGGTGGTGATTTTAAAGTTCCAAAAAATTTTTCTTCAGCTTCAGTTAGTTCAGTGTCTGGGGATATGTCTTTTTTAGAATCGATAGTTTCCTGAGTTTCGAAAAAATCAATATCAATTTTTTCTTCCTCTTCAGGGAGCTTTGATATTTCCTCTTTATCAGTCATGCCATTTTGTGTCTCAGCCATTGTTCGTAGTGTAGGTGACGTGAGGGGTTGTAGGGATGGCATACCCCTAATGAAAATTTGTTTGTGCTTTAAAGTTATGTTTCAACGGTTGATTCTTGTAGCTCATTATCCTGAATAACCGGAGCTATTGCAGTTACTTGCACTCCCTCTTCGACAGCCATAAGTTTGACTCCTGTAGCACTTCTACCCTGTACAGAAATTGAATTTACTTGCATTCGTATTATTACCCCGTTTGAAGAGATCATGAATACTTCATCATCGTCTCCTACTGCTCGGCTTGCTACGACTTTTCCTCTTTCTTTAGAAAGTTTTATACCGACGACCCCCTGTCCAGCTCTGTGTTTAGAGGTAAAATTTTCCATCTCTGTTCTTTTTCCATAGCCTTTATCAGTAACAATTAATAAGGTTTTAGCTTCTCTAGCAATACTTGCAGCAACAACTTCATCTTCTTCTTTTAATTTAATGCCTCTTACTCCCCCAGCTGAACGACCCATTGGTCGTGCTTCTTTCTCATGGAAACGCATGACTTTACCATTTGAGCTGACAAGACAAATATCGTCTTCTCCAGTAGTAGGAATAACTCGCACTAACTCATCGCCTTCTTTTAGGTTTATAGCTATTAACCCTTTTGATCGGGATTTGTCGTATTCAGTGAATTTTGTTTTTTTAACTTGCCCCTTTTTTGTTGCAAAGACCAAAAATCGGTTTGTTTCGTAATCTCGCGTATCAACAACTGCCGCTACTTTCTCTTCTGGGGAAAGATGCAATAAATTTACGATTGCTGTTCCGCGAGCTGTTCTTCCCATAGTTGGAATTTGATGAGCTTTTAATCGATGAACTTTTCCTAAACTTGTAAAAAATAACAGGTATGCATGAGCTGATGTATGTAAAATTGTCGTAACAAGGTCTTCGTCCTTTAGGGAAGCTCCTGCTACTCCCCTTCCACCTCTCCCCTGGCTTCTAAACTCATCACTAGATACTGTTTTTACATACCCGCCTTCACTAAGCGAGAAAACTAAATCTTCGTCTTCTATTAGGTCTTCTATTAGAAAGTCGCCTGGATCTACTACAAGTTCTGTTCTTCTTTCATTTGAAAAGTCATCTCGGATTTCAGTAAGTTCTTCAATGATGATATTTCTTAAAACTTGATCATCAGCAAGGATTCCTTGAAATTCAATTATTGCTTCTGTCAATTCTGATACTTTTTCTTCTATTTGGTCTCTTCCTAACCGTGTAAGTCTCCCTAATTGCATATCTAAAATATGGTTTGTTTGTATTTCAGTAAATTCAAAGGGGTCTGACATTAACGATTCTCGGGCGGTTGCTCTATCTTCACTTGATCTAATTGTTGAGATTATTTCATCAATCATTCCGATTGCTTTTAATAGTCCTGCATTTATATGTAGGTCATGTTCAGCACGTTCGAGCCTATATTCTGTTCTTCTTGTAACTATCTCAATCTGATGATTAACCCAGCAAGTTAGTGCATCAAGAAGTGTCATGGTTCGGGGAACACCATCATCAAGAGCGACCATATTTACAGAAAATGAAGTTTGGAGAGGTGTTCCTTTATAAAGTTGATTCAAGATAACTAGTGCTGGAGCATCTTTTTTAAGTTCAAAAACTAATCTTGTTTTTCCTTTAGCTGACTCATTTCGAATAAGTCTTATTCCATCAAGGTCTTTTCTATCAACTAAATCTGCTGCTTTTTCTTCGATTGTTTCAACACTTGTTTGATACGGAATTTCTGTTACTACTATTTGATCATATTTTTGTCCTTCAATAATCTCTGCTTTAGCTCGAACTTTTATAGACCCGCGACCAGTCATATAAGCTTGGTGTATTCCAGAATGCCCGAGTATTTCGCCACCTGTAGGGAAATCAGGGCCTTTGATGTATTCCATAAGATCTTTAATGGTTGCTTCTGGGTTATTTATAAGATGTATAGCTGCGTCAGCAACTTCTCTGAGGTTGTGTGGCGGAATATTTGTTGCCATTCCTACAGCTATACCTTGTCCCCCATTTACAAGAAGGTTGGGAAAGCGAGATGGTAAAACTTTTGGTTCTTGAGACGATCCATCAAAATTATCTAAAAAATCAACTGTTTCTTCGTCTATTCCTTCCATCATTTTCATTGCTAATTCGGAAAGACGGCTTTCTGTATACCGCATTGCTGCAGCACCATCATTAGGAGACCCAAAGTTTCCGTGAGGGTCGATAAGTGGGTACCTTAATGACCATGTTTGTCCCATACGAACTAAGGCTTCATATATAGCACTATCACCATGTGGGTGATAATGACCCATAACTTCTCCAACAACTGTTGCACATT
>JACERY010000016.1 GCA_013912105.1 Acidimicrobiales bacterium | reverse complement strand
TTATCTTTAAGAACGTGTGGCTTTAAAGATATCGCGAGCAACGACCCAAGAGATATAGCAAAGACAAATTACTGACGTTAGGCCGATAGTATCTGCAGCACCGAAACCTAAGCCCTTAGAGCTAGCAGTCAGTCCCATAATCAATGTTCCGACAGGAACAAGGCCAGCCCAAGCGATATTGAATAAAGACATCACACGACCACGAAATTTCTCTTCAATAAGTTCTTGCACCACGACCTGAAGAGTCGTAAAGGAAGCTATATAGAAAAACCCAACAAACAACTGAAGAACAATAGCGGTAGTGAAATCTGTAACTCTCGAAAAAGTAATGAGAAGTAAACTATAGGGGATAGCAAATAAAGCACCTCTCCGAAGACTGGATTTTGCGGTGAAACTTCCGGCAGCTAAGGCACCAACTAGGGCTCCAAGTCCAGTAGCTGCTCCTAGCCACGCGAAATCGCTGCTTGACCTTCCGAGGCTGTTTGCAGTAAATGAAGGTGTCAATGCAACATGAGAAACTCCGAAAATTGATATAAAGCTAACAAGCAGTAATGCTTGCCAAGCTGCTTTTCTCCCCTTCGCATGGCGAACTCCATCAGATAGGCTTTGAACGATTGGGATGCGTTCGGTCTCTAAGTCGTAAGGGAATAGGGTTATTCCAGCAGCTACCACTAGAGCTAGGGCAGCCCCTACTCCATAAAGGGACCATGAAACTTCGTATAAATTACTACTCACCAGAGGTGCACACAGTGCAGGGCCAAGAACTCTGCTGGCATTTGATGCCATTGCCTGTAAAGAAATAGCACTTGATAGATCTTCATGGGGAACAGTATTGGCAGTAACGGCTTGAACTACAGGAGCTAAAACAGCCATTACGATTCCAACTAAAAATGATGTACAGAGAAGGACAAATGGTGAAATTGAATCGGTAGCCACAAGTATGACTTGTATGCAAGAAATGACAATTAGTGAAGCATATGTTGAGAGTAAAAGTTTTTTTCTATCTAAGCGGTCAGCGAGTAAGCCACCTAGAGGGCCTAGCGCTAATACTGGAATAAAAGTAACGACAAAGAGTAGAGATACCCATAGCTCATCATTGGTTAAGTCAGCCATTAAAGCTTGATAAGAAATATGCGAGAACCAAAAACCCATTTGCGCAGCTATTGAGCCAATATAGAAACGGCGAAATTCTTTGTGAGAGAAAGCACGAAAAGCCGTGTACTTTCCAGTTTTTTCGCTAATACTCATCACTCAACCTTAGTGACTCGGAACGGCTTTGGATGCTCATTCCAAAGGAGATGTCTTATAGGAAAATATATAGAAGATCCTAGTCCCGAGAGCATTAAAGCGGCTTAGGGCATTAGTCTTGTTAAATGGGTTTCGAAATAAGCCAGAAAATATTAACTAGTTTCATAGCGTTATTAGTTCTGCTATCAGCGTGCTCCGACCCCATAATTCCTCTTGTCGAGTCTCCTCCAGAGCCAACTCCAATCCAGACTGTGTTGACATCTCCAGAAGTCATAATAGGGGAAGAAGAACTGGAACCATTCGAACGTGGAACTACTGATACAACTCTCCGGATAGCGGTTATTGCTGATGGGTCAGATGATGGGCTTAATGATGGCGAAGCCATAAGCGTTTGGCAAGCAGTTGAGGCATGGGCTTTTTCATTGAATCAATCAAAAAAACTTGCCGGACGAGACATCATTGTTGAACGTGTAGATTCAGCGGTTTTCCGGCATGCAGAAGCGATAAATTCCATTTGCGAAGGAGACTTCTTCGCAATTGTTGGATCCCTAGCTATGAACGATGCTGATGGTTTAGGACAGCTATTATCGCCAAACTGCTCTCTCCCTGATTTCCCATCACGTGTGTTCTCCCTTAATCGTCTTTACTCTGGGATCACATTTCAATCAAACCCAATTAGTGCAATCACGTCTAATGCTGGTTGGGCATCCTATTTTGTTGAAACAAAAAATAGTTCTAGTCAGCTAGCAGCTATTTTGTTGCCCGAACTAACCACAACTGTGCTTGCAGGCGAACGGATAATTGAGTCGGCAACAACTAAGGGTTTCAAATTTGTTCACACTCCTACCTACGAAATTGAAACCGACTTTTCTAATGAAGTAGAGGCATTGATCCAATCAAATAGCCAGTCACTCGTTTGGGAGAATAGCGGGCGGCAGTTAACCAGGTTCGTTAATACGCTTGAGTCGTACGATCCAGAATTTGCCTTTGAATTTATTATCTGCGGCCAAGCATGTTACGACCCCAAATGGGTTCAGGCAGCGGGACTTTCTGGGGAAGGAATATCTGTTTGGCTTCCACACCTTCCCATAGAGGAAGCTGAGTTGAATGATGAATTATTACGCTACCTGTTCTTTATGAACGCAACTCATGGCACTGAAGCACAACCAACAGCAGCAGGAATTTCAGCTTGGAGTTCAGCTTTGCTTTTTGAAGAAGCAGTATCAAGGGCTGTAGGGGCAGATTCTGCCGTATACAGGCCCGAAACCTTAACTCGGGAAAGTGTTATAGAAGCAGCGAAAGGCATCACTTTCTGGGATGCTAAAGGCTTACATGGGATTTCTAACCCTGCGGGTGGAATACCTTCTCCCTGTTTTGTAATCATGACTTTGACTGATGGCCTTTGGCAAAGATCTTTCCCGCAAAGACCAGGGGAACTTAGTTGCGAAGACGATAATTTAGTCGTGTTAGAAGCAACTGTAGGATTTGAAGATGCAGAAAACATTCGAAGCCCTGAATGAACCTGAATGAATCACAAGGCTAGTAAATTTTTAAGCAAATTTGGGGGCAGCAAAGTCAGGAACGGCAGTAGGCTCATCCAGAAATAAGTCGCTTTTTCTTGCGGTAATCTCCTTGATTGTTAGGCGCTTTCCATCAAGTTTTATGTGATTGATATGAGACCAACTTCTCATCCACCAAACACCGCTGCCGCCAACGATAAAGGCTTGCCCATTGACGTCTTGAGCATCTTCGGTGCATAACCATACTACAAATGGGGAAACGTTAGCAGGGTCATAAACATCAAAAGCCTTCTCGTCATCCGGCGCTGACATGGATTGAATATAATCCGTCAGGCCAGTACGAGCACGCGGAGCAACCACATTTGTCGTGACACCGTATTTTGACAGTTCTCTACCCAATGTCAGAGAAAGCGTCAAGATCCCACCTTTTGCCGAAGCATAATTGGATTGGGCAGGGCCGCCAAATAAACCAGATTCACTTGTTGTGTGGACCATTCTTCTGGGGGCGCTAATGCCTGCTTTCGCCTGATTTCGCCAATACACGGCAGCTGCTCGAGCGCAGACAAAATGTCCTTTAAGGTGAACAGCTATTACTTCATCAAATTCCTGCTCAGTCATTGAGAAGCTCATTGCATCACGAAGAATCCCAGCATTGTTGATGAGGATATGCATATCTCCAAATTCGTTGATTGCTTTTTGAACAAGATCTTCACCAGTGTTCCAATCAGCGACATTTCCACTATGGCTAACCGCTGTTCCTCCAAGTTCAATGATTTCCGAAACTGTTTGTTCAGCGCTTTCACCTAAATCGTTCACAACAACAGATGCACCCTCGGAAGCAAGAAGTAATGAATGCTCTTTACCCACACCACTTCCTGCACCAGTAATTATCGCAACTTTGCCTTCAAGTAATCCCACAATGAACCTCCATAGATTTCTTTTAAATCTTAGCTTTCAAAAGTCTAAGCCCAAAAGGAAAAGTATTAGATTCATAAATATATTGCTGACGGGTATTCTAAGGTAGGGGCATAGCATGGTTATAGATACTCATTTACACCTCATCGGTTCAGATAAAGAGAAATTTCCATTAAACCGTTACCCCCACCCAGGCCATGAATGGGTGGCAGTATCTCCAAATTCTGACGAATACTTACTAACGATGAAAAATGCAGGGGTAGATAAGGCATTGCTAGTTCAGCCTCATGCTGCCTACCAAACAGATAACAGTTATATTTGTTCAGTCTCGTCTAAACACAAAGAGATATTTGCAATTGCGATTATTGACCCTGAAAATAGTGCGAGTCAAAATACGATACGGCAATTTAGAGAGGGTGAAGTCGTTGGACTTAGACTCTTCTCTATACCTAGTCCTACTATTTCCTGGATCGGGGCTCCAGAAAAAGCATGGATTTGGCATCAAGCACAAAAACAAAGACTCGTAATGAGTGTTTGTATTCTCCCAAACGAGCTTAAAGAAATAGCAAAATGCGCAGAAGTTTACGATGAGCAAATAGTCGTCGTTGACCATTGTGGTTTTGCGCCTATCTTTGATCAGTCAGACCCAATTTCTAAGAATCTTCTTGAATTAGCAAGATATCCAAATGTTGTTTTAAAAGTTACTACGCTCGTAATTGACTCTTGGATCCAGAATAAAGGTTCGATTGCTGGGCTATTTCCGTTTTTAGCAGAATCATTTGGAGTTGAGCGACTGGTATGGGGGTCAGATTTTGCTCAGACAAATGACCGGACATATAAAGAACTTGTTGACCTAGGGCTTAAAGCTATGGATTCACTTGGTTCTTCATCTGAAGCACCTAAATCCTTGAATGCACAAAGAATTTGGGCATTAGGCGAAACTTCTCTTGAATGATGGCTTAGAACAAGTCAGAGTCGTTCGATTATCATAGCCATGCCTTGCCCGCCGCCTACGCACATCGTCTCTAAACCAAATTGTTTATCAGAATCCTGCAAACTATTGATCAAAGTTGTCATAATACGTGAGCCAGTCATTCCAAATGGGTGGCCAAGAGCTATTGCTCCTCCGTTAATATTGAGTTGCTCATCGATGTCGATTCCCAGAGCATCCGCTGAACCTAATACTTGTACAGCAAAAGCCTCATTAATTTCAACTAAGTCAATATCACTCATTTGCATTCCGGCTCGATCAAGTACTTGTCGGCAAGCATCAATAGGTCCAAGCCCCATAATTTCAGGATTTAAGGCAGATACTCCGCTCGCAACAATTCGAGCGAGTGGCTGGATGCCAAGATCTTTCGCCCTAGTATCACTCATAACTACCACAGCAGCTGCCCCGTCGTTCAAAGGACAGGCGTTACCGGCAGTGATTGTCCCACCAGGGCGAAAAACTGGATTGAGTTGAGATACCCCTTCGATCGTTGTCCCTTCGCGAATTCCGTCATCTGATGAGACAACAGTGCCGTCCGAGAGTGTGTACGGAGTGATCTCTTGTTCAAAGAAACCGCGCTTCATAGCTGCTTCAGCTCTGTTCTGTGAGCGAACACCAAATTCATCTTGTCGTTCTCTCGAAATGCCCAAAACTTCTGCGACATTTTCTGCAGTTTGGCCCATGGCTATATACACATCAGGTAAGCCATCACTTGCAGACCAGTTACCTGCTTCACCAGTTGTTCGTCCAGCGCTTCTTTCTTCTGCGCTATTAAAGACCTCATTGTGTGGTCCAGTATCAGCAGCACCATTCATATAGCGGCTAACTGTTTCTACGCCACCGGCAACAAAGCAATCGCCTTCATCTGCTTTGATCGCGTGAGCAGCCATACGAATAGTTTGAAGCGATGAAGAGCAATAACGGTTGACAGTTACTCCTGGAACTTGCATTTCGTTCATAACAGCAATTATCCGACCTATATTGAAACCACCTTCTCCGCCAGGCTGTCCGATACCCCAGATGATATCTTCAACTTCTGCTGGGTCAAGACCTTCTACTTTGTTAAGAACATCTTTCACTATGAAAGCTGACATATCGTCTGGTCTAGCGTCTACAAGACTTCCTTTTGAAGCACGCCCGATAGGGGTACGTGATGTTGCAACAATTACTGGTTCAGCCATTTTCTCTCCTCGATTTCTTTAAACAGAGGGTACTCGTACTTGCGAGTATATGTGAAAGTTAACTCTAAAAATCAGACCATTGAAGGGTTTCGAGTATGCTTCCCAGATCGTAAAACGAGGCCAGGGCGTTCTTCAGTAAAGTCGCCATTATCTACGATCTCTTTGCCGTTACAAAAGACATTTTCTATGCCAGTTGCATCCGCGAATAATCTTGAAGCGTTAAGAGGCAGGTCATTTTTTATAGTGATTGGGTTTGAACCAACAAACTTTTCATCTAAGACAACCAGATCAGCGTAGGCTCCTTCCTTGATAACGCCTCTATCTCTTAAGCCATATAACTCTGCAGGTATTTGAGTAATCATCTGGATAGCTTCTTCTAGTTGAAGCAGATTTCTTTTACGCACAGCTTCGCCAAGCATGTATGTTGTGTAGTTTGAACTAAGGAATAGGTCAAGGTGAGCGCCAGCATCTGAAGCTCCAATTACCGCTCGAGGATCTCTCCAAACCTCTACTCGGGCTTCCCAGTCAGCGTCAGGCTCATCAGATACTGGATTGCCAAAGGATGTTTCAAGGTCGTCTGCCAAAGCAATATCAACTAGAGTATCCCAAGGGCTTTTACCTAGATTTTCCGATATCTCGTATACAGTTTTCCCAACATAGCTAGCATTCTCTGGCGCCTTAGTATGAAATATTGTTTTTGCTCCCCAATGAGCAACATTTTTGAGGGGGCTATCTTGTTGAGCGTAGTCATTGAGCTCTTTCCGAGCTTTCGGATCTTCGAGAATTCTTCGTTTCTCTTCTTTGTTTAAGAGAATGAATTTTTCCCACTCAGGTAGTGCGTCAAGGACAAATCCCCCTATAAAATTCAAGTGCAACGCAAGTGTCATAGGAACAGTTAATGCTATGACTTTGCCGCCATTTGAAGCAGCAATATCTCCGGCAGCTAATTTCTTTTTGCCTTCAGCGAGAGTGCGGGCGTTAATGTTTAGGACATTCCAATTCAAAGGACTATTTGCCGCAACAGACATATCACTCATTAAGTCCATAGCCCACGGCTCAAAAGGTCCTAACGCTGGGATGAACTCTATAGAGGTTCCCTCAAAATCTGATAGGACTTCGCATAGCGCTATCATTTCTTCTCTCTCCGCATAGCGGCTAGGAACCATATTCCCTTGAGGGTCATTATGGGTGCGGGACCATGACGATGAGAATCCTATCCCACCAGCATTTAATCCGTCTCTCAGGAGTTCCTGCATAGATCTAATTTCATCTTCAGTAGCTGCTCGCTCCGTGGCTGAAACTCCCATGATTACACGCCGTAAAGCACTATGACCGATTTTGAAACCAGCATTAATAGATAAGCCTCCCTCCATGGCATCAAAATATTCGGCAGTTGATCTCCAATTCCAAGGCACACCTTCCTGAAGGCACTGAAGAGGTATCCCTTCAACACGAGAAAGCATTCTCATCAAATATTCACCTGCTGATGGATCATCACCTAAAGGAGCTATCGTAAACCCACAATTTCCTCCGATAACAGATGTGATCCCGTGCAAAGGTGAAGGTGAAAGCGTTCCATCCCAGAAAACCTGAGCATCTAAATGGGTATGGACATCAACGAAACCAGGGCAAATAATTTTTCCGGAAATATCCACACGCTTAAGGGTCTCAGCTATGTCTAAATTACCAACAGCAGCGATCCGGTCATTAACTATGCCAACATCGCCCCGGAAACGTCTCGCCCCAGTGCCGTCAATGACCTCTCCACCTTTAAGCACTACATCAAACATTGCTACCTTCCCTTCACAGAGATACGTTAGTTCATATCACCCTTATTTCACAATGAGATCTATTGTGGAGTAGAAGAAATAGAAGGAGCTACCATGAATCAAATTGATGTTGAGCACGACTGGAAATTACTAATAGGGGGGGAGTATGTCTCCACGTCAACGCACTATGACATTATTGACCCCAACACAACAGGGCTAGTAGGTAAAGCTCCTGAAGCTTCAGTTGAACAAGCACTTCAGGCTGCCGCAGCGGCAAAAGCTGCCTTGCCATCATGGAAAGCTCTCTCTATGGATGAGCGCTGTAAGTATCTATCAAAAGCAGCAGATGCTCTTGAAGCAGCTTGCCCTAATTGGGTCAACCTAGTGCAAGCAGAAACTGGGGCCACAATGCGTGTTGCTAAAACAATGCAAGTCGGAGCGGCTTTCATTGATCGATTTCGTTACTACTCACGCCCATTTGAGATGAACCAACCATTAACACCCGTCTATTCGGCTGCAAGCGCTTTAGCCCCAGAAGCATTGATCACCGGAAATGTGATTCGCCAACCAGCAGGAGTTGTTGCTTGCATTACACCATATAACTTCCCACTTGTGAATGTCGCAGGGAAAATAGCTCCAGCTTTGGCGATGGGAAATACTGTGATTATCAAACCTGCACCACAGGACCCGTTAGCAATTATAAAACTCGGAGAAGTCTTAAATTCTATCTTCCCGCCAGGAGTTGTGAATGTGATTGTTGGATCCTCACCAGAGATAGGTGAAGCTTTAGTAGCGAGTTCCGATGTCAATATGATTTCTTTTACCGGAAGTTCTTCAGTCGGATCTAAAATAATGGAAAGCGGCGGCAAAACTATGAAGAGGCTTCTGATGGAACTCGGAGGCAAAGGTGCTCTGATAATGACTGAAGACTGCGATGTGCAAGCAGCCGTAGGGGGGATCGCTAGTGTGTGGGGCTTCCATAGTGGTCAAATTTGTACAGCTCCGACCAGAGTAATTTGCCATAAAGATATCTACGAATCAACAATAGAAGCGCTTAAAGCAGTATCTGAATTTATGACAATCGGGGATGCCAGAGATGAAGCTACTCTTGTAGGGCCTGTTATCACTGAAACCCACAGGGACCGAGTAGAAGCATTCATCAAATCTGGTATTGATGAAGGCGCTGAAATAGTGATTGGTGGTGATCGTCCAGAACGTGATGGATATTTTATAGCCCCAACCCTTTTAGCTGGGTGTTCACCAGATATGCATGTAGTGCAAGAGGAGGCTTTCGGCCCAGTTGTAGTCGTGATGTCTCATGACACCGATGAACATGCAATTGAGCTAGCTAATCAAAGCGATTATGGATTGTTCAGTTATGTTTATGCAGGAAATACGACTCGCGCATTCGACATTGCTCAGAAATTAGAGACAGGAAATGTTGCTTTAAACAGTGTGGCTCCGCACATGTATGCTCCTTTCGGAGGATTTAAAATGTCAGGGATAGGCCGAGATCGCGGCCGTTGGGGCCTAGAGGCATACAGTGAGGTGCAAGCGATTAATTGGCCAAGCTAAATAATTCCAATAATCACAAACAAGTCTCAACGTTAAGATCTATACGATTATAAATTAGGTTTTTTGCATATGTAGTAATTATTCCCTGCATCTCCATCAACCCTCGCAACTTCATCAACTAGAAAACCTGCATTGGTGAAGATCTCACGTGCTTGTTGAGCTCCCCACATAGCTCCAAGTCCTTCACCGCCATATGCTAGGGAAACTGACATGCAATGCATGCAAGAAACCGTGTAACCAAAGGTTCCGATAGGGTGATCTAAATTTTCCCCAAGGTGGCTAGAAGCGCAAAGGTCGGCACATAACCAATATCCCCCAGGTTTTAAAACCTTAAAGATGCTAGCAACCATTTCTCTGGGTCTAGCTTGATCGTGGACCGCATCAAAAGTTGTTATGAAGTCAAATTTTTCTGATGTCTCAATTTCAGCTGCATCCTGTTGGTAAAAATCAACATTGGTTAGGCTCATCGCCTCTGCTTCAGTAAGAGCCACGTTTACTGCCTCAGTTGAGAAATCAATTCCAATGAAAGAACTATTAGGAAAAGCGGATCCCATAACATTTACCGCATGGCCAGAGCCACAACCGACATCAGCAACAAGGATACCGTCGTCAAGCTGCGGAATAATATTAGGAACGAGTGGAAGAATAGTATCTACTAAAAGAGTATCGAATCGTGCTGCGCTAGCTTCGGCCATTATTTGATGAAAGGTAGTGTATTCACTGTAAGGTACACCGCCGCCATTGCGGAAATGGTCAACAATCTGATCTTCAACTTTTGCAAGCAACGGTATGTACTGCATATAAAGTGACTGGTTTCGTGGGCCCGCAGATCTAGTCAACATCGCTGCGTGTTCCGGAGGTAGTAAATAAAGATCACGATTAGTGTCGTATTCGACAATTCCCGCAGTAGTCATCGCTGAAAGCCATTCACGAACATAACGTTCATCAAGTTTTGCTTTTTCTGCAATTTTTGAGATTGAACTCTCTCCTAGACCCGCCATTGTGTCAAAAAGTTCAACTTTATGCCCAACGCTAATCATTAAAGCAGCCGCAGCGCCATTTAAGATACCGCCAATCTTTTTCCCAAATTTCGATACCTTCTGCAGGTCTAAATCTTCTTTAGCCATAGAATTGCTCCTTAGAACATGAATATTAGTTTGTTACATCTCTCTTATCATTTGGAAGAATCCCTGGGATAATGCGCTGAACCAAAATGATAAGTATTGAAGAGATGAAAACAACCAAAGCTACTAAAGCCCAAGTTTTTCCATTCATCCATTCAAGTTCAAAATAATTTTGTGTAAAAGGCAGCGCGATAATGCAAGCATGTAAGCCAGCCATCGAGAAGGCAAGAGCTATTTTCCATAAGCGGAGGGGCCTCGAAACAACAACAAGTACAACTAGTCCGATAAGTAGCAAAGCTATAGTTGCAGCTGAACGTGCTTCAGCTAGCTCTTGTGTTCCCAAGCCTGACCCAGCCCAATCTCTCGCTTTAAGATAGACAATCCAAGTACCTATTGCCGCTATGCCCCCAGCGGGAAGGGAAAAACGTAGAACTCGTTTTAGAAAGCCCGACCTTACTAAGTCAGCATTAGGGGCTAAAGCAAGAACTAAACCCGGCAAACCAATACTGAAAGTTCCAATTAAAGTTAATTGCCTTGGTAGGAAGGGAAACTCGATTCCCTGGATACCTATGAGGGCTGTTAATAAAAGAGCATACGCAGCTTTTGTTACAAATAAATTAGCCACTCGTTCAATATTATTTATAACCTTCCGCCCTTGTGCAAGCACTTCTGGGAGAGTAGAAAAACTGTTGTCAAGCAAGACAAGTTGGGCAACTCCTCTGGATGCAGAACTTCCACTACCCATAGCTATTCCCATATCAGCATCTTTAAGCGCTAGGACATCGTTCACTCCATCCCCAGTCATTGCTACAACATGCCCCTCACTTTGGAGTGAAGCAACCATCGATCTTTTCTGGTGGGGAGTTACTCGACCAAAAACTGTAGATTCCTTAATCGCTTTTGAAAGGTCGGCATCATTTTCTAACGTCCGAGCATCAACGCTTAAATCAGCGTTAGGGACTCCAGCCCGTGAAGCTACAGTCGAAACTGTAGCTGTATTATCACCAGAGATTACCTTGAGAGAAACACCCTGATCAGAAAAGAATTTAAGAATCTCAGGTGCATCGCTGCGAACTGTATCGTCAAGAAGTATCAAAGCTACAGGTCGCGTGGAGTCCGTATGGCCTTCAGCTATCGGACTACTGCTTTGGCATAGAGCAAGAACTCTCCTGCCAGTCTCTGCTTGCGATTGAGCTTGGGTTCTAGCATCTATATCAGATGCTCCTATTAAAATATCCGGTGCACCAATAAAAAATGTTCCTTGTTCACTGAACTCGACTGCAGACCATTTCCTTGCTGAATTAAAAGGCTCGATAGCTAGGACTTCCCACCCTTTAGGTTTTTCCGTTTCTAAAGCAATGGCTTTCATTGTCGGGTTAGGATCAGGATCGCTGTGCGCTACAGCGCTTAGACTTTTAAAAGCTAATTCAAATGTATTGGTTCCAAGAGGGATGAGGTCGCCGTAGCTTATTTCCCCTGTAGTTATGGTTCCAGTTTTATCAAGGCATAATGTATCAACTCGTGCGAGTAGCTCTACTGTTGCAAGTTCTTTAGCCAAAGCCTGTTTCCTTGCGATAGCAATAACTCCTGCGACGAATGAAAGACTAGTTAATAGGACAAGCCCATCAGGAACCATAGCAACAGCAGCTGCGACAGACCCTTGAAGGGCATTCTGCCATTGATCTTCAACATCAAGAAGGGAGAACAAAAGTAAAGCTCCAGCTGGAGGGATAAGGAACATAAGAACTCGGAGAATTTGATTAATTCCTTTCCTTAGCTCACTATCTACAAGGGAAAAGCGTTTAGCTTCCAGTGCAAGAGAGTTCGCATAGGATTCGCTTCCAACTCGCTTTGCTTGAAATATCCCCGACCCGGCATTCACGAAACTTCCTGAAAGAACTTCATCTCCGATGGCTTTCGAAATTGGATCTGATTCTCCGGTTAATAAGGACTCATCAATTTCAAGCCCTGATGTTCGCAAGACTTCGCCATCAACAACTATTTGATCCCCTGCGCCAACGATAACAAGGTCATCTTGAACAATCGCCTGTGCTTCAATATTGACTTCTTCTGCGTTTCGGAAAACACGGACATTGGGGGAGTTGAGCAACTGAAGCTTCTGAAGTTCGCTTCTTGCATACATTTCTTGGGACACTCCGATGAAACTGTTACCGATTACAACGCCTACGAATAAACCGTCAGCTGGGAAACCAGCAATAAGGATTAAAACAAATAAGGCCAGCATGATTGCATTAACAGGGTTAAAGACATTTGCGTAAACGATTTGCCAGGTAGACCTTGAGGTAGTCTCAGGGTCCTTGTTAACCCTCCCATCTTCAGACCTTTCATGGACTTCTTCGTCTGTTAATCCAAGTAAAGTTATTTCTTCCATTTTCACTCCTTAGAAGCTAAGCCTAAAGGACATAATCAGTTTCTAACATTCTTCTTCTAATCTATGTCTCTGCCAAGTTTAAATTTCCAGAGATTATCAGTCATAACAAGACGATGAAGTTGCGAAATTGAACCAGTAAGCTCATTTGAGTATTCGTCATCGCCTTCCCAGATCGCTGCTAATCCCTCTGGCGTTTGAACTATTTTCGTTGCGTAAGCACGCGGACCTCTGTGAATAACTGATTCAATAGCTTGTTCAACAGTTAAGAATTGGCTTAAATCAAACAAAGTTATCCAAGTGGGGGGAAGAATCTCAATAGATTTTGCATGTGCTTTTACTAAAGCTTCAGTTGGGCTGAGCCAAGCATGGTCAGTGATCTCACCATTATCAATCGTAACTTCACCCGAAGGTGTTTCCGTCAGGAAAAACCACGTTGAAAATCTCTTTGGTGCTTCTTCCGGAGGCAACCAATGACTGTAATAAGTGAGTTTCTGAGGATCGAGGATTAAGCCAGATTCTTCTTTACATTCTCTTACAGCAGCATTAAGCGCGCTTTCGTAGTCGCTATCGCATCCCTTTGTATCAGCCTGATCAACCTTACCGCCAGGGAAAACCCACATGCCCTCCGCAAACGATAACTTCGAGTTTCTGCGCATCATTAGAATCTCAATCCCGTCGTTGGTGTTCCGAATTGGGATGACCGAGGCTGCAGGAATTAACGGGTTATCTCTGGTGGTGTGCTGCTGTAGCCACTTTTCAAAAGGCATATTTCTCCAAACAAGTAAGAAATTACTCTACCGTTATTCTCATAGAGCAACAGTAGGCTCTATCGTAAATGGTGCATGTTAACCTTCGCATTATTTAAAAAATTTCTAAAAGTTATTGGAATCTTTTTGATTTTTATGTGGTGCTGGTCGTGTGGAAGAGCCGATCTGCCTGAGCTGGTTACCTCGCCAGAAAAAATCCAAGAAATTGAGGAACCGATTGAAGTAGCGAAGCCGACGGTTGAAGTTGTGGAAATAATTGAAGACACTTCGGCAACTGAATTAGAAAATATTATTGAATTAAATCGGGGGGTATCTGATCAACAGGTGACTATAGCAATCGTGAAAAGCGGAAACGTTTTTACGGATGTTGAAATTGGAGTAGAGGCGCTTCTAGAGCGGATCAACGAAGAGGGAGGAATTGCAGAACGTCGAATAAAGGTACTTGAAGTTTTTGATGATAATGGAGAAGAGGACCTTACGTTAGCGGCTGTTCAAAGGATTGCTCAAGAAGATATTTTTGCTGTTATTCTCGCTTCAGTTTCTGCTAGCTCTAAAGTGACAGACTTTCTTGCCCAAAAGCAAATACCATTCTTTGGGTGGGGGTTTGCTGAAGGATTTTGTGAGCCGAACAAATGGGGATTTAGCTTTAATGGATGCATGAATTTTACCTTGGGGCAAGAATCAAGTCTCACGGATGAGAGTTCTTTACGACTGACTTCAATTTTTTATGGCAAAAGGCCAGAACTAGCTATAGTCACTACTAATGATTCTGCTGGTATAGCTTTCGCTGCTCAGGCACAGCGCGTTTGGGGTGAGAATCTCAAAAAAGTAGTTCAGCTAGATTTCGGAAATCTAACTTCTGAAAACATTATTGAGGAAATCAACGATGTTGACGTTGATGTCTTATGGCTATCGATAGGGCTTGATAGAACGATTGAAGTTAAACGGTCTTTAGTGAATCAGTTCTCAGGAATGGTAGTTGATGACGTTTCTTACCTTCCGGGCATTTTACGCTCTTATGATGTAGCAGCAGAACTAGAAGGCGGATATGTATTCACACAATTCCCTCCGCAGGAAGAATACAGGGATGCTACAACTCAAATCATGACTGATCTGAAGTCTATTGATGGTCCTCTCATCTATAGTCAAGCAATTTCTTTAGGCTATTGGAGCGCTGATTTGCTCACTTCTATTCTTAATTCGGTTGGAGAAGATTTAACTCTTAGAAATTTCTTTAGAGTCGCCAATGTTGAAAGCACTTCGTATGACTCTGCCGTCTCAGGAGGACCATGCTCATTTCAAATAGCTCTATCTCATCAAGATCCAGCTGGGGGGGCAGCCTTGTTGCATGTCCGAGGTGGAGTGTTTAGGCCAGTTATTAATTTCAACTGCCCTTTGAAAGATTAGAGCACACTCACTACCTTAAACATTAAGGCTGAATTTGGATAAACATGAAAACAAAATACGAAACAATAAAGTTTGATACGCATCAAAAAGAAATAGTAGTGGCCCTGATAGAGCAGCATGTGGCTGGGGTCAACTCACTCTTCTGGCTTAACGTGGAACCAGATGTTCATGGGAAGGATATCCATACCGGCTCTATCTTTTGGAAAGCTTTCTCTAGTAGGGGTCCGGTGATCCCCAAATTTACTTGGGTTTCAGCTTCAATATCAAAAAGTGGAAATTACCAGCCAGCGCAACTTGGTCTCACGCATCCAACCGGTAACGCAGTTTTGCAACGGCTACGAGATTTTAATTTGACGGTTTCTGATGACTGGATGCTTCAGCAAGATCATCCGAAACGAGGTCTGGTGTTTCAACTGCCAAGGGAGTACGATGCCGGAAAAGTTATTGATTTTGGGCTTTCTGCTATTCCAGTTCTTAGCCCATTTGAGTGTGACAATAAATTCTGTCTTCATTATCCGATGAAATAAAACTTAATTAATACTTATTCTTACCACTAGGTCAGAAAAGGTTGCCTGGTCAAAGCCATCACTGCATTGAAGGATTTCACCTTCAGCAGAAGATTTAGTTACTATTCCAGCGTTACCTATCCAAGAGGTATCTACGCCACCCATCGACCATGCGTTCCATATTTCCAGAACAGTAGCGTCGTCGCCACGAACTTTCATTTCGACAACTTGAGGACTGTTATGGCTCCATAGTGCAATTTCTGGGCCTCTATAACCGTTGACATCAATAACACCATTACTTAAACCAAGTTTTATAGCTTGGGGGCGAGGGGAAGCAACGCTAATTCGCTCCACTATAACTAATGAATTATCAGCAACGGGAATACGGACGATTGAGCGCACTATTTTCCCCCGATAGCTCAAGGTATCACTATTCGACTCTTCAAATAATTCAGCTGTAGTCATTTTTTGCATTATTTACCTTCGAATGGGTCAATAGTGTTTGTTGGCCAGTGAGGGATAGGTGTTGCCCCTTTGCCCTCTTCGTAGCTCAGGAGGAAAACTTTCATTGTTTCAATCTTTCCGGTCCGTGGGTTGTGCCGCAAAGGAGGTTTTCCATCACGAAGTCGGGCTACATTCTTAGAACCGAAGAGTGCTGACCCTGCAGCTACCCCAACATTTTTCCAGAATCTAACACGAACTGTCGAAGGCGATGGCTCAGTTCCGTTTTGCTTTAAGTTGTAAATATAGCCACCCGGCGACCATCCTTGAAGCCTTATTAATCCCGTCTGGTTTGGTGCCAAACTAGACTCTTCAGGAAGACTAGATTTAGCATCATCTTTTAACGTACTTTCAGTAGGCTTTCCGTTGTTCGGCCTTTCTGACGATTCTTGTGCCGGCCCCAGATCCCTGACCGACCCCAGAGAAGCTTCTCTATCGGGGCTCTCCTTAAGTAACACTGCTTCTGACCTCTGAGAGTTTTCCTGCTGAAGCAATTGTTCATTATTGTGTAGTTCTGAACGGTTAACCATTCCTGGGGACGTAACAGGGGGCTTCGTATTAAAGATTTCGCTTCGGAACTGTCTTTCATCAGGGAATTTAAAAGCTTTCGGGATAAATTTGCGGTGACGCAGAGGTTTCCCAAACCAATCAATAGCAACTCCGACAAGGGCAATAATTAACATAATAGCCCCGTAAGCTAGGAAAGTTTCAGGAGATGACATCGCTAGATCTGCTTGGCATAAGTATTACAATTATCGCACACCATGTAGCTAGGAGTTATCAGTGATACCTATTATCTGTTGACTCTCTAAGATTTAACTTCATTTTAGCTAGAAACATCTAAGTAGAAAGGTGGAGATTGTCCAAAGGATTCCAATTACCAAAACATGTCTTTTGAATTTTTTTAGGAAGTTTAAAATCCTAATACGTTAGGAAAAGATCTTTTAAGACCCTCGTGCCTCCGAAATGCAAATGCTCACAAAAAGTACCAAGAATGAGAAAGCTATAGCCAGTAGAAGCATGCAGAAAGAACAATATAGCCAGTTAGTAGTGTATCCAAAGAGAATGCTGCCCTTTGATTTCCTCAAATAAAGAATATTCCATAGAGTAATAGGCGAGTTCTAAGTAAGAGTCCAAGAGATGGGAACAAAAAAGTGGCTGATCCGGTAATAGTTGAAGCAGTTCGAACACCAATAGGTAAAAGAGGTGGTTCATTATCGGGAGTTATCGCACCCAAGCTGCTAGCAGTAGTGCAGCAAGAAGTTATACGCAGAGCAGAAGTAGAACCATCAGAAGTTGATCAACTAGTCGGCGGCTGCGTTACTCAGGGAGGTCAACAGGCATCCAACGTAACCCGTAATGCATGGCTTACATCTGGAGTTGACTACTCCCCAGCGGCTACAACTATTGATTGTCAATGCGGGTCTGGAGCTCAAGCAAACACCTTTACACAAGGCCTGATCGCTACAGGAGGTGCAAACATCGCCATCGGCTGCGGCGTGGAGCAAATGTCACAGGTTCCCTTAGGAACAGCAGCTCGAGGAGGAGGTGGTTATTATAAAGATGCGGAGACATGGCCTTGGGATGATCCTCCAAATGGGCAATTCGGGGCAGCTCAACGAGTTGCAGAGCGACGAGGAATTACTCGTGATCAGTTAGATGAGGTAGGCGCGAGCTCCCAGAAAAAGGCGGCTATCGCTTGGGAAGAAGGGCGTTTCGACCGAGAAGTGGTGCCAGTCTTGGATGCCCCAATCATTGATCGGGATGGGCAGCTGACAGGAGAAGCATTTGATGTTCGCAAAGATCAAGGATTGCGGGAAACAACTAAAGAAAGCTTAGCTAAGTTAAATCCGGTGATAGAAGGGGAATTGCACACAGCTGGAACTTCATCGCAAATTTCTGATGGCGCTGCAGCGGTTCTCTGGATGGAAAGGCAAATAGCTCTAGACCGAGGGATAAAACCACGGGCAGAAATTACTTACCATACAATGGTTGGCTCTGACCCTTACTATCTCCTAGATGGTCCGGTAGATGCAACGCAAAAAATGTTAGATCAAACAAAATATGCCATAGGGGACTTTGATTTATTTGAATGTAATGAGGCGTTTGCTTCTGTGATGTTGTCATGGGCACAAGTACATGAAGTCCCCCTTGAGAAAGTAAACGTCAACGGAGGCGCAATAGCATTGGGGCACCCCGTTGGCTGTACAGGGAGTAGACTTATCACAACTTTGTTGCATGAATTAGAAAGACAAGATAAGGAACTCGGATTCATCACTATGTGCCAAGGAGGGTCATTGGGAATAGCGATTGTCTTAGAGAGAATATGATCCAATCAAAGAGAGAGAGAAAACAGTGGAAGGTTTTTTAAACGGAAAGAATATAGCGATAACAGGTGCAGGTTCTGGAATTGGGAAGGCAATTGCCCTGGCAGTTGCTACAGAAGGTGCAAATATTGTTGTGGCTGACTACGGGGTTGCCCTAGATGGTTCTGATCCGACAAGCGACATAGCAAATGCGACCGTTGAAGAAATAAAATCCTTGGGTGTTGACGCAATAGCAGTAACAGGCGACGTATCACAAATGCAAACCGGACAGGATGTTGTTGCCGCTTCCATTAATAGTTGGGGTTCTATAGACGGGGTTGTTTGTGTTGCTGGGATACTCCGTGAACGCATGCTGTTCAATATGAGTGAGGAAGAGTGGGATCCAGTGATTGCAGTTCACCTCAAGGGACACTTCACAATTTACCGTCATGCGATGGCTGCAATGCGAAAACAAGAGAAAGGTGGAAGTATTCTTGGCATAACTTCTGGTGCCTTTACAGCTTCAACCGCACAACCAAATTATTCAGCAGCTAAAGGAGGAATTGTCAGCCTAACTCGATCTGCTGCCATGACAGCTGCCAGCATTAGCCTAAGAGGAGGTCCTGCAATTAACGCAAACTGTCTTGCGCCTACTGCGAAGACGAGAATGAGTGACAACGTCCCCTTTGCTTTTGAGACAGGCGAACCTTCGGATGTAGCTCCAATGGCTGTTTACCTTCTATCAGACAAAGGAAGGGAAATTAATGCCCAAATCTATAGTGTTGTTGGAAAACGTATTTCGGTTTGGAACCAGCCAAGAGAAATTCGCACAATGTTTGCTTCTGGTGATGCTTGGACTCCAGCTGAGATAGAAGAAATGCTTCCTAAAACAATTAAACAAGAACCGAATCCTTTCATAGATGACCTTGAAAGAAGGATGAAAGAAATGGCTGATGGAGAGGAAAGCTAGTGACTGGTCAGGTGCCTCCTTACCCTGAAGGAAAAAATCTATTAAATGACAAAACTGTTATTGTCACTGCTGCAGCGGGTTCAGGAATCGGTTTCGCTACAGCTAAACGTTGCGCTGAGGAGGGAGCTAGCGTATTTCTTTCAGACTCACATGCAAGACGTCTTGACGAATCTATCAAATTGTTATCCGAGGCAGGCCATCGCGTGGCAGGAGTTACATGCGATGTAACTATTGAGGAAGAAGTTGAGGGTCTTATTAACTCAGCAGCAAGCCATTTCGGAGCGATAGATATCATGATTAACAATGCTGGTTTAGGCGGGCAAACAGACCTAATCGAAATGTCTGACGAAGAATGGTTCAAAGTTATTGATGTAACCCTTAATGGTACGATGCGATGCACTCGAGCTGCTATGCGTCATATGATTCCTAATCAAAAAGGTGTCATTGTTAATAATGCGAGCGTGGTTGGATGGCGAGCGCAGGAAGGCCAAACACACTACGCAGCTGCGAAGGCGGGAGTCATGGCTCTTACGAGGTGCTCAGCTCTTGAGGCCGCTAAAAGCGGTGTCAGGATAAATGCCGTAGCACCCAGTTTCGCAAATCATCCATTCTTAGCAAAAGTAAGTGACCCAGAGTTACTGAAGACACTGGAATCTCAAGAGCCATTTGGGAGAGGTGCGCAGCCATGGGAAGTAGCTAATGTAATTATCTTTCTTGCGAGTGACTTGAGTGGGTACATGACAGGTGAAAGCATCAGTGTCAGTTCGCAACATCCGTAGCAATCGGGAGAGAGTTATTTAATTAAGATGACCGGCCCACTTAACAATATAAACGTACTAGAAATATCAGGAATCGGGCCGGCCCCATTTGCAGGCATGTACCTTTCTGACCTGGGAGCCGAAGTTGTAAGAGTAGGGCGAGTAGGTACAGACAAAAATCCACTTGCTTCAAAGTCTGGCCCTCTAGAACGAGGGAAGAGATCTATAAATCTCAATCTAAAATCTGAAAAAGGAACTGAAATCGCTCTAAGCCTAATAGAAAAATCAGATGTTTTTCTCGAAGGGTTCCGACCCGGCGTGGCAGAGAAGATGGGGATCGGCCCTAAAGATTGTCTCTCTGTAAATCCTAAATTAGTTTATGCCCGAATGACCGGTTGGGGCCAGAAGGGACCTCTGTCCCAGATGGCAGGACACGATATAAACTACATAGGCTTAGCGGGCCCATTGGCTCATATAGGTCGCAAGCAGCAAACGCCCACTGTGCCGCTTAATCTAGTTGGAGATTTCGGCGGTGGATCTATGTTCCTTATCAGTGGAATTTTAGCAGCACTGTTATCGGTAAAGAATGGAGGGGTTGGTCAAGTCGTTGACGCAGCGATGGTAGATGGGGCTGCTTATTTAGCTTCTCCACTTTTTGCAGCGCATGCATCAGGATTCTGGAGCGATCATAGGGGAAGTAACCTATTGGATTCTGGGGCACCCTTCTATGAAGTTTACGAAACAAAGTGCGGAAATTATGTTGCTGTTGGGGCGATAGAACCACAATTCTACCAACAGTTATTAAATGGTCTTAAAGTTGACCAAGAGGATTTACCTTCTCAAAATGATAGAGAATTTTGGGATTCAACTAAACAAAAATTTATTGAAATTTTCCTCACTAAAACAAGAGAAGAATGGCTATCAATTTTTGCTAACACCGATGCTTGTGTAACTCCAGTTTTAACAATGGGGGAAAGCCCGCTTCATATTCATGCCGAACAGCGTGAGGCTTTCTTCGAGACTTGTGGTGTGCTGCAACCAAAACCAGCCCCGCGCTTCTCCGAAACTCCGACAGTCCCATCGAAAACGTCGGAGAATTTGGGTGCGAGCACAGACCTGCTTCTTTCTGGTTTGGGTTTCGCCAATGAAGAAGTCGCTACTCTTAGGTCGGCTGGAATAGTTAGCTAGGGACTTTCTATAAAACTAATTCAGCCATTTTCCGCATGGTGTCAATATCATTTGCACCAATAATCATCGTTGTGATTGCTGATTTTTCCCAGATTTCCAAACGTTCAGCGATTCGTTCAATTGGCCCCACTAAGGAAATCTCATCCGCAAAAGCATCTGGAACGGCCATAATGGCTTCGTTTCTTTTCCCAGATAAAAACAAAGACTGAATCTTAAATGCTTCCTCTTCGTACCCCATTCTTGCCATAAGTTCAGTGTGGAAGTTTCTTTTCTGTGCCCCCATTCCACCTATGTAAAACGCCAGGATTGCCTTCTGTGGAAGTAATCCCTCAGCGATATCATCACAAATATTGACTGTGACATTAACCGCAACCTCAAAGTTCTCCGGAACACCTGAAGTCGGAAATTCGTATATTCCGGGACGTTCTGGAGCATAATAAAGGGGAAGCCATCCTTGACATTCTTTAAATGCAAGCGCTATATTTTTTGGCCCCTCAGCACCTAAGTAAATGGGTATATCTGGCCGTAAAGGGGTATTGATTAATTTAAGGGGTTTACCTAATCCCCAAGAGTTTTTAGCCTCTTTTGGGTAAGGGAGTGGAAGATTAGGTCCTGAGGCTGTGACTGGTTCGTCTCGAGCAAGAATTTTTTTAATTATCTTAATTGTTTCACTAGTTCGTTGCACAGGTTTTCCAAAGGGTTGGCCATGCCATCCTTCTATAACCTGAGGGCCTGAAACACCTATTCCTAAGCAAAACCGTCCTTCAGAGAGAGCATCAAGTGTCATAGCATGCATAGCTAAAGTAGCGGGCGTTCTTGCACCAAGCTGAGCTATTCCCGTTGCTAATTTAATTTTATCAGTATGTGCTCCTACCCAACAAAGTGGCGTAAAAGCATCACTGCTATAACTTTCCCCGGTCCAAAGAGAATCAAATCCTAGCCTCTCGGCTTCAACTGCTACTGCAACAATGTCCTGTCTTGGTTGGTTAGTCCAATACCCGTATTGTGCTCCAAGTTTCATGATTTTCTCAATGGTTTATATATTCCATCTGCAGAAGGATCACCTTCGGTTAAGATTGCTTCATTTTCTACTAGCTGCACCAGATGGCTAAAGACTGATTGTCCAGCTGCCATGTGAAGAATGTGAGGGGTCTCCTTGTACATTTCTGTTACTAAATCAGGGATAGTTTTCGGTCCAGATTTAAGGCATTGGAGAATTTGGTTTTCGCGATCTAATCGGTGGTTTATTAGAGACTCCGTAAAATTTATTGGATCTGGAATCCGCGGGCCGTGAGTAGGGTAAAAGAATTGATCATCTCGGTCTAGGAGGAGTTTG
The DNA here is from genome assembly GCA_013912105.1 of Acidimicrobiales bacterium. GTDB lineage: Bacteria > Actinomycetota > Acidimicrobiia > Acidimicrobiales > UBA8592 > UBA8592. The sequence goes on along the minus strand of JACERY010000016.1, from coordinate 20,476 downwards.
AGGCTATCCATGTACTCATTCATAGAACCTTCGGGCTCAGGGATGACTGAAGTGCTCCACCCCATGACATGATCACCAGAGAATAAACTACGCTCCTCTTTGTAGCCGAAACAAAGATGATTCGAAATATGGCCTGGCGTATGAACGACTTCTAAAGTCCATGTCCCACCAGCGATAATATCGCCATGCCCTACTTCGAAATCTGGTGAGAAAGCCATGTCTCCAGGTTCGTCCTGATGGTGTTCGGAATCATCTTTCTTAGCTGAGGGCATGCTCTTTAAAAGTTCTTCTAACTCCTCTTCTGTCGGGAAGAGAGCATCCCATGTTGTTGGCTTTGCCCGGTTTATTGCTTCAAGAGGCGGCGTTGGGTGACCTCCAAACCCGTAGATAGGTGCACCGGTTGCGGTTTGTAATGCTCTACTTGCTGGAGAGTGGTCCTTATGAGTATGAGTTACAACAATATGAGTGATTTCTTCCCCGCCAACTGCTGAGAGAATGGAAGCTACGTGCTCGTCATCTTCTGGGCCGGGATCAATTACAGCAACTTGCCCACGTCCAACTATATATGTTCCTGTCCCTGTAAAAGTAAATCTTCCAGGGTTGTTAGCCACAACCCTCCGAACTGTTGATGAAACTTCAACCGCATTTCCATAGCTCGGATCTATGTCTGTTACATAGGGGATACTCATTATTATCAATCCTTAATTATTTCTGTAGCGTCTAGGTATGTTGGCTTGTCTCCGCCACCATGGAGAACAATATTTGAGCCTGACATCCAGCTAGCTTTATCTGATGCAGCAAATAAGCAAGCATTTGCAATGTCCTGTGGTTGTCCTAAACGTTGCATTGGTAGTGTCGCTGCAATTTTAGCAACACTTGTATCATCACCATAAAAACTTCTACTTTCCTCAGTAAGCACAAGGCCAGCAGAAATAGATAAAACCCTAATTGCTGGGCCCCACTCTAATGCCAATGTTTCAGTTGCATTGATGACACCCGCTTTTGCAGCGCCATATGCAACTCCAAGCGGGTTAGCTCTCATCCCGCTCACACTAGAGATATTTATAATTACTCCTTTGCCAATGGACTTATGCATCAGGTTGCTGGCTGCTTGTGCGAAAACTATTGGTGCAACAAGGTTTAAATCTATGACACTTCGGGTGAAACGTTCGCTTACCGATGACGAATCAGCAGGCGGAGCCCCTCCTGCATTATTAATCAACACATCAAGCTTCCCGAACTTCTCTTCGCAGAAATCTAATACATTCTTAATTTGGTCAGAATCTTTTACGTCGCAAGCTACGAAGTCGGCTTGGTTGCCATCACATGTGAGATTAGATTCCGGAGCATTTCTTGCGCAAACGATAACGTTCGCGCCTACTTTTAAAAAATTTTCAGCTATAACTCTTCCGATCCCTTTTGAACCCCCAGTTACGATGACTACTTGGTTATCATAGTTATTTTCTGTATTTGTCATGATCACCTCTAGAAACAAAAATAGTCGCCTTTACATATTGTGGCAGATCGTGGCAACAATTGAGATAACCTCAGAAGTTATCTACTCTTGGAATAGAAAAAAGAAAAGTGGTGAGTGTGGTAGATAAAGTTATAACCGAAGAAGAAGTCGTTGCTGAAATAGAAGATGGTATGACTATTGGAGTAGGCGGCTGGGGTTCTCGGCGCAAGCCGATGTCACTGATCATGGCAATTATTCGGTCAGGAGTAAAAAATCTGACAATCGTTAGTTACGGCGGTCCCGAAATTGGTTTATTATCTGCTACCGGCCAACTCAAAAAAGCTATTTACGGATTTGTTTCTTTAGATTCAATTCCATTAGAGCCTCATTTCCGGATTGCCCGACAAACAGCAGAAATAGAGGTGGAGGAATTCGATGAAGGTGCTTTTTATCTAGGCTTAATGGCTGCCGCACATCGTGTTCCTTTCTATCCGACGAGGGCAGGGCTGGGTTCTGACATGTTGAAAATGAACCCAAATCTGAAATTAGTGCAATCGCCATATCCTGACACAAATGGCGATTACGAGGAATTAGTAGCAATACCAGCTTTTGATATTGACATATCACTTATTCATATGAATCGTGCGGATAAAGGTGGGAACGGTCAATTTCTTGGCCCAGATCTTTTCTTTGATGACCTTTTCGCTATGGCTGCCAAAAAAACATATATGAGTTGCGAAAAGATAGTACTAACCGAAAATTTTCTTGATGAGGGAAGTGTCCATACCCTCCGGATTCCAAGAATTTACGTCAATGGAGTAGTTGAAGCGCCTAGAGGGGCTCATTTCACTGAATGCCCCCCAGATTATGGCAGAGATGAAGAGTTCCAAAAACTTTATGCTGCTACAGCGAAAAATCCCGAGCTATGGGAGAGTTTCAAGTCTAGATATCTAAAACTAAGCTCACATGAAGAATACTTAGAAATGGTCGATAGTCGTGAGGAGGATAAATGAAGCGTTCTGATATCTGTGTTATCGCAATAGCGGAATGCTTCCGAGGAGATAGCGACATACTTTGCAACCCAATTGGAATCAGTCCAATTATTGGGGGAAGACTAGCAAAAGCTACCTTTGCGCAAGATGTGGTGATGACCGATGCGGTTTCGGTTTTAGCTACAAACCCATTGCCGATAGGTGATCCAGATGCACTCAGAATCGTTGAGTCATATGTTCCCTACCGGACGATTTTTGACATGGTCTGGTCTGGCCGACGGCATGTAATGATGGGGGCGACACAAATAGATCAGTTCGGCAATCAAAATATTGCTGCTATTGGTGGATTTGAAAAGCCTAAAGCGCAACTCCTAGGCCTTCGAGGGGCACCTGGAAATTTGATAAATCATAGAACTAGTTATTGGGTTCCAAATCATTCAAAGCGGAGTTTTGTCTCGAAAGTCGATGTTGTATCAGGGCCTGGTTACGACAGAATGAATGAAATTGGAGGTCCAGGAAATAAGTATCATGACCTTCATCGCGTTGTCTCCAACCTTGGGGTTTTTGATTTTGAAACTGCAGATAATCGCATGCGTCTTCACTCCCTTCATCCCGGAGTTGATGTAGATGAAATAATTGAAAAAACTGATTTTGAAATTGTGATACCAAAAGATATCGAACTAAGTCGGATTCCCTCGGAAGATGAAATGGTGATCATTAGACAGATTGATCCAAGCAATTTGAGATATACCGAGGTTCAAGATGGATAAATTCCACCCCAAGTTAAAAACTCCGATATGTGAGAAATTAGGAATTGATTATCCGATAATTCAGACAGGCATGGGTTGGGTTTCTTCATCCCAATTAACTGCTGCTACCTGTAGAACAGGAGCTATTGGTTTCTTAGCAACAGCGACCCAAACATTTACTGAAATGAAATCCTCTGTTAGGGAAATCAAAGAAGCAACCGAGAAACCCTTTGGTATTAATGTTCGCACTGATTCTCCTGATATCGAGGAGCGACTGGATTGGGCAATTAAAGAAGGAATCAAGGTAGTTTCATTCGCTCAAGCACCAAAGCCAGAAATGGTAAAAAAACTTTCAGGAAGCGGAGTCATTACTATCCCAACCATTGCGGCTAGAAGACATGCAGAGAAAGTCGCAGAATGGGGGGTTGATGCTGTTATTGCACAAGGGCAAGAAGGCGGCGGACACACTGGTGAAGTGCCAACATCTGTTTTGGTTCCTCAAGTCACTGAAGCCGTAGATATCCCAGTTTTTGCGGCCGGCGGGATAACGGATGGGCGTGGACTTGTTGCTGCTTTAGCTTGGGGCGCGCAAGGTATCGCCATGGGCACTCGATTTCTCTTATCTGAAGAGAGCGACGTACCTCATGAGATAAAACAGGCGTACTTTGATGCTGTTGTTACCGATACCGTTCGAACAAGGTCAATTGATGGTGTTCCTCAAAGAGTAATTAATTCAGGCATGGTTAAGAATTTAGAAAGAAACCGGTATCTTAAGTTTCCAAGGGCGGCATCGAATGCTTTGAAATTCCGAAATGCTACTAAAACATCTTTCTCTGATCTGCTGAGAGAAGCCATTGCGATGAGAAAGAACCAAAAAATGACTTGGGCTCAAGTCGCTTTAGCAGCTAACGCCCCAATGCTTACAAAAGCTACCATGGTTGATGGAAACTACGACATAGGAATAATGCCAACTGGTGTTGGTTTAGGGGTCATTCAATCTGCCCCAAAAGTTTCAGAAATAGTTGAAGAAATTATGGCCGAAGCTTCTCAGCGTCTAAGAGCTTTAACTGAATCAGAAGAAATAGAGTAGGTAGCCCTATGGATTTACGATTTTCAGTTGACGAAATATCTTTTCGTGATGAAGCTCGCACCTGGTTAGAAGAGAATAAGCCAAAAGAAAAATGGCCTTCCATGGATACGGAGATTGGGTTCGAGCAACATAGAAATTGGGAACGGAATCTTTACGACTCCAAATGGTCTGTACCTAATTGGCCTGCAGAGTACGGTGGAAGAAACTGTTCTCTGATTGAGTGGCTACTTTTCGAAGAAGAGTATTACTTATCGGGGGCACCTGGCAGAGTTAACACAAATGGCATTACGCTCCTTGGGCCAACATTGTTTGAATGGGGCTCTGAAAAGCAAAAGAATAGGTTTCTTCCTGCAATGGCTGCCGGAGAAGAAATCTGGGCCCAAGGGTGGTCAGAGCCAAATACTGGAAGCGATTTAGCAAGCCTCTCTACAACTGCAGTTTTGGATGGAGAGAATTATGTGGTTAACGGGCAGAAAACATGGTGTTCAAGAGGCGCATGGGCAGATTGGATATTCTGTATAGTGCGAACAGACCCTGCGAGCCAGAGACATTCAGGCCTAAGCTACCTCCTAGTACCAGCTAATACTTCCGGACTGACGAGAAGACCGGTTTCTCGACTTGATGGAGAGCCTGCTTTTGCGGAACTATTCTTTGACGATTGTCTAGTCCATGTTGATAATAGGCTAGGGGATGAAGGTGCAGGTTGGAACGTGGCGATGGCTACTGCAAGTAGCGAAAGAGGTCTTAACCTTCGAGCTCCCGGAAGGTTTCTTGCAGCAGCGACTCAACTCGTGGGTTTATACCGGGCTTTGCTAGACGAGAAGAATGAAATACCTCAGGAATTGCGTAATGAAGTTGTTGATGGATATGTCGCAGCACAAGCATACAGGTGGCAAGTTTTCTCTAAGGCCTCTGCACTTATGCACGGTTCAAATATGGGAGCCGAGGCAAGTTATATGAAAATATTCTGGTCTGAGTTAGACGTTGATTTACACGCAACTGCTCTTAGGCTCCTTGCGGATCAGGCGGAGTTAGTTCTAGATGCTCCCGATGCATATTCAGAGGGAAGTTGGATGAGTGGTTATTTATTCTCTTTAGCTGGCCCAATATATGCCGGGACTAATGAAATACAGAGAAATATAGTTGCCGAACGAGTTTTGGGTTTACCAAGAAAATGAATTCTTATAATTTTTTAAGAACGATCTTAAATTTTTCTTTGGGACCGTATATCAGAGTTGTTAACTATGGACTTTAGATTCAATGAGACCCAGCTTCTTTTTGCAGAAACGACTAAAGAGATGCTTCTAAGAGAATGTACTTCATCAAATTTGAAAGAAATGATCCTAAAAGAGCAGGGGACAATCCCTAACTTGTGGGATAACCTAAGCTCACTCGGGGTTTTGGGTATGACTGGGCCGCAGAATCTCGGTGGCTTAGGGATGTCCGATATTGATCACGTCTTAATCATGGAAGAGCTTGGCCGTTTTATTTGCCCAGAAATTGTTCTTGAACATACAGCGATCGGGATTCCCTTACTCTCAAAATATGGAAACGAAAGTATTCAGAGCGAACTTCTTTCAGCCCTTTTGTCTGGAGAACAGAAAGTTACCACAGGCTTAGGAAACTCATATGTTTTAGCAGCTGACTCTGCAGACTACTTAGTAATGCAAAACGCAGATGAATTGCATCTTATAGAACGGAAAGATGCTCTCCTGATGTTTCAAAAATCTATAGACCAAACAAGGCGACTGTTCAGCGTTGAGTGGGAACCTTCAAGTAAGAGTTTGATTGTTAAGTCAAGTAAAGCAATTGAGGAGGGACTACAAAGTGCCTCTACGGCTGCTGCTGCACAATGCTTAGGCATAGCAACCCATCTCTTGACACAAACTATTGATTACGTCAAAGAGCGAGAACAATTTGGAAAACCTGTTGGAGTTAACCAAGCTGTGAAGCACCAGTTAGCTGATACAGGTAAGGCTATTGAATTTGCGCGACCAATGGTGCACCGCGCTGCATGGGCAATATCAAATAACTCAAACGAGAGTTCAGCCGCTGTTGCAATGGCTAAATATCTATCTTCGAAAGCTGTTGATCTCTCTTGTAGAACAGCATTGCAGTGTCATGGAGCTATTGCTTATACCGTTGAATATGATCTTCAATTGTGGCTAAAGAGAGGTTGGGCTCTTTCAGCTTCATGGGGTGATCAGAATTCCCAACGTAATAACATAGCTAAAATCCTAAATTTATAATAGGCGTATTTATGGAATCTTTTGATATCAAAGCTTTGAATAAATTCTCGTGTTCAGAAGGGCTAAATTTTAGTAATGAAATTGCTGAAACTCCAGAGTCAATACGTCACCTTAGCGATAAAGAAAGCAAAGAAATTGCCGGTAAAGAAATAAACCAACGAGACCCTTCAGTTCAAATTTGCGTGTTTCGACTTCAACAAGGAATCTTTCATTATGGATAAGGAGAACTTCTCTGCTGCGCAACGGTTAAGAAAATCAGTACACTCGCTTGCTAAACGAATCCTTGATTTAGATATACCCACGAGTAAGTTTCACGAATTAGCAGAGACTATAGAAAATTCTACTGAAGATTTAATCGGAGAGAAAGTTCCAAAATGGTGGAGTAAAGATTCAGGTAGCGGGAAATTTCGATCTATGTCCTACAGAAGTCGCTCATTGTTTCAAGGAGAATTACATTTATTTTCTCCTGAGCTTGAGTGGAAAGAGGATACAGGGCCCGAAGGGCAGCCAGGTTACTCGTTTACGGTGAATCTTTCAGAATTGTATGAAGGTCCACCGCTCGCAGTGCATGGAGGTTTCATAGCAGGACTTTTTGATGAGCTCTTAGGCGCAGTGCAATCGCTTAGCTCTGGAGGGACTGGTTACACAGCAAAGTTGAATATTAAATATAGATCTTTTACGCCCATAAATAGTGATCTTCAGTTCTCTGGTTGGTTGGTTGAATCATCAGGGCGTCGAATAAAAGTTAAGGCACAGTGTCTGGAAGGGAAACGTATTTGTTCAGAAGCGAACGCGCTTTTTTTGAGACCAAGAGAAACCCAATTAGGAAACAATGGCTAATTTACTTTTCGTATGTACTGGAAATGCAGCCCGATCGGTAATGGCATCAACAATGATGAAGGCTCAAAATTTAAGTCATGAAATTGATGGTGCTGGGACGTTCTCTATTTCAGGTCTTCCTATGAGTCAGCGTACGCGATCTGCTCTGGCTAAAAAAGGGTTTGCGGACCCTGACCATCGAAGTCAACAGCTAGAAAAACAACATTGTGCTTGGGCAGATTTAATTGTTGTTTTTGAGAAGGAACATATTGATTATATAAGAAGGCACCACCCAGAATTCGTGCAAATTGCAGGATCGCTGCCACGTATAGCAACTAATTTACGGCAAGGAGAAGAGGAGCTTCATGATAGGATTCTGGAACTTCGTTTAGGGCACAGTGATTTTGCAGCATGGGAAGAAGTCATCGATCCAGCTGGCGGCGATCAAGATGTTTTTGATTCTAGCGCTGAAGAAATATTCAGCTTCATTAGTCAACTAGCATTGAGGCTCTAATGGAACAAGAAATTCCAGAATCTTTAAAAGTGGTTCGTGAACGAGCAATCGACCGCCCGAAATATAGGGGTGTCTTACATGCCTATTGTTTCTTCCTGTCCATACCTGTTGGAGTGACTCTTATCATTACGTCTCCATCGCCGAGAACTTCGTTTGCTGCAGCAGCTTTTGCGTTTGGTATTTCATCAATGTTGGGTATCAGTGCTTTATTTCACCGGACTAAATTCAGTGATCATGATTGGATGCGTTTTAGACGTCTGGATCATATCGGTATTTATCTTTGTATAGCCGGTGGGTATACCCCAATTGGTATGTTGGCTGTTAGCGGTTGGGTGCAAAAGACCTTATTGATAACAGCATGGGCGGGAGTCGCTATAGGTGCAATTATCCGTTTCCTTCCCTTTGATCCGCCTTACGGTTTGATGAATGCGTTGTTCCTTTCAATGGGTTGGGTGGCAATTGTAGCTATCCCACAGTTATCAGACTTCTTGGACCTTACTTGGTTGATTCTTTTAGCAATTGGTGGTGCTTTGTATACAACTGGAGCATTTGTTGTCGGGTTAAGGAGACCTGACCCGTGGCCGGATATTTTTGGTTATCACGAAATATGGCACCTTATGGTCGTTTTGGCTGCATCCTTGCATTATTGCGTTATGGCTTTTGGGGTGATCCCTAATGCATAGCAAAACAAAATTAGAATTGTTCTGGAGTATCCTCGTAACGTTGACGATTACTTAACTTGAGGGAAAATGACGGTTGGTCCACACCCAAAACCTTGGCCAAAAGATTCGCGCTATGATACCGAACTTCTGGAGAGTGGCGATACCAGAAATGTTGTAGATAAATATCGTTATTGGACCAGAGAAGCAATCGTTGAAGACTTAGATAAAAATCGTCATTCATTCCACATTGCAGTAGAGAACTGGGAGCATGATTTCAATATAGGAACTGTAGTGCGAAACGCTAATGCTTTTATGGCTAGAGGTGTACACATAGTTGGCAAAAGAAGGTGGAATAGAAGAGGGGCGATGGTAACTGATCGCTATCAACACGTCTTCCATCATGCAACTGTCGAGGAGTTTCTCTCGTGGGCAGTCGCTGAGACCCTTGCGGTCATTGGTATTGATAACGTACCAGGGTCAGTGCCTATTGAGAATACGAAATTGCCTAAAAAATGTGTTCTTGTTTTTGGGCAAGAGGGGCCTGGTTTAAGTAAAGAAATGATTGCTGCGTCATCTCAGATTTTAGCTATTACCCAATATGGTTCTACGCGTTCTATTAACGCAGGTGTTGCAAGTGGAATAGCGATGTATGAGTGGTTGAATCAACACATTGAATAAAAGATATTCGTTATTTGAATGGGGGAAAAGAACCTTGCATAAAAGCCTGTTCCTCAATTTTCTCTTTGATTTTCCACCCATGCCTAGTCTTAACACAAAAGTCGTTGTACCAGCCGCCGACAATAAAGATGTGGAGCTGATCTCCATCTGGGTCAAAAAACCCATCCGAATTTACAGGCGCACCCATCGGGTTGTGGAAAATCGTTTTACATTTAGCTGACTCCCCATCGTAATCAATTGATGTCTTCCCTATCATGTGTTGCGTCATTGGGAAAATAGCAAGGCTTTCTTGTAGCCATTTCTTTACCTTTAAGTATTCACCTTTTCCATCTGGCCCTCCGGAGCTTTCATAATCGAGATAAGCATCATCAGTGAAAACTTCATCGAGCAAATCCCAATCTTTTCCATCGATTGCATCAACGTATTTTGCCATTAATCTTTCAATCTCAAGATTGTCGCTTATCTCATCTAGATTCATTAATGCTCCTATACAATCCGGCTCTCAGTATCACCCCAATATTTATCACGTAAAATCCTTTTATAGAGTTTCCCTGTTGGATGTCTAGGGAGTTCTTCGAGGAAATCAATGCTACGCGGGCATTTCGCACGAGCAAGTTGCTCTTGGCAATACACGAGAAGTTCTTGTTCTACTTGAGGTGAAGCCAACGTGGGATCAATAAGTTGAACAACAGCTTTGACTTCCTCTCCTAAGTCATCGTTTGGTACTCCAAAAACAGCAACATCAAGAACTTTCTCATGCATAGTTAAAATATTTTCAGCTTCTTGAGGATAAATATTCACTCCTCCAGAAATAATCATGAATGCTTTTCGGTCTGTGAGATATAGAAAACCGTCGCTATCGACTTTTCCTATATCTCCAAGAGTAGACCAGCCATTCTCTAACCTAGCTCCCTTAGTCTTTTCCGGATCATTGTGGTATTCAAAGTTTGAATCGCTTTCAAAATAGACTGCGCCTATCTCGCCAGTAGGTAACTCAACACCAGCGTCATCAACGATATGCAATACTCCTTGAATTGCTTTTCCTACTGTTCCTTCATGGGCAAGCCAGTCGTTGCTATTGCAGTAACAGAAACCATTTCCCTCGGTTCCGGCATAGTATTCATGAATAATTTTTCCCCACCACTCAATCATCTGATTTTTTATGGGAATCGGGCATGGTGCTGCTGCATGGACAACTGATTCGAGAGAGGAAACATCAAATGAATCTCTTTGTTCTTGGCTAAGTTTGAGAAGGCGGACAAACATAGTAGGAACGACTTGAAGAAATGTTGCTTTGTATCTTTCGATGCTTTCTAGCAATTCAACGGGTCCAAAACGCGGCATCACGACTACTGTCCCGCCAAGTTTATGTATGCCGCGGCAAAATCGAAGGGGGGCAGCATGATATAACGGGGCCGGTGATAAGTAGACCGAATCCGCAGTCGCCCCAAATAGCATACTGAGCAAGGCAGTAACCCCATCTGTTTCACCTAGAGGTATCGCTGGCAAAGGTGCTTTGACTCCTTTCGGGCGTCCAGTAGTTCCAGAAGAATAGAGCATGTCTGCTCCTTCAACTCTTGGCCCAATTGGATTGACCGACTGCTCAGATAAAAGCTCCTCTATAGATTCAAAACCTTCGATTGCTCCTCCAACGCTCAAACGTAGAAAAACATTAGGAATATCATCAAATAAATCAGCTGCTTCTTTCCCCTTGTAAGGAGAGGTTAAGAAAGCCCCAGCGCCACAGTCGTTAACTATGTAGGTTATTTCAGGTGCTGTTAGCCGAGAGCTTATCGCTGTGTAATATAAACCTGCATAATGAGCACCCCAACAGATTGGAAGAAATTCAAGTCGGTTCTCCAAACACAGTGCTATGTGGTCGCCAGGTTCGAAGCCAGAAGATTGCAAAAGATTAGCTACTTTCTCAGCGTAATCATGCATCTCTTGAAACGTCATAGTCTCTCCCGTGTCCGCCATAATGATGGCTGCCTTGTCGGGACTTTCTTGGGCTATCGCTCCAGGGTACATATTTTCTCCTATTTCCTGTTTGAGTGATGCTAAATTACGGCAACAAGTCTTGCAAGAAGAATTACTCAATTGGCAGAATTCTTATTTGAGCTGTATCGAATTTGGCCAATCATCAGGTCGTATTAAGGCATCAGACCCTCCGTCAAGAAAAAGTATTGACCCGCACATAAAATCAGCAGCAGGGGAAAGCATCATTTGGATCCATTCCGCTATTAATGCAGGTTCACCAAAATGTCCGACAGGAATTGGTAGTCCCTTTATCGCTGCCCCAAAAGTAGGATCATTTAAGCCGCCTTCAAGAAGTGGCGTTAGAACCGCTCCAGGTGCTAAAGCATTTAACCGTATGTTGGATCCTGCCCATTCTGGTTTTGGGGCACTCTGTCGAACAAAGCGAGCAACGGCAAGTTTTGATGCTGCATATGCGATAGCCATTGCTTGAGTTTCATCCATCTTTTCTAGTATTTCGTAACAAGTGGCTTCGTCCATATTTAGGCAAGCCTCGACAAGGGAAGTAGGAACATTGGGAGTGATTGTTGTTGAGTTTGAAGAGATAGCGACAACATGCGAAATTCCTGCCGAGTTGGATAGCGTCTCTCTAAGACCTCTTATTAAATCGACTGTTCCAAACCAGTTTATTGTGAGCATGCTTTTGGGCTTAAAGGGTACGGAGACACCAGCTGATGTTACGAGTCCATCTAATGACCCTTCGCATAAATTTATGATTTCTGAAACGGCTCTCCTTCTTTCTTCTTCTTCGCTCAAATCAGCTTCAATCTCTGCGTGGTGGAGGTCAATGCCAATTACGTTGACCGAATTAGATTCAAGTAAAGATCTTGTTGATGCCCCAATGCCTGAAGCTGAACCAGTGATAGCAATAGTTCTCAATTCATCTCCTAAGTGGTGTTTGTTAGAAACTGATCTTAGACCGAACTATATTTGAAAGCACTGTTGAGCAATTCTATGCAGAACAGACCAAACTAGTAATGTGGAAGAAATGACAGAAAATAATGATAAGGAAGTTAGGGGATCGGTGAGCAGCCAAAACCCATGGGAATCTATGATGCCCATCATTCTTTTTATAGGTTTCAATAAGTTATTTGGGTTGGCTTCTGCAATAAGTGCTGCGACTGTTTGGTCGGTTATGATTTCGATTCGTCGTTGGAGAAATGGTCACCCAATAGGAAAATTTATTCCGATCGTTACAGCTGGAATTCTTGTCAGAGGAATTATTGGGATCGTAACAGATAGTGAAGCTGTGTATTTTGGTATAGGTATCGGGATCAAAGCATTTGTTGGCTTAGGCCTTGTAGTTACCACTGTTGTGGGGCGTAACTATCTTGCTCAATACGCTCCAATTATCTTTCCTTTTGATATTTCAGTTTTGAATCATCAAGCTTACAAATCAGCTATGAGCCGAATTGCTATTGGATTAGGTATAGCCCAACTTATTAGTGCTGGATTTGATGTTTGGCTTTATAACAATGCTTCAGTTGATGGGTACCTGGTTATTCGATTTTTTGTGAATTGGCCCTTTACTACGGCAGTAATAGTGCTATCAATGCTTTATTTGGGGAAGAAACTCGCTGTCATTCCTGGTTTTTCTGGGTTAGCCAGCGTGTTAGAAAATCGACGCGAAACCTGAGGGAGAGTCAAAATAGTGCAAAATAAAAAATCAAGAGAAAACACAGGGATTTTATGACTAAAGACGGAATGCATGATTACGGAATACTAGTGACTGGCGGGGGAACAGGCATCGGCAAAGCATGCGCAGCGAATTTGGCGCAAAGCGGTGCTTCAGTGACGATATGCGGAAGGACCGAAGAGAATTTAGTAAAAGCAGTTGATGGAATTATTTCAGAAACTTCCAGTAAAACGAGAATACAATACAAAATTTGTGACGTTACCAATGAAAATCAGGTTCGTGATGTAGTTGAGGAAGCAGCCGAATTCGGGAATGGTTTAGATGGAGTCGTAGCAAATGCAGGCGGTGGCGGAGGAATGGCTCCGTACCATCTCCAAGACTTAGATGAGTTCACTAGGGTCCTGCATCTTAATGTTTTAGGTACGATGCTTTGCGTAAAACATTCTGTGCCATTCCTAAAAGAATCAGACAAGGGTTCATTTGTGGGAATGTCTTCGATTGCAAGTCATCTAACACATCTTTGGTTCGGGGCTTACCCTGCAGCTAAAGCTGGGATTGAGGCAATTATGCGAAATGCAGCAGATGAATTTGGTCCTGCGAACATTCGGTTTAATGCTATTAGGCCAGGATTCATAGCAACAGAGATTATGGAAGCTATCCCTAAAAACAGTGAGGTATACGAAAGTTATATAACTAACACACCATTAGGTGATGTTGGGGAGCCTAAGGATGTCGCAGCCCTAGCAAGGTTTCTCATTAGCTCTGAATCTCGGTGGATAACAGGTCAATGTATAAATGTTGATGGTGGGCATTCATTAAGGCGCGGGCCGCAGTTCACTCAATTTTTAGCTAACTTTTCTCATGATCAACTCTATGGAGAATTGCCGACTGATGACTAGTGTGCCTCTTAGTCGCGGCTCTGTTTCTCTTCGACTCTATCCTTGTCCAGGTTTAGCTACTGAACAGATAAATGAGCTTCGGTCAGAGGCAGTTATAGCCGAAAGAGTTGGGTATGACGGGCTAATGGTTAGCGAGCACCATGCCGGCTTCCCAGGTTACTTGCCAAACCCTACCCAACTTACATCCTTCCTTCTTAGTGTAACTAAAGAGATATGGGCTGCTCCTTGCCCACTGCTACTTCCTCTTAAAGCTAAGGCATTAATTGCGGAGGAAATTGCTTGGCTATCAAGTGCTTTCCCGAAACGTATCGGTGCTGGTTTCGCTGCTGGAGCGTTACCGGTAGATTTTGAATTGGCCGAAGTTCCATTTGGAGAAATAAATTCTAGATTCAAGGCATCCTTACCGTGGATAGTGAAAACTCTTCGTGGGAGACCAGAAGGGCCTTTAGTTGATGATTTAAGCATTCAGAATTGTCTACATAACCCTGTCCCAATGGTTATTGCTGCACAAAGCAGTCAAGCGTGCGTTCGAGCTGCAAAGCTTGATTGCGGAGTCCTTTTTGATTCGTTACAAGATCCAAGCGTTTCTCTAGATCTTTCCCATCAATATAAAGAAGCCGGTGGTTCCGGCCCTTTAATACTTATCCGACGTGTTTGGATTGGGGATCCACCTCAGTCATCAATTGATGCTCAAATGAAACACTATTATAGCTACGCAAGCGAAAGGGCTAAAGGTAATTGGAGCCAAGGAGACAGCACAATCGTTGCAAAAGATGGAGAACAGGCAGCAGAGCAACTTCTGAAGGTATTAGCAGAGTCAGGGTGTGACACAGTTAATGTACGTGTGCATGTGGCAGGGTTGCAACCTGATCAAATACGAGAACAGTTGATGAAACACCAAGAAGGTTTCTTGCCTTTACTCAAGAGCGAACTCGCTTGATTCATGCATGCAGCTTATGTGAATCTATAGAATTCGACTCTTGATTGTCTTTACCATTGATCAGAAATAAGGGAATGTGTTTCAAGGAGTAGTAGTAGAGATTGTTATGGGTTTGTAGGTTCTAAAAACATGGGACAAGATGCAAGTCCGTAGACGAAAGCATTTGGCATTTCTACAGGTTGAGTCGCAATTGAGAAATCATGCACGCGATTACGTAATTGTTGAAAGAAAATTTTGATCTCCAGTCGGGCCAGAGATGCCCCTAAGCAGAAATGTGTGCCAAACCCAAACGAGATGTGGTGATTTGGAGACCTTGTAACATCTAGCTTTTCAGGGTTAGCGAATTTTGAGGGGTCTCTATTCGCAGAAGAATACATTAAGAGAACTTGTTGCCCCTTCTTGATAGTTTCCCCACCGATATCGTAATCTTCTGTTGCGACCCGACACATATTGTGTATCGGAGTTACAAATCTAATAAATTCCTCAACTGCCGTATCGAGATCGGCACCTTCTTTGAGAAGTTGCCATTGCTCGTTATCTTCAGAAAGGTTAAGCATAGAACGTGCAATAACTGTTCTTGTTGTTTCTGCCCCTCCATCAAGAAGAAGAAGGCAGTCGCTTATAATTTGGTCTAGGCCAAAATTTGATCCATCTTTGAGACCAGCCGATTCAGCTTCAATCCAGGCGGTCATAATATCGTCTGAAGGGTTCAATTTTTTTTCTGAATATAGATCCATGCAAGCCTCAACAAATTCAAAGACTGCGGTAGTCCCTTCTTCATTCTGATATCGAGGGCCGCCTCCTAACGCAATTGTTTGTTCTGACCAGCGGTGCAAAGATGGCCAAAGTTCATCGGGGAAACCTAGAAGGTGGCCTATCATCATCGCTGGTAGCGGTGCTGCGAGCTCGCCGACGATATCTACAGCTGTTTTTTTATCAAGAGCGTCGTCTAGCAACTTTTCAACAGCGCCTGTGATGTGAGGTGTCCATGACTCGACTGACCTTGGAGTAAATCGTCTTGAAACTAGTAACCTCCGAACGCTATGGGTGGGATCATCCAAACCAATTATTGAAGAGTCTGCGGGCAGATTGGGGCGGTATCCTCCCTTTTCTTTATCTGAACTAATAAAAATTGACTTATTCTTTTCTATTTCAACAATGTCGTCGTAGCGAGAAATACCCCAAAGTTCGTTAACCGAATCCCAATAGGCTGGGGCTTTTTCACGCATCCAAGCATATGTCGTGTAAGGGTCTGAAACATAGAAATCACCGTCAAGTAGGTCAATTGGTTCAGTAGTCACGACATAACAGTACATCTTTTCGAGAATGAACGCCTATGAAGACTTGAAATCTACTTAACGTTAACGCCAAATAACTCCAGAGGCGCTAGCGTGAACGTATGGAACTTGGCGTGGATCCCGCAAGATATGGTTTGCTTCAGTCGATAGTAGACGAAGAAAGTTATGCAAGATCTGTAAATAGATTCCGAGAGGAACACATACTCCTTCCTACTTTCTCCCAATTGGCAGACCCCACTACAATCCCTGAGAAGATTAATGATGCGCTTCTTCACATTGACCCGAATGAAGCCCATCCTTTAAATCTTTTCAGAGTGCATTGGTATAACGCATATGGTTCCTCAGGAAAAGTAGATATCCCGCAGCACATTGTTCTTCCTTCGGAACTCACAGGTGTTGAAGCAAAAATTGTCTTAGCTTTCGGTAACCGCTTCCCTATGATTACGGCTCATAAGGTGCTTGCAGCGTATAGTTGTTTCGTTCCCCGAGTAATTAGTGGCCAATTTGACCCAACCAAACACCGAGCGATATGGCCATCTACAGGAAACTATGCAAGAGGTGGAATAGCAATCTCTACTTTGATGAGGAGCAGAGGCGTGGCAGTGCTTCCAGAGAATATGAGTCAAGAGAGGTTTGATTGGCTTGACAAGTGGGTTATGGACCCAAGCGATATCGTTAGAACACCAGGTTCTGAAAGTAACGTAAAAGAAATTTATGATGCATGCAACGAGCTAGAGAAGGATAAAACTAACTTTATTTTTAATCAATTCTCCGAGTTCGCTAACCACATAGGGCATTACACGGTTACTGGAAGGGCATTAGGTCATATCTTCGAGACACTTAAGGCTTCGGACCCTAATCTTAAACTCGCAGCGTTCGCGTCAGCTTCTGGTTCAGCAGGAACTCTAGCTGCAGGGGATAGGTTGAAAGATGATTTCGGTGCAAAGATTATTGCGGTGGAAGCTCTTGAATGTCCCACAATGCTCTACAACGGGTATGGGGAGCACAACATACAGGGAATAGGTGATAAGCACATACCTTTAATCCATAATGTGATGAATACGGATATCGTCGCGGGAATATCAGATGTTTCTACAGACTCGCTTAATTTAGTTTTTACTACACCGGAAGGAAAGAGTTATTTAGAAAGTGAGCATCAGATTCCAAACGAGATAGTAGAGAATCTCTGTCATTTCGGTTTTTCTTCTATCTGCAATATGCTTGCTGCAATCAAAACAGCCAAAAAGCTAGATCTTGGGCCAAATGATGTGATCATCACGGTTGCAACAGATGGCTCTGAGTTGTACGAGAGCGAAAAAGAACACTTATTAAATAGCCAATACCCAGATGGCTTTACCTCTTCGCACGCAGCAGAAATATTTGAAACGCATCTCCAGTCCGTCACCACAGACCATCTCGAAGAATTAGATGAGGTAGGGAAGAATCGTATCTTTAACTTGGGTTATTACACTTGGGTGGAACAACAAGGAGTAAGTATAGAAGATTTTGATGCACGAAGGTCCCAAGAATTCTGGAAAGCTCTTCATGGGATGACACCCAAATGGGATGAAATGATCACCGAATTTAATACAGAAACCGGAGTAACGGTTTAGCGTGCTTAAAGCTAATGGGGGTAATGATTCTTGGCTCGAAACCCCAACTATGGCTGAATGGCCTGACCATGATGACCCTGAAGAAAATCCGTTTATTAAATGGAGAAAAATGCTTAACTCCTGGCACCGCGCAAAGGAAGCGGGTTGGAGTGACGATGATTATAAAAGCTTAGTAACTCAAATTAACCAAGCGATTTACCAAACTTCAGGAAAGATGTTCCATATCACACCCACTGGGATCTGGAAAGAGGCGGCAGCAGTGTTGCCGTCCTCAGTTTTGTGGAAGGACGAGACCGCAAATGTAGGGGGTTCACATAAAGCCAGGCACTTGATGGGTCTTCTTCTGCATTTTGCTATTGATGCCGGAGCAGATGATAAAAGGCTAGCGATATCATCTTGCGGGAATGCAGCCTTAGGAGCAGCAACTCTAGCAAGAGCTGTAGGAAGGCCAATTGATGTATTTATCCCAACTTGGGCTAACCCAGCAATTGTTACTGAGTTGAAGAAGCTCGAAGCAGATATACATGTGTGTGAGCGATTTAAAGGAGAAATTGGTGACCCCTGTATGCTCCGTTTCCAAGAATCGTTATTAGATGGGAGTATTGCGTTTGGGGTGCAAGCAACGGAAAACCAGCTAACTCTCGATGGAGGCCGAACCATAGGTTGGGAGCTTGCTACTGCCCTTCAGAATGACCCTGTTGATGATTTAGTGATCCAAGTTGGAGGTGGAGCACTTCTAACAAGTTGTGCAATTGGGTTGATGGAGGCGAAAGAATTCAATATTTTAGAGAAGGTTCCAAGGATATGGGCTACCCAGTCCGAAGGTTGCGCGCCATTAAATCGAGCTTGGGAAAGCCTTCCTAAAGAGAGGACCTTTGCTGAAGTTATGCTTTACGCTAGGGAGAATTCCGCGGATCTTATGAAGCCATGGGACAACCCAAAAAGCCTTGCTAGTGGAATTCTCGATGACGTAACTTACGATTGGCTTGGTGTTATAAGGTCGCTGCTACTTTCCGATGGTGGAAGTATTGTTAGCTCAGAAAAAAATATAATTTCTGCAAGTCAGCTAGTTTCATCTTTAGGAATTAATGCAGAACCTACCGGAGCAGCATCTGTAGCTGGGGTTATCTCTTTGCTAGAAGATAAAATTATTGATCAAAGCCAAAAGGTTGGTGTTCTGATTACCGGTGTAAACCGGTAAGGTAACTTGCCTTATTGCGCAACGACATTGTTGGTTCTTGCTAATGTCATCCATATTTTCCCTGGTGGCACAAGCATTGGTGACCCATCTTCTGTGGTTAATTTAAACCATTCCCTATCGCTGTTACGTGACCAGGTTCCCTTTTGCATTTTTCCTCCATGGAAAACCCAAGCATCTCCTCTGCCAACAGTTTCAGCTACAGGAACAGTTGTTCCAGATTCGCAACCATAACAAGTTAGAAAGAACAATGTTTCAAGCATAATCAGGGTGTCAGCAGAAATCCTATGTGCATTGTTCTCTGAATCTAAATAATAATGTGGTTCGCCTATAGTGCTTTTTTCGTAGACTGATCGGTCTTCATTCCAATACCACGATGTTGTGTAGTCGAACCAATACGATAATTTAATCTCTTCTGCCGATGGCAAGCTTGGGTCCATATCGCCAAATTCCCAAAGGGGTTCTAAAGGGTTTGTATAGGTACCTCGAGTGTCCAAAAGTCTAAGAAGACTGGTATCTCCATAAAGATTATGGGGTCTTGATCGGGCACCTATACGAAAGGATCCCGGAGGTTCATCAAACCAACGAACGTTGGAATTATCGCCAATTTCGATGATCCAATCTTGACCACCTGAGACTATAAATGTGGAGTACCAAGAATTTTGTATAGAAAAGTCGGTGGGTCTCATCGAACGCATCGGCCCTACGAAGTCTGAATCTGAAGCTTGGAAAATAGCGAGATAACGAGTTATTCCTTCAACCCAGATTTCTACGATCATATCAGCAAGGTCGATTCCTGACTGCGGCCGAGCGTCAAGGTGATTGTCCATCTTG
Source organism: Acidimicrobiales bacterium (assembly GCA_013912105.1). Taxonomy (GTDB): domain Bacteria; phylum Actinomycetota; class Acidimicrobiia; order Acidimicrobiales; family UBA8592; genus UBA8592. The sequence continues at coordinate 815 of JACERY010000016.1, read as the reverse complement.
ATAGCTAAGACTCGCCTTGACAGGCTTTCCTCGCTAACAGCTGTTCCATTAAATGGTGAACGAGTGATCCCATCTATTTCTCCTTGCTCATAGTTCGTAGGTGTAGGGCTAGGAATTGGTGTCGGTGAAGGAGTAGGCGAAGGTAGAGGAGTGGGGCTTGGAATAGCAGGTAGCGCTGTAGGAGAAGCAACAGTTGACGAGCCGGTTTCAACTGCGATTAGTTGTTGCTCGGATGTATTTCCGCAAGAGATAGCGATACAAGAAATGGTAAATAGAAGTGGGGCTAGCAAGATAGCTGGTAAAACGTTATTTTTTTTGACATCAGGGGGCTTCATTCTCACAGAGGGATAGTAGGGGAGAAAACGAAAAATTTGTTGTCAATAATGGAAAATCATTTAAAGTTTGGTTTGGCAGGACCAAATAATGGTGGTTTATTACTAATAGCTGCCCATCGTCTGGTTCCATACTCAAAATGCCACCATTCACAATCTAAAACAATGAAACCTACTGAGCGCATTAGCCAGTAAAGCCATCTTCGAAGATCTCTGTTGACCCCACCTTCGTCCTCCAAGGCGTTCGTTGAGGCTCTATCAGTGAAGTCATCAAAACCTGTTCCTAAACCTAAAGCGATGCCATTTAAGGTAAAGCTGCAGTCAACTGTACCCCCGGTGAGATGAGGTGGTGGAGTCGTAGGCTCTGGACTGGCAGGCGAGACAAAACCCTTTGGGAGTACAGGGTCCTCGTAAGCCGTTTCATAAAGTTCTGCTTGGAGGTCTAAGGGTCGCCAAGCATCAAAAACACATAATCCCCATGGC
>JACERY010000015.1 GCA_013912105.1 Acidimicrobiales bacterium | reverse complement strand
AGATAGTCCTGAACATCGTGAACTTATCCGACACGCAGCGACAGAAGGAACCGTCCTCATTAAAAATGATGGTGTGCTTCCATTAGAACCTAAGAAATTACGGTCCCTCGCAGTCATTGGTCCAAATGCTCGGTCAGCAAAAATTATGGGAGGAGGATCCGCAGGTGTTCGCCCGTACCGAAACAAAAGCCCGCTAGCAGCGCTACAGGAACGACTTGACTTGGACCTTTCATACGCTCAAGGAAGCGACATAGACAGGACCACGCCTTCGATAGAAACTCCTATTCTCAAAGAAGCACTTGATGTTGAGTTCTTTAACTCGTATGACCAATCAGGACCTGTAGCAGCTACCAAAACATACCCAACGACTGATTTTAAATTCTTTGGAGTTCCTACAGATGGAGTTGATCCCGCAACGTATTCATTTACAGCAAAAGGAACGCTATGTCCTGAATTCACGGGTTCTCACGAAATCCGCCTCGTCCAAAGCGGGAAAACACGGGTACTGGTCGATGGTCAAATCATTATTGACGCAACTGAAGGAGATTACGGGAAAGGAGATGACTTTTTCGGAATGGGTTCAGCAGAAATCACAGGCGAACTCAACCTCATCGCTGGCGCAGAGGCAGAGCTAGAGATCCAATTCTCTAGCGAAGGTGGCATACTCATGTTAGGGACCAGGATTGGTTTGAAACCAGTCATGGAAAGAGACCTCATTGCCGAAGCAGAAGAAATAGCAGCACATGCTGATGTTGCACTTGTTGTCGTTGGAACAAACGATGATTGGGAAACTGAAGGCCGTGACCGAGACTCATTCACGCTTCCAGGTGACCAGGTAGAACTCATTGAACGAATTAGCCTCGTTAATTCAAAGACGGTTGTTGTTGTCAATACTGGCGGCCCTCATGACATGAGTTGGCTCGACGCACCAAACGCTGTTCTTAATATTGGATTCGCTGGGCAAGAACTTGGAGATGCACTCGTCGACATACTCATAGGTGACAAAGACCCAAGTGGAAGAATGCCAACAACAATACCCGCTCGCTATGAACACAGTCCCGCGTACCTCAACTACCCCGGGGAAAACAGTGTTGTCCGTTATGGAGAGGGACTTTACATTGGTTACCGCTGGTTCCACGCAAGGCACATAGAACCAGCGGTCCCTTTCGGACATGGCCTTTCCTACGCTTCATTCGAATGGGGTCAACCTAAAATATCTGGTGCGGAATCAACTGATATTTCAACACCAGTGACAGTAGAGATCGACATTACGAATACCAGTGCACGCAAAGGTACCGAAGTGGTCCAACTTTATATAGAACCGCCACCAAGCATCATCCATCGTCCACTTCAGGAGCTCAAAGGTTATGCAAAAATAGAAATACCAGCAGGTGAGACACGCACCGCAAAAATAGAACTCGGATACCGCTCATTCGCTTATTACGACCCAGGTGACCAGTTCTATAACACACTTGCAGATAACTCACCTGTTCCCCGAGAACGCGGCGAACGACATATTGAACCCGGATGGTATGTATCACCAGGCACATATAAGGTTGTCATTGCTCATTCAGCATCAAATAGTCATACCGTTGTTGACTATACGCTCACGGGTGAAGAGACACGCCAAAACCCTTAAAGGTAGCTTTTACATCCCCCACGAACCATCATCGCGCACCTTCCAAGAACCCGAAGCCACCGTTCCTCCATCCACAGGAATAGATGAGCCTGTAACAAAGCTTGACAATGCAGAAGCGAGGAAGCAAATAACTGAAGCGCACTCCTCTGGCGTTCCCTTCCGCCCAAGAGGTGTCGGCAGTAATCCGGGTATAAGCGCCCCCGAATCTTCAGCCAACCCAGCATCTCCCGGTGTAGGAATCATGTCAGGTGCAACACAGTTAACTCTGATTCCACGACCGCCTAATTCAACAGAAAGCGATTGCGTAAACTGTTGAACAGCGGCTTTCATCGCTGCGTACACAGCAAAACCTGGGGCAGAATGGTAAGCCTCAACTGACGTAACATTGATGATAGAACCACCATCGTTCATCACAGGCAAAACAGAACGCACACAGTTACTGACCGAACTAAAATTCTCACGAACAAGAGCTAATTCCCCATTTTCAGAAACCTCAGCGAAAGGGGACCAAAATCCACCACCGGCATTATTCACGAGAATATCAACGGACCCTAAATCACTGACTACGTGATCAAAGAATCCAGCAACCAAAGACCCTTCCCGAACATCCAAAACATCAGCAACGACATTTACCCCACGATTACGAATTTCTGTAACCGTTTCATGAAGTTCGTCGTCCAACATATCGCAAACAGCAACGTGGGCACCAAGATCAGCGAAGGCCAAAGCAGTCGCTTTACCGATGCCGCGAGCGGCTCCAGTGACCACCGCAACCTTATTCGTAAGTCGTAAAGCATTCACATCCATGATGACTTCGTACCACAAAGAAGACGCCCAGTCATAAACGAGATAAGTTATATCTATGGGAACAACGATAACTGACCTGATAACCGCATCGTCATACGGACAAAACGGAGTGCCGCATGAGCTTTGGAGCGAACTCCGCAATGAATCTCCAGTTCACTGGTATGCCCAACCCGGCCACACACCATTCTGGGCAATAACGAAACATGAAGACATTGTTGAAGTATCCAGTCAGCCAGATATTTTCTCCAGTGAAGCTGGCGGAATCATTGTCCTGAATGATGATCAAATTAATTCATTCATAGAGGGTGGATCAGGAAGCCCGTTAGCGCAGATGAAAACAATCATCACTATGGACCCTCCTGAACATCGAGAATACCGGAAAGTAGCTAGCGGGTATTTCACTCCACGAGGAGTAACGAACCTTGACACAATTGTTCGAGAAAGCGCTAAATCTATCTTCAATGAACTCCCCAAACAAGGAGAAACTGACTTCATAGAAGCAATAGCGCAAAAGCACCCATTACGTGTACTTGCAACGATCCTCGGAATCGATCAAGCCCAAGAAGAACGCCTTTTAGTTATCACGCAAGAACTATTTGGTGGTGAAGATCCAGACATGCAACGCCAAGGAGAAGACCGTTTGGCAGCTCGAAAAGAACTCGGAATGGAGTTCTACATGTTGTTTGACGAAATTATCAAAGATAGAAGATCATGCCCTAGAGATGACCTAGCTACGATGCTAGCTAACGCACAACTTGGTGATGGGTGCCCCCTTGGACAACTTGAAACACTCGGCTATTACTTAATTGTCTTCACCGCAGGACATGACACAACCAGAAATGCCTTATCCGGAGCTATTTCAGCATTTTTGGATCATCCAGACGAATTCGAAAGACTCAGAAAAGACCCTTCACTAGCTAAAAGTGCTGTTGATGAAATCGTCCGCTGGACTACACCAGTTAATTACATGAAACGACAAGCACTAACTGACTATGAACTTCGCGGTCAGCACATCAAAGCAGGAGAAGAACTCGCGCTCTTCTATTGCTCTGCAAATCGTGATGAAGATGTTTTCGAAAACCCATTCACATTTGATATCGGAAGAAGCCCAAACAGGCACCTCGGGTTTGGATGGGCTGAACATTACTGCCTAGGAGCGCATCTCGCTAAAGCGAGCATGAAAGCCCTCGTTGAAGAAATGATAGAACGTGTTGAATGGATGGAAACCGCTGGAGAAAGAACGTATATCGCATCCAATTTTGTTGTGGGCCTCAAGGCGCTTCCAGTGAAATACAAACTTAAGGAACAGTGACTCCATGGCTGGTTCAAGCAACTGGAGAGAAAAAATAGAAAATTTGAATCAGCGAAAGAAACGAGCTTCGCAGATGGGTGGCGAAGAAAAGCTAGAACGCCATCATCAACAAGGAAAAATAAACGCCCGAGATCGTATTGAATCCCTTGTAGATCAAGGAACATTTACTGAAATAGGGAAGCTTGTCGACGGGGGTGTTGATGCTTTCGTCGCTGGCATAGGCATGGTTGACGGAAGGCCAGTTGCGATAGGTTCGGAAGATTTTACTGTTAGAGGTGGTTCAATAGGACGAGCAGAATCTACGAAAAGGTATCGGATAGCTGAACTTGCGTTGCAGGAACGTATACCGCTTATCATGCTTCTCGAAGGAGCTGGACACCGCCCACCACTTCCAAATGACCCCCCAACAACACGAACACCGGGTGACCTTCAAGCACAAGCTGAAGCATCAGGGAAGATACCTTTTGTAGCTGCCGTTCTTGGCCCTTCCGCAGGACATGGGGCGTTAAGTGCCCCGCTTGCTGATTTTTCGATAATGACAGAGAAAGCATCAATATTCACTGCGGGTCCGCCACTCGTGAAAGCATCACTCGGAGAAGACATCACCAAAGAAGAGCTTGGCGGTCCGACAGTCGCGTTGCAAAGCGGGGTAATTCATAATCTTGCACATGGAGACGAAGAAGCATTGAGTCAGGTTAAGCGATGGCTTTCCTACCTCCCTTCATCTGCATGGGAACACCCCCCCAAAGCAGAACCATCAACAGGTAAAAGAAGAGTGGAAGAACTTCTAGATATTATCCCTGATAATCCGCGCCATTCATATGACATGAAAAACGTCATTCAAGTCATTATGGACGAGGAAAGTTTCTTCGAAATCCAACCAATATTCGGGGCATCGCTAATCACTGGATTTGCCAGACTAGGTGGTCGCTCAGTAGCTATCGTCGCCAATCAACCTCAGCATTTAGCAGGGTCAATTAATGTCGATGCCGCTGATAAAGCTACCCAATTTATACAAGTCGCCGATGCATTCCACATGCCACTTATTTTCCTAACAGACAATCCAGGGGTTCTCGCTGGATCCGCATCAGAAAAGGCAGGAATACTCAGACACGCAGGAAGAATGTTCTTAGCCCAACATCACGCAACAGTTCCCAAAATCCAATTAACACTCAGGAAAGCATACGGTTTTGGAAGCACAGCAATGGGTATGAACCCTTTCGATGGGCAAACATTAAACCTTGCCTACCCAGGAGTGAGCTTTGGAGCGATGCCAGCTCGTGGCGCTGATGAAGCAACAGGAGCCGACCAACAGGCAAGAGCTGATCTACGCGAAGCTGAACTTGCATCAGGGTATCGGTCAGCGGCTTCTCTTAGTATTGATGATGTTATAGACCCGATAGAAACACGAAACGTGTTACTTAGCGGACTCGCAATAGCGTCAGCCCGCCTATCTAACCCCGTTGAACCCAAAAAACGCACTTTTAATCTCGGATAGGATGTGTTACTTTCCCACCCCATGGCGCTCTCGAAGTATCTCCGCCCAACGAGATCGCCCTGTTTTTTCAAGCCTTTCTAAATAACTTGAAAGGTGGCCACGTACATGGAAAGGACCTCCCTCCTCAAGAACGACTTCCATAGGGTCAGTTGAGCTATAACTCCGATCAAGTTGCTCTTCGGTCCATGTTTGAAGCAACTCCTTCCCTTCAACAACCTTTTCCGGCTGAGAAGAAAAAAGATCTTTCTGTTCATGAGGATCTTGCGTTATGTCAAACATCATTTCCTCATTCCAGTGAGCATGAAACCCATCATGCCATGTACGAAGATAAAGGTAATCATCCCACCGAACGGACCGCTGACATGACCAAGCACCTTGTGACAACACAAGATGATCTCTGCCGCCACTTGTTTTGCCACGAAGATGTCCAGCAACTGATTGCCCATCCCAATGGCGCGGAACCTTCAAACCAGCCAAATCAACAATCGTCGCCCCAATATCGAGGTGATACTGCAAACCATCAAAAACCTGTGCTTCGATTCCAGGCCATTTCACAACAGCGGGAATATGGCAGGTTGCTTCGTCAGCTGCTTGATGGTCAGCGTAAACTCCAAGTTCCCCAAAAGCTTCACCATGATCAGAACTAACGAAAACAGCAGTCTCATCAAGTACACCTAAATCAGCGAGTTTATTCAGTAACACTCCGACGGCGTCATCAGCGTAGCGAACCCCAACGTCATAACCATCAAAAATCTCTTTTACAGCTCCCATAGAAGAGGCATCCCACGGTTGTCGTGGTGGGGGATCTCCCCATTCATCTGGTGTGAAGCCCCAAGGTTCCTGAGCTGAATGCGGTCCAGATAAATCCCAGTTGAGCGAGCGAACATCTTCTGTATGCCATTCAGGTACTGGGTCTGCTGCGAAAGGGTTACCGAATTCTTCAGGAGTTGTATATGGGGTGTGTGGATCCCAAAGATGCACATGGAGAAACCAGTCATCAGACTGACCTCGTCTTTCTAACCAATCCAATGCACCCGGAAGCACCTCATCAGCTCTTTCGCCGCCAAATCCACGCATCAAGTTCATTGATTCCATAAAGCCGCTATTCCACCATGTAGCCCCATGTCGAAAAGGGAAAGAGGAAATAGAAGCTGTGTGCCAACCAGCTAAATAAAACACAGATGCCCAAGAACGAAGATTAAATTTTCCAAAAAAATTCCTATCGCGTCCTTCAGGTAGAAGATCCGCAGCTAAACCACCGTGATTTATGACACCATTACGAATCCCAAACATTCCGGTGATCAATGCGGTGCGACTAGGAAGGCACGGAACATCAGATGCGTACACGTTTTGAAAATGAACTCCGTCACGCGCTAGAGCATCAATATTTGGGCTGGTATTGCGATGGTACCCGGCGCATCCCAAATGGTCAGCACGAAGCGTGTCAATGTCTATGTAAATAATACGCACCCTTTATTTGTAGCCGCATAATCAACAATTCATGAAAACGGTGACTATAGAAGTGATGAAAAATAACTTGTATTCATAACCTGATCCGATAGTGTCAAACAGGGAAGTAGAAATTCTATGATCAAACAACCTTACTTATCGTTACAACTACGAACATTCTCTCCAGAAGCCCCACAATCGTGGCAACCAGTTATTGATCAGGCGATAGCAGCTGATTTAGCGGGAATAGGAAAAGTAGTTGTCTCTGACCATGTTGCTTTTGGAGAGCAATTAGACGCATATGGAAAACCCGAAATCGGAGGCGTCCTTGGAGGAAAACAACCAACTGGACCTGATGGTCATTGGCTTGAGCCAATAACGTTCCTTTCATTAATTTCAGGTGTGACGAAGAACGTTCGACTTGGAACAAATATCCTTCTCGCTGCATTGCGTCGCCCTACTGTCCTCGCTAAAACACTTGCAACTCTTGATGTCCTATCTGAAGGACGTGTTGATTTGGGTGTTGGTGTTGGCTGGCAAAAAGAAGAATACGAAGCGTGCGGATTAGATTTCAGAAGCAGGGGAAGAATCCTTGACCACACTCTTGAAGTTTGCCAATTGCTTTGGCAAAATGACGTAGCATCCTATGAGAGTTCGGAATTAGAATTTTCTTCTATTCATGCAATGCCTAAACCAGTGCAACCTAACGGAGTGCCGATCTGGGTAAGTGGAACCGTCAACAAACGTTCTATGCAAAGGTTGGCGAGATTTGGTTCCGGTTGGATTCCATGGGGCCCTGACGCTAATGACATACAATCCGGAATACAGTCCATGCGAGAATCCGTTCTTAAACTCGGACGAAACCCAGAAGATATACAAGTTATGGGTATTCTGCCGATAGCTCGTAACGGAACTGACATTGATATTGAAGAAACCATGAATGAGGTGCCAGAACTTATAGAAAGTGGCGTTACTGACTTCCGCGCTTATCTAGGAATTCCCGCCGGACTTGAACAAGCCACCGACTATCTATCCAAAGTTGTTCAACGCTTCCAAAAAGTCAGTATGTAGAACAAGAATCAACCCAGTAAATCCTTTGTTTCCTTAATGAAATCCAAATGTTCCTGCAATCCATTTAAGCCGCATCGCATCGTAACGACCGACGCATGCGTTCCCCCTGAATCACGCCAACGCTTTATCGTTTCCGAAGCATCATAAGGATTTCGGTCTCGTAAAGTAATAAGTTCATGACCATACCCTTCAGTAGGCCGTCCATTCTCAACTAGATGATGCTCAACACGTGCTTTCCCATGTAAACAATGGTCGTGATCACCAGCATAAATGAAACCATCTCCCAGTTCACCAGCACGCCGGAAAGCTATCTCTGAAAATCCACCAAGCCAGATCGGAATCTGACGGTTGGGCCTCACATTAATATTTCCCCGGTCTAACTTGTCGTATATTCCTTCAAAACTAAATAACGGTTCCGACCAATATTTACGAAGAAGTTCTATTTGTTCAGAGAGCCGAGGACCACGTTCAGAGAAATTTTGCCCTAACGCCTCGTATTCAACATAATTCCAGCCAGTACCTACACCTAACCGAAGCCTCTCACCGGAAAGTAAATCAACATCTGTTGTTTGCTTCGCCACTAAAGCTGTTTGACGTTGGGGGAGTATTATCACACCAGTAACAAATTCGATCCGTTTCGTTATTGCTGCAAGATAACTGAACATTGTAAATGGGCAGTGAAAAGGATCTTCGTTTGTGTATGGCCCCCATAATTCAGGTTCTCTATCAGAATGAATAGCTCCCACGACATGGTCATAGGCGAGAAGGTGGTCATACCCAAGTTCCTCCGTTGCTAAACCAATGGTTTTTACAGCTTCAGGGTCACCATTAAGTTCAGTTTGCGGATACACAACCCCAATTTTCATTTTAACTCCTCATGTTTGGATCAATCTTTAACCATTTTTAACATTCAATCCATTCCTATAGGGTTTTTCCCCTCCGTGTTGACACGTAGAGATTAATGGCATACATTAAATACATTGGGACGTACTAGTACGGAGGAATTATGGAATTTGGAATCTTCAGCAACGGATACATACCGGGTCCAGCTGCACATGATACGGAATCAGAACACACAGAATTGATGCGTGAATCCGAATATGCGGTCATCGCAGATAAAAACAATTGGAAATACATGTGGTATGGAGAACACCATGCACTCGTTGAATACAGCCACATGTCAGCTCCTGCTCCATTAATGGGATGGGTCGCAGCACAAACGGAGCGAATCCATATCGGTTCAGCTATCACTAGTCTCCCAACGACCAAAGAACATCCAGTGCGAATAGCTGAACGGGCAGCAATGCTTGACCACGTGACAAATAATCGTTTTGAATTTGGAACTGGTCGTGGAGCAGGAAGTCATGAACTTATGACCTTTAGCGGTACCTTACCTTCCCAAACAAAAGCTATGTGGGATGAAGTGATTCGTGAAATTCCGCGAATGTGGGAACAAAAAGATTACTCATTTGAAGGTAACGGTTGGTCAGTTCCAGGACCCCACAACATCCTTCCAAAGCCATATGGGGTAGGGCACCCTCCAATATGGGTAGCTTGTGGAAACCCAGAAACTTTTGCAAAAGCCGGTTCTTTGGGAATTGGAGCTATCGCTTTTAACTTCGAACCTATTCACAACCTCAAAGGAAGATTAGAGGCTTACAAGGAAGCCGCTGAATCACCAGTTGAGATCATCGGACAATTCCAAAATAATAACGTCATGATGACAAATGGAGTTATTTGTCTTGAGGATCGTGACAGGGCCCGAGAAATAGCTAAAGCTCAAGGAAGAGGTTACCTCGTCACAATGGTTAACCTTTACCACGACACAATGCCGAAATCCCCAGATGGAATCACTTGGCCGAATGCCCCTGCTAGCACCCTCATTGAATGGACCGATGAAATGTTAGATCAAATTATCGAAGCGGGGTACATGTTATGTGGAAATCCGGAAGAGGTAAGTGAACAACTAGAGGCATACCAAAGCGTTGGTTGCGATCAAGTTGTATTCGGTCTACCTATTGAGGGTATGCAGCATGAAGAGATAAAGGAGATGCTTGAGATCTTCGGAGATCAAGTTATTCCAGAGTTTGATAAAGATCCTGTTCATTCAACAACACGTATGAGAGAAACAGCAAAACCTAAATATCCTGCATTTACCAGTGAACTTCCTGAAGAAGTTAATGAAGTAACTATCATTCCTGACTCAGCGATTTTGCCTCTAAGCGCATAAATGCTTTATCAATAAAATCTGATGCCTCGAGATAGTACCGACACGAAAACTCGGCTTCTTAACCACGCCGAAAAAATGTTTGCAGAAGACGGTGTTTTCGCAGTAACTAATCGCCAAATCACCGAAGCTGCGGGACAAAAAAATGAATCAGCACTTAATTACCATTTCGGAACCCGCAATGAACTCATCATTGCATTGCTCAGCCGTCGTGGAAGTGAACTAGATGCTATCCGCGGTGAATTGCTTGCCCATCATGATGATAACCCGACTACACGAGAGCTTCTTCAACTTCTTGTTGAAGTTTATGCCAGCTGTCTTCATTCAGAAAATGGCAGAGCATATTTACGCATCGTTGACCAGCTTCGAGGTTGGATGACTGATTGGTCATCTACTTCTTCCTTTGAAGATGCACACCTCAAATACATTCTTGACCTTTTGCAAAAAGAAACTGATTCCCAACGACTGCTAGCGATGATGATGCTTATGACAGCAATGACAGCAAGTCGAGCGCAACTTGTTTCGGATGGACGCGAACTCCCTAACACTCACGAACAATATATTGAAACCCTCACAGATATGTTGACTGGAGTGCTACTCGGGCCAAATAATTAGTACCACGCTAAGATCTTCTAGCAGGGGGTAAACATGAAGTTAGCACTCGGTCTAGAAGTGTATAACAAGCCAAAACTTGATTTACCTATCGAAGCTATATTGGCTGCTGAAAAGTGTGGATATCATTCAGTTTGGACAGCTGAAGCGTATGGCTCTGACGCGCTGTCGCCTTTAGCGTATCTTGCTGGGAAAACAGACAGAATTAAACTTGGAACTGCAGTTATCCAAGTCGCAGCGAGAACACCTGCTTCAGCAGCTATGTCAGCAATGACTATAGATGCACTTGCTGGAGGCAACCGAACCATCATCGGTCTGGGAGTTTCAGGGCCACAAATAGTAGAAGGCTGGTACGGGCAGCCTTGGGGAAGCCCACATCATTGGCTTAAAGACTATGTCGCAATCATGAGAAAAATATTTGATCGCGAAGGCCCTGTCACCCATATCGGAAAACAATTTAACCTACCCTTCGAAGGGAACGGATCTATCGGGGAAGGAAAAGCACTTAAATCAATCCATCACCCTATTGGAGAAATTCAAATTTGGATAGCTTCCGGTGCACCATTAAACACAGCCCTAGCAGCCGAAGTTGCTGATGGTTGGCTGCCTATGGGATATGGACTTGATGGCTGGGAAACGCACGGACCAAACCTTGAAAAGGGTTTTAAAAAACGATTAGAGAATGCTACTCCCAAAGACCAGTTCCAACTCTTTACAAACCTTAGCGTAGAGATAACAGATGATATACAAGGAGCGATTGATCGCCGGAAACCGTTAACAGCTATGTATGTAGGAGGCATGGGAAGTGAAAAAAATAACTATCACCGCGACTCTATGTCAAGACGCGGATTCCCTGAAGCTGCTATACAGATTCAAAAATGCTGGTTAGATGGCGATAAAGAAGGCGCTATTAAAGCAGTTCCAGATGAATACATTGACCAAGGTGGGTTAATAGGACCAGTCGAAAGGATAAGAGAACGATTCAGTTCAGTTATTCCCAAGGGTGCAACTGGACTAATTATTCGCTCTGAAGAAATACAAATAATTACGTTAATGGCTGAGATAGTTGAAGAACACTTCGGCCTTCACTAATGAAATAGAACACTTAACTATATGAAGCTAGTGTTTCACAAATAATTATCGGAGGAGTAAAGATGCCTGAAACTACAAATGGAGAAACTATTATTCACTACGATACGAAAGGTTCACCAAATGACCCCACGATTCTGTTAATCATGGGTTACACAGAACCCATGACATCATTTAAAGATGAATTTTGTGATCTTCTAGTCCAAAACGGATTTCATGTCGTCCGATTTGATAACAGAGATGTTGGGCTAACTTCCAAAACAAAAACAGAACCTCCCTCAATTGAGGAATTGATCATGGCGGGGATGACCGGTCAACCTATAACGAATGCGCCTTACACATTGGCAGATATGGCATCAGATGCTTTTGCTGTACTCGATGCAGTTTCTGTTCAGAAAGCACATGTCGTCGGTGTCTCTATGGGAGGCATGATTGCTCAGATAATGGCTATTCAAAAACCTGAGAGATTGACAACGATGACATCAATAATGTCTACAACCGGCGCTCCCGGAGTTGGGATAGCAGCACCCGAAGTTGGGATGAACCTGCAGTCACCGCTAGGTCTCAAAACGAAAGAAGAAGCAATAGCATGGTCACTTCATAACTATCGACTCTTTGCAGGCCCGCTATTCGATGAGGAAGCTCATGCGGAACTTGTCTCAAAGAACTACGACCGAAATTGGAATCCGCTTGTAAGCGTTTTCCAATTAGCTGCCACTCTTGCATCACCGGATAGGACCATAGATCTTCAGTCAATTCCTACACCAACTCTCGTCATCCATGGAGCAAAAGATACTCTTGTTCTTCCTGATGGTGGAGAAGCAACTGCACAAGCGATTAATGGAGCAGAATTAGTCATATATGATGAAATGGGACATGAGATGCCTGAAACACTATGGTTGGACATCACGACTGAAATCATCAATCATGCGAACACAAATGAAAGTGTTTGAAAGGAAAAGAAAATGGCCGAACAACCAGATAGCTACGAAGATCTAACACAATGCGGATTAGGCGACGAGCTAGAAGAAGAATTACTGCATACTCAACGCGAATGTACTTTTATGTGGACAAATAAAAAAGGTGAAGCTTTCGGTGTGATCATGTCATTCCTCCCTAAGGATGGAAAGCTTTGGCTGACATGCGCCGAACGTAGAGCAAGAGTTCCAGCTTTGCGCCGTTTCCCCCGAGCTTCTATTTGCGTCAATAGCACAGGAACTGTTTTAGGGACAGGGAAAACTGTTACATATAAAGGTGATTGTGTTATCCACGACAGCAGAGAAATTAAAGATTGGTTCTATCCTGAATTTGCTCGTCATCTACGCCCAGAGCCAAAAGCTGCACAGGTTTTTCAAGATTTTCTTGATTCACCTGAGCGGGTCGTAATTGAGTTCACCCCTGATTATAAACTATCTTTTGATAGTGCAATAATGTGGGCCCGTTCTCCTGAAGCAGGGACTAAAGATAACGATCCTCGGAACCAAGCACAAACATAAACTAGAAGCCCTTCCATTCAGGGTCTCTTCGTTCACGAAAACTATTAACACCTTCCTGCGCATCACGAGATCCATTATTAAGCTCCACGGCCCAACTCTCTTCCTCAGCGATGGTGTGACGGTCAACGTCTAGAGCCCTGTTAACAAGCCACTTCGTAAACATGTGAGCTTTAGTAGGACCAGTAGCTAAACGAACAGCCCACTCCATAGCAGTAGCAATCAACTGATCTGCATCCACAACCTTATTGCATAACCCTAATTCCATGGCACGAGCAGAGGGAATATCGTCAGCAAAGAACATCAATTCCTTTGCTTTCATTGGACCTACAAGACGGGGAAGTATCCAGGTTCCTAATGCATCAGGTACTAGTCCTCTGCGCGCAAAAACCTCGATGAATTTAGCATCTTCAGACATGATGACTAAGTCACACATGAGAGCAAGATGGGCTCCCATTCCAGCTGCCGTACCGTTAACTGCTGCTATGACAGGAAGCTCACAGTCCAGAATTGAAGACATCAAAGGATGTTGACCGCGAAGCATCATTCTTCTCGGTTCCCCAACGGCTAAATCTGGAGCATCATCGGGACGCGGGGCGTATTCACGACCAACAGAAATATCAGCGCCTGGGCAGAATAGCTTTTGTCCAGTTGCAGTCAAGACAACAGCGCGAGCGGCAAACTGGCCATTTAATGCTTCAAATAAAGATGTCATTCTGTCGCGCATGTCAGGAGACATGGCATTCCCTTTTTCTGGATTATTGATTGTTATCCAAGCAACTTGATCAATTATTTCGAATTGAACTTGATTTCGTAGTACTTCTTCTTCCGTAGTCATATCTCAAATCTACCCGAATTGATCTCATGCTGGGTAATGGAACGAACCTAAAGCAGATTCCCTCAATGCCAAGAAATAAACATCAGACAAATAAGTTTCCATTTAACCGCAGAAACAAGTAACCTCCAAATGTGTTTAAAGCAGTAATTTTTGACGTAGCTGGGGTTTTAACTGAAGGAATTGGTCGTATTCTTCTTGAAGCAGCGGCAGGAATAGAAGGAGACCTAGAAAAGCTAGCCGACGCACTCATTCCAGTTTTTATGGGAGGAGGAGATACGGATTCTACAGGTCATAAGCTTGAGCGTGGAGAGATAACGCTGAATTCCTTCCTTTCATCTTTAGGTTCTGTAGAGAAAGAAGCATGGACTATTCTCCACCCAGATTCAGGTGATTTCTTCGGCGATAAACTTCAGCCACAACCAATAATGCATGATTTTGTCGCTGAAGTTAAAGAAGCTGGATTTAAAACAGGAATCATTTCCAATAATGTAAAAGAATGGCAACCGGCTTGGGATAAAGTCATTCCATCAAGTCACCTCTTTGACGCAACAATCTTTTCTTCAGAAGTCGGACATAGGAAACCTAACCCAGAAATTTTTGAAATAGCTCTTCAAAGTTTGGATGTTTCTCCACAAGAAACAATTTTTCTCGATGATTTTCCAGCTATGACTGAAGGAGCTAAGGCAATAGGAATCCATGGTATTTATGTTGAAAATCATCAAAAAGCGATTTTAGAAACTCGAGATCTTCTACAAATCTAAAATCAGGATTGTTTGTTTTTCATAATCTCTCCTAGTGTTTTGTCAAAGTAAGGCAACTATGACTGAACGATATTATGTAACTGACTCCGCTCTTTCGGAAAGATTCACCCTCTACACTCGCGCAAATGTAGGAGAGGTTTTTCCTGACCCTGTTACTCCGTTAACTAGCAGTACCGGAATGTGGTACGCCGAATTAGGTTGGCGAGACGCATGGGAACGTATGGGCGCGTTCACGCACGACGAGTTTCCACCTGATGAATTTTCCCAGCTCGGAGTTGTTGCTGGTTACTGTTACCTGAACGCATCCTTAATCCGGCTCTTTGGGGTCAGGGCACCCGGTCTTTCTTGGGAAGATATGGACGAACAATTCTTTGGGGCTATGCCCGGCGTGCCGCCATACGAAGCACAGGACGGTGATGAAGACTTGGCAAAAACTCAAAAAATTGGTGAAACCTTCCAATGGGCGCTTGGCCATACACAATTAGATGAATTAGACGAACTGACGGAGGGGCGTCGTGTCACTCGAGAATTGCGAAGCAATAGACCTGACTTTACAGAGTTCACCAATGAAGAGTTATTTGATCAATACTTGGACCTCATGCAACTGCATAGAAAATTCTTTAGCCAGCACATTTTCGCTACCTATATGGCAACAGTTCCTGTAGGAATTATCTCAGGTGTCGCTAACGCAGTTGGCCGTCCAGACCTTCTGCTGCCGATTATTGCCGGTTTTGGAGAAGTTGATTCAGCTGAGCCTTCACATGCCATGTGGGATATGAGTCGGATGATTCGCCATAGCCAAGATTTAAGTGCCGCTTTTGATAAGGGGATCGTTAATTTATTAGATGAACTTAAGAAAAGCCATTCAGATGAAGTAAATGAGTTCATTCAAAAATTTGAATCATTTCTTTTTGAATACGGATCACGGGGTCCCAATGAATGGGAAGCCCGTTCGCCTACATGGGAAACCCGACCTGAATTGGCACTTGGAGCTATAGACCGGATGCGTTTAGCTGGTGATGAACTCGCCCCTAAAGCCCAAAATGCTGAACGAGCAAAACAACGTGAAGAAGCATCGACTCAGTTGCTTGCAATGGTAGAAGGGAATCCAGAAGTCTATGGTGAGCTTTCAGCAGGGATAGCTGCTTCTGCTGCGTGGCTTCCCGCTCGGGAAAGAACAAAAACAAACAACATACGTCTTATTCATGAGTTAAGGATGCGTATGCGTGTAATAGGGGCCCGAATGGTCGATACCGGAGCTTTTGATGAGGTCGAAGATTTTGGTTTCGTTACAAAAGATGAATATAACGAATTATTTGAAAATCCAGATTCAATGCTAACAACAATCCGTTCACGCCGAGAAGAGTATTACGAGCTTCTTGAGCGAGAAGCGCAGTTTCTTTTCGACGGTGCAGCGGCCCACCCTGATACATGGAGAAGGCGGGATGCAGCTGCAGAAGATGTGCTTTCGGTAGGGGAATCCTTGCAGGGTATGCCTGGATGCACCGGTATAGCTGAAGGTACTGCCCGAATTATCTTAGATAGTAACGACCCAGGAGCTCTCGAGCCAGGAGATGTTCTTGTAGCGCCACTAACTGATCCTTCTTGGACACCTTTATTTGTCCCAGCAGCAGCTGTTGTTGTTGATGTCGGAGCTCCGCTTTCTCACGCGATTATAGTCAGCAGAGAACTTGGCATCCCATGTGTAGTCTCAGCAACAGATGGGACAAGACGAATACCTGATGGGTCAAAAATCAGTGTTGATGGAAACACCGGACTCATCACTATTCTTGAGGTTTAGAAGTTAGCGAGGAATTTCACTCCAAGGAACTTCTTTATCGACACGCACATCACCTGGAAGCCCTAGAACACGTTCGCCAAGAATGTTACGCATAATTTCACTCGTGCCACCCTCAATTGTGTTCGCACGAGAACGCAAAAACTGGCCACTAATAGATCCAGCATTATGAGCTTCTTCGCTACGGATTCTTGGGTAACCATTCTCGTGGAGCATCCCACCGGCACCTTCTAGTTCGATGCAAAGCTCGTATATTTTCTGATTAAGTTCAGCGCTGAAAAGTTTTCCAATGGAACCACCGGGACCGGCGTCTCCGCTTTTCGCTAGAGCTTTTGCTCGTTGATTTGTAAGGCGAAGAATTTCCGCTCTCCCCCATAGATTCGCAACATTATCCCGAAAGACTTTTTTCTCGGATTCACTTAAGTCATCTTTTTTCGCTGCCCAAGTATTCATAAGAGTTCGTATCGGCCCACCACCTTTACCACCGCTACCACCGCCGAGAGCAACCCTCTCGTTCATGAGAGTAGTTATAGCCACCCGCCACCCATCTCCTTCATCACCCAAGCGCTGATCATCTGCGACGCGAACATCAGTAAGAAAAACTTCATTAAATTCAGCTTCTCCAGTGATTTGGTAGAGCGGACGTACTTCAACTCCCGATGCATGCATATCAAGAATGAAATACGATAATCCTTTATGTTTCGGCGCATCTGGATTTGTACGAGTAAGTAACATTCCAAAGTTAGAAAGATGTGCCAGTGTTGTCCATACTTTCTGCCCATTTATGACCCACTCATCACCATCTTTAATTCCGCGACTTGGAATTCCTGCAACATCAGACCCATGAGTGGGTTCAGAAAATAGTTGGCACCAAATATCTTCACCAGTAAAGATCTTTCTCAGATGCTTTTCATGCATATCTTCAGTTCCATGATTTAGTATCACGGGCGCACCCATACCAATTCCTATAGGGTTTACCATGAGGTCATGATAAGGAACTTTCGCCTCGCGCAGAATTTGATCCACAATTACTTGCTTTCCTCGGCTCAGGCCAAGACCTCCCTTACCTTCAGGGAAATGCACAAAAGCAAGACCAGCATCATACTGGGCTCCACGAAAGGTAAATTGATCTGTGCCGTGAGGGTCAACTTCTTCAATTAGAATCTCAACTCGTTCTTTAAGCTCTTCATCACTTACAGTCACTGCACTCTCCTTCTAACTACGCCTATATTTATTTGGCGAAATGATCTAAACATCGTTAGCATGTCACCATATAGTATGGCTTCAAAAAGCCATTCCACGCCAAATGGTGTGCGTTTTCATAGTAAGGAATACTTAAATGCGAGAAGTAGTGATCGTTGAAGCAGTCAGAACACCCTTAGGGAAAAGAAATGGTGGTCTTTCGACCATGCATTCAATAGATCTCCTAGGTTCGGTTCAATCAGAGTTATTCAATCGAAGCGGAGTTGACCCCTCAGAAGTTGGGCAAGTTGTTGGAGGTTGTGTTGGACAAGTAGGTATGCAAACAATGAATGTAACCCGAAATGCATGGCTAACATCTGGTCTTCCTCTTGAAGTAGCTGCCACCACTGTTGACGCACAATGCGGATCTTCTCAACAAGCGACAAATCTTGCCTATGCTCTTGTTGCAGGTGGCGTCGTTGATGTTGCAGTCGGCTGTGGTGTTGAACTTATGAGCGGAGTTCCAATGGGCGCAACTGTTCCGCGAGGAGAGGCAGAGGTCGGGAAACCAGTCAATCGTGGATATTGGGAACGTTACGAACTCACATCACAATTTGAAGGTGCAGAAAGAATCGCAAAGCAATGGAATCTCACTAGAGAGGAACTAGATGCATTTGGAAAACTTTCACAGGATCGAGCAATTCAAGCATGGCAAGAAGACCGTTTCGGGTCGCAAATTCTTCCCATTGATGCACCCGATATGGGCGAAGACGGCAAACTCTCCGATACAACGCATAATGTTTCACGAGACGAAGGTCTCAGGGAAACAAGTATTGAAGCGCTAGCTGGTCTTAGGACTAATATGCCTGACGGTGTACATACTGCAGGAACATCATCTCAGATTTCTGATGGAGCTGGTGCAGTTTTACTCATGACGCGAGAAAAAGCTGATGAACTTGGAGTAAAGCCAATGGCTACGATAGTAGATTCCTGTCTAGTAGGTTCAGATCCCGTACTCATGTTGACCGGACCCATTTACGCTACGCAGAAATTACTGGCAGATAACGGTCTTCAGATGAGCGATATCGATGTCGTCGAAATTAATGAAGCATTTGGCTCCGTAGTTCTTGCATGGGAGAAAGAACTCAAACCAGATATGGAAACAGTGAACCCTAATGGTGGGGCTATTGCAATAGGGCACCCACTTGGAGGAACCGGCGCAATTCTGTTAACAAAAGCTGTCCATGAACTCCATCGAGCTGATAAGGAACACGCTATTGTCACAATGTGTTGCGGCGGAGGTTTAGGGACCGGAACACTTATCAAGCGACTGTAACAAAAATTGATGATCACAAGCTCCAACCAAATGCTGTTTCAGATTCTTCGAAATAAACTAAAAAATTCGAGAAAGAAATAGAAAAATAATGGAAGATCCTGCGGATGAAACAGAACTAACAGGCCCTCCTTTTTACCGCGTTGAATTTGCGATTATGTTAGCTGCAAACGATATTAGGCGAACTTTTGATCTTGTCTTTTCTGAATTCAAACTCAACTTATCCGAAGTCGCTTTGTTAGCCCTCATCAATGAACATGGACTACTCAATCAAAGTGCTTTAGCGAAATCGTTAGGCATGGGGAGAGCCTCATTAGGTGCGCTTGTTGACGGATTAGAAAAAAGAAACCTTGTCGAACGGCAAGCCGACCCTAAAGATCGGAGAGTATGGCTGATTGACCTGACAGAAGAAGGAAGGAAACTTTCGATAGAGCTGGGAGATAAGGATCAGTCATTAAGGGAAATATTTCGAGCAGGAGTTGGTCGAGAAGAGCGGCAAAAACTAGCAGGAATTCTTGATAGATTTCGGATAAATCTCAGAAAAGTAGAAAAAGAAATACAAGAAAAAAATCAATAAGGAGAAAATAATGGATTTAACAGAAGCTTCAGCCGTCATTACTGGCGGCGCTTCAGGAATAGGCGAAGCAAGTGCTAGAAAATTATCGGCTTTAGGAGCTAGGTGCGTCATCGTTGACCTCCAAGATGACAAAGGTGAAGCTGTAGCAAAAGAACTTGGGGGCTTATACGTAAAAGCTGATGTTGCTAATGAAGAACAGGTTCAAGCAGCCATGGACGCTGCAATGGAGATGGGCCCGCTGCGAGCCCTCGTCAATGGCGCTGGTATAGGAAGCGCCTCGCGAACAGTTGACCGAAACGGCGAACCCATGCCTCTAGCTCAGTTTGAATTTGTTATTCGAGTAAACCTCATAGGAACATTTAACTGCACCCGGTTAGGGGCAGCAACAATGGCCAAAACTGAACCTATTGACGATGATGGACAACGAGGCGCAATAGTTAATATGGCTTCTGTGGCAGCCTTTGACGGACAAACAGGGCAGAACGCTTATTCTGCCTCAAAGGGCGGTGTAGTAGGAATGACACTTCCTATAGCGAGAGATCTTGTTCCTCTAGGCATACGGGTTAATACAATTGCACCCGGCTTGATTGATACCCCAATTTACGGCGAAGGCGAAGCTTCTGAACAAT
Organism: Acidimicrobiales bacterium; assembly: GCA_013912105.1. Lineage (GTDB taxonomy): Bacteria > Actinomycetota > Acidimicrobiia > Acidimicrobiales > UBA8592 > UBA8592. The sequence continues at coordinate 23,705 of JACERY010000015.1, read as the reverse complement.
TCAAAGCTCACCTTGGGCAAAGCGTTCTTTTCCCTAAACGTCTCGGATCTGCAAGCGAATTGGCTTCCATGGTCACTGAATGCATAACAAATGATTACATGAATGGCGAAACAATTAGAGTTGACGGCGGCGTTCGCCTTCCACCGAAATAAGGAGAAGACATGACAGACAACACTGCAGTACTAACTGAAACTAGAGGCCGAGTTCTTCTCATTACCTTAAATAGACCTGAAGCTATGAATGCTATAAATACTGATTTAGCACAAGGACTTTTAGCAGCGATAGAAGAACTAGATTCAAACGATGGACTCACGGCCGGGGTCTTGACAGGCAACGGAAGAGGATTTTGCTCAGGTATGGACCTAAAAGCCTTTGCTGCAGGCGGCCCTCCCCAAGGATTTGATCAATTTCTTCGAACAGGATCTCAAAAACCATTAATAGCAGCTATAGAGGGATTCGCTCTCGCCGGCGGTCTAGAAGTAGCGTTAACTTGTGATCTTCTCGTCGCTGCAGAAGATGCCAAGATAGGGATACGAGAAGTAAAAGTAGGACTTTTCGCAGCTGGGGGGGCGTTACTTCGGTTACCTCGGCGAGTACCGTATTCCATAGCAATGGAAATGGCCCTTACAGGTCAACCTATCACAGCTGATCAAGCGAAAAATCACGGATTAGTGTCACGCGTTACGGAAAAAGATGGAACAGTAGAAGCCGCTATGGAACTAGCAGAGTCAATAGCAGAAAATGCTCCTCTTGCCGTAGCTGCTTCCAAGGCTCTCATCCAAGCACAACAAGGAATCACTGAAGAAGAATTTTGGGAACTGCAGAAACCTCACATGATGAAAGTCTTTACCTCAAATGATGCCAAGGAAGGCCCTGCTTCGTTTGCTGAGAAACGCTCACCTAATTGGTCTGGGACATAACAAACCAAATCATCAAAAATAACAGGAGAAAAAATGAAATTAGCGATGTTGTTACCCTATTCAAATAGATTTTCAGAAGCTGTTGACCGAGTAGTGCAATTAGAAAAAGCAGGGTTGGATCTTATCTACGTTCCTGAAGCTTATGCCGCTGATGCAGTCTCTGCTATGGGCTACCTCGCTGCGAAGACTGAAACTGTTCAGATTGGTTCCGGGATCCTACCTATTTACAGCCGAACCCCAACATTGTTGGCTATGACCGCTGTTGGAATGGATGAAATATCAAATGGTAGATTTGTTCTTGGATTAGGAGCTTCAGGTCCACAAGTGATTGAAGGGTTTCACGGAATTCCGTATAAGGCTCCTTTGGGTCATACCCGTGAAGCAATTGATATCTGTAGAAAAGTATGGGCGCGTGAAGAGAAACTAACTTATGACGGGAAGTACTATACGCTGCCCCTTCCAGAGAACGAAGGAACTGGACTAGGTAAGCCATTAAAAATAATCACACATCCACTTCGACCAAATATCCCTATCCATATAGCATCACTTGGTCCCAAAAATGTTGAACTTACAGCCGAACTTGCAGAAGGATGGCTACCAACATTATTTATGCCCTCAAAAGCAGATTTAGCTTTCGGAGATGCTTTAAAAGTTGGTCTTGCAAAACGAGATAATGCGTTACCACCTCTAGACATCGTTGCGGGTGGAATGGTTGCTATAGGTGAAGATGTTAAAAAATACCTAGATTTCGGAAGACCCAACACTGCCCTGTACGTAGGAGGTATGGGAGCGAAAGGGAGAAACTTTTATAATTCACTGGTGCAACGCTATGGCTTTGAAAGAGAAGCATTGGAAATCCAAGAATTCTATTTATCAGGTAAGAAAAAAGAAGCAGAGGCGGCAGTGCCAACCGAACTTCTAGAAGGCATGAATCTTGTCGGACCTGAAGGCTATATACGCGAAAAAATTGCTGAATTTGCTGAAGCAGGAGTCACGTACCTTAATATTGGACCGATAGGACCTCCTGAAGAACAAATGCGGATAGTAGAAAAATTAAAAGAAATCATTTCGTAAAAAACTCGCTATCTATTAAGCAGAAGCTCTAATGGTGCTAAGGCTAGTAAGAAACTGCTGATCAAATTGGGTCTCGTCAGGAGGTCGAAGGATTACTCCATTAGCAACATCACCGAACCACTCAACAATAATTTCACCCAAGTTTTCCCAATTGCATTCAATTGCTACTTGTTGGAATAGCTTGTCGGGGATTTCATCTTCAGGAATATCAGACCCCTTTTGTGAAAGAAGATCACGTAGCCTTTCACCTAAATCTTCGAAACCCAACATCTTTAAACTTGGATCATAGGCAGGGGTCGAATATAAAAAAGCTAATCGTTTTTTCTTTAAAGCAACTAGTTCTTTACGTGCATCATGATCGTTAGCTATAGCTGTCAAAGGAGAAACTATAACTGGGATTTGATCACCAGAATTGTAATGCAACGAAGATTCTAGAATCGGAATTACATTATTTCGCAAGTGTAGAGGGTGAGAATTTGTAGGGTGAGTAAGCAATCCGTCGCTTACAGAACCAGCTAAAGCAGTCATTTTCTCACCAACAGCTCCTAACCAGATTTCAGGTTCGTTGCCTTTCGTTAGCGCATCGGGCAAGAATTCTCGTTGTAGCCGAGTTAACTGATAGAACTCGCCTTTGAAAGAAATATCAGTACCCTCCATAAAAGAGTTAAAGCAACTCCGAATAGCAGCAACATATTCACGGAGTCGAGAAACTGGAGAGTCAAATGGCATGCTGTATCGCTCTACAATGTTTTGGCGAATTTGTGATCCTAACCCCAGATCAAAGCGACCGGCCGACAGTTCTGATAAACCCCAGGATGAAAGGGCGGACGCCATAGGGCTTCTGACAAAAGCTAAAGCAACACCAGTTCGGACACGCAGATGAGTTGTTGCTGATAAAGCTAAACCTGATACCACAAAAGGATCATGGATCATTTCGGGAACATGAAGACTGTCAAATCCCAGAGATTCTATCCGCTTGGCATAATCAGCAACGTCTTTCATTGGTATACGTGGGTTCATGCCGGCAACAATTTCCATAGGACCTCCCAAAGACTAACAACTACAAGAATAGAAGAATTTCTAACCAGTTACTGTTCTCCGCTACCTTCAACTAACGTCACGTTATGGTTTCTTTAGAAGAATTTAGGATCAAAGCAATAAATTGGTTACAAGAAAACTCTGATATTGCCCCTCCAAATTACGGCGCAATTCTTCCACCGTCATTAGTAGACCAAGGAACCACATGGCAGAGAAGACTTTTTGCTGACGGGTGGGCAGGAATCCATTGGCCAACAGAATATGGGGGACAAGGGCTAACATCCCAACACCAATCCATATGGTTGGAAGAATGCGCAAGAATTGACGTCCCACCATACGTTAATATGGTCGGCTGCGTACTAGCAGGCCAAGGGGTTCAAATATATGGAACCGAAGAACAAAAAAAACAGCACCTTAATTCGATCATTACCGCTAGTCAGCTTTGGTGCCAGCTTTTTTCTGAACCAGAATCAGGCTCAGACCTGGGGTCTCTTCGAACCGCAGCGGAAACAGATGGAGAAGGGTGGGTTGTTAACGGGCAGAAAGTTTGGTGCAGTGGTGGACGATATAGCGATTGGGGAATCCTCATGGCACGAACTGACGCGACGTTATCAAAACACAAAGGAATAAGTTTTTTTCTCGTAGATATGCAAAGTGACGGTATAGAGACAAGACCTCTGCGGCAAATGACAGGAGACGCAGAATTTGATGAAGTTTTTTTTACAAACGTGCTACTTCCAAGATCAGCCCTTCTAGGACCAGTCAACGGTGGATGGCATGTTGGAATGGATATTCTCACAAAGGAGCGTGGGTCTATCGGAGCTGGCGCAATCACAATGCAAAGACGTTTAGATTCTCTTATTTCCCTAGCAGAGTCAGAACTTGATAGTCGAACAAGACAGGAACTGGTAATACTTCTCACACAAGGGAAAAGCTACGACTTCCTCGGCCAGCGGCAAGGACCAGATTCATCAGTCGCTTCATCACTCAACAAACTTGGTATCACCGAATTAATGTTTGACATAGCAAATTTACGAGCAAATATTTCTGGTTTAGAAGCTCTCCTTGAAGGACCTAGTTCAAACAGTCTTCTCTCCGCTCCAGGTGCCCGAATAGCTGGCGGAACATCTCAAATTCAGAGAAATATAATAGGTGAACGTATTCTTGGACTTCCAAAAGAGCCAAGACCATAGTGTAAAACCGTATTCAGCTGCTGCAACTTAGCATTGAACACCCAGGACGGTTCTTTGCCCAATCTGGTCGTTTCCCTGCCCATTTTTCATATTCTGGCTGTTCATCATAAGGATTCCGAAGCATTATCAGCAGATCTTTCACCATAGACAAATCCCCATTCTCAGCATCATCAATTGCTAATTGAGCGAGATAATTTCTCAGAACAAATTTGGGATTCACACTATTCATCCGTTGAATCCGATCTGCATCGTCGATGCCTTGATCTTTGAGAACGTTTATATAGTCAGCGGTCCAATTAACTAGAAAAGACCAGTGTTCTTTTGGCATAGCGTCAGGTAGGTAATATGCCTCTTGAAGTACTTTAAGATTCTGCTGCGTAGCTTGATTTTCACTAATATCAAGCTTCGCCAATGAGCGAAAGAAAATAGTCATATCTATTTCCCCCGATTGGAGAATCTCAAATAAATTTGAAAGAACTAGTTGCGAATTCGCTGAAGAAAAGTTCAGCAACCCTAGCTTTTCTGCCATCATTGAAGACCAGTTTTTGTTGAAAGTATCCTCATATGTATCTAAAGCTTCTTGTAACGGTTGGATATCCTGTATTGCTGGGTACAAGGAGTTCGCTAACTGCGCTAGATTCCAATGACCTATTGCTGGCTGATTCCGAAACCGATATCGACGCTGATGTCGGTCTGTAGTATTTGGAGTCCAATCAGGGTTAAAATCATCTATCCACCCATATGGTCCATAATCTATCGTAAGGCCATGTATTGACATATTGTCTGTGTTCATAACCCCATGCACAAATCCGACACGTTGCCAGTGGGCAATCAGAAGAGCCGTTGATTTAACAATTTCCTCAAAAAAATGAACATAACTTGCAGGAGACGGTTCTCCCATTTCGGGGAAATAATGCTTTAAGACGAAATCTAAAAGACCTTTTAACTCATCAACTTCCCCCCGAGAAGCAAAAATTTCAAAGTTTCCAAATCGAATAAAAGAAGGGGCAACGCGGCAAACGACAGCTCCAGGTTCCTCAGCCGGGTTCCCGTCATAAAGCATGTCACGCATAACCTGATCACCTGTACTACAAAGACTTAAGGCACGTGTTGTTGGAACCCCAAGATGAAACATTCCTTCGCTACACAAAAACTCCCTAATCGATGAACGCAAAACTGCTCGGCCATCACCGCTTCTTGAATATGGTGTGGGTCCTGCACCTTTTAATTGAAGCATGTAATACAACTCGTCTTCAGTAACGACCTCACCTAAGTTAATAGCCCGGCCATCTCCGAGTTGACCGGCCCAGTTTCCAAATTGATGCCCCCCGTAACACATGGCATGTGGTTCCATTCCTCTTGTCAAAGCATTTCCAGAAAAGACATCAGCAAACACTTGAGAATTAACGATGTTCTTCTCTAAACCGATCAAATCAAGAACCTCGTTAGAAGCCGCAAGCATCTTTGGAGCTGAGGTAATCGTCGGATTGACGTTCGAAAAATATGCTCCCGTAACTTGTCTCCGGTTGTTTAACTTAATCGGGTCGCCTACGAGTTCACTCGTGAAACGATTTTCGAATTGCAAACCTTCCAATTCAACATATTTATTTTCAAAATCTACTTCGTTCATTTTCTTCGCACTAATTTCATTCGTTCGCTTACCCTTACACGATAGTTCGCAAAGAACGTTCTAACCATCTACGATCAACATGTGCAAAACCAAGAAATTGTTAATCCATTTACTGACAAACCACTTCCTGAAATTGCTGATGTCAGACAAGGAGAAGACCTTGATTGGCGAGTTATAGAAGACTACCTTCGGTCCGAACTTCCTAAAGAAATTGATACAACCGGAGAATTTAGTGTTCAACAATTTCCTAACGGAGCGGCTAACTTAACGTATTTAATTATTTTTGGCGAAACAGAACTTGTGCTGCGCAGACCCCCCTTTGGGACACTAGCTCCCGGAGCTCACGACATGGCAAGGGAATTTAAAGTCCTCTCACGATTGTGGAAAGTATTTCCCAAAGCACCTAGAGCATATTTATATTGTAGTAATTCTGAAATAGCTGGGGCAGAAATGTTTGTAATGCAGCGTTGCAAAGGAGAGGTAATACGTGGTGTAGTGCCGACCTCGATGCGGCATCACGAAAATTTTGGGAACCGTATAGGTTTCGCACTAGCAAGTGCTATTGCGGAATTTCACGTACTCAACCCGGAACAAATAGGTTTAGCGAACTTAGGAAGACCAGAAGGTTTTGTGCGTCGGCAAGTAACAGGATGGAAAAAAAGGTGGGACCTTGTCGCAGATGACCGCTACCACCACCGAATGGCTGGTATTCATCAAAAGCTAGAAGAAACACTCCCGAAGCCTCAGCGGGTCGCTTTTGTCCACAATGACTTAAAGTTGGATAATTGCATGTTTAATCCAGCTAACCCAGATGAGGTCCTTGCAATTTTTGATTGGGATATGACGACCTTGGGTGATCCACTTATAGATATCGGGACACTACTTAACTACTGGCCGGATCCGAAAGATAACCCTAATGCTCCTCGAGGGGGACATTCAGGACTTGGCCAGATGGGACTCCCTTCCCGAGATGAAATGATTGACTATTACGCGTCTAAATCTAACTTAGACCTTTCAACTATTGGCTGGTACGAGGCTTTCGCACAATGGAAAACCGCTACAGTACTTCAACAACTTCACTACAGGTGGAAAGTTGGGGATAGCACTGATGACAGAATGGCGCTCATTGCTGATGCACTACCTAATTTTATTGAGAAGGCAGAAAGCCTCCTGAACTACTAATCGTTTGCCTCGTAATCGTAGATATCACGGAGTTCACGCTTCAAAATCTTCCCGCTTGCGTTTCTTGGAATGACATCAATAAACTCAACAGCTTTAACTGTCTTAAAGGGAGCGAGCTTACCTACGCAATGATCCATCACATCTTGTTCAGAGAGACTATCGTCAGCTCGAACTATCACAGCAAGAGGGGATTCCCCCCACTTTTTTGAAGGGATCCCGATAACACCAGCATCATTAATTTTTTCGTGAGCTAAAAGAACATTTTCTATTTCAGCGGGATAAACATTTTCTCCACCAGAAATAAGCATGTCTTTTACACGGTCAACTATCGTAACGAATCCTTCACTGTCCATTGTCGCTACATCACCGGTTTTCAACCATCCATCTACAAGAGCTTCAGCGTTCGCTTCGGGCCTGTTCCAGTAGCCCAACATGATATGTGGTCCTTTAACAAGAACTTCACCAGCTTCGCCTGCTTCACACGGGTTACCGTTGTCATCTACGACCTGAACTTCGGTAAATGTGAAAGCTTTTCCAGTTGAACCAGCACGCTCAATTGCGTCTTCTGATGAGATAATGCAAGCAGGCCCGCACGTTTCTGTTAAACCATAAACTTGATGAATTTCTATACCCATCTCCGTGTAGGTTTCAATTAATGAAACAGGAACTGGGGCAGCACCACTTATAACATTTCTCAATGTAGATGTGTCATGATTTTCAGCATCATAGGTCAGCAGCATAAATTGCAGCATGATGGGAACCATCAAGGTTGTATTAATCTTCTCATCACGAATCAGGTCCCAGGATGCTGCAGGGTCGAATGCTTTCATTAACGTAATCGAACCACCTACGAAAACCGAAGTCACTACTGGAGTTAAAGCCCCAACGTGAAATAAAGGCAATGCATTGAGGAAACGATCGTAATGTTGCATGTCCGCTGTAGTTGCATTCGTAATGTTTGCCCACAAGACAGTATCGTGACTGTGCATGACACCTTTCGGTAATCCAGTAGTACCTGATGTGTACATGATGAAAGCCAAATCATCATCTCCGCCTTCTAACTGGGGTTCATCTGAAGATGCTGAAGACATCCAATCTTCGTAGCTCACTGCGCCATCAATTGGTTCAGCATCTACCTGAATCCAACTTGAAATTTGAGTTTTATCTCCACGGCTGCGTAACTCAGCAACTACTTCAGAAAACTCTTGACTAAATAAAAGAACAGTCACTCCAGCATCATCAAGAATAAATTCAAGCTCATCTGCAACGAGCCTCCAATTTAGCGGGACGTTTACCGCCCCAATCTTCGCAACAGCGAAGAAGGTTTCAATAAATTCAGTTCCATTCATTAATAGAAGCCCGACTCGGTCGCCATGAGCTACGTCAATTGAACGCAAAGCGTGAGCTACCTGATTTGACCGACTGTTGAGTTCCGTATAAGAAAAACGTCGACCGGAAGCGTGTTCATAAATTGCCTCTAGGTTCGAGTCTCTTCTGGCTCGATTTGTAAGAAATTCTCCAATATTTTGTGGCATGCTATACCCCCCTTGGTTACTCTGATTCTAGCTTGATGATTATAAACTTGGAAACAGATCTAGCTGTAAGATCAACAAAAATTCTCAGAAATCGGTAAAGTTCAGACATGTTCAAATCAGCAATGTCAGTTCTTAGGTTTAAAAGATTTGAAAAAAATTCAGCTCAAAGAAGGCTTAACAAGGCCGCAAATATTGATGACCTTCGGGTAATCTCTAAGCGTCGGCTCCCAAGTGGAGTTTTTGATTACATAGACGGCGCAGCTGAAGATGAACGGACACTCAAACAAAATGTTTCTTCATTCGGAAACTACCACTTCAAACCCCGAGTCCTTCGAGACGTATCAAACGTTGATAGTTCCACGAGGATTCTAGGAAACTCAGTCCCGCTTCCGTTAATCTTTTCTCCCACAGGGTTCACACGAATTGCCCACCCTGACGGAGAATTAGCAGTAAGTAGAAGTGCTACAAACATGGGAATACCTTTTGCGTTATCAACGCTGGCGACAAGGTCAATAGAAGAAGTCGGTCAGGCTACCAAAGCGATAGTAGGTGAAAGTTCTCATAAACCCAGAAATTGGTTTCAAGTATATGTATGGAAAGACCGTGCTTTACTTAAGGATCTTTTACTGAGAGCTCAAGATTCAGAATTTGAAGCCATAGTCATCACTGTAGATACTGCAGTCCTAGGACGACGCGAAAGAGATATCCGACGAGGTTTCACGCTTCCCCCTAAATTAGGTTTGGGTACAGTTCTTGATGGAATCATACATCCAGCTTGGACATGGGGGTTTCTCACGAATGATCCTATCCGTTTCGCAAATGTTGTTGGAAAATCCGACGAAGATGGAAGTACAGCCATCACGCTAGCGGATCATGTCAATGCGCAATTTGATCAATCACTTTCATGGAAAGACATTGAGTGGTTTCGAGCAAACTGGGAAGGAAAGATTGTCCTAAAAGGTATACAGACTGTAGCGGATGCTCAAATAGCAATTGAACACGAGATTGATGCCATAGCCTTATCAAACCATGGAGGCAGACAATTAGATGATGCTCCATCACCATTAGATTTAGTTGAGCCAGTAGCAAATGCGATTGGTAGTCAAGCTGAAATCTATTGCGACGGCGGAATTCGAAGAGGAAGCGACATCGTTAAAGCAATTTGTCTAGGGGCAAATGCTTGCATGGTCGGCCGTCCATTTCTATACGGTTTAGGAACAGCAGGAGAGAAGGGCGTAGATTGGGTACTTGAATTCTTTAAAGATGGGATGCATCGCACTATGTCACTTCTCGGAGCAAAAACCTTTAACGACTTAACTCCGGAACTGCTAGAACATAACGACAATAAATTTTTAAGTTGATTCATCATCGAAGTCGTATGAAGACGACTTCCCAGAAATAACAAAAAACACGGTTGCAGCCAGAAAGCAAAGGCCCATTACTGTCACAACTGAACGAGGACCAAATTTATCAGCGAGGGGACCTTGGATAATAGAGCCGAGTGGAGCGCCAATAGTAAAAACCATTAGATACATAGCCATTATTCTCCCTCTAACTGGCTCCGGAACATGTAATTGAAGGGTTGTATTTGTAGTCGTTGCCATGATTAAATGAGCACACCCAACGACAAAGATCCCAGCAACACCCACCCAAAATATTTTTGTTGCACTTAGTAAAAGTTCCCCAAAACCATACAGGGCTAAAGAACCCACCAGAAGACGTGACTTTCTAATGCGGGTTCCATAGGACGCTAGCCAAGGAGCAATCATTACTGCGCCTATCCCGTAAGTTGACATGAGAAGGCCAAACTTAAATTCCCCTACTTGGAATACATTTTCGATAAATAGAATCAAATGAACTTGGACTAGAGGGCCGCCAAGAACAGCTACACACGCAGCTGCGAAATAACCTGTCATGATAGTCGGTTGAGTTTTTGCGTAAGCCCAACCTTTCACGAATTGGCTTAACTGAGAGTCTTTCCTTCCAGCTAATGGGCTAGGTAGTGTCTGAGGGAGAGTAAGTAATGTTCCAAAGACGACCAAAAAAGATAACCCATTTCCAAGGAAAGCCCAGCCAGGGCCAGTCGTTGCTAAGACAACACCGCCCAGACTTGGCCCAATTGCTCTAGCAGCATTGAATTGCGTTGAATTCAGAGTAATAGCGTTCATTAAAAAATCGCGCGGAACTAGGTCAGCAACATACGACTGCCAAGCTGGTAACGCATAACCATTAGCAACGCCATAAATAATATTGACGCCGATATAAACTAGGGGTTCGCGAATTCCTAACCACCATAAAATAGCATTTGAGATCGCTATAGATGCAAGAATAACTTCACAAATTAGAAGAATTTTTCTCCGAGAAAGCCGATCTGCCATTGGACCAGCAAATGGTCCAACTATCGCCATAGGTAACATAAGCGCAAACACAGACCCCCCAACCCATGCGCCAGATTCAGTCATTTCATACATGATGTATGGCGAAGCAAGGCCCTGAAGCCACCCTCCGCTATTTGAGGCAAGACCAGCAAACCAGAAGCGACGAAATTCACGTATTCTTAAAGCAGAAACAGCATCAGAAAATTTAGTTCGATTCAATTCCGTCGGTGCATCACTCACAAGCTATTTAGTTGCCTTCAATTCCTTTAGTAAAAAGAGCAGAGTACGAAGCTCGTATTTTGCTCTTTTGAACTTTACCCATCGTGTTTCTCGGTAACTCTGAAATCACAAAGTATTCTTTAGGTTGTTTCAAACTCGTCAAACGCTTAACAACGTAGTCTTTGAGTTCTTGAATAGATAAAGACCCATCAGCGACGAGGACAGCAACAACAGCTTCCCCAAGATCGGGATGCGGCACGCCAATAACTGCTGCCTCAAGAACAGTATCGAAGTCATCTAGACAAATTTCTATTTCCTTAGGGTAAACATTTTCTCCTCCACTAATAATTAAGTCTGTAGATCTACCTTCCAGACGTAGCCTTCCATCATCATCAAGATTTCCGATATCTCCAGTTATGAGAAATCCATCTTTCTGAAAAGCTTTAGCGGTTTGTTCTGGCTTTCGCCAGTAGCCACTAAATAAATGATCCCCTTTAACCTCGACAACACCATTCTCGCCAGTACCACAAGCACGTCCATCAATAGCGATACGTAAATCCATCCCCGGTAATCTAAACCCAACCGAACCCGGAATACGTTTGCCTTCTAACGGGTTGGATGCGATGATACCAGCTTCCGTCATTCCATACCGTTCTACGATTTGATGACCAGTTCTTTCATAAAAATTTTTGTGTGTTTGTTCTGTCATAGGTGCTGAACCGGAAGTAAATAAACGCATTCCAGAACAAATAGTAGAATTAAAGGTATTGCTTGAAAGTAAGCGCGTGTAGTAAGTAGGAACTCCCATAAAAACAGTAGATTTCTGAAGAAGCTGCGTAACTTCAGTTACTGAAAATTTTTCTCGAAATATAACAGTCGACCCACTCAGCATTGCGCAATGAATAGCGACGAAAAGGCCGTGAACATGAAAGACTGGCAGACAATGGAGGAGAACATCATCTGTTTTGAAAGCCCAAATATTATTAAGAGCTATGCCATTGCTAATAAGAGCACGATGACTTAGTAACGCTCCTTTCGGTCGGCCGGTGGTGCCACTTGTATATAACATCGCAGCTATATCTGAAGTGCTGCTTGAAGCGTTCAAGACTTCTTGAGCGGCTGAAGCTGCCATTAAAGTCAAAGTTCCTCCATCGCCGATAGTTTCAGAACGAATACCAACGGAAATATCTTCGTTCGGATCAAAGATCACGATTGCTGGATCGGCATCATTGACAAAATAATCAATTTCATGCTGAGTACTCCGTGGGTTCACTGGAATATAAACAGCCCCTAATTGTAAGCATCCCAAATAAAGCGCTAATGCATCTGAAGATTTTTTAGTTTTTACGAGGACCCTATCGCCCTCAGTTACTCCGCAGGACTTAAGCGCCAAAGCGTAATTCTCCGCAAGTTTAAAAAAATCTGCGTAAGTAAGAGACTGATTTGCTGGAAGAGATAAGAACGTTTTATCGAGAGAACCTTGACATGCCTCGTTTAAGACAAGGAACAGGTTTCTACTCATATCAAGAATTTTCGCTTTTATTAGCTAGTTGAGGAATGGAACCGCGCGCGATAGCTCCCATTGCTAATAGGATCAGGACTCCTCCCATAAGGAGCGAAAGGCTAACTTTTTCATTGAAGAATATGACACCTCCTACGACCCCAAAAAGAGGAAGAAAATAGCCGATGACCGAGACTTGTCCTGTTGTTCCTATTTGATTAGCTTTCAAGATAGAGAGAAATGATAAGTAGGTTATTAAACCGAATACAAAGAGCATGGGAATGTGCCAAGAAGCGAATCCATTTGCAGGTCTAGTTCCAAGATCAAAGCTAAATGTCAAAATCATTGAAATTAAACCAGCAATTAGTAGGTTCGGTGCCATCAGTGCCATGGGTTCGTGGCGAAGAGTCAAGTGCCGTGTTAGAACTCCTGCACCACCTGCTATAGCAGCGCCTCCTAAAACCAATAAAATATCTACAATATCTCCACCATCATCAAGTGAACTAAAAGCAAGTACTGCCACCCCTGCGTATGCAGTTATAAGACCCAACGCTTTGAGAAGATTGAATCTTTCATCGGCAAAAACAAAATGCGCAACAATCGCTGTAAAGATAGGCCCTAACGAAATTAACAAGGTATTTATGCCCGCTGGAAGCCGATCAAATCCAGTATTAAAAATCAAAGATGGTCCTAAAGAACTAAAAAGACCTAGAAGCATCCCGGCGGGTACAGCTGAGAGCACTAACTCTTTGCGTAACATACCGTGAATAAATGCTATAGACCCTCCAACTAGGAAAGGAATCCACGTAACAGTAAAGGCATCAAGTCCATCGTTAGTAAATTTCTTGACAAGAAGACCGCCAGCGCCAAATGAAATTCCGGTGAATGCAACGAAACCCCACACAGTTTCTCTAAATTTATTCAGTAAAAGTATCAATGGCATAGGAGTGCCACTCTACACGAAGGGTGCCGGACGAACGGCCCAAAAGTATCGGACTTAGAGTAAGTGCTAAAGCGAAACCGTGTGGTACTAATAGTTAAGGAGCATAATCGATAACGAATGACAGATATCCCGAAATCACTATCAGAAGTCACATCAGTTTGGCTAGAAAAACAATTTCGGGATGCGGGTCATGAAATCCCAGAACTTCTTTCTTTCACGCATAAACCGATGGACGGGTTTACAGGTGCAATGGGAGAAGTTGGTATTTTTACAATTGAATGGTCGGATTCAACTAAAACCGATCTACCCGATTCCTTCGTTGCAAAATGTCCTTTAGATGATGACATCGCAAGAATGTACAACGAAGTTATGCAATATTACATTCGCGAATCAGGTTTTTATGCTGACTTAGCATCCGAAATTGATATGCGTATCCCTTCATGCTGGGTGAATAGATTTGACCACGAAACTGGACGAGCTTTCCTCCTGTTGGAATATATAGGACATGCTGAAAAAGGAGATATTCTTCACGGTTGTTCAGAAGATGTAATGCGTGCCCTTGTAACAGACTTAGCTAAAATGCATGGTAAATATTGGATGGATGAACGGCTCCTTGATATTCCGTGGTTACTTGATTGGAAGGCAGAAAGTCTTCAACTAGGGATTGATATAACGCGTCAATCTTGGAAAGCATTGGCAGAGCAAGAACCTGACCGCTACCCGAAAGAATTATTTGAGATTCTGGAGAAAACCTGGGTGTTTAACACTATCGAATGGTTAGATCGTTACGCTTCCCGCCAATGGACCTTAACTCACATGGATTACGAATTAGATAACGTGCTTATAGATAGTGAGGGTCCAATAGTTCTTGACTGGCAAAGTCCCATGCGCTCGCATCCGGGAGTCGACCTCGCGTGGCTTCTAGCAGCATCTCATTCAGAAGCAACGTTAAAAATTGAAGGCGAGTTATTAGACCTTTATCGTCAAACTCTTTCAGTGTCTGGCGGTCCGACTTGGACACACGAGAACCTTGAGGAAGCCTTAGCTTGGGGAATTTTATATCCTGTTTCCTGTCAAGCAGTTCCATATCTTCAAGATGTAACTGCATATGGCGATGGTGCCGACAGAATGCATCAGCGTTTCGAAAAATTTTTACAAGGTTCAATTGATGCAGCAATCCGATGGAACCTTGTAAAGCACCTTGGCCCACTAGTTTAGATAAACTAAAAATCCATGGATTTAATCATTATTCGTCATGCTCGACCAGAAAAGATAGAAAAAGCTGAGGGGCAAGGACCAGCAGACCCACCCTTATCTCCTTTAGGTGCAAAGCAAGCAGAAGCAGTCGCAGACTTTCTTTCCCAAGAGACAATCAACGAAATAGTAACAAGTTCAATGCAAAGGGCATATGAAACATCCATGCCTCTTGCGAAAAGGTTGGAAATAGATCCGATTCAAAGGGATGACCTGCGCGAATCTGACCACAATAGTTCCTCATACATTCCGCTCGAGGAGATGACATTAGATTCTGGACCGGTTCAAGCATATTTGAATGACCCACTGGCGATTTTTGAAGGAGATTACGAAGGTTTCCGTGATCGCGTTGTCGGAGCTTTCAATCAAATCGTACAAGAGAATCCTGGAAAAAAAGTAGCTGTATTCTGCCATGGAATGGTTACATCCGTGTATTTACAAACACTCTGGAAACTCGAAACTCCATTCTTGTTGCAGCCTGACTATACGGGAATAACAAGAGTGCAAGCAGCAGCTAGCGGGTTACGAACAGTTCACAGTATCAATGAAACAGGACACGTCCGTCATCTCATTGAAAGACCCACTTTCGGTCGTCCTGCTTAAGCCGACTCAAGTTCCTTAAAATCAACTCCAGTAAGTTCAATACTTTGCTCCCATAATGCGCGACCATCGTGAACATCTCGAGCTTCCTTTTTTGCTTGAACCTTCACAGCTGGCCCACGAATCCCCAAGAATTGACTTGGGCCAAAATAGTCACTTCCCTTAGCAAAAGGGTCAGTAGCTGCTCGAAGAATTGGAATAGCTCCATCTGCACTAGTTTGACAAACGTAAGGTCCAACTACCTGCCAGACACTTTCAACGGACCGGTGGATAACTGAATCCGAGTCAAACTTAACTATGTTTGACTGAGCCATACCGGGATGAGCAGCCAACGAGAGGATATCGTTTCTGCCTGCTCGTTGTAAGCGCCTATCTAACTCAGCAGTGAAAACGAGATTTGCTAATTTACTTTGGGCATATGCTCTCATCTTCCCATAGCGGTGAACAGATTGAAGATCATAGAAGTTCAAGCGACCCTGACGATGCGCATTGCTAGCTACATTAATGACACGACTTCCAGGATTATCCAAGAGAGAGCTTAAAAGCTTCCCTGTTAAGGCGAAATGCCCCAAGTGATTTGTCCCGAACTGTAATTCAAAACCATCAACAGTTGTACCGCGAGGAATACCCATAATTCCGGCATTATTAATCAGCAAATCAAGATTCAATTCACTAGCTTTAAACCAGTCTGAAAAATTATTCACTGACGAAAGATCTGCCAAATCTAAGTGAGCCACTTCAATAGAACTTCCAGGCACTGAAGAGGTCAAGTCAGCCATCGCTTCTGCCCCTTTGATAGAGTTCCGGACTGCTAAAATTACAGTTGCACCTCTTCGAAGCAGGAACCTTGCAGTCTCAAGACCTATACCGGAATTACCTCCAGTGATTATTGCAACTTTTCCTGCTTGATCAGGCACGTCATCGAATGTCCAACCTGATTTCTGATTCATGGGATTTACGCTACTTGAAGAAAAGGATTTTCAATAATCAGTAAATGTTTAGATTTATTTACTACCGAAATCTTCTTTAGGTTTGATGAATAAGCCTTCGGCTTCAGCACAAAGTTGATCTCCGTCTCGTAACTCTCCGCGAATGATTGCTTTGCGATCTTTGATCTCTTTTACCCAAGCTTTTCCCTGAAGATTTTTATCCAAGGGAGTTGGAGAAATATATCGAACAGTTAATGTGCCGGTATAACCTCCGTGCCCAGTAACAACACACGTTACGCCAAGTAATTCATCCATCAACGCGGCAACGTGTCCGCCATGAACGCTCTCAGGCGGCCCACAATACTGCGAGTCAAAATTACCATTGGCTAGCATGACATCTTTCTCCATCCGAAAAGTAAAAGGTGGAGATATTGGATTCAGGGGCCCAATAATTGGGCTATAAGGAAAGAATTCGTGAGGCTCTAATCCAGTAAGGTCATATTTCTTACCAGAATCTGGCCGAAAAAAGTGTTCTTGTGGTCTCAGCCCAGCCTGCATACGTTCAGCCTTAACATGATAGGGGCGCAAAAGTTCTCTTACTTTTCTTAATTCTTCAGCGATGTCATTCAAAGAAAGACCGTCATTGATACGTTTTTCAAAATCTGTGAGTCGGAAATCAGCAATTAAACTCCGCATTTCTCTAATTAATTCTTCATGGCTAGTCACGTAGTTATTGTATTGAAGAATAACTTTAAAGCTTCATATAGCCGAACAGGGCAAAATGATCGCTAATGAAAAATTTCTTACCTTGTCTAGCCACGCACCCTTCTAGAACTTGAAGTTCTTCAGTAGCAATATCTGGGTGAGTGAAACTTCGAGTAAAATTAGTTTGAAATTTTGGTGATGACGAATGGAATCTGTTTCTATAGCTATTCCATGTTGGAACGGGTGGTTTAGGAGCTCGTAATCCAGCAGCCTCAATTGCTTCAATCTCACTTGAGCGAGTATTTGTGTCACCAACTATCGCTAGATGTTCGGTATGTGAAGCACCCACAATCTTTGAAATCTGGGACTTTCGGATATGGCTAGCAGATTTCCCCGGAGCGAGATGCACATTAGCAACGGTTAAATTCAAAGTGTGGAAGTTCGTTAGAAGCGCAAACCCTTCAATTGTCTCATGAGAGATACCACTTTCTATCAGTTCATGAGAGACCAGTGTTGCCAAATTGCCGCTATGGCTTTGAGGATTAGCGGGAACCATCCCGTGTGTTTCTACAAATGGGACCAAACCGGGCAGTTCTTGGAAATGCACAATATCGGGTTTCTTCGCTAAGACCTGCTCTCTTACTACTTCTTCAGTGTCGCATAATTCCCAATATTGCGGAGCTAACGCGGCACGGCCCATCATTGCAAGATTCCAAGTAAGGAAAGATATGTTAAATCCTGTTTTGTTCACAAATGTTCTTTATACACCCATGTGCCACGAGTACCAATCGTGGTAATGCTGAATTCTTGATTCATCGTCATTAAGTACTTGCTTCTTGAAACCTCTGGAACGCATCCCATTCTGAACATCCCGAATTAAATGAACGTCTTGGTCAACTGTAATATCCATTGTTTTTTCGCCAGCTATTACATCTTCCTGCGTAAATTCCTCACGTTCAGGACGTTCATCTGGAATAGGTTTTGGTTTAGGCATGAACTGTAAATCGGCTACAATTTCCGCATTTTCGCTCGGTGGCATTACAAGCGTAACTTTATCCCAGTAGCACTTACTAGGGTCGCTGTGGTGAGGTCGTGCTCTCATGATTAACGCTTTATCAGGCTGAAGTGTGATGAGCATATTAGGAAAAATATTATGCTGAAAAATATCACTGAGCTCTTCGTCTGATAGTAGATCGTAGTCGTAGCCTAAGTCAGGGCCGAGATCCCGTCTTTTCTTTTGAACGTCTTCACGAATATCGAGGATTCTTCCACGATATTCTTCAGGGTCCATGCCAAGCGACTCCAACTGGCCTTTCATCAACTTTGTAGGTTCTTCAGGGATCGGAAGCCGAGTATTAACCGTAAACCCATCAATATAAACGCTGGTGTGTCCATTTTTCCAAAGTCGAACTCTACTAGTTGGGCAATCAAAGATTAAGGCATGTTGAGGGTGGATATGTTCTACATGGTAAAGCTCACCAAAATTATCAAATACCGCTTTCCAATTACATTCCAGTTGAACTGTTTGGTCTTGGGCTAGAACCATATCCTCAAGCCGGTAAGGGTCGATTTGTTCTTTCAGCGGGCCGATGTACTCATCAAACGCTGGGGCATCCTCATCCATGCATATCCAAACTAAGCCAGCCCAGATTTCAGTGCGCACAGGAACAAGCGACTGTTTATCGCAGTCAATGCCTTGACTAAAACGATTCTCATCTGGAACAACAGTCAACGCTCCATCACGACCGTATGTCCACCCATGGTAAGGGCATACAAAATTTTTGATCCACCCGCGTTCATTAACCATGATGCGTGCACCTCTATGCTGGCATGCATTATAGAAAGCAGATATTTCTCCTTCATCAGTATGTGAAACTAAAACCGATTCGGGCCCAATATTGAAGACAAAGTATTCACCCGGTTCTGAAACATCTGAAGCTACACCGGCATATAACCAAGTGCGTGGCCAAAGATGTTCCCACTCTTGATCAAGGATGTCACGCGACAAATAGCGTTCAGCTGTTATTTCTTTTCGTCCTGTAGGAGCAGCGGCATCAGCTTGAGTTTGCTCTTTCTCATTAAGTATGTCCGTCACGATTCCTCCCTTTATACATGATAGCTAGAAACTCTTCAGTTGTGAAGTTGTTGGATTGTTGTAAACCCCTTCGTGTAGCACCTTTTGCAGTCGCACGGTACGGTCCCTTATATGGAAAAGGGCAGAATACTTGAGGGAATAACCGTAGTTGATATGACGCAATACCTAGCTGGACCAACAGTCACCAGAATGATGGCGGAGATGGGTGCAGATATCATCAAAATTGAGCAAGCGCCGGGAGGCGACCCATCAAGAAACTACGCAATTATTAATGAAGTCGGGAGAAGCGGGTACTTTGTTCAGCAAAACAGAGGTAAGAAAAGCTTATGTTTGGATTTTGACCATCCAGATGGAAAAAATATTCTTCTAAAATTGCTAGAAACTGCAGATGTTTTTGTGGAAAATTATGGGCCTGGGGTGATGGAAAGAAGAGGGTTGCACTGGGATGTAATTAAAGAGATAAACCCTAAGTTAATAATGGCATCAATATCGGGATTTGGCCGGGAAAGTTCAATGAGCGACCGCCCGGCTTTTGATATGATCGCTCAAGCATTTAGCGGCACAATGTTCATGACAGGCGACCCTGATGGTCCTCCTATGCCTGTGGGTCAATCAATCGCCGATGTGATGACAGGGGTTCATGCCGTAACAGCGATAGGTTATTCTCTTTTCCATCGAGAAAGAACTGGAAAAGGTCAGTTCGTAGATATCGCTATGGTTGATTCTCTTTTCCATTCCCAAGAATTAGCTGTTCAAGGGCCATCGTTAACTGGGATGAAATGGAAGCCAAAAAGATCCGGTCACCGATCAAGAATCAATAGTCCGCTAGGTGCTTTTAAGGGACCTGAAGGGTGGATAGTTATCCAATGCATGGAAGCACAGTGGCCCCGTTTCGTAGAAGCAATAGGACAACCAGAACTTCTAACTGACAAAAGATTCGCAGACTTAATGGGAAGAATGAAAAATAGAGAAGAATTAAATCTAATTATTGAAAAGTGGATGCAGGGATTTGAAAATGATGAACAAATTCTTACAATCCTCGCAGATGCACGCGTTCCATCCGGACCTGTTCTAGCTCCATATGACGCCATAGGGCACCCTTATTTCGAATCACGAGGAGCTATACGAGAAGTTCAAGACCCGCTCCTAGGTACTTTCAATATCCCCGGAGATCCTCTGCGGTTTTCAGACTTTCCAGAGCCGCTTGACCTTGTCGCTCCGACGTTAGGGCAGCACAATAAAAAAATACTTGAATCTCTTGGCTTCACTAACGAAGAGATAAGCCAATTTGACGAGAACGCCGTAATTATGAGTGGGGATACATGACAATTCCCCCATTAAGTTATGACGAAGCCGCCTCTCTTGATACCGCTGACCCGTTGTCTAAGGTAAGGGAAAAATTTGAAATCCCACTAAACAAAAACGGGGGAGAGCAAGCTTACTTTGCTGGCAATTCTCTAGGCCTTCTTCCCAAGCAGACGCGCCAAACTATGCAAACTGCTCTAGATCAATGGGGCAAAAAGGGAGTCGCAGGACATTTTGATGGAACCGAAGCTTGGTATAGATTCGACGAAGTCGTGTCTGAATTACAAACTGACCTCATAGGCTCTTCCCCATCTGAAACAGGTGTCATGGGGAACCTAACATCAAACTTGCACGTTCTTATGGCAAGCTTTTACCAACCCACAAAGCTGCGAAAGAAAATACTAATAGAGCCACACGCTTTCCCATCTGATCGTTACGCAGTGTCTTCCCAGATTTTATGGCATGGCGGTGACCCAATATCTGACATCGTAGTGATAGAGCCAGAAAAGCCCGACGAGGTTACTCCAGCCGATCTTGAGAGGACAATAGCTGAGCACGGAGACACAATTTGTCTGGCGCTTATAGGCGGCGTTAACTATTACACAGGACAGTTCATTGATATTTCAAAATTCGCTTCTGTATTGCAAGATAAGGAAATTATCTTCGGCCTTGATTTAGCTCACGCAGTCGGAAATGTTCCATTAGAGCTTCACAATTGGAACATAGATTTTGCTGCATGGTGCACATATAAATACCTCAATGGAGGACCCGGAAGTATCTCTGGATATTTTGTGCACGAAAAGCATCATAATGATAATGAACTGGTTAGATTAGCTGGCTGGTGGGGAAACGACCCAGACACAAGGTTCGATATGCATGGGCAAGATACTTTTATCCCTCGACGATCAGCTGACGGATGGAAAGCTTCAAATCCTTCTCTATTTGCAATGGTTCCAGTAAAAACATCTTTAGAAATTTTCAATGAAATCGGTATAAAAAATCTACGCGAACGGTCAATACAGTTAACAAATTATTTTGAGCGAGGAGTTGACTTACTTGACGGTGCTTCGTCTATAACCCCGCGAGACCCTAAACGAAGAGGTTGCCAGATTTCAGTAAGAGTCACTGGAAATGCATCCCAATTAGAACATGAATTGATTGAAAGAGGTGTTGTTCCGGATGCGCGTGACCCTGATGTTCTTCGTTTCGCGCCTACACCGCTGTACACCAGATTCACTGATATAGCTAAAGCCATAGATGAGCTTGATCAGGTTATATCAAAGAAGAAATAGTTCCCTAAATAACCAAAACAAAAATAATTTGATAGTTTCATGAACATGAAATCACCAAATATCTTACTTATTGTATCTGACCAAGAGCGCCAGCGAGATTGGCTTCCAGCAGGAGTCGACTTGCCAGCCAGGCAACGTCTTCTAGACGAAGGTCTGGAATTTACGAATTACTATACGCATACATCGCCTTGTAGTCCTTCGCGAGCGACACTATTCACAGGCCAATATATGCTTCAGCATGGGGTTATTGAAAATTCAACAGGGCCAGAGAACACCAATCTTCCTACTACCACGCCGACTTTAGGGCACATGCTACGTGATGCTGGTTATAAAACTGCATACAAGGGAAAGTGGCACCTGCAGAACCAAAGATATCCAGAAATGGAAAAATATGGATTTGGTGATTGGGAAGGTAATGACTCAGCATGGTGGGGTCTTCCTGGGACAGGAACTGAATTTGATGAACCTATCACGGACCAAACTATTAACTGGCTTAAGGACAATGCCAAAGGCGATAATCCATGGTTTCTCACAACCGCTTTTGTTAACCCACACGACATCATGTGGTTTCCTTGCGACCAAACATGGTGGCAAGTCGATAATGAAGAAGAAACTGACAATGTTCGTAACAGATTAAAGAACAGGGATTGGGGACGAAAAGATAATTTCCCTCCCTTTAATCATGATTTGGATGAGTGGTTCACTGAACTACCAGCGAATTTCCATGATGACCTTCACACGAAACCGGATGTGCATCGTCGATGGATGCACGCAATGCTCAAATGGGGAGCACCAGGAACCATGAACAGAGAAGATGAACATCTTTGGCTTAAATACATGGATTACTACGTAAAGCTTCATGAATTGAATGACTTTGAAATGATGAGGATTTTTAGGACTCTTGATGAATTAGATATATGGGATGACACGATTATCATATTCACTTCTGATCACGGTGATCAGGTCGGATCGCATGGCTTACGGTCAAAAGGTCCTTGGAATTATCAAGAAACCATGCGGATACCGCTTTATATGAAAATACCTGGACAAACGGGTGCTGGAACGAAAACTAATTCGCTTGCAAGTCATGTTGACTTAGCTCGAACTGTTGCTGAACTTGCTGGTGTTAATCCAAGTGATCACCCTGGTCTAGTCGGAGAGAGTTTGGCCCCAATTTTTAATGATTTGGATGCAAAAATTCGTGACTACGTTCTCTTCTCCCAACAATGGCCTTGGTATAAAGGAGTTGAGCACACTAGGTATGCCAGTGCAGGTATTTTTGATGGTCGACATAAATACTGCAGGTATTATGGCGTGGGCGGCGGAGCAGATGCCGCAGGAGTAGCTTTAGAGGGAACCATTCAGTTTGATGTGGATAGCCCATTTGATGACCACGAACACGAATGGTATGACCTCCAAGAAGATCCGCATGAATTAGTTAATTTGGCTATGGATCGGGAACGAAGAAATGAGCTACGCAATCGATTTGATGAACTTCGAGCAATCGAAGATGTTGATTATGCTCCAATTAGCTATAAATAAAAGCTTTCTGTATTAATTGACAATTTATTCAATTTAATTGCCTAAACGGATTATTTTTGGCACAATTAATCTGCTGAACATGTTGTTCAGCACCTTAACAAATTGTTATTTAAAGAGGGGAATTTTTAATATGCGGAATAGACGTCTTTTTAGACTTCTAGCCATATTGTTTGCTTTCACACTTGTCGCTGCTGCTTGCGGTGATGATGACGATAGCTCTTCCAGTAGTGAAGCCTCATCTGCTAGTGAATCTAGTAGCGAAGCTTCTTCTGACGGAGGATTGAACATTGGTACGTTGTTGCCTGAGACGGGTGCGTTGGCTTTCTTGTCAGCTCCGTTGCTTGAAGGTGTCAACATGGCTATTGCTGAT
>JACERY010000014.1 GCA_013912105.1 Acidimicrobiales bacterium | reverse complement strand
CGTATTAAAGACATGCTTAAAGTGGGTGGAGAAAATGTTGCTGCTGCAGAAATCGAAGGCTTTCTATCACATCATCCTGCAGTTCAATTAGCTCAAGTCGTTTCTGCTCCTGATAATAAATATGTAGAAGTTCCTGCAGCGTTTATTCAATTGAAAGAGGGAATGAGTGCTACCGAAGAGGAAATCGTTGCTTTTTGTAATGGCAAACTCGCAAGTTTCAAAGTACCGCGTTACGTCCGGTTTGTAACAGAGTGGCCGATGTCAGCAACTAAAATTCAAAAAATTAAGCTTCGTGAAGAAATTGCAACACAGCTGAAATGATGAAGACTAAAAAAGCTAGAAGCAACTACTTTAGCAATGCGTCAATTATATGAAAACTAGTGAAAAAGCGCTCATAACAGTATCGGCTGGAAGCGTAGGAATCGGAGCTTCACTAGGTTTTTTCCCCGGATTTCTCGCAACTATTCTCAGCGAAGACCTGGGTGTTTCAAAAGGTAAAATCGGTTTAATCGTTGGAATATATTTCGGAGCTACCGGGATTGGATCCATACTTACTGGAAAAATAACGGAAA
This sequence comes from Acidimicrobiales bacterium, assembly GCA_013912105.1. Classification (GTDB taxonomy): domain Bacteria; phylum Actinomycetota; class Acidimicrobiia; order Acidimicrobiales; family UBA8592; genus UBA8592. The sequence goes on along the minus strand of JACERY010000014.1, from coordinate 45,337 downwards.
GATTTGGCCCAAGAAAAGTTATTTTCGTTGACATGCTAGCGGTTGCTATATGCTCATTTCTCATAGCAGCTTTAAGCAGTTATGAAATGTGGTTAATTTCTAGCTTAATAGCGGGGGGAGCCTACGGGCTTTCAAATACCGGAACAAATGCTGCTATCGGTAAAGCTGTTTCAGAAAGCCAGCGGACCTTAGCTATGTCTGTTAAAACTGCAGGGGTTCCCTTCATGGCAACAATTGCCTCAGCAATAGGACCGTGGTCAGCGGAAAAGTGGGACTGGGAAAGCATATTAATAGTCAACGGGGTTATTGCTCTCGTTGTCGGTGTATCAGCACTAATTGTAGTCCCAGATGAGAGAGTACGGGTAGGTAAAACAGCTATTACGGTGGATCTCCCTCCCAAGTTTTATTGGTTTGGTATAGCTTCATTCTTGCTAATAGCGGGCTCGCAACCTTTCTACTCTTGGATAGTCTCGTATCTAGAAGATTCGTTGGACGTAACATCGGGTTTAGCTGGAGCCATAACATCCATAGCATGCTTCTGCGGTGTTATTGGAATGACTTTAAATGGTATCTATGCAGATAAGATTGGGGCTGAAAAACGCATACGGCTAATTATGTTTCTTCTATTCCTTTCTGCGATTGCAACTGGGTTTATCATCCTTGGACTCATCTTAGGTGTATGGATAGTCCTACTTGGAGGAATAATTGGTGTCTCTGCCCAATTAGCCTCTATCGGCACTATGCATGCATGCGTTGTTGACAAAGCCCCACTTTCCATAAGTAAAGCTACTGGGATAACAATGACTGGGTATTATCTTGGTGCCCTCGCATCCCCAGCTTTATTCGGATTTATTGTGGACTGGACTGGCAGCTTTGCCTATCCTTGGGCAGGGACTGCTGTCTTGCTACTTGCTGCTGTATACGCTTGGTATAAGGCAGGAAATATAGATAGCCAAAATAACTATAAGGGGGATTGATGAGACTTGATAGAAAGGTTTCTGTTATTACTGGTGCCGCATCAGGTATTGGTGAAGCTACAGCTAAGCGGTTTGTCGAGGAAGGCGCTTACGTCGTAATAGGCGATATCCAAGATGAACGTGGTGCTCAATTAGCGGAAGAACTCGGCCCAAACGCTCGGTTCCAGCACTGTGATGTAACCAAAGAAGAATCAGTAGCATCTCTAATGGCTTATACAAACAACGAGTTTGGAAAAATAGATATAGTTATGAATAATGCTGGAATTGTAGGAAATCGCGGACCAATAGCAACGATTCCTGCCGAAGAGTTTAAAGTCACTTTAGATATTCTTTTGTTCGGAACATTTCTAGGGATTAAATACGCCGCCCAGTATATGCAAGAGAATAAATCCGGAGTAATCATTAATATTGCTAGCACTGCTGGCGTTACTGGAGGCCTAGGTCCCCATGTATATGCTGCTGCAAAACATGGTGTGGTAGGGCTAACTAAAAATGTTGCTGCTGAACTTTGCCGTTCAGGAATCAGAGTAAATTGCATAGCACCTGGATCAACTGTTACTCCACTAGTTGCGGCTGCGTATATGGATGACCACAATAACCTGAAAGAAGTAACAGAAGTTGTGAGATCAAAATCACCTATTCTAAACCGACCAGGACTTCCAATTGATGTTGCAAATGCTGCCTTATATTTGGCGTCAGATGAATCTGGAAATACCAATGGCCATTGTCTAGTTGTTGACGGGGGAGTGACGACTGGTTCAACGCCAAATGACCCACCACACTCTGAACCAATGCCTTTTCAACGCGAAGCGGGTAAATCAGGCCTGTGAGTTAATTAGATGAATATCGGTTTAATTCCTCAAAAATGGGCCCGGCTAACCCCAAAGAAGACCGCAGTCTATGACGAAAGTAATAAAAAGAGAATCTCTTTCGCTGAACTTGACCAAATGGTCAATCAGATTGCTAATGCGTTTATAGATTTAGGAGCAAACAAAGGAGATCGAGTAGGAATTCTCAGTCGAAACTCCATAGAACATTTAGCTATTTTCTATGCTTGCGGTCGCTCAGGACTGATAGCTCAACCAATGAATTGGAGACTGTCATCAAAAGAATTACTTAAAATCATAGAAAATGGTAAACCAAAAATTGTAGTAACAGAATCATTTTTTAATGGTTTAACTAATGAGCTTAAAATAGGCGCAGGTCTGGTTGAGTGTTGGCTGGAATACGGGGAGCAAGGAGATGGTTCCTTTGAAACAGTCTTAGAGAAATCAGATACTAGCGAGCCAGCAGTCTGTAAAGAAATAATATCAAGCGATAGTTTCTTTATCCTTTACACGGGTGGTACGACTGGAGAATCTAAAGGGGCTTTGCATTCGCATAAGAGTGTTTGGTACGGAATGCAAAATCAGACAGTTGCAGAAAGGATTGTTCCTTCTGACGTTTACATGCTGACCGGGCAAATGTTTCACATTCCCGTTGTATTAGCAATGAACTACCATGCTCATGGCTGCCCCTTAGTATTAATGAATTTTGAACCGAAGCTTGCACTAGATCTGATCGAAGCAGAAAGTGTTTCAGCATTTCTTGGAGTTACTACAATGCTTAATTGGATGATGGCTGTTGATAATTTCAATTCGTATGATCTGAGTTCATTGAGAAATATTCAATATGGTGGAGGGCCCATGCCGACACGGGTTATAAAAGAAGCACTGGATTCATTCCCATGTACTTTGATTCAAGGATATGGCCAGACTGAAGGAACAACGATGACATTCCTTAGTCAAGAAGATCATCTCCGTGCTATAAGGGATAACTACCATCCCGAACGATTGAGATCTTGCGGGCGAGAAGGGTTTGTGACTTCCATTAGAATCGTCGACTCTAATGGAAAAATTGTCCCTCAAGACAGTAAAACGCCGGGAGAGATTATCGTTCGGTCAAACGCAAACATGATTGGATACTACGGCCGACCAGATTTGACCGCCCAAACAATAAGAGATGGATGGATGTGGACAGGAGATATAGCTACGTGGGACAAGGAAGGGTATTGTTTCATAGTTGACAGAGCGAAAGACATGATTATTTCTGGGGGCGAGAACATATATTCGATACAGGTAGAAGAGGCAATCGGACTCAATGAAGCGGTTCTAGAGGTGGCAGTAATAGGGGTACCTGATGAAGAGTGGGGAGAATCAGTTAAGGCATTCGTCGTTCTCAAGCCAGGATTTTCCATAACTGAAGAAGAAATTATTAGCGAAGCAAAGCGAAACCTCGCAAGTTATCAAAAACCTAGGTACGTAAGTTTTGTTTCAGAATTACCAAAAGCATCAACAGGGAAAATACTAAAGCGTGAACTTAGAGATTTATGAATAAGAAATGGGGGGTTAGTGTACGACTGGACATTCATTAGCTATGTCAAGAACTTTATACACTCTTCCAATTCCGAGGCAAAAAGCTATGTAGCCTGAAAGTTCAACAATCTCTCTGCTTGTAAAATGGCTATTAAGATTTTTAAAGAATTCATCAGTTAGCTCATTCGGGGAAATAGAAAAGCCTTCCGCATATTCAATAGCTAGCAATTCTCTATTCGATAGAGATTGCGGCCGTCTATCGTTGATAATTTCTATGTATTCGCTTTCGTTTAGGTGCTCCTCCGTTCCCGACGAAGATCGAGTATCAAGTCATATCGGGCACTGATTAATGACAGCTATCCGCATTCGAGCAACTTCTCTCACCCGTGTCGGTAGCGTGCTCTCATCGTGCGCGGCTATGCGAAATGAATTAACAGCTGCATCAAAAGGTGGCGCCATTTTCCAAAGACGAAGGCGCTCTAAATCGTCGCCTTCTGTAATCTCTATTTTTGCCACACATCCTCCTTACTACCAAAGAATGGGAAGGGTACGGTCAATCGACTCCTAAGTAAGCCGACTGAAGAGCAGTTGGGTTATCAATGTACTCATCAGAGTTAGCTGCCAAAACCATTTCACCATTACGAAGCACGTAGAACCGAGAGCAGTATTTAAGGGCTAAGCCAGCATTCTGTTCTACCAAAAGAAGGGTGACGTCTTCAGAGAATAGATCTGCAAGCTGCTCATAAAAGTCCTTCACTAGAAGAGGGGCTAGGCCCAATGACATTTCATCAATAAGGAGAAGTTTAGGTTTGGCAATAATAGCCCGGCTTAGGGACAACATTTGCTGCTGTCCACCGCTCAAAAGGCCAGCAGACTGTTTTCGTCTCTCTTCAAGTATAGGAAATTTCTTATAGACAGTTTCCAAACCTTCTTCTAACAGATCTGGTGATTTTCCATAATTCGCTACTTTTAGATTATCTTCAACATTCAAACCAGGGAAAACACGCCTACCTTCGGGGACTTGAATAACACCCATATCTACAAGTTCTGCAGGGTTAGATCCACTTATTGTTTCACCATTAAACGTTATTTCCCCTTCAGTAGGCGATAGAAGCCCAGAGATAGTTCTTAACACAGTAGATTTTCCAGCGCCGTTAGCTCCTAAAAGGGCCACTCTCTCTCCAGGTTCAACATTTAAGTCAAGTCCATGGATAACCTCGTTGCGGCTATAACCAACTTTTAAATTATTTATTTGTAATCCATTCATTATCAGGTCCCTAGGTATGCCGCTATAACTTGTTCATTCTGTGTAACTTCTTCAGGAGTTCCATCGGCGATTGTTTTACCTGCATCGAGAACAAGTATTCTTTCGCTAACATCTGCCACTAGCTCAACATTGTGTTCAATGATTAATACTCCAGCAGAAATATGCTTTGCGTATTCCTTTACTTTTTTCATCATTTCAAGAGCCTCAGCGGTCGGTAACCCAGCAGCAGGTTCGTCTAGAAGAAGTATTGATGGGTTTGAAGCTAGTGCTCGAACCACGTCAACTCGTTTCTGAAGACCGTAAGGTAGGTCTTCTGCTTTTTCATCCCAGTATTCGAGTAAGTCCATGTGGTCTAAGAGCTCAGCAGCTATGTAATGAGCGTTTCTTTCCTCTCTTAGTACCCAAGGAAGACGGAATGACTCCGAAACTCTTCCGTATTTGATATTTCGATCTAACCCTAACAAGGCATGCTCAAGAACATTAAGATCATCATGAAGGTTTAAGTTTTGAAATGTTCGTCCGATTCCTGTTAACGCTCGGTTGTGGATAGGTTTTCCAGTGATTGTTTTCCCGTCAAGGATGAAATCACCAGTAGCTCCCTTAACATGACCTGTGATGGCGTTAAAGAGCGTAGTTTTTCCTGCTCCGTTTGAACCTATTAAGCCAGTCACAGCTCCGGCAGGTATCTCAAATGAAACTCCATCAACTGCTGTAACTCCTCCGAAAGCCACCGCAGCATTTTTCACTACAAGATTTCCCCGAGGTTCGGTTGACTTCAAAGGAGAAAGATACTCAGAGGTCAATGGACTGCTCTCAGATTTGGTACCTAAATCCTTACCGGTCTCTCCGTTCCTCTCTTTGATAAAGCCTTTTATTCGCTCTCCAAGCCATTCAAACATTCCAACAAGACCATCTGGGGCCACGAGGGTAAGAATTATTAAGGTGCCTCCGTATATGAGTCCTTCATATTCTTGGACATCTCTGGAAAGTTCTGGGAGCCATTTGACGAATGTCGCACCTAATACAGCACCCATTAATCGATGTTTACCTCCAATGATGAGTGCCAGTACAACTATGATTGAAAGATTCACACCGTAGTTCTCGGGAATGGCAAATCGAAGCGTATGAGCATATAGAACTCCAGCAAGAGCGGCTAAACCACCTCCTATTGCGAAACATAGAATTTTTAACCAAGCAACTGGAAGACCGGAGGCTCTAGCTGCTGTTTCACTTGTACGAAGCGCATTCCATGCACGTCCAGTCCTTCCGTCCTGGTAATTTCCTACAACCCAAAAGGTAAATAGCATTATGACCAGTGCAATACGAACAAGTGTCGAGCCACGGTTGAATTCTCGACCAAACAGTTCCAAACTTCCTACAGGCTTACCTGACCCGCCTCCAGTAAATTGTTCCCATTCAAAAAGTACCTGAACGCCAACGAAAGCAACAGCAAATGTAGCTAATGCAAGATATAGCTCATTTACTCGCAAGCTGGGGAATCCAACTATGAGGCCAAGGATAAACATTAGAGCGAACGCTATTGGAAGCTCAGTTTCTAAACCTCGGCTCCATTCCATAGTTATGTTCGCTGAAAGAAAGACTCCTCCAGCGACGAAAATAGTATGGCCAAGTGTCAACTGCCCAGCCATTCCGAACACAACTATAAGGCTGGCTCCAATAATCGAGAAAATTATTGTATTCATAATCGTTAGTGAATACGCCGAATATGTGCCTGCTAGCAGGTACATGAGTAGGAAACCTAAGAAGCCGATATAGTGATTTTTCTTAAAATAATTGGGTAACGGAATTCTTGCTCGAGTTAAAGCATTTTGATTTTCTTCTGTATTCGAAATTGTCATACTCGCTCATGTCCTTTCTCTCTTGTAAAGAGACCGTGCGGTCGGATTAGAAGAACAACAAAGACAATGACCACCGGCAAAGCTGCGGCAAATTCCCTTGGTGCCCATTTGATTGTAAAGGCTTCTAGTTCGCCTAACAGTAGCCCTCCGGCTACTCCACCTGAAAGGCTTAAGAATCCCCCAAGTATGGCTGCAACGAAACCTTTGATAAATATGATATTCATGTAGTCCTGTTGGAGAAAGAGGACTGGGGCATAGACAATCCCAGTAACACCTCCTACAAGCGCTGATAAGACCCAAGTCCAAATTGAGACAGTGGATTCCTTAATCCCCATTAGCTTCGCTGCATCTTGGTCTTCTGCGAATGCTTTCATTCCTAGGCCGAGTTCGGTCTGATTTATTACGTAGCCGACAATTGATAGCGTAACAAATGTTGTTCCAGCTACTACTACGTGCCATGCATTTAATCGGAAATCTCCGATAAGCCAATTGATTCGGTCGATATCGCCTGGAACTCTATATCTTTGAGCAGTTCCACCCCACCAGAGTAGAGAAACGTTTGCAAGAAGCTCTTCTACTCCTAAAGTCATAATAACAATTGGAAGGAAATCTCCAAGCTTTATTAGCGGTCGGACAGTAAGACGTTCAATAATATAAGTACCCACGGCTGTCATCACCATGGCGAACAGGATTGCAAGAACAAAGGGCATATCATTATTAGCTGCCCACCAGTGAGCTAGGAAACCTGATATGCCTGCCATAGTTCCAGCAGCGAAGTTAAGTATTCTGGCGGTTTTATAGACCATTACGAGTGCAAGGCCGATGAGAGCGTAGGCAAATCCGGAAACAAGTCCTTGCCAAGCTATTTGGATGTAATCAACCATTGGGCCCCCGTTTAGTTTTGTTGATTGTTATATTTTAATATTTAATTTTTAATTTTTTTATGGGGCCCCAGTTTCCTGGGGCCCCATAAATCTTAAGAAACTCTTGTTAAATTAACCGAGGTTCTCTACTTCTACCCAAACTCCATCTTGTACTTGGAGAATGATTACGTCGTTGTTCCCAAGGTGATTTTCACTTGAGAAGTTCAATGGACGCATAATTCCACCAGTTGAGAAGTCTGTAATGCTTTCAAAAGCGGCAGCAAGCGATGCTGTATTTAGGCAATCGCCAGCTCGTGTCAAGCCTTCTTCAAGGACTAGTCCGCCAGTATAAGCAAGCAAGCTCGCAGTACTGATTTGAGCTTCAGTAGCTCCAGCTTCGAACATTGCTTCACGGTATTCGTTCAGACCTGGCTTATCACCATTAGCTGAAGAAATAACGTTTACACCATAGGCGCCTTCTGAAAGGTCTCCAGCTAGCTCAATGCTGTTTGCGGAGATAGTTCCAGTTGATCCCCAGAAACGTGCATCAAGACCGAGTTGATCGGCTTCAAGCAAGAACTGGGCGAACTGTGTATCACCAGTACCGATGTATACATCGGTTACCCCTGAATCAATGAATGAAAGGATCTGAGGTCCATATGTTGTTGAATCTCGTTCCCAAGTTTGTTCATCAACAAGTGCACTTCCGCCAACGCTGTCTTTAAATCCGTCAACTGTTTGTTGGCCGTCAACAGAGTTAATAGTCATCAAGCCAACTTTAATTCCATCAATGCCATAAGTTTCAACAAGAACTTTACCGAAACCAAATGTTTGAGCATAAGCTGATGGGTTCACTGAGAAGAAGTACGGGTTAGCTGTTACATCATAGAAGCTCAAGTCTTGAGCCCATGGGAACAGTGTTAGCGTCTCGCTCTCATTGTGAATTGGCATAGCTGCTTTCAAAGGAGCAGAACCAATGCTTGCCCAGATAGCAAATACTTTTTCTTGCTCAATAAAGTACTGAGCGTTTGCAACTGTCTTTTCTGGATTGTAAGCATCATCTTGAACGATGAAATCTATCATTCGACCGTTGATTCCGCCACCACTATTGATTCTTTCTTTAGTCACTTCCATGGCTAGAACAGCTTGTTCACCTAGAGCAGCAAGGTTTCCAGTCATTGGCTGTGAAGAGCCGAATAGAATCATGTCATCGGAAACACCTCGACCGAGTTCACATGCTTCTTCAGCTTCTTCAGCTTCTTCGCTGCTTGAGCTTTCACTGCTTGAGCTTTCGCTGCTTGAGCTTTCGCTGCTTGAGCTGCTACTGGAGTCATCATCGTCTCCACCACAGCCGACTGCAACTATGCTTAGCACGGCGAAAATAGCAAGCAATTTCCATAATTTACTTTTCATTATTTCCCCTCTGTAGCACCCCTCGCCAGCGAACTGGAGAGTTAGTACTAAATTGTTTTATCGCTCTATTAAACCCTCCGAAGTCCTTAAGGTCAACCTATGACTATGATTTTCCTAACTTCTGTATGGGGCCTTACAGTCTTTGAATTACATTTTACTTAAGAGTAATTTCGCAGCTGCTGAAGCTGGCATCCCGATTTCAACTCCGCGATTAAGAGCACCGTTGTTTACAGCTGAGATAATTCCGTCGTAATAGTGGGATAGCCCGCTTCCCATTCGAGCTTTTGTAGCATCAACAGTTGCTCCTGCTAGACCTTGTTCTTCAACCATGTACATTCCAGCTATCCCAGAGTCATCCATGCCGCGTCCACCATCACTGCAGATGAAACCCCAAGGCATCGTTTTAAGAAGATAAGGCACAGCCGATCTTCCAGTATGTCCTGCAGTAACTAAAACATTATTTCCGGTATCTTCGCTAGTCCCAAAAGCTATGGAATCAGTAGCAATAACATGTCTTCCATCCGGAGAGGTCTCCATTACAGTTCGATTTGTTATCTCAGATGCGCTAGCTTGAGCTAGGTTTTCTTCAAGCATTAAATGCGACGCTTCTTTTACGCTCATCCCTGCTTTAACTCCTGTGTCAAGAGCAAGTTGATTCGCGAAACTAATAATGCCGTGCTCGTAGAGATGTACTCCATTTCCTAAGTGGGCGCTCATGACATCTGCAACAGCCGCCGGTATAGCTAATGCCTCCAAATACCATAAACCAGCAATAGCTGATCCTTCCGGTCCGATCCCGCAATCCATGCCGATTGCTCCGCGCGGACTATGCTCAGCAATAAATCTTGCGGGAAGCACACCACAATATGAGGCATTGATGCAGATATCTCTAGCTCTATTTCTTTCGTCAACGTCATAAGCCGAATCCATAGCCACTATCGAACCCGTTATGGAGGTTGAGTCGAAAACTGTAGTTTGTTTATCTTTTGGAGTCATTATTATTTGCGTTTCCTCTTCTGGGGTCCACGGTCGTATGTTTCTGGCCCAACACCCATTTCCCTTAATTCTATTTTGCGTACTTTTTCGGATGGCGTCTTAGGAAGTTGTTCCAGGATATGTATGTAGCGCGGAATAGCGAAATCAGGAAGTTGTTTTTCAGAATATTCCCAGATCTCTTCAGCTGAAATTTCTTTTCCTTTTGTAGGAACGATAAATACCATTACTTCGTCTTCTCCAGCTTCTTGGTCAGCGGGAACACCTATAGCAGCTACTTCTTCTAAAAATGGATGCGTGACAAGCGCTTGTTCAACTTCGTAGGAACTAATATTCTCACCTCGCCTTCTGAGAGCATCCTTTAGCCGATCCACGAAATAGTACCAACCGTCTTCGTCGCGCCTGAGTCCGTCTCCGGTATGGAACCAAAGGTTACGGAATGCTTCTACAGTCTTGTCGGGCATCGCGAAGTATCCTTGGCAAGAAGTGAAAGGAAAGTTGGCGCGAACGATGAGCTCTCCCACTTCACCTATGTCGACCTCTTCGTCGGTTTCTGGATCTACGAGTCGGATATCAAACCAGTCTTTATTAAGAAGCCCAGCAGCACCGGCAGGTCTATCAACGCCATAAGGGGTAAGAATGGGCATGCATGTTTCAGTAAGGCCAAATACTTCTACGAATGCTTCAATTCCAAATCGTTCTTTGTAATCGTCAAGAATTGAACTTGCAGTTGGTGCTGCGAAAACACACCTTAGGTCGTTGTCAGAATCGTTAATTTTGGGTTCTTGCTGCCAAACGAAATCCATCATCACTCCAATAAAATTAGTTACCGTCGCTTTGGAGTCACGTATTTGATTAATCCATTCCGATGCACTGAATCGTTCTTGTAGTACGTATCGAGACCCTGCTATTAACGCTGGGTAGGCTGCTAGAAACTGGGAGTTACCATGGAATAAGGGTCCGCATGACATATACGTATCATCTTCAGTAAGTCGTGTAAGCGAAACGGTCTCATCAGCGAACAAGTACATGTGAGCATGCGGCATCATTACACCTTTGGATAAGCCAGTAGTTCCTGATGTGAAAAAGATTGAACCTAAGTCGGCATGAGCTACGCTCGGCAAATTCAATTTTTCTGACGCAAGGAGATCCTGCCAGCTTGAAGCCGAATAACCATGTTTGATTAATGTTGATAAGCCGATTTCTACTTCTTCGTCTGTTCCAACAAGAAAGTAATGCTTTACAGAATCAAATGCATCAGAGACATCAATAATTCTTTCAATAAATTCTGGGGAGATAACTGCTAAAGTTGGCGTCGTTGTTTTGACTTGGTGGGCAAGGAAAGCGCCGCGGTAAGCAGTATTAATAGGAACTTCAGCGAGTCCCGCAATTGAGCTACCAAGCCATGCAAAAATATATGCAGAACAATTCGGGATCATTATGAGCATTCGATCTCCGGAAGTAGCACCTGCGCTTAACATTCCAGAACCGACACGTTCTGCTAAATTCAGAGTTTCGGCGTAGCTGTATGACTCATTAGTCCACGGCACTTCTAAGTAAATTTTATCTGGGTGTTTTTCAGCTCTTTTACGAAGAACTGCAGGGGAGTTCCAGTCAAAGCGTGAATCAAACGTTGGAGAGTATTCGTTATAGAACTTTGTCATCAAGCAACCTATCGTTCGTCGCGAGCTGGGAATTGAGGTTTTCTCTTTTCCATAAAAGCGTTAGCGCCTTCCAGCATATCGGGAGACCCAATTGCTTGAATCAATGCACCTAGGCTATTGACCATATTGTCCCTCATCTGGTGGTACATGACGTTTGAACTAGATTTTGCGACTTCTAAGTATCGAGCGCTCATCTGTATTATCTCCTGGCACCAAGTATCTACTTCAGAGATCAGTTCGTCATCCGGAACAACTTTATTGATCCAACCAAGTTCGTAGGCTTCTTGTGCAGAGTATTTCCTACAGAGAAAAGAGACTTCCTTCGCTCTCTTCTCACCAACGGTCATCGCTAGAAGGTTTGTTCCACCTAAGACCGGTGCGCTTCCTACTTTTACGCCTGTTTGTCCTAACTGAGCGCTTTCAGCGGCTATCGCAAGATCGCACATGACTACTAGCTCATTCCCACCTCCGAAAGCACCTCCATTAACAGCAGCAATAATCGGGAAAGGTGCGCTTCGGATAGCATCAGCTAGCTCGAGAGTCCCAGTGAACATAGATCGAACATTCCAAAAATTTGCTTCAGCCAAATTGGCTAGATACCCACCAGCACAAAACGCTCTTCCTTGGCCAGTAATCACACCAACTCTAGAATCAACATGCTCTTTTAAAGCTTGGATAATTTCGTCTACCGTTTGCCGGCTATAAGAGTTGAGTCGTTCAGGTCGGTTAAGGGTGATCCAAAGAACATCCCCACGTCTATCAACTAAAATATCTTCCATTCTGCTTCTCCCTGTCCGTATTTTCTCCAACCTGAATCTATTGATTTTTTCCTTTGTTGTAAAACTCAAGGAAAAATGGTGTTAGCCAAGTAGTTTGAGCATGACGAGATAAGGGGGGGAGATGAGCAGCGCTAAAAGAATCCATCTTGCCTTAGCGATAACAATTTTATTGTGGGGAGGAATGTTCGTTTCCTATGCGTACATGTTGTCTTCGTTGGATGCGACGGAAATAATAACGATTCGCTTTGTTCTCGTTGCGATTTCTTTTCTTCTAGTTTTTGCCTTTATGAAGGACCTAAGGCCAAAAGTTCCAAAAGATAAATATAAATCTATTCTAATCCTAGGAGCGCTAGGTATTCCTGGCTCTCAGCTTCCAGCTATTCACGCACAGAATTATTTATCGCCATCTTTAGCTTCTGTCCTTGTCACAACATCTCCAGCATTCGCCGCTGTCTTTTCGGCTTGGTTGCTTCGCGAGAGGTTACGAAAAGTCCAAATCACTGGTTTTATCGTCGCTTTCTTCGGGGCGTTTCTGGTGATTATTGCTGGATCTGGGACTGGCGCCTTAGCGGCAGATAATCCATGGGGTGCTGCCTTAGGATTGTTATCACCTCTTATTTGGGCAATATTTAATATTGTCTATAAACGTGAATTGGGCCACTTAGAACCGTTCAGCACTATCGGAGTATGTTTAATTATCGGAGCTATTGTCATGGCACCTTTCTATCCTCAAGCCGTTCAAAGTTTAGACAAGCTTTCAGTTTCACAGTGGGGTTGGATGGTGTACTCGGTTCTAGGTGGAACAATTTTCTCTTACTACCTCTGGTATTGGGCTCTACAAAGGCTTGAAGCTAACAGGACGATGTCATACAGTTATGCAATTCCTCTTTCAGCGTTACTGTGGGCGTGGGTTGTAATGGGGGATTTGCCAGTAATGTGGGCAGCTTTTGGTGGGGCGATTCTCATCCTTGGAGTTTATTTAACTCAACGACCTGCATCAGTTGAGAAAGTTGAACTTTAAATGAAGAAAGCGAAACAAATCCTTTCGGAACTAGAAAGTCACGGTTATGCAGTGGTCGAAAATCTACTTTCACAAAAAATCTTAGAAGAGGTGAGCGATACTTTAAAGAAACGACTTCAAGATACTCCATTTGGGCAAAATGAATTTGTTGGAAGGCGCACTAAAAGGCTCCACTCCTTAGTAGGAGAAATGGAAGCGATAAATGATGTCATCCTTAACGAAACGATCCTAGAAGTAGTTCAAGAACACTGCGGAGATGCTCTATTGAGCGCAACGGTTGCGTGTCAGATTTATCCAGGTGAAACAAAGCAAACGTTTCACTATGATGACGGAGTTTATCCTTTGCCAGAGAATTTTCGTGATTTCAAATTAGGAGTCATCTGGGCGATTGATGATTTTAAAGAGGAAAACGGGGCTACGATCGTTATTCCCTCAAGCCAAGGTAAACGTTATAAAGAAACACCAAAACAAATTACTAATAGGGAAACCATAAAAATGCCTAGAGGGTCAGCATTGATATATAAGGGTTCTCTTTGGCATGCCGGAGGTGAGAACCTTTCTAAAAATCCTAGATTGGGAGTGATAATCCAGTACGTGGAGAGTTGGTTGCGTCCGCAGGATAGTCATCTAATCTCTGTGCAAATTAACAAAGCGAAAACACTAGAACCAAAACTTCAAGCACTTCTTGGCTATTCAATGAGGGAGCCATTCCTTGGCTATGTTAAAGGCCGGAACCCAATGGAGATTCTCAAGAATGGTAAGTAGTAAAGGAATGAATATTCGAGCAGCAGATACTGATATCGAAAGTTACGTGTCCTCTGGTTGGTGGGAAGAGTCGAAAACACTTTCGGATGTGGTTCGTGAGAATGCGCTCAAGGAGCCTAACGGGGTTGCATTTCGCACTGATTCCGAAACGCTGACTTGGAAACAATACAATGAATGGGCTTCAGGAATATCAGAAAAATTAAAAGCTATTTTAGAATTAGGAGACAGAGTTATTGTCTGGCTTCCCGACAGTGGGGCAGTACATGCTGCATATCTAGGCTGTGAACGAACTGGCCTGATCACAGTAGGAATTGGGTGGAGAGCTGGCTTAAAAGAGATGCAACATCTAGTAGAGACTACTGAAGCAAAATTTCTGCTATCAACAAGTGAAACTCCTCAAGGTCCTATCAGTCAGGTAGCTGCAAAACTTAAATTAGAGTTTTTAGAAATCGAATCAATTTCCCACAGCAATTCATTAGACATCGAACCTTCTTATATCGGGCCTTCCGACCTTTGGTTTCTCAATTCGACTTCCGGAACTACGGGATTACCCAAATGTGTTATGCAAACCCAAAATCGGTGGAATTATTTCCACCAGAAGGCTGTAGCTTTTGGAAACTTGTCCTCAAAGGACATCTGGATGAGTGTAGTTCCTGCTCCATTTGGTTTTGGCCTATGGACGGCGCACTTCACTCCTGCGATTCTCGCCGTTCCTTGTCACGTGCAAGAAAAATTTAATGCACAACGCGCAGCTCAGACTATAGAAGAGAATTCCGTGACAGTTTTGTGCGCAGTTTCCTCACAATTTGTGATGATTCTTGATGAGTCAGAAGATATAGATCTAAGTTCCTTGAAAGTCGTATTCACGGGAGGTGAAGCTATATCTCCGAAACGAGCGAATGATTTAGAAAGTAAATCTGGATGTAAGGTGTTGAATTTTTATGGTTCTAACGAAACAGGAACATTGAGCGGGACGACTATTTTTGATCCCCCGGCTAAAAGGCACACCACCGGTGGAAGAGTAATTGCAGAAATGAAAGTAAGGCTTTACGACCCAAAGACAGGAAATCGATTAAAAGATACTGGTAGCGGTCAACCTGCGTGTAAAGGTCCGGCACTATCTCTTGGTTACTGGAAGGATGAAGAGGCAAACAAAGAGCTTATGACAGAGGATGGTTGGTTCTTAATGGGAGACCTTGTCGACATTGATGAGGGAGGGTGGCTAAAAGTTGCGGGGAGAACCTCTGACTTTATTATCAGAGGTGGAAAGAATATTTCTTCTGTTGCAGTTGAACGTGAAGTAGAAGCACATCCTAAAGTCGCGCTTGCAGCTGTATTTGGAAAGCCGCATAAGAAGTTAGGAGAAACTGCAGTTGCTTGTGTTCAACTGCACAAAGACGAAACTCTTACTTTAGAAGAATTAAAAGATTTTCTACAGGAAACCGGTGTAACTATTGACTGGTGGCCTGAAACTCTTGAAGTCCTAAGCGAATTGCCGCTATCTTCAGGTGGGAAGGTTGCTAAAGCCGAATTGAAAAGATTATTTTTACAAAACGTGGAGGTCGAATGAAAATCATCGTTACGGGAGGAGCATCGGGAATAGGAAAGGCAATTGCGGATTCTTTGCTTGACGCAGATTCTGAAGTTGTAAGTGCTGATATGAACCCTGATAATGGAGCTTTCAAACTAGACGTTGGCGATGAGAACTCATGGAAGAGGCTCTTTGAGCAAACAGGACCAGTTGACGGACTTGTTAACTGCGCCGGAATTCGCACTAGAAACATGATCGTAGACACAACAGTTGAAGAATTTGAAAATCACCTGAAGGTAAATCTAACAGGCACGTGGCTTGGCATGCGGTCTCTATTCCGTTCACACAAGCAAGGAACTGTAGCTTCAATAGTTAATATCGCATCCGTGAATGCCGTTATAGCGGTACCAGGGCAAGCTCACTATGTTGCTTCAAAAGGTGGTGTGGCGTCGCTCACTAAAGCCGCAGCCGTAGAAGGAGCTCCGCTAGGAATAAGAGTCAATGCAATCGCTCCCGGCGCAATTAGAACACCAATGACTGCTGAAAGGTTAGTTGACCCTGAACAAGTAGCTTGGCTTGAAGGACGAGTTCCTCTTGGTAGAGTCGGCGAACCTGAAGAAATCGCAGAAGTTGCAAAATTTCTTTTATCTGAAGAATCAAGCTATATAACAGGTACCACCATCTTTTCTGATGGCGGATGGACAGCGAATGGAGTATGAGAATGTTTCCTTTAAAAGGCTTTTACCATTTTGGTATAGTCGCAAGTGATTTTGACAAAACACTTGATGAGCTATCGAGAAATCTAGGAATTGAATGGGCGTCAGTAACAGAATTCGAAATGATTTGCGAACAACCTAATGGAATAGTGACTGCAGATATGAAAGTTGTTTACTCTGTTACAGGGCCTCCTCACTTTGAAGTCATCCGTGTCGCTCCTGGAACTGTCTGGGGTGAAGCAGATTTGGGAGTGCATCATCTAGGGTACTGGACAAACAATCTTGAAGAAGATCATAAACGACTTACCGATCAGGGTTACGTTTGGGAAGCCACGTATCTTAATCCTGAAACTGAAGGACCATATGGATTCACATATCACACATTATCTGAGTCGAGATTAAGGGTTGAATTAGTTGATATAGGAAGAAAGCCTGCGTTTGACCGCTGGATGGCGGGTGGCGATTTCCCTACAGCAATGGAGCCAGGAGGGATGGAAAATTGACTCTCAAAGCTGATGTCATAGTCGTTGGTGGTGGACCAGCGGGGATGGCTGCTGCTTTAGAAGCAGCAAATAATGATTCCTCTGTCATTTTGTTAGAGGCAGATGATCGAATAGGTGGCAACGCGGCACGCTCAACAGGGTATTTATGTTTTCAGAGTTTTGATATGCAAGACGCAATCGGAGTTAGTGACAGCGTCGAAAAGTTTGTAGAAGATATGGTTGCCGAAATCGGTAGGCAAGACCGACGATACGGGATAACTTTTGATAAAAACCTAGCCGAACTCTTTGCTGAGAAATCCTCGGATACGTATAAATGGCTTCTAGAACTAGGTTTCACATTTAACAGATTTCTTCCACGTCCAAAGCAACATTCAGTTAACCGCATGGTTGACGTAACAGATACCACAATGTTCACGGATCTATTCGAAAAAGCTCTAGAAAAAGCCGGGGTTAACATTATTGTTAATACTCGTATCAAACGGCTAATAGAAGATGGTGAAAAAGTAGTTGGTGCTATTTCAGATACGGAACAGTTTTTAGCAGAAAAAGGAATAATCCTTGCCGCTGGCGGATATCAGGGAAACTCAGAAATTAGGAGAAAATTTCAACCTGCCCTTATGGCAAACACGCCGTACCTCGGAACAGAACACGATGTAGGAGATGGACACATAATGGGGCAGGAATTAGGCGGTGATTTGATCAATATGACTATGATTCCACCATTGATAATGGTGGCTTCAGCGCTCGTTGAAGAATCGATAGCTGTTAATCTCGAAGGTAAAAGATTTCATGACGAGGCTGGGCCTTATGATTATCGAGTTGATGCTCTTTCATCACAGAAACAGGAATTAGCTTGGTATATCTTCGATGAAAGAACCTTTAAAGACAAGAAACAGCTAGTTGAAGAGATGCCCGAGGATTCCCTTTCGGCAGAAACATTGCGTGAGCTAGCAAAATTAATCGGGTGTGAAGAAAATACTTTAGAGGAGACTGTTAATTCTTGGAATAACACGGTCTCTTCAACAGTTAACGAGGACCCTGAGTTTGGAAGGGTTATATTTCCTCAACCTCGACTTGGCATATGTGAAGGCCCATTCCATGCGTGTCGGATGATCGTAGGAATTAATTTCCCGGCTGGGGGATTCAGAGTCACGAAAGATATGCAAGTAATCAATGTATTTGGAGAGCCAATTAAAGGACTCTTCGCCGTAGGTGATTGTGCTGGTGGTCTGGGGCCTGTAATAGGGATGGGTGGAATGCGTATTACACCTGCGTTAACACTAGGGCGAGTAGCAGGCAAGAATATCGCTACTGGTCAAATATCCCAAGGGGAATATTTTGAGAAGAGTGGCAAAATTCCCTCAAACACAATGAAAATACCAGTCGTAGAGGGTTAAACGATGGAACCAATAACGAGTAAATTTCGAAATAATGTAGAAAGGCACCCCGATCGCGATTTCATAGTATTCCCTGATGCACGTATGACATACGCCGAGACTGACGAACTTGCACTTCGTGTGGCCAAATCGCTTTATGCGATGGGTGTTCGCAGTTCAGATCGAGTAGGGATACTCATGGCAAATTCATTTGACTATGTGGGTGTTCTGTTCGGAATCTCGTATTTAGGTGCAATACCTGTGCTGTATAACGGAAGATTCAAGGCTAGAGAGATAGCACACGTAACCTCTGACGCAGATATTAAAGTCATCATCACAAGTGATCAGATAGATGAACACACCGATTATGGTGAATTGCTACACAGTGCTTTACCAGGTCTGGAAGAATATCGTTTTGGAATGGAGAGGCCCATTAACAAAAATACTCCAAACCTAGAAGCGGCTGTTATGTTCGGAGAGAAAGAAATGGACGGGTTCATAAACCAAAAGAAGTTTTTTGAATTTAGTTCAGCCATCTCAACTGATGACATTACTACTGCACTTTCTTCAATAGATGCTGACGATGAAGCGTGGATGTTCTATACGTCTGGAACAACAGCTATGCCTAAAGGATGTGGACTCTCACATACCGTTCTGCAACACGCAGGGGCCATCGGTGGGGTTGAACGGCTTGGAATGAGGGAAGCAGATAAGGTCTTTGCTCCTTTGCCTATGTTTCATACTGCGTTTTCTCAGCCACTGTCTGGTGTTTTACATGTCGGAGGCACCTTTTTGTCAATGCCACGGTTTGACCCAGACTCAGCTCTCAAAATGATCATTAAAGAAAAGCCATCCGTTATGTTTCCTGCTTTTTTCCAAATCACGAATGAAATTCTTTTACATCCAGACTATAGAAATGACTCCTTCAAAAGTGTTAGAACAATTGTCAATGTCGGGCCGCAAGACGTTCTAATGCAATTGCAGAATAAGATGCCTCACACCAAGCAAATAACAGTATTTGGTATGACTGAAACAGGTGGATCAGTGTGTATGGGAAATCGGGAATTGCCTGAATTAGAACGAGCTGCAAATTCTGGCATAGCGTTGCCAGGAAATAAGATTGAAATTAGAGACCCGGAAACAAATGCGAAGTTGCCTGCTAATACACCTGGCGAAATTGTGGCTAAAGGAATAGGTGTCTTTGATGGCTATCATAACTCTGCAGAAAAAAATGCCGAAACAATTGATAGTCAAGGGTGGTTCCACACAGGTGACTTAGGCCAAATAAGTGAGAAAGGTGAAGTACTGTTTTTGGGCCGGCTTAAGGATATGTTGAAAGTTGGTGGCGAAAACGTTGCCTCCGTAGAGGTAGAAGGTTACTTATTGACGCATCCTTCAGTCAAAGTTGCAGCGTTGGTGGGATTATCCGATGAAAAACTTGGGGAAGTGCCAGTTGCATTTATCGAGACGAAGGGTAATGCAGAAATATCTGAAGATGAATTAATTGAATTCTGCAAAGGAGAAATAGCCTCATTTAAAATTCCTAGACATGTAAGATTTGTTGACGAGTGGCCTATGGGTGCAACTAAAATACTCAAATACGAGCTAAGAGACCGCATTCATGAGGAGTTCAGCCTCGATCTTAGTTAGGGAGATCTTTAGGTCTTTGCAAAAGAGGCATTAACCCTTTAGATAAACCACCATCTACGAAGATCGTTTGCCCATTTATGTAAGAAGACTCATCTGATGCCAAGAAAGCTACAGCACAAGCGATATCGTCGGGAGTTCCTAATCGTTTCATTGGGACTGCTTGAGCACGTGCATCTCTTGTGCTTGGGTCATCATATACATTTCCGGTTCCAGGTGTCGGAACTAAACCGGGAGCAATCGCATTGCAACGGACACCGCGGGGACCCCATTCTAAAGCGCCTTGTTGGGTAAGAGAGATAAGGGCTGCTTTTGAAGGCCCATATGAACCGACTGATGGGTTAGCATGAGCTCCAGCAATCGAAACTATGTTTATTATTGAACCGCTACCTTTACCAAGCATAAACTTTCCAAAATGTTTCATGCATAGAAAAGACCCAAGTAAATTAACGTCTAACACTTTCGCGAAATCAATTTCATCAACAAACTCGAGTGGCGAGAATTTCCAGATCCCAGCATTGTTAACAAGTACATCAATAGGTCCGATTTCTTCAGCACATTTTTTGACAGAAGCGCTATTGGAAACATCGCAAAATAAGGATTCGTCTGTTTCAGAAATGTCCAGTGGGAAGACCTCAAAACCCTCAGATTTTAATTTTTTGACGATTGCTAAACCAATCCCTTGGCTTCCACCTGTGACAACGGCTTTCTTTCCCATATATTTAAGACTAGGAGAAAATAGCCATGAGCGCATTAACTAAAAAATCAGTATTAATAACCGGCGGCGGATCTGGTATCGGAGAAGGGATTGCCAGGCACTTCGTTGATCGAGGAGCACGTGTGGTCATCACCGGACGAAGAGAACAGAACTTGATAGAGGTGGTCAAGGATTTAGGTCCACAAGCCTCGTATATCGTAGGAGACGTGACTTCAGGCGACTCCCGAAAGGAAATGGTAAATAAAGCAATTAGCCATGGTGGTTGTTTAGATGCGCTAATTAGTAATGCTGGAAATATGTACAGATGCGATGTTCAAGATTTTGAAGAAGAAAAACTTTTGGAAGTTTTTCATTCAAATGTGATAGCTGGAATGATGCTGGTCAAGGAATCCTACATGGCATTAAAGGAGTCACAGGGTTGCGTTCTGTTTGTCGGGTCAGTCCATACACAGAGGGCATTCCCCAATGCATCACCTTACGCTGCGACAAAGGGAGCGCTTGAATCACTCACCGGCGTTTTAGCGGCAGAGCTGGGGAAAGACGGAATAAGGGTTGGATGCGTTCGGCCAGGCGGAGTTCCAACACAAATCAATGTAAGAGCAGGGCTATCTACTCAAGATGAATCAGACTCACGACTTGAAAGCATGGGAAATCTACATGCACTAGGGCGGCCAGGGACACCTTTAGAAGTAGCTGAAGCTTTTGAATATTTAGTAAACGCTAAATGGGCGACTGGCAATGTCTTAACAATTGATGGGGGATTAGGCTTAGGAGTTACACAGGAATAAGAAACGCAGAAATGACTAGCTTCTCAATCGTAAGAGTCTCTTAGCGTTAGCGTTCAGTTCCTCGGCGAACTGAACAGGATAATGGGCTGAACCAGAATCCCACCCTCCAAAATTTGTACCGAAAACAAGACGACCTGTTCCTATCTGAGAGAGCGCAAACTCAAATTCAGCCTTTCCGGAAACATGACAGTCAAACCAAAGGTGATCTAACGCTTTGTCAAAAGCCCCTGGCTCCTTAATCCAGTCAGGTGACGAGGGGCGCCTTTCTGCGAGTAGCCGTAATTTTGAACGGTGGAGCATAGTTGATCCTCCTCCATGAGAAATGCAGATATCTAGATCGGGGAATCGTTCTGTTACTCCACCAAAAATGATCATAGATGTTGCTACTAATTCCTCATAAGAAAACTCAATAACTAAATCAAGGTCATATTTACGCATTCGAGAGTCACGCAATGGGCCATCAAGTCCAGAGGGAGCCGGATGTATGAACAAAGGAACATCTAAATCGCAACAAGCAGAATAAAGTGAATCCATTGCAGGGTCATCGAAATCAGTTCCAAAATCTGTGCCAATATAGCCGCCAATAAGTCCAAGATCCTTCACGGAATACTCTAACTCTGCAATAGCAGCATCAATATCTTGCATAGGTAATGAACAAAAGCCTAGAAATCGATCTTTGTAAGAACTGACAAGATTAGCCATTGCTTCATTATGGGTTCGACAGTAATTTTTTGCGTCTTCTTGATTGATCCAATGAAGATAAGTCAGTGGATTCGGTGAAAGAGCTTGAAGGTCAATTCCAGCTTCATCCATGGACTCCAGCCGAAGTTTGGCTTGCATAAATAATGATTCCTTATAAGCAACTCCATCAAGTCGCCAATCACCAACGCGAAACCAAGGTGTCCCGTCTGGGTGCGCTCCAAGTTCCGGGCCACAAGCCGGACCGGCAGCCCCCATACTTTCTTGGAGCACTACATGCCCATGGACATCTATAAAACCCGTCATATCACCTCAATCGCTAACATCAATAGACTAGTCGCTAATTTCAAAACAAACTTCACTAGTTCCAGTATCAGAGGAGAGCAAGCTGAAATTAGAAGAAAGCAGTTAATGTTAGTAAGTTAGTGGTGATGGACCTAGACCGATTGAGTTGGATTGAGCTTGGAGAAGAAAGACCTGTTGACGCTGACCAGAGAATCGTTGATCCGCATCATCATTTGTGGGAAAGGGGAGGCAGCCGTTACCTTGCTGAAGAACTTTTCAAAGACACGAGTCGAAGCCACAACGTAACGGACACCGTGTTCGTTGAATGCTTAGCGGAGTATGACAAGGAATCTGAAAAAAAACTTCGACCTCTAGGCGAAACTGCCTTCGTTGTTAATGAAGCTAAACGCATAGAGAAATTAAATGGAACTAGAATTTCAGGGATAGTTTCATTCGCAGATCTAGCGTTAGGTAATGAGTTAGATGCAGTACTAGTCGCTCACAGTGATTTGTCAGCTGGGCTTTTAAAGGGAATCCGTCACGCAACTGCATGGAGCGATGATCCAGAAATATCTATCGCTCACACAAAACCTACAGAAGGCCTGATGAGCTCTAAGCTTTTCCGAGACGGTGTGTCGAAGCTTTCGCAATATAATTACACCTTTGATTCTTGGATATATTTCGACCAGTTGGGTGAACTAGTATCCCTAGCAAGGAGTACTCCAGAAACGACCATAATTATCAATCACCTTGCCGCTCCTTTGAATATAGGAAAGTGGAGTACCCAAACAGATGTAGTAACAGAAATTTGGAAATCGAAGCTAAATGAGCTGTCAACTTGTGGCAACGTATACATGAAAATTGGTGGCATAGGAATGGATAATTATTTCGCTACTGGATGGGCAACAGGAGAAAAGCCACCTTCATCCGATCAGGTCGTAGCAAGATGGGAAAGCAAAATCCTCTGGTGTATTGAAACTTTTGGAACAAAGAAATGCATGTTTGAATCAAATTACCCTGTTGATAGACAATCTCTTCCTTATTCAGTTATTTGGAATGCATTTCAGAAAATAACAAACTCATTTACAGAAACTGAGAAAACTGACCTCTTTTCTAGAACTGCCTGTAACGTTTACAGCATCAATTAGGAACTCTATGACTTTTGACTTTTCTTTTCCCAACGATTTAACAGACCTAAGGCTAAGGGCACAGTTTGTAGCAGAGGAGGGAGTAAAGAATTTTGGATCTTACGATGACTCTTGGATTAATGGTTATTCAAAAGAATTTTCCAAGATCTTAGCTAGTGAAGGTTGGATAGGGATGACATGGCCGATTGAACATGGTGGTGGAGGTAGGCCTGGTATTGAAAGAATAATAGTTGCTGAAGAGATGCTTAAAGTCGGAGCTCCTATAGCTGCTAGTTGGGTAGCTGACCGTCAAATGGGCCCTTCTATATGTGCATATGGAAACGAAGATCAACAGAAACGATTCCTCCCTGACATGATATCTGGAGAATCAACATGGTGTATCGGGATGAGCGAGCCTGATTCAGGATCCGATTTAGCTTCACTTCAAACTTTTGCTAAAAGGGAAGGCGATTATTACATAGTGAACGGACAAAAAATTTGGACAAGCATTGCTGCTATATCTGAATACTGTTATCTAATAGTCCGAACTTCAAATGAAGGACCTCCGCATAGGGGGCTAAGCGAACTTATCGTCCCCATGGATATAGAAGGAATAGAGGTTCGTACAATCGTCGATTCCGTTAGAAACGAACATTTTTGTGAAATCTTTTTCACCGACGTTAAGGTTCCGGTAGAAAATCTAGTCGGTGAAGAGAATAACGCTTTCTCTCAAACAATGTCTCAATTGGAAAATGAACGAGGTGGAATAGACCGGTTAATGTCAAATTGGCTTTTATTTGAGAAAGCCTGCAAAGCAGCGGATCTTGAAAACCCAGTAGTACGTCAAGAAATAGCAAAACTGGAAACAGGTTATCGTATAGGCCGTATATTGGTTTACAAAGGGGCACTGGGGCAGTCACTCAAAGGATTTAGTGCAGCAACTAAAGCATTTTGCACTGAACATGAACAAAAAGTAGCAAATTTCGCAGCACGAATACTTGGGGTTGGAGCAATTGCCGGCCCATCTCTTGAGCAAGGGATAGCGTACGCACCTGCCTATACAATTCAGGGCGGCACTTCCGATATTATGCGAAATATTCTAGGAGAGCGTGTTCTGGGTTTGCCAAGGGAACCTCGAGTGTAATGGAACTTGGTCTTAACGGGAAAGTAGCCTTAATAACCGGTAGTTACCGCGGGACAGGCGCAGGTATAGCTGCACGTCTTGCGCACGAAGGTGCACATGTTATTGTTCATGGGTTTGAGAAAGGTCAAACGAAAGAAGTTTGCGACTACCTAGAAGAATCCGGTAACTCTTTTTCATCTTTAGAGTTGGATCTACATTCGGTAGATTTCGAGGAGATAAAATCTGCTGTTCCAAACGTCGATATCTTAGTTAATAACTATGGTTCACCGAAATCCTCATCTTGGGAATCTCCCAGCTCTTGGGAGAACGAATGGGCGGAAAATGTCATGATCGGTATTTCAATGACTCAAGCTGTAATTCAAGGAATGAAAGCAACCAACTGGGGAAGAGTTCTTTTTATCGGAACAATGGGAACTTTACGACCTGGTACCCACAGTCCGGGATACTACGGATCAAAAGCAGCTCTTGAACCCATCACTAAAAGTCTAGCTATCGAACTGAAAGCTAGCGGGATAACAGTTAATTTATTAAACCCAGGAATGATAGCTACCGCAGAAGTTAAAGAAATGATTACTCGGAAAGCAATGAAACAGGGAATTACAGGTGATTGGGAAACTCTAGAACAATGGGCAGCTAGTGAGTTCATGCCTACATTAACGGAACAGATTTCCACACCTGAGAGCCTCGGGGATATAGTCGCTTTTCTGGTCAGTGAACGTGCTAGTCAGATAAATGGTGCTGTAATACCAGTTGATGGTGGTTGGGTCTTCGCCTAAAGCACACAAAGTAGAAAGAAAAGGGGAAATATGTCATCTACAAATAGATGGTTAGAAGGTGTAAAGGTTTTAGACCTAACACGATACTTAGCCGGACCTGCTTGCACTAGATTGCTAGTAGAACTTGGAGCTGATGTTATCAAAGTAGAGCAACCACCATACGGGGACCCAAATCGATCAACTTCACCACGGATTAATAAACGGGCAGGAACTCATATTCAGCAAAACCGAGGTAAACGAAGCATTTGCGTAGATATAAATACTGCCGATGGGAAAGAAATTGTCCTACAGATGGCAGAACATGTTGATGTGGTAGTCGAAAATTTTAGTCCAGGTGTAATGGAAAGAAAGGGCCTGGGGTATGCGACATTACAAGAAAAAAATGAAAAAATAATAATGGCATCTATTTCAGGGTTTGGCCAGACAGGGCCCCTGTCATCTCTCCCTTGTTTCGATCTGATAGCTCAGGGTTATGCAGGAATAATGCACATGACAGGAGAACCAGATAGGCCTCCTATGTTCGTTGGGATTGGGATGGGTGACACTAACGCCGGAGTTCACGCATTTGCGGCGATCGGGCACGCGTTATTTCATAGAGAGCGAACTGGGAAGGGAACACACTTAGATATTTCAATGGTGGACGCATTATTCCATATGCAGGACGTACCTGTTCACGCCTCCTCAATGACGAAAGGTGAATATGTTCCAATGAGGCAAGGAACCCAATTTCAAATGCTTGCTCCTGCCGGATCCTTCAAAGGACCAGAAGGATGGATTATTATTTTATGTGCTGAGGCTCAAATACCTAACCTTTACAAAGCGATGGGAAGACTTGATCTACTGGAAGACCCAAGGTTTTTAGGTAATCCTGCACGTTTAGAGAATAGGGATGCCTTGACTGCGATCATTGAAGAGTGGATGTCAACGTATGAAACAGATAATGCCGTATTAGAGATATTGCAAGGACATCGCGTGCCAAGCGGACCGTCCCTTGCTCCGCAGGACGCACTAACTCATCCTCATTTCCTTGAAAGAGGAACTGTCAGGACGGTACATGATCCTAGGGTTGGAGACGTACAAATTCCCGGATTCCCATTCAAAAGTTCGGACCCACTGCCTGACGATAATCACATAGCAGCTGCACTAGGACAACATAATTTTGAAGTGCTAAGTGATTTATTAGATATAAATTTTGAAGATATTAGAGAGCTTGAAGAAAATGGAGTTTTGTTCTCCAAGGAACATTAATCTAGTGGGACCGCCACACACAACATCTCGGTATTTCCATGACCTCGTCGTCGGAGAGGAATTAACTTCAAGATGGTACGAAGCCAGTGAAAAGGAGTTAATTGAATTTTCCCATAACTATGATCGACAGTATTTTCATATCGACCCAGTTCTAGCTAAAGATTCCCCGTTTGGCGGATTAATAGCATCTGGGACTTTCACATTCGCCATCTGGAATAAATTAAACTTGGAAGTTAATGGTGACATCGCATGGATAGCTGGCATGGGATTCGATAATTTCCGATTCCCAAATCCGTTGCGGCCAGAAGTTAGTTTCAGATCAGAAAGTCATCTAGTCGAGAAACGTCTTTCTGACAAAAATCCTAATAGGGGAGTAGTTATTCATAACTATCGAATGATTACTAAAACAGATGAGATTCTTTTCACTTCGACATGCCCTTCGTTAGTACACGTTAAGAAAGATCTGTAAACAATTTACTTTCGAGTAATAATAATTTCCGCTACACCAGAAACAACGGTTTGCTGATCTCGAGATAGCCATATATCGCAGTTGACTAAAGAGGATGCATCGTCCAATACTTCTAATACCTTTCCTCCAGCGATTACTGTATCACCACCAAAAACGGGTTTTAAAAACTTCGCTTTAAGGCGCTTAATGCAAGTTGGGCCTTGCCAATAAATTAACATGTTCGCTATGTAAGAAAGATTTAGAGGCCCCTGATTTATGACTTTGTTGCCAATCCCTATCTGTTTATTCGCTTCATGGTCCCAGTGGACAGGGTATGGGTCCCTCAGTAGTGCAGCCATAGTTTTCATTCGCGACTCATCAACAGAATTTATGGTCAAAGTTGGAATATCAGTTCCGATTAATGGAGAAAGCTCAATCATCGTTGCCTCCAAAGACGCCAATGGTTAGTTATTCTAGCTACTAGCTGCCCATCTTCTGTAGAAAGATTAATGGAAAAAACAAAACGATCATAAATTCTCCCTGAGTCGGTTCTGACCCTCTCAACTTCAACCACTTCTCCTTCGCAGTAGTACGGTACGCCTTGTTTTAATGGCTGGAAATATTCCCAGTCATAACCATCAAGGCCCACAGAGCCAGCGCCGGATACTTGCCCTAAAGAGAATAAATGCGAGATTGAAGATCCGGCTCCCTGAATCGGTACATGGAAGAGTGCTATGGGGTGGACTAAATCGTTAGGAAGTTGTTCCAACGTAGTGCAGTCCGTCAAAAGCCAATTCTCCCAATATTCGACCGTCCTTATACCTCCAGGGAATTTGTATCCCCTTAAACCTAATATCTCCTCTTCAGCTATCATCACGCCCGCTCAAACGCTCGGTTTTCTCTTTCTCTAAGAGAGCGCTAAGATCATGACTTAATTTTGAATGCACATGCAATTGCATCATGTGTCTATCTGGAGCCTTAAATGTAGCGAGCTCTGCATCTAATCGACTCTTTGTCGGGGGGGTACCTCCCATAGCTCGTGTAAGGAAAGTTTTTGTATAGGCGTAAAGAAGGTCATCGTCTTTAAGAATCTTTATTTCACCTCGAAGAGTAACCTGTTTACCTATATCGTTACTGTCCCAAATGCAAAATGATGCCGCTGGGTTTCTTTTCCACGCATGGTATTTAGCACGATTCGTAGTAGATGTAACTGTAATTAGCCCATCAACAATGACGTAAAGCATTACGGCTGTAACTGGTTCATGGGATTTAGTCACCCAAGAAACAACTGCATGACTAGAGTTTTCAATTAGCTGATCTATTTCTTCGTCTGGAAGAACGAATGTAGAGATATTCCTTCTGGTTTCCCATGCGCCACTATTTGTTCTATTTTCCACGTCCTAACTGTAGGTAATTAGATCAAATTACTCAAACTCAAGTCAGTGATACAAAGTTGTGAGAAACTATGGGTATGGAAGATAATATTGGGAGTTCGGTAGAGAGGTTAATTGCAAAGGATCAAATCAGAGAAATTGTCTATAGCTACTCCGAAGCGGTTACTAATAGAGATACAGAATTAATGGTGTCGCTTTACGACTCTGGAGCATCGTTTGGTTTTCTTGGTGAGGGAGAGTCTGCTTTGCGATCGATGATAGAAAAGACCATGGGAGATTTAGAATTTGCGGTAATTTTAGTCTCTAATCATATTATTTCTTTCGAAAATGATGAAGTAGCTAATGGAGAAGTTTGGGCTCGTTGCTACGCACAAAATAGGAATGAAGGTTACTACGTGCAGTTAGTTAAGTATGTGGATGAGTACAAGCGATCAAAAGCAGAAATAGGCGGGAAAAATCCATGGAAATTCAAAAGCAGACGCCACTTTTTACTATTCGGCGAGAGCCGCGAATCGCCTCTAAAGCTTCCGGAGGCATCTTGGCCGGAAAGCAACGTAGGAGTCGGACGGATACCTTTAGAAGATAATGCCGTAATAGATTTTAGGAACCGTGAAAGCTAAAGATTAGTTAACAATCCCTTCAGAGCGAAGATCATCATATTCACTTCTGGATATAGAAAGTTCTTGCTGTAATAAGCTTTGAGTATCGAAACCTAAGGGTGGCGGCGGCGTAACAGTTCTGCGTGGAACGTTTGTCATTCGTACTGGATTTCCAGCCGTAAGAACGCGATGCTCACCACCAGTGGGGACTTCAATAAGCATTTCCCGTGCAAGGACATGCGGATCATTAACGACATCGCTTGCCTCAAAGGCTGGGGCAGCAGCTACACCATTTTCGGCAAGATTCTCGCAAACAGTTATTAGACTTTTCTCGCCTGCCCAATCGAAGACTGCTTCACGAATAATATCTATATTCTCAACCCAGCCTAATCTTGAAGCGAATCGTTCATCTGACAACCAATCTGACTTGCCAAGTAATTTGGCAAAGGACTCGAACTGATGCTCTCGTCCGATTTGAATTACAATTTCTCCAGCTTTGATTTTAAAACCATGGTTTATTAGCAAGCTAGGAGTGCGTGGATTTTTCCCAAGAGAAAAATAATTTGGAACTATGTCCGCGAAAGCAACCATTGAATCAAGCATAGAAATATCAATGTGTAGTCCGACCCCTGTTTGGTCTCTCTGACGAAGCGCAGAAAGAACGCCGATAACAGCGAATAAGCCACTGCCTGTATCACCTAACGCTCCAACCGGTGAAACTTTAATCTCATCTGTTTCGTTTCTGTTGAAATTATAGATACCAGACATTGCCTCAGCGATAGGAGCAAATGCTGGCCACGAACTATACGGACTTTCAACTGTATTGCCAAAACCAGAAATAGAAAGATAGATAAGTTCAGGTTGGCTTTCTCGGAAATCCTTGTAGCTCAGGCCAAATTTTTCCATTGTTCCAGGTTTAAAATTCTCAGCTACAATATCAAAATTCTTCGCTAAACGCCGAAATAAGTCCTGCCCCAATTCATTTTTTAGATCCAACGCAATGCTTTTCTTATACAAATTATTGCGAAGAAAAGTAGCTCCAACGGGATTCCCTTCAGTATCAATTGTGCTAGGTAAACTCGACCTTCCTAAATCACCGCGTGTCGGATGCTCAACTTTAACAATCTCGGCACCGAGGCTAGCCAACAATTGCGTCGCATAGGGGAGTGATTGCATTTGTTCAGCAGCTAAAACTCGGACTCCGGTGAGAGGTAGAACAGCTTCACGATTAGATTCAGCACTCTCCACTAGTTAGCTCCTTTTTTGCAATTTGAGGATTAGCTATTTTTAACTGCTCTATTAATAGCGCTAATGATAGCTCTCATAGATGCACGAGTGATGTCAGTATGTAAACCACATCCCCAGAGTTCATATCCATCAACGGCCATCTCGACGTAGGCAACTGCTATGGCGTCAACTCCTGTTCCTTTAGAATGCTCGTGATAATCTAGAACTCTTAAGTCTTTTGTCAGAGCTTCCCTTAAGCCCCTGATAAATGCGTCCAAGGAACCAGAGCCTTCTCCCTGAACCATCATTTGTTCGCCCTCGTTCGACATTCTTGCAGTTAGCAGCGTTCTATCTCGACCTTCAGAGTTTTGGGCTGATTCGTAACCATGAAGTACGTATGGGGAGTCAATATCAAGATACTCTCCAGCGAACTCATTGAATATTTGTTGCGCTGTTATTTCTTTACCGGTCAAATCCGTTATCTTTTGTATTGACCTCGTAAATTCAATTTGCATCCTTCGGGGAAGGTCAAATTGATTCTCAGTCTTTAATAGATAAGAGACCCCGCCCTTTCCTGATTGGCTATTGACTCTCACAACATCTTCATACGTTCTGCCAACGTCTAAAGGATCAATCGGTATATACGGGACTTCGAAAGTATCTCTTTCAGCAGAAGCTAAAGCCTCGAAGCCCTTCTTAATCGCATCTTGATGTGAGCCTGAAAATGCTGTGTAAACAAGGTCTCCAACATAAGGATGTCGAGGGTGGATCGGAAGCTGGTTGCAGTATTCTGCTACGCGGCGGATGTCATTGATATCTCTCATATCGAGCATCGGGTCAACTCCCTGGCTGAACATATTCAAAGCTATGTTAATGAGGTCAACATTCCCCGTTCGCTCACCATTTCCAAAAAGTGTTCCTTCAACACGATCCGCACCTGCCATTAAACCAAATTCTGCAGCTGCAACTCCAGTACCCCTATCATTATGCGGATGCAAGCTGAGGATAATTTCATCTCTACGATTTAGATTCCGATGCATCCATTCGATCATGTCGCCATATGTATTTGCAGATGCCATCTCTACAGTTGCTGGGAGGTTAAGAATAATCTTATTGTTTGGACTTGGATCGATGATATCTACCACTGCATCGCAGATCTCTTTCGCAAACGGTAGCTCAGTACCCGTAAAGGACTCGGGCGAATATTCGTACCGAATGTTTGTATCAGGAATACTTGATTCGAGACTTTTACAGTATGACGCTGCGTCTGTTGCAATTGTTTTAATGCCATCGGTATCCATGCCAAAAACAACTTCTCGCTGCAATGTTGATGTTGAATTATAGAAGTGAACAATCGCTTGCTTCGCACCGCTTATAGCTTGATATGTCCGGTCAATTAATTCTCGCCTACTTTGGACAAGTACCTGAATAGTTACATCATCAGGTATAGCGCCTTCTTCAATAATTTCACGTACAAAAGTAAAATCAGCGTCAGAAGCTGAAGGAAAGCCAACCTCAATCTCTTTAAATCCAATTTCGACGAGCTTAGTGAACATTCGCCATTTCCTATCAGGGTCCATGGGCTCTATCAGGGCCTGATTACCATCCCTAAGGTCAACTGAGCACCAGAGTGGCGCTTTCGATATGACCGTACTTGGCCAGGTTCTATCTGGAAGTTCTATAGGTGCAAAAGACTGGTATCTATGAAATGACATCGGACTTGTGGTTTGCCGATTAATTGGGTTTTGGTTATTGCTCATTTTTTCCTCTCAACTTGTTACGACTGATTCTCCCGATGGCAGGGTTTTTAAGCCACCGGGCACGTAAGTCGAAGGTCAAGGAGTAGGTAACGCATACATTAAAGGTTACTAAAAAAATTTTGATATCCCAATAAAGTCGTTACCGAGTTCGATAATCTATTCTTTTGCCACTTTCAAAAGCTTCTTGGCCTTCCCGCATAGCTGTTTTAGACATGCCGGCGGTAAGAATCGAAGGAGCTAAAGATAACGCATCTAACCGGTTGAGGTCATTTGCAGCCCAGATAGCACGAAGACTCGCCTGAACAGCAATAGTTGGTTGGCTAGCTATGCTTTCAGCTATCCAAAATGATTTTTCTTGGAGTTCATTAAATGGAGTCACTTCGCTAACAAGTCCTATTCGAAGAGCTGTGCTTGCGCTAACGCGCTCATAATTTCCTAATAAAGTCAACCGTAGAATTTCACCTATCGGCAAGCGCTGCGCCATTTTTATTGGTTCATATACTGCAGGCATTCCGTAAGTAACATGTGGGTCAAAGAAAGTAGCATTCTCGGATGCCAAAATGATATCGCACTCAGCTAAGAAGTAGAAGGCCCCGCCGCAGCACATTCCATTTACGGCGCATATCACAGGTTTCCATAGATCGCAGGACTTGGGACCTAGAGTATCTCCAGGATCGTCATACATATAATTGTTAGATGTTCCGTAAAGGCTTTCTGTGTCTTCAAGAGCGGGCATCTGGCCACCCCTATCGATCCCAACGCAGAAGGCTTTATCACCAGAAGCGGTTAAAAGTATTGAGTGAACTTCATCAATTTCTCGGAACGCTTTCCAAGTTTCTTGTACCTCATTGCACATAGTATCATTGAACGCATGTAAGACATCAGGTCGATTTAAAGTAACAATTCCAACATTATTTTTTACTTCTACCGAAATTGTCTCATAAGAAGAAGGGTCAAATAAACTATGCATAGTTCTATTGTGCCATTATCAGACATGTTTTGCTTTACCTGACTGAATCATTAATAAAGGGGGATCCAATGGCTTTTAACTTTGAAGACAAAGTCGCAGTTGTTACGGGAGCAAGTCGAGGTATTGGTGAAGCTACAGTTCGACAGTTGGATGAAGGCGGAGCGAATGTTGTTCTTGTTTCTAGAAGTAGAAATAAGCTCAAAGACCTAGCTAGTGAGTTAAACAATGAATCATTGGTTGTCGATTGCGACTTGAGTGTTGATCTGTCTATTGATCTGATCAGAATGAGGACAATGGAGAAGTTCGAAAAGATTGACATTCTAGTAAACAATGCAGCTGTTGAACGAAATGAACCAGCACATCGTGCAACTGCAGCTGCGATTGATGAAACCCTTCTTGTAAATTTACGGCAGGCGTTCATGTTGTGCTCAGTGTTTGCAAAAGATCTCTTTGCTACTCAAGGGAATATTGTGAACGTATCTTCAACAGCAGCTGGTGGAGCTGGAGGAACGCAGGGAGCCTACGCTGCCTCAAAAGGAGGTCTAAACACGCTCTCAAAGAACCTCAGCAATGAATGGGGCAACAAGGGAGTGCGGGTAAATTCTGTTTCCCCCGGATTATGCCTGACCGAGATGTGGGAACCAACATTTGAACTTCTGGGTGAAGAGAACGTGATGAAAAATTTTGTTAAACGTGTTCCTTTGGGTAAATGGGGAATGCCGGAGGAGATTGCCAATGTAATCTGTTTTCTCGCTTCTGATTTAGCGAGTTATGTGACAGGGCAAGTCATTAGAGTGGATGGCGGAATGTTGAACATTTAGCAATATCTAAAACTAAATGCTAAAACAGTAATTATGGTTGATCGACTTGATGCGCTAATAAATAGAGAACAAGAAGCAATAGGATGTCCGTATCCAATTTTTTCAGAGCTGAGAGCAGAAAATCCGCTCCATTTCAGCGAAAAGCTTGGAACCTGGGTATGTACTCGATATGAGGATGCCATGGAGTTCCTTCATGACACCGATAGATTCTCTTCTTTGATGCCAACAGGACCGCGCGATGGCCGAGGTGGATTTGCGACTTCGATGGAGGAATTAGCTAAAGATCCCAACATGCAAGAGTATTTTCAAACATTTTTAGCTAATGCCGCCAATTCAGCTGTTCTTTTAAACGCTGATCCCCCTGAGCACCGGCGTCAACGTAAAGCAGTTAACAGGGCATTTCGTCCCACTCGTTTACGCGGGATGGAACCAATGATTCATGAAGTAGCTGATAATCTTCTTGAACCTATTAAGCAAAAACAGCAAATGGAATTTGTAGGAGAATTTGCCGTTTGGCTACCTATGACCATAATTGCTTATGCGCTTGGGGTTGGCACAAGCGACCTAGACAAATTCAAAAAATGGTCAGATGACTTAGTAATGCCAGTAGGAAATCCTGATCCAAATGTAGAAAAGGTTCGTGACTATCTAATTTCGCTAAAGGACTTTAACGAATTTTTTGGTGATTTACTTCGGCAAAGACGTGAATCTCCAGAAGAGGATATTATCTCAGATGTTGCTACTGCTGAAGTTAACGACCAAATGTTGAATCAAGCAGAGATGCTCTCTATGCTTCAACAGTTTTTAGTTGCCGGCAACGAAACGACCACGAAGCTTTTAACAAACCTCATGTACCGTCTTGCTGTTGATGATAACTTAGAGAATTTGTTACGAGATAACCCAAAACTTATAGATAATTTTATAGAAGAAGGTCTTCGCTTCGAAGCGCCAGTAGGAGGCCTTTTTCGGTCTGCAAAATGTGACACAGAAGTTAATGGAGTTAAGATAAAAGCCGGAGAGCATATTTGGGTGATTTTCGCCGCAGCAAACCGAGACCCTGAAGTTTTCCCAGATCCGGATAATTTTTCTGTTGATCGTGAAAATGCCAGAGACCACATAGCGTTTGGGCACGGAGAGCACTATTGCATAGGAGCTCTGTTAGCTAGGTCAGAGGCAAAAATAGCAATAGAGCGATTACTGGAAGCCGTTGAAGACATTGAACTTGATGCAACAAAGAACACTTTCGAATACGAGGATTCATTTGTGCTACGCGGATTAAAAGAACTTCATGTCACGTACCGGCCTAGAAGCAAATAAGTAACTTAGTTACTTAACGGCAACAATAGATATTTCCATTTTCCACTGCTCTTGAGCTAGCTCTGAAACAGTTACAAGAGTTGAGGCAGCTCGGTGTCCCTTTAAGTGAGCGTCTCTAGATTCCATTACCACTTGAAGGTCTCGATTATTCACAACATAGGTAGTTACTTCCACAATGTCGCTGACTTCCATATGCGCTTCCCTCAGAATTTCCCCGATGTTCTTCCAGATTAAATTAGCTTGATCTCCAATGTGTTCTGGCGTTATCCCTTCAGAATCTACCGGAACTACACCGGATGAATGAAGAATCTTCTGGAACCCAGTTGATAGAACAGCGTGAGAATATTTAGCAGCAGGTGGGTGTATAGTTCGAGGATTTATTCTGTAGTTCATCACTCCATATTGGCACGAGAATGCCGTTAATGTTGAAGTAAGTTAAAGATGTACCACATATTTAACTTCTGATATCATCTATTTCACTGGCAGGAGGGTAATGGCTATGGACAAAGGAAAACCGCAAAGTGTGGAAGAAGTAGATGTTTTCGCTCGCGAAACAATTGAAAATCCTTATCCCACCTTTGACCTATTGCGGTCAGAATGTCCCGTGTATCAGGTACCAGACACACAAACATATTTTCTAACACGCTATGAGGACATCTACGATGTTCTTAGAAAAACAAATTTGTTTCTTCGCGGTGCCGGTAAATCTCGACCATTAATATCTGACTCTGAAGCTCAAGACTATTTCGAACGAAATGGGTGGCCGAAAATGAGTATTCTTGGGTCTAACCCTCCGAATCATCGGAGGTATCGCGACATGGTCGATCATTTCTTTTCTGTCAAAGGGGCTAAAAAGCAGACAGGATTAATTACAGAAATCGCCAATGAACTTATTGATAACTGGATTGATGATGGAGAAGTTGAATATGTAAGCCAGTTCGCAGAATTACTGCCATCTATGGTAATCACAAAAATGATGGGCTTTCCCCTAGAAGATCTTCAACGACTTAAAATTTGGAGCGAAGCATGGGTAGCCCCGTTCTCCCTTCAACTTGATGCAGAACAGGAGAAAGAAGTAGCTCATTTAATGGTCGAGTTTCAGCATTATATTCATGACCACATTAAGGAACGTAGAAAAAACCCAAGAGAAGACCCAAGAGAAGACGTAGTTAGTTATCTGGTAAGCACCCCAGTTCAATTACATTCCGGCACAAGAATGCTAACTGATACCGAAATCATCAACATGGTCGACCATCTTTATATCGGTGGGAACGAAACTACTACTTTTGCTTTGACCTCAGGTCTTTGGCTTTTGATTGAAAATCCGGATCTCCAAGCAACTTTAGCTTCAAAACCCGAACAAATACGAACGTTTGTTGAAGAGGTCCTAAGACTTGAATCTCCCACACAGGGCATGGACCGACATGCGTTAGAAGATACGGAAATTGCTGGGGTTTCTATACCAAAAGGTTCTCACATACACATGCGGTACGCTGCGGCTAATAGAGATAAAAGCCAATTTGAATGCCCAGCTAATCTTGAACTTGAACGAGATAATGCATCAAAGCATCTAGCCTTCTCCATTGGGGAGACGCATTGTCCTGGAGCAGGTCTAACTCGTCTTGAGCAGAACATAGCAATGGAATTACTATTAAAGAGATTGAAAAAAATTGAGTTCGCTAAAGAAAAGAATAGTTTTGAACATCATATGAACTTTACACTTAGATCATTTACTGAGCTGTACTTTACTTTTGAAAAGGCGTAAGCAACTAAAAGTGGTAAGGAAATGGTTCCCAATTCGGATCACGTTTCTCTAAAAAAGCATCACGACCTTCTTGAGCTTCGTCTGTCATGTAAGCAAGGCGTGTTGCTTCTCCGGCAAAAACTTGCTGTCCGATAAGGCCATCGTCAATAAGGTTTAAGGCAAATTTTGCCATTCGGTTTGCAGTAGGGGATTTACCATTAATTTTTTTAGCCCAAAGAAGCGCAGTTTCCTCGAGATTAGAATGAGGAACAACTTTATTAACCATTCCCATCTCCTTGGCTTCTAACGCTGAATATTGATTACCTAAGAAAAATATTTCCCTAGCATATTTCTGACCAACTTGACGTGCAAGATACGCTGACCCAAATCCTCCATCAAAACTAGCTACATCCGTGTCGGTTTGCATAAATTTTGCATGTTCTTCGCTAGCGATACTCAAGTCGCAAGTTACATGAAGGCTGTGCCCTCCACCGACTGCCCACCCAGGGACAACGGCGATAACAGGTTTCGGGATCATTCGTATCAATCTTTGAACTTCGAGTATATGTAAGCGTCCGACCTTTG
Organism: Acidimicrobiales bacterium; assembly: GCA_013912105.1. Classification (GTDB taxonomy): domain Bacteria; phylum Actinomycetota; class Acidimicrobiia; order Acidimicrobiales; family UBA8592; genus UBA8592. Next base: position 7,959 of record JACERY010000014.1, on the reverse strand, counting down.
AGATATCAATCGAATCGCTTGATTCTCCATCGGCATACTTATAGCCATCTTTCCCTCGTATCCTTTGATCGCCTCCAGAAGAAAAAGCCCAAACGCCGTCCTTTGGCGAGGGCCCATTGCCAGTCAAAATTATGCAACCAATATCTGTACTCATGCGGGCATGATCTAACGCCTGATATAGTTCGTCGACAGTTTGAGGTCGAAAAGCATTGCGAACTTCTGGTCTATTGAATGCAATTCTTACAGTCCCTTGGTCCTTTGCTTTGTGATATGTGATGTCAGAAAATTTGAAAGCAGAGAATTCTTCCCAAAGCGATTTATTAAATATTTCTGAAACTTGGTTTGTCATAAATACATCTTACGGTTCGTTGTAAGTCATCCGTAATGATTTGAGAAAAAATTAAGTACCAATAACTTTTAGCAAACTTGCGAATAGTTGTGCTCATTTTTCTCGTTGAACGGACCACCAATCTGGGGTTTCGTTACTATGATTTTCAACATATTGGTTCCAAACTTCACCTTTTTGGTCATCTCTTACTCCTGAAGTGGATGATTCTTTCAGGGGTGAAGCCCCAGAAATGGGATCTACCCACTCAAGTTTGAAGTCTTCAAAACAGTCTCGAAAATCAGTATTGTGATGATAATCTGCCACTTGGTGCATCATGAAGTCCTCAAAAGAGTTAAAGGACAAAAGCACATAATAAGTCCTTTCGTCGCTTCCTCTCCAGTACTCGTATCGAATACATCCGGATTCATGCTCATGTGTTGCAGCAAAAACACGTTTCGCAATAGATTCCCAATGGTCTTCGAAACCAGTTTTTATTTTTACTTGAGCAAGAAGTGTTGACATCCACAAAGTATTGCAGACAAACATTGGGTTGCAAAGCTGAAAGTTAGTCGACCCTGCGGCTACTTTCAATCAGATTTATTTCCCATAAGACTTGATCTAGTCTGTCCGCGGCCGTAATAGGGGCAAATCGTTGAGGGTTCTCCGCGTTGACACAACTTGTCATCGGAGAAAGAACAGTCCAAGGAGTGGGGTGGCAGAATTGAACTATTGACATTCGGCTACCTTGTTGTTCTCGATCAGCTGCTACTCGATGAATGCCTGTAGGTACGATTCCATTAGTCAAATGTTCGAGCATAATCCCAGTGTTAATGATTAAGTGATTGTCAGGAGGTTTCGCATCAATCCAACCATCAGAGGTCTTAATTTGAAGCCCACGTGCAGTTGCTCGCGGAAGAGCTGTTATCAAGTTAATATCTCCATGCTCCTCTGCCCAAAGATGAGTATCATTAGGAGCTAAATTCATGGCGGGGTAATGAATAGCTCGAGTTAAATTTGCTCCACCCGGAACAAATGAATCAAAGAAGTCCTCCGATGCATTCAACCCCGCAGCGATTATTCGTAAGAAACGCAATTGCAATTCTAAAACCTGATTATGGAATGTTTCTAAGGTTTCGGTTATGCCCGGTACTAGATTCTCAGGGAAAATATTGTTCAGGAATCTATGAGGGTAGCGAGCTTTCAAAGGGTGACCAGAGGGGAGGTCCATTCCCCAATTTAGCATTTCTTTCCAATCCGGGATATCTGAAATTGCCGCTGTCTCTACAAGCAGCCCTGTGTAGCCTCGCTGACCATTCGTATTATTTGCTGTCACAGTTTGCTTTTCGTCGCTGCTTAAATCAAAGAATATCCCGAGCATCCCATAAACCTGATCCAAAAAATCCTGCGACATATCATGAGAAGTGTAAACAAAACCTGTCTTAAGGCTCTGCATAACCCCATCGACGACCGCTTGTCTATCACTTTTGCTGCCATTCTCGAAAGCAAGCATGTCAACATCTAAAACTGTTTCTGCCATATAATTACAATATCTTCTTATCCCTATTTTTATTATAAAAAAGGAATTAGTAGTGAAACCTAAATTATGGGTAGCCGAACTATCATGAATATGTGGTTAATCGGAAACATCTTTCAAAACTAACATTGTGTATGTTTACATTTCTGTTACTAACGATTCCTGTTGGTTCAATTAGTGCTCAAGAAGAGGACCCTATCGAACAGGCGAAAGAACAACGAGAGCTAGCACGTCAAGAGCAATTAGCAGCAGAGGCAGAGATAGCACTTCTTGAAGCGGAAGATATCGAAATAGTAGCTGCATTAGAGGCAGCAACTAATCTTGTTAACCTTCAGGAAGCTAAAGAACAAGCTTCTCAACAGCGCCTGCAGTCAGCTTTGGCTCAAAAAATCGAAGCACAAGAAGATTTTCTCTCTATCGCAAGAGAAATAACCCTTCTCGAAGAACGAGCAATAGCGTACGCAGTAGAATCCTATATTGGGTTAAGTGATAGACGAACTGAAGCATGGTTTGAAGCTCAAGATGCAACTGTTGCTGCTCACAAAATAGCTTTACTAGATCTCGTGAGTAGTGATACTAACGATGTTCTGGATAAGTTGAAGCTGATTCAACAAGAAAGATCGTACCTACTTTCAAAAGCAGCAGCAGCTCAAGATGAAGCAGACGCAATTCAAGCAGAACTTGAAGAGGTGAGGGTGCAATTAGAAATCCAACGAACTAAACAAGCTGAGATCAAAGCAGAATTAGATGTTCGTAGAGAACAATGGAACTCAATGCTGGCAACTGCAGTGCAAGAACAAGAACAGATCAGTAATTACATTGCAGCTGAAGAAGAAAGAATAGCCCGCGAGCTAGAAGAAGCAAGACGACGAGCAGAACTTGAAGCACGTTTGGGACAAATTACAGAAGCAGGGTGGGTTCTTCCGAGTCCCGGATTAAGAACATCTTTCTTTGGGTTAAGAATGCACCCTATTCTGGGCTATGCAAGAATGCACAATGGCGTTGACTACAATTGCAACACTGGAGACGCTATACGATCTGCCACAGATGGCATCGTGATTACTGCGGAGTATTACGGTGGATACGGCTATACAGTAATCGTGCAACACGCTAACTCTACGTCAACGTTATACGCCCATCTATCAAATATTTATGTTCAGCTTGAAGAATATGTAGTTGCAGGCGAACAGGTGGGAGCTTGCGGAAGCACGGGGTTATCAACTGGTCCGCATTTGCATTTTGAAGTCAGAATAAGTGGTGTTCCAGTTGATCCTCTACCTTATCTCCCATAATCTGATTGAAAATGGCAGCTTTAATTCCTGTACCCGGTAAGAGGCAACCACGATTAGCATCCGTGCTGAGGCAACTCTCCATTAACCAAATTTGTCTACTATGGAACTGACAATCGAGGAAGTTGCAGATGCAACTAACGGAATAATTTATGGAGAGAGAGATGTAATCATAACAGGCGTATCCATCGACACTCGGACCCTACAAAACGGTGATCTCTTTATTCCACTTGTTGCTGAAAGAGACGGTCATGCGTTCGTTGCCGAAGCTTTAGAAAAAAATGCTAATGCGTATCTTTTTAGCCATGGAGAGCCTCAGCACACTTCAGTCAAGGTAGAAGACACGCTTAAAGCACTGCAGGTTATAGCAAAAATTTCACGAAAAAAAATTACTGGAGAGGTAATTGCAATTACTGGTTCTGTAGGGAAAACCACAACCAAAGATATTGCAGCATCTATTCTGTCAAGCACGAATTCCATCGAGGTAAGCAAACTTTCTCATAATAACGAAATTGGCGTACCTCTCACCCTCCTAGGGTGTAATGAAAAAGTGAAGCATGTCGTTTTAGAAATGGGTGCACGTGGACCCGGCCAAATTAAAGAATTATGTGAAATTGCTTCTCCAACTATCGGTGTTGTAACTAAAGTAAGCGCAGCACACACAGAAATTTTCAAGGATGAAGAAGAAATCGCGTTAACGAAAGGAGAGTTAATCGAGAGTTTACCCCCTTCTGGAACAGCCATTCTTAATTATGATGATAAACGCGTTCGTGCAATGTCATCTAGGACAAAGGCAGATGTTTTAACCTTTGGTTTCGCTAATGCAGTAATCTCAGCCGCAAATGTTGTAGTCAATGAGAATTTTTGCTGCTCTTTCCGCTTGAGTACCCCGTGGGGTGAGAGTGACGTAACATTAAATATCCCCGGCCGGCATAATATACACAATGCACTAGCAGCAGTGTCGATCGGTTTAGCACTCGGGATTGAGCAAAATCAACTTGTTCGTTCCCTTTCTGAAATCAAGATGTCACCACTGCGAATGGATATCAACCATTTAGAGGATGGAACAATGGTGATTAATGATTCTTATAACGCCAACCCTGCCTCAATGAACGCAGCTATAGATACTTTGATGACATCAAGTCGAAAAAACAAAACTGCCGTTTTGGGAATTATGGCAGAACTTGGTGAAAGGAGCATTCAAGAACATTTAGCTATAGGTAAAAAGTTAGAGGAATCGGGAATAAACGTAATTTCTATAGGAATTAAAGAATATGGTGGCCTCTTAGTTCCAACTTTAGATGATGCATTGGATGCACTATATGAAAATAACCTAACTGGAGAAGATTCAATAGTTCTTATCAAGGGATCAAGAGTCACTGGACTAGAGCAACTCTTTTACGATTTAGAAAAAAGAGCTACAAAGTAGGAAGGTCCTTAGGCATTATAGGAGAATTACGTTTTTGGTAGTCTCGCAAACGCGAAAAATCACATTTTTCACACAAGTAGATTATTTTTGAACTCTCTACAGAAAGCTGCGTACCACGAGATTTCGTGACAATGGCCTCAAAAGCTGGGTGGACTTTATCGGATTGGCACTTAGGGCATAAAGGCGTTAAGTCACGTACCCAAGTATGGTTGCATTTTAAACACTTAACGAAAATTTGATTGTCTTCTGTATAACCTTCTAAATCTTCAGATTCGTTGCATTGTTGGCAAACAACCAAGTGACTCATCTCATAATCCCTTAATAATGCTTCTCTTCATTCTAAGGATTAATCTGTAGTTAGACCAGCAGGATGTAAATAAGTGGGCAAAAGCAGAAATCATTACGACGTCTTAGGCGTTAGGCCCGGTGCAGATATAGCCGTTATCAAAAAAGAGTACCTAAAGAAAGCTCGACTACTTCACCCAGACAACAACCTTCGCCTTACCCAGCAAGAATTGAAGCGTCGCGAGAGAGATATGAAAGATCTCAACGCAGCGTGGACCATAATATCTAATCCTGAAAAACGAAAAAATTATGATCAGACTTTAAATAGAAAGAATCAAGAAGATACATTCCGAGAAGCGAATAGAAAAATTTCTCAAGAGTTTCTAGAAGAAGAGTACATTGCTAAGCCTCAAAAACCTTCCGTCGCAAGTCAAGACGAAATGGAGTTACGAGGATTCGCTAAACTAATGAAACCGCTCCCTTTATTTATCATGATGGCTTTGATTGTAGGGGCGGTCCTGATTGGTTTCCTTATAGGGGGAAATACGGGTGATAGCACGCCATCGAATGGTTACACCCCAAAAATCTCCGGACAGCAGCCAAAACTTTGTATCGATCTTGCCCCTGTTCAAGAAGTACCCTGCGACGGAAGACAGGATGCAAATGTTTGGGAAATAATTGGCGTGAACGATAAGTGTTCTTCTGGGTTCAGCTATGAATATCGTTCACAAATAGGCGGTGGCTACTGCGTGACGTATCGAAATCAGTAAATTCTAAGACTCCAGTACTGCTGCAACGCGAAAAATACCGTCGTAGATCGCTAAACAAATCATAATGTTTAGAAGCCCTTCTGACCCGAAGTCATTGATTATTTCTTCTCTTTGTCTGACGGTGATTGATCTAACATCATAAACAAATTGGTCGGCAATTGATTTAGAAGTGTCTGAAGAGCCTTCAATCCTATAGAAATTGCTGTATTCACTATTTAACTTAAATAAATTCACTAAATGGAATCGGATGTACTTAAGTTCATTCGTTGGATAAGAATCCATAGACCAAAGCGACTCTTCAAGTTGAAGCCAATAAAGCCTAAGCTTATTGGTTAGAGAAAGTAAATTCGCTACCGGGTGTTCCTTTGTAATTTCTATATCTAAATCAGTTATGGGAGCCGTAGGCGTTGGAATTACTGTTGTCGCCATATCGTCGGGTTCTCGCCCCAGGGCAATCAACATTTTGGAAAAACCATGGAAAAGCCCCAAACCCAATGAAATTTCAGTCAGCTCAGTTGCTGTATAGTTCTTAATTAAATCTGCTTTCATTTCTTTAGGTAAAGGTCCTGGAGTCAGTATAAAGTGATCAGTGAATGCAAGAATCGAAAGCCATTGGTTCGGCAAGTCATTCTGTAGTGCCTCTGCATTAATCATTGAAGCTTTATCTTCTGTGAGGCCCGCTTCACGAGCGAGCGAAAACCGAACGTTCTTTCAATAACCACAATCTGTGAGTTGCGCATTCCGAAGGCGAACAACTTCTTTTAGCTCGTGAGAAAGATTTCCATCACACCAAAACGAGCCGTATAAATCACCAAAACGTTCACCTACTGAAGGATTCGCCAGGAATAAACCAGATTTATCATCTCTACCCATTCTTAAACCTTACTTCTTGTTGAAGAAACTCTCTAAACAACAAAGTTCACAAGCTTTCCCTCTACGATTATTTCCTTGCGTATTTCCTTTCCAGAAATAAGAGAGGATATCTTCGGGTTTGAAATTGCTAAATCCCGAAGCTCTTCTTTTGGCGTGTCAGCAGCAATTACTATTTTGCTTTTTACTTTTCCATTAACCTGAATAGGTATTTCAATAGTGTCTTGAGTGAGAAAACTCTCATCTGCCGTCGGGAAATCTGCATAAACGACACTTAAATTATTTCCCAGCATTTCCCAAAGTTCCTCAGCTATATGTGGAACGAGAGGGGACAGAAGTAGGACTAATTGTTCGGCAACTTCTCTTGGAGTATCTTCAGGAAGCCTTGTAATTTCGTTATTCAACTCAGTTATTCGAGCGATAGCTGTATTGAATCTTAGATTTTCCATATCGTTAGTAACGGAGTGGATAGTTTTGTGGAGTAATTGCCTTATTTCATTAGACGGCTCAGTGTCGGAAACTTTAATTTCGCCTGATTCTTCGTCAACTAAATTACGCCAAACCCGTTGGATCAACCGTTGAGAACCAACGACAGACTTAGTCTCCCAAGGTCGATCTTGATCTAAAGGGCCCATAAACATTTCATAAAGGCGTAGCGTATCTGCACCAAATTCTTCGTACATTTCGTCAGGAGTGACAGAATTTTTAAGTGATTTTCCCATTTTGCCAAAGGATCTCTTTACAACTTCTCCGTTATATACGAAATGATCGCCTTCCGCAGTTACTTCAGTAGCTTCTACGTATACACCACGAGGGTCCTGATAGGCAGCCGCTTGGATATAACCTTGGTTATAAAGACGTTGAAAAGGTTCAGCAGAACTAACGTAACCGAGATCGTAGAGGACCTTATGCCAAAATCTACTGTAGAGAAGATGCAAAACTGCATGTTCAACTCCTCCAACATAAAGATCAACTCCTCCGGTATCCCCAGACATCCAATATTTCTCAATATCTTTTGAAACAAATTCATTATCATTGTCTGGGTCGAGATACCTGAGGTAGTACCAACAAGAACCAGCCCATTGAGGCATAGTGTTCAATTCCCGATTGTACGTTTCAAGACCATTGCCAATATCTAGCTCAACATTGACCCAATCTGAAGCACGCCCTAATGGTGGTTCTGGATCGCTATTCTCATCAAGACTCCTTGGCGCCCAGTCAATTAGGTCTGGGAGTTCGACAGGAAGTTGCGTTTCCTTTACAGCTTGAGGAAGTCCATTGCCATCATAAACTATTGGGAACGGCTCGCCCCAATATCTCTGCCGACTGAAAAGCCAATCACGTAACTTATAAGTAATTTTCTCAGAGCCACAACCATTTTGAACAAGCCAATCAATCATCTTTGACTTTGCATTGTCAATCTCCAGACCATTCAAGAAGCTGCTATTAATGGC
>JACERY010000013.1 GCA_013912105.1 Acidimicrobiales bacterium | reverse complement strand
GATCATCATCTACTGCTATAACCGCTTCATCAACAATCTCCAATGCCCTAACTATTCGAAGGCGATCTTTTTCGTCGAGAATTAGTTTTCCTTTTTTTAGTATTTGCTGCTGATTGTTGTTGACAATAACCAAAAGCTGGTCCCCGAATGCGGCTGCTTCTTCCAAATAGTCCAGATGTCCACAATGAAGTGGGCTGAAATAGCCACTTGTAATGACAAGAACAGGTGCCGATAGCATTTCCTGGTCTTGTTTATTCAAGTTCAACACCAAAATCTTGGGGACCTGGAACGTTAGTTGTATTTGGAGGTTCGATTCCAGGGCCACTTCTTCCGCCAAGAACTCCTTCCAGATTATCTATAGAGTTTGGAAGTGGTATGTCTGCCCCAATCGGCGCTCGGGCTATTGTAAAAGCTTCCCTATCATTTAGGAATCTGACACTATCCAGATCTTCAGTAATTATTTCTGAGGGGGGCCCACCTACGAATGCGTCTGACCAACGGATGATTTGTATAACAGCTTCTTCTCCATTGCATTCAACTCCTGAATTAAGCGAAGCGCCTCCGGGTAAATCCAGCCCGTCAGAAGATACTGAAGCTCCCATTGCATTTAAGAAGACGCTCATCTTAGCTTGTTTCCCAGTTACCGATGATGTAAATGGATGAATGTGAATAAGCCCATCTTGATGAGAATGAATTCCCTCAGGGTCAAACTCGCTTTGGAAAGGAGAAAGGAATGAATCGGAAACGCAATCCCAGACGCCGTATGCCGCATGCCAATGGTCCTGTAATGTAGGCGAAGCTTCCGCATCTCTGGTTGCACGAGCAAAAACAACAAGTGCTAGACCTAAAACAATAACTAATGCAACGGCTGAAGGGTATCCGATAGCGCGTTTCTCACTTGGCCCGCTCGTAGAGCCAGCGCGCTCAGCCCTAGCAATCTTTTTTGCTGATGATGCCTTTCCCATGACCTCACACGGTAGTGGAATAAGAGCCGAATTTGGCGAAAGTTGCTAGGAACTTTGAAAAAAGTTAGAAAAAACCGATATTGAGCGCTCTAAAGTGTCTATTTCGTCTCAACAACCTTTTATCTTGCCCGCTCTTTCAAGAATTTCTGCTCGTCGTTCTTCATTTGTCATTGTGTTATTTTCGCTTCCACTATAAGCGAATACTTGCTGTTGATTATTTTTAAACTCAACGGGAAGAACTGATTCAGAAGTTTTGCCTTCTTCAGTTATCTGGTCATCTGATTTACTTTGGGAGGAAACCTTTACACTCGGGACTTGAATATTGTCTTCGACCTGTTGAGCATTTTCCTCGTTGCTATCTACCGAACCTCTAAAAATATCAAGAATAGGATCTGACCTTGACTCAACTAATCGCTGGATTGAAAGTTCTTCTCCAGATATCAAGGCAAAATCATAGACTGTAGGTAATGAATATTTTTCCAATTGATTTGGACGAAAGTCTTTAAATTGTTGCGCTAATTTTATAGCATTATCAGGAGTTAATCGATCATCTAGAGTTACGAAATTACCACTCAGGATTTCATCAATGATTTGGCTAATCTTTAAAGGATTCCTAAATCCTGAGTCAAACGCCTGCTGGAGAGCCAAAATCAAAAAATCCTGCTGACGTGATTGTCTTCCAAAATCTCCTGTGCCATCAACGGTTACCCATGCATAGGGAGCTTTACCATACCAACCATCAAAATTCTCGACATAGGCCTGTAAAGTCCTAGTTCTGACTAAGCCAAGGGCTTGCTCCGGTGTTAGCGAAACGCAACCTGAGGTAGGAATATCTAATTGCGCTAACCGGTCACGCAGGGGGTACTCAATGTAAACGTCTAACCCCCCTAGAGTTTCAAACAGCCTCATAAAGCCATTAAAATCAACTTCCACTGCGTGATGAATCGGTATTTGAAGAAAGTCTTGAATAGTTTGGACGAGCGTTGGTTTATTCGTGAAGTACACCACGCTATTTATCTTCATAGAATCTGGGTACCCGGAGAGCGGCACATACAAGTCACGCGGAATAGATAGAGCAGAGGCTTTTACCTCTCCATTCTCACCTCCGCGGGGTTCAAGTCTTAGGACTATAAGCGTATCTGTCAATAACTGACGCGTAGAGCGCCCTGAAGTCCATCGAAGAGGGTGATCTTCTGGAAGGTTTGCTATTGAGTCTGAACCTATCAAAAGAAAATTTAGAGGCTCATCAGTTTCTGATGATTGCATACTAAGAGCATTCCCAAATGCAGTTCTTGGGATCTGCCCAACAGTTTCAGAGGTATACGCTAAAAGAATGGCAGCAACAGTTGAAGCTGACAAAATTAACAGACTACAAAGAAGAAAGAAACGCTGAATTAATGTGCGTTTCGGCCTTGGGCGTTTCGCTAATACCATCTAAACAACGTAGCTTGATTCTGACATAATGTGACTTAGCCTCACAACAGTAATTCATGTACGCAGGTGAACTACGTCCCCAACGAATACTTCTTCTCTGCCTGTGCCACCAGTGTCGACGATAAGTGCACCTACTGGGGTAACTGCTACAACTGTCCCAGTAATTTCTTTACCGTCAGTAGTTATACGAACTTCCCGCCCAATGGTGTCAAGAAGCGAAACGTATTCGTCAAGAATAGATGCATTGCTTTTCGAGATTTCTCCTATCCGCTCTAGAACTCGCAGAGCCAACATGACTCGGTCTGGGGGATCCCCAATATCTTCTAAGGCTATGACTTCTTCTTGTGGTAATAATTTTTTAAGATTACCAGACCGTACATTTATCCCTATTCCAGCTACAACAAGTACTTGGTCTTTCTGAATAACAGTTTGGGTCAACACTCCAGCGAGTTTGTATGTTGATTTCTCTTGATGAATGATTAAATCGTTAGGCCATTTGATCCGAACGCTTGTAAAGCCAAGTTCATGAAGCACCTGACATGCAGATAAAGAAACCATCATGCTATAAGATCCCAGTTGCCCTTGATTTTTATTTGCCCTGAAGAGAATTGACATTAATAATGAAGAGTTCTCTTCAGATAACCACTCTCGATTTCGCCGACCGCGCCCCATAGTCTGGTGATCAGCAATCACAACAGATAAATTTTTTGCTCCTCCTAACCCCGCTTCAAGTAAGTCTGCGTTTGTTGAACCAGTGCTAGAAACCCAAGAAACAGTTCCATATCCGGCGTCTTTTAGACTCTTGTGTAAAAAAGCTGATTTTTCGCTTGAAGAAAAATTTTCATTGACTTTTGGGAATGACACTTGATTTGCCTCCATCTTATGTAACGTTAATCTCGTGTTCACAAAGGTACTAATTGCAAATAGAGGAGAAATCGCGGTTCGGGTTATTCGTGCTTGCCGAGAACTAGGCATTCAATCCGTTGCAGTATATTCTGAACTTGATCGGGATGCCCTGCATACGCGTCTTGCAGATGAAGCTTATGCGCTTGGAGGGCAAACTGCTGCTGAAAGTTACCTCAATACTGAAATGATTTTGGATGTGATTGAAAGATCCGGAGTTGACGCTGTTCACCCCGGTTACGGTTTCTTCTCAGAGAATGCTGAGTTTGCTAAAGCTATAACAGAGAAAGGTGTTACTTTTATTGGTCCTCCTGTTGAAGCCATAGCGGTAATGGGAGACAAGATCAGTGCTCGACAAGCTGCAGAAAAAGTAGGAGTCAGCGGTGTACCAGGAACCACAGATTTCATCACAACTTCAGACGAAGTTAAAGCTTTTGCTTCCGACCATGGATACCCGATTGCGATTAAAGCTGCTTATGGTGGAGGTGGCCGAGGCATGAAAGTCGTCAATAGCGAAGATGAAATACGGACTGCGATTGATTCAGCCCAGAGAGAAGCTCTCGCCTATTTCGGTAGAGACGAAATCTACATGGAACGCTATCTGACCAAACCTCGCCACATTGAAGTTCAAGTTCTTTGTGACAGCCATGGAAATGCCATCCACTTAGGAACTCGAGATTGTTCTGCCCAAAGACGGCATCAGAAACTAATTGAAGAAGCTCCAGCTCCTCGAATTCCTCAGAAAATTCTGAATGACATGGGACAAGCGGCTGTTGATGTAGCTAAAGGCTGTGGTTACATTAATGCTGGAACTGTTGAATTTCTTTACGAAAATGAGGATTTTTACTACCTCGAGATGAATACGAGATTGCAAGTTGAGCATCCAGTAACCGAGATGGTTTCAGGTATTGATTTAGTTGAGCAACAAATACGCGTCGCTTCTGGCGAGACATTACCTTTCAAGCAAGAAGATATCGAAATGACAGGGCATGCTATCGAAGTACGCATTAATGCTGAGGACCCAGCTGAAGGTCAATTTTTGCCAAGCCCCGGCAGGCTTGAAACCTTCAAAACCTCTGCAGGGTTTGGTACTCGATGGGATGGGGGTTACGAAGAAGGCGATGAGATCAGCCAGTTCTACGATAACTTAATCGGCAAACTGATTTGCTGGGGTAAAGATAGGGACACAGCAATTGCCAGAACTATTAGAGCATTAACTGAATTCGAGATATCCGGACTTCGAACCACAATTCCTGCCGATATCGCAATTCTTGCCCATCCCGATTTCAGTGCAGTTGAACATTCAACGAAGTGGGTTGAGGAGGTACTTGATTTATCAGGCGTTAAGGGTAACCCAATCCCTGAAGCTCAAGATATCTCAGCAAGTGAAATTCGAACCGCAGACATCGAAGTTAATGGGAAAAGATTTGACGTCTCTATTTCTGTACCAAAAGATTCTAGTCAGGTGCGCAGAAGTGCATCATCCGTTGGAGCTAAAACTGGAGGAGGAGATGGCCAGATCTCTGTTCCTATGCAAGGAACGATAGTTAAGATTCAGGTAGCAACAGGAGATACAGTTGAGTCCGGAGATATTTTGGTAGTTCTTGAAGCAATGAAGATGGAAAATAATATTACTTCAGACGTCAGTGGGACAATCACCGAAATCAATGTGAACGAAGGAGACGCCGTTGGCGCTGGTGATGTAATCATCATCATTGAAACAGAAAGCTAGTTGACATCCGCCTCTAAGAAACTTTTGCTTCTCCCCATCATCTAACATCTCTTGTTACTATTATTTGTACTTGCGGAAAGATAAGACCAGCAGAATTTTATGAATCCTAGCAATAGAAAAAATCGCTCCAGATTGTTGCCAGTTCGCGGACTTTACTTCGCTGACTTTATTGTCCTGATGGTAATTCTATTTGGAACTTTGACAATCAGGTTTGGCTCTAATTGGCCGAAATCCTTCGCCACCTATCTACTAGGTTTTCTTATAGCAACATTTATTCACATTATTATCTTTTACTTTGGTGAACTCTACGAACCTACGCCTCGACTAGGGGCACGTCTTTGGCTTCCACGAGTTACAGCACTTACGACTGTTGCGATCTTATCTGATGCGACGTTAGCTTTGATAACTGGTTATTTCCTTATGCCAAGAGGAAACCTAATAGTCTTTGGCATTTTGAGTGCGCTTGGTATTGCTTTTAATAGATGGCTATCGAGCAAATTACGAACTCGAAGGTTTGGGAATCCAAAAGTATTGCTGGCTGGTTCAAGTAGTGATATCGAATTAGGCGAAGACCATCTTAAAGCTTGTGAACCAGATGTTATCGTTGTCGGCTCTATAGAGAAATTTGATCACTTGGCTGCAACCATCGTTGAAAAAAATGCTACTGACATTCTCCTCATGAGCGCTGGGAGTCTTGAAAAGATCTACCCTTCTCCTCTTGCTGAACTTGAAGAAAATAGAATTGGAGTCTTTCAACGTATAGTGCCTTCGGATACTTTACTTGGGCTAAAAAGAAGTAGGCAGATCGCCGGAATGCCATTTATCGCTTTAAAGGCTCACTCACTTTCCCCTTCAAGAGCAAGCTTCAAGAGATTATTAGAAATAATTTATCTTCTAACCGCAGCACTCCCTTTCTTAATTCTAGGTCTTTTAGTAGCAACTTATGTACGAGTCTTGGCAGGTAGAAAGATTATTTACCGGCAAGAGCGAGTTGGGAAATTTGGAAAATCTTTTATGATGCTAAAATTCCGAACGATGGCACTGAATGCTGAGAGCAAAACCGGAGTGATCAAAGCAAACGAAAATGACACTAGGGTACTCCCAGGATTAGATTGGGTACGCAAATCTCGTCTAGACGAGTTACCGCAATTTATAAATGTCGCTAGAGGTGAAATGTCAATTATTGGCCCGCGACCTGAAAGACCAGATTTTACAGCAAATTATGAAATCCTTATCCCAGGTTATGGTCGTCGTCACGATATTCCGCCAGGAATAACTGGACTAGCTCAGGTAGATGGCCGCTACCATACTGATCCTAGTTACAAACTTGGTCATGATTTACAATATTTAGTTAATTGGTCTCCAATTTTAGATTTACAAATTTTACTCAAAACTATTTGGACCGTTCTTTCACGGCGCCTCTAGTATGTCTGCTTCGCTCCCTGTCGTCTCAATTATAATGCCAGTCAGGAATGCTGAATCGACCCTTGGAAGAGCAATTGACTCTATTCTGGAACAGACTTACCAAAATATTGATCAAATTATTCTTGCTATTGGGCCTTCGGCAGACTCCACTATGAGCATCGCTCATAAGTATAAAATGCTGGATACTCGGATAGAAATAATTAACAATGAATCTGGATTGACAGCAAGTGGCCTAAATAAAGCTGCAAGTTTGGCTACTAGCGATTTCCTCGTCCGAGTTGATTCTCATTGTGCAATTCCAAAAGATTACGTAGCTAAAGCAGTTGAAATTATCATCCGCACTAAAGCGGGAAATGTCGGCGGAATCCAAAATGCTATTGGCGAAACGACATTTCAGATAGCAGTAGCAACGGCTATGAGTTCCCGATTTGGTGTTGGTAATTCTAAATTTCATTACGGTGGCAAAGAAGGACCGACAGATACGGTTTATCTTGGTATTTACGATTCGGAACTTTTTAAAATGCTTGGCGGTTTCAATGAATCCCTTGTTCGAAACCAAGACTACGAACTTAATAACCGAATTCGCCGCGCAGGAAGAAAAGTGTGGTTTGACCCTCAATTGATTGTCGATTATTTCCCAAGGTCAGATCTTTCAAGCCTTTCAGCCCAATATTTTCAGTATGGGAAATGGAAAAGGAAGGTTATATTCAAAGACCCGTCATCTCTTAAGGTCCGTCAAACAATTCCCCCGTTAACAGTACTCATCTTAATTGCTAGCCTCGCTTTATCTTTTATTGCTTCTTTCTGGTTCTTGACGGTTTTACTTTTCTACCTTGCAGTTACTATCGGCGTATCCGTTTTTAAACAAAATATCACTTTTCGACAACGTCTAGCTCTTTTCCTAGTGTTCCCAACCATGCATATCTCTTGGGGCGTAGGTTTTCTAATTGGCCTAACAAAATAGCTTTTAGAAAAGAATCTATGTGAATTCTATATCTAATTCGACGGACTAAAGGCTCCTTAGCGGGGCCGGTTGGCACTGGCCTTCCAACTCAGTCACTTGGATCCTGTCTCTGTTTTCCCAAGTGATGTCAACATCGGGATCTTTCCTAAGTTTAAACTCTCGAAAGGTCATTTCAGTAGCGTCAAAAGTTAATAGACGCCCGACAAGGGAATCCCCTAAACCTAGAATTAGTTTTAAGGCTTCTAGGGCTTGAAGGCTTCCGACTATTCCAGGGAGGACTCCTAAAACACCAGCCTCTGCGCAACTAGGTGCGAATTCTGGAGGAGGTGGCTCCGGAACCATATCTCTGTATGTTGGGCCATTTTTAGGATCGAACACAGTTACTTGTCCTTCAAATCTAAAAATAGATCCATGGACTACAGGAATGCCTAATTTAACGGATGCATCATTTAACATATAACGAACCGGAAAATTGTCTGTCCCATCAACGACAACATCGTAGTCAGAAATGATTTTCTCAACGTTAGAAGCGTCAAGTCGAAGATCATACGTAATTACTTTTACATCTTGATTAAGGGCTGTGAGAGTTTTCTTTGCAGACTCTACTTTTGGTTCACCGATCCTTGATTGATTGTGAAGGATCTGCCGCTGAAGATTAGATTCATCGACAACGTCCATATCTACGATGCCTATTGTTCCAACCCCTGCTGCCGCTAGGTACAGAGCCGCAGGTGAACCTAAACCTCCTGCTCCTAAGCATAAAATTTTTGATTCAAGCAATTTGATTTGGCCAACTTCACCGACTTCGGGGAGAAGCAAGTGTCGCTGATACCTATTTCGCATACTTGATTCAAGCACAGTGGGAATTTCCCAAGATCGACTCTCATCCTTCCAGCGGTTGAAACCGCCATCCATTGAAACAACTTCTCCATAATCAAGCATTTGAAGACTCTGTGTTGCAAAAGCTGACCGAGCCCCACCTGCACACATTGCTACAATTTTGGTATTTTTATCAGGTATTCGACCTTCTATTGAGCTTTCTAAATTTCCTCGCGCTATGTGTATTGAACCTGGTATTGCTCCTTGGCTAATTTCATCCGGCTCGCGCACATCAAGTATCAGCCAATCCTCAGTTAGAAGTTTTTCTACTTCTTCAGGGGTTACTTCATTAATTTGACTTTTTGCTTCTTGGAGTAACTCTCGGAAATTTGCCATGTTCTAGTTTAAATTAAACGAACAAGATTCCAACTATGCGAACACACTATGAGCAGATCCTTTGAAGGGTTTCGCTTATATCCGTATGCAAAACAAGCGTAGCTAGGTATTCGTACTCTGTTTTTTGACCATTAACAATTATTATCGGAGTTGATATGCTGTGGGCTAACGGGACGACTTTATTTATTGGACCGACAGTTAACGAAGTACCAACCGCTAGGAGTAAGTCGCATTCTCGAATTGCATTTTCCGCTCTCAGCAAATCTTCCGTTATAAGTGATTGCCCGAAAGATATAGTCGCCGATTTAAGTATTCCACTACACTTCGGACAACTAGGATCCTCTTCTCCGGCACGAACCCTTTCAAGAGTTTCCTCCATTGGAGCATGATAATCGCAGCTTAAGCACGCAACATTTCTTGTATTCCCATGAATTTCAACTATTTTTTCTGTTGGAGTTCCTGCCATTTGATGAAGTCCATCAACGTTCTGAGTTATCAACAGATGAAGCCTACTCCCAAGACCTGCTAGCGCTTCGTGACCTTTG
This sequence comes from Acidimicrobiales bacterium, assembly GCA_013912105.1. Lineage (GTDB taxonomy): Bacteria > Actinomycetota > Acidimicrobiia > Acidimicrobiales > UBA8592 > UBA8592. The sequence goes on along the minus strand of JACERY010000013.1, from coordinate 40,070 downwards.
TTAGGAGAAACATTTGGCCACAAATCACCAGATGCTCTGAGTTTCCAATTCCTCTTACGAATTTCAGGAGATTTAACATAATGGTGGATGTTTGATGCTTTTTCAGCTTCTGGGTTTTTTGTCCAGACCCCATTAGGCCCCCGAAAGTCCGGAATTCCAGAATCTGTGCTTACTCCAGCTCCACTTAACACAACAATTCTATTAGCTGATCCAAGAATTTCTCTCGCAGAACATATTTGGTCTTCAAATTGTTTATTTTGATTCATGCATGAATGCTACCCTCCGTTGTATGAGTTGTTTATTACTTTGCTTCAGGAAAAACGCGGTCTAAAGAAATGTCTGAAGTCTTTTTCTTTATTGGATGCGAACTCGTAGCTATCGGAGGAATAACTAAGATGCTTTCGCCTATGCATACAAGCAAAGCTTGGGGCCTTTTGGGTTACCCAGTATCCATTGGGTTTGTTAGGGTTTTAGGGTTTAGCGAATTAGTATCAGCTTTGTCTGCAACGGTAATAGGAGGCTTTTTTCTTCCTCTCATTATGGGAGGTTGGTATGCAGTTTTTTTTCTAGTCACTTACAGGTTGTATCGAAGCTCCAATGAGGTTCCATGTGGATGCTTTGGCACTTCAAGCGCTCCCACTTCTCTTCGACATATAGTCATGAATTTATTTTTTCTTATTATCTGTTTTATTTCAACAGATACAAGAGGGTTGGCTGAGGCAATAAAATCGTCACGGTTAAACGCTATTCTTTATCTCCTTATCATTCTTACAGGAGCAGTTCTAAGTTTCTTCTTTGCAACTACTACTTCAAATAAACTGAAAATTCCTAAAAATTCTCAATAACGTTTACTAGAAGTCGAACTCCGAACCCAGTTCCTCCTTTAGGGTGCTCTCCCCATGGGCTATCTGCGAATGCTGGTCCTGCAATATCTATGTGGGCCCAAGGTATTTCATCTGAAACAAATTCTTTAAGGAACAATCCTGCAGTGAGAGCACCTCCCCAATTGCTTCCAATATTCTTTACATCCGCTACGTCAGAATCTAGCTGAGATCGGTACTCCTTCGGGAGCGGAAGATGCCAGACTTCTTCACCGGTCTCACCGCTTGCATCCTCTATTCTTTTGATTAGACCAGAGTCTGTCCCCATTAAACCTGCATATTGGCTTCCGAGGGCAACCATACATGCCCCAGTTAATGTTGCTAGATCAATTATCGCATCGGCTTTCATTTGTGACGCAACTGAAAGGGCATCCGCTAGTATCAGCCGACCTTCAGCATCAGTGTTAAGTACCTCCACTGTTTTGCCGTTTTTAATTCGCAGAACATCCCCTGGTCGGGTTGCATCCCCGCCGAGCATATTGTCAGTTAGTGGTATCAAACCTGTTACTTTAGCTGAAGGCGCTACAGAACTTAAAGCAGACATAGCACCGAGAACAGCTGCTGCTCCCCCCATATCGCATTTCATAGTTGACATCCCTACGGCAGATTTGATTGACAAACCGCCAGCGTCAAAAGTAACTCCTTTCCCAACTAGGACAATGTGTTTTCCTGAAGATTTTTGAGGTTTATAAGTGAGTTGAACAAAACGAGGTTGCTGGGTCGACCCACGATTAACACCGAGAATACCCCCCATTTTTGCTTTCTTAATTGCTGGTCCATCAAGCACTTTAACTGAAAGCATTTTTTCTTTCGCTATTTGACTGGCCTTTCTTGCAAATGCCACTGGGGTCAAGTCACCTCCAGGAAGGTTAACTAAATCCCTGGCCAAATTAACTCCGAAAGCAATGCTTTCAGCTTTTTCAATTGCGTTGCGCATACCCGCCCCAGAACCTAGTATTGCTATCTTCTTTAAGGATGATTTTTTAGGTTTTGATTTAAGTTGCGTAAATTCATAAGCCCCTAAAAGGGCTCCTTCAAGAAAGGCCTGGGTTGCACTTGGCTGGTCTAAAGCATCATTAAAATGACCACCGAAATCCACTGAAACTGACTTAAAATTCTTTACTTCGCGTAAGAATACTGCCCCTGCTTGACGATAGTTTTGGTGATTTAAGTCTTCGGTAGAACCGACACCTAGAAGGACAACTTGTCCGTCTAGTGACTGGGTGAACACTATTTGACCTGATCCGCCTTCAAACTGGCGTGACTCCAAGAAACTTACGTTGATTTCGTTAGGTAAATCATTTATCCGATTTGAGGGAACGATAATAGCGTGCAGTTGACTTGCTGCTGGCTTTTTCGTAACGAGTTTAATATCTATAGTCATAGTTAATCCTTTGTTTTTATCTTTGCGGTAAGTGTGTCTTCTTCATGCAACCGAGCAAGTATCCACAATAAATCTGAAAGCCGATTTAGGTAAGGCAAGACATGTGAGCCTTCCGACTCGACTGGAAGAACTGCTCGCTCTGCTCGCCTTACGATAGTTCTTGCTAGGTCAAATGCAGCAGACATTTGATTTTGCCCGGGCACAACAAATTCTTCTGGCATTGTGAATTTTTCCGAGAATTTATCAATCGCATTTTCAATGCTTATAACCATTTCTGCGGTAACAAGACTTGCTCCCGCTTCTAATTTCTCACGATTCTCTGGAAGTGTAGCTAGCTCAGCCATTAGAACCCATAAATCTCTTAAAATCTGAATTAACAATTGATCAATTTCGTTTCCAGATTGTATGATCGCCCTAGCCGAGCCTATGGCAGCTTGTGCTTCGTCCACTTCTCCATATGCAGTAGGAAGCAAAGAATCCTTTCGAACCCTCCCCCCGTAGAACAGTCCAGTTGTTCCGTCATCGCCTTTTTTCGTGTAGATTTTCATATCTTTGACGATACCGGATGCAGATAGCCAATATCTCTTTTAATTATTACATTGAGTTCTTCCATTTGGTTTGTAGCTCTAATCATCCAAGCTTCTTAAAATACAATTGGAATTCCATAACTGCTTCCCCTTCAACTGAGAGAACGACAGCAGAGCGAGGTTTATCTATTTCATAATCAGCCAAAATGATTGGAGAAAGCTCTCCATAGACAAGGATCCGACTTCCATCAAACGATACATTCAATACAATACGCTCTTCTCGCGTTACACCATGGATAGTAAGATCACCCCTTACCTCAATTTCAAAACCAGCCTGAAGGTCAGATTCTGTATTGAAATCTATAGGTTGTTTAATATCGAAGTAAGCCTCTGGGTACTTTTCGGTTTCAATTGCCTGGCGTTTAATTGCATTGTTTCTTCCGGCATCATCGGTTGTTAAACCAGCCATATCAACAACAATAGTAGGATTTCCCTCTTGCCCAGCGAGAAAGATAGTGGACCCTTCTATCGCAAATTGAGACTGAATCCCGGGGGTTCGCCCTACGACAGTCTTCCCACCTATTCCTACTAGCTCTTCATCTATTCTGAATCCTGCAAATGAAGAGTTACACACCTCTGTTAGGCATTTCTGATCAAAGACTCCAATCTCTGTGTCAATCGTCCAGGTCCCATCTAATGAATCAACAATTACTGGTTCTACTTCAGATAAAGCTTCTTGCCGAGCTTTCTCAGCTGTTTGGCTATTCACGCTTGCAGGAGAATTGTCTCTAAAAAACAAAACCCAAGCTGTGACAGCAATTGCTATTAGTAGAATTACCCCAATAGAAATCCACTTTATTCTGGATTTCTTCATTTTTAGATTTCCAGATTCCTGCATATCCTTTTCTCCAATTCAAACTCATAAACATAGCGAAATTGCATTCCATTTATAAAAACCAAATTAAGCGTCTAGCAATATTCTAGCTACTAGGTCCATTCCGAAACCAGTCAAGATAGCTAGATACATAAGCCCCGTCGCTGCCATCACAGCAGAATATTCCTTCTCTCGTAAAGCCATCTTTGTTACTATTACAAGCGAGATTGTGGCTACAACACAAGCAACCCAGAACCAACCTAGAAGTCCATTGTAGTTGTCATCAATTGTCCCATTGAGAACAGAGAACATGCCAGTTGGAATGCAAAGCAAAACTAGCTCTGGAACCCATAGAATTCCTGTCCACTTGACGAGTTCATGGATTGGCTCTCTTGATAAACCTGGCTGAACTAAATACCAATGTCCAAGTAGCATTGAGTTTGAAATCGCTCCAAGGAAGGCTGCACCTACAAGAGTTCTTGAAACGGAAAGAGCAACTGGGCCTCCGGCATCAATGGATCCTGCGACTAATCCAATCAACCCTAAACATGGGGCTAACAGATCTAAGATAGGTGGATATTCCTTTAACTCGTTATCATTATTTTCTCTTAAATTACTTCTCCCGAGCATTTCGGAAACTCTTTCAGCACGTGAATCTTTGAGCGCCTTCTGCCCTTCCACTCCAGCTTTTCTGCGCACGACAGAAACAATTAATGAGAAAAACATAGCGGCTAAGAAAAGAAGAGTTGAGATTTCCCGCACCCAAACTGCTCCAGTTGAAAGTCCCGTCACGAGACTTATAGCCGCTATTGATATATAAATAGATCGATTCGTCCAGCCATAACCGAGGCCGACAAGTCTCTGCTGGGAAGTGACCCACAAAAAAAATCCTCCTCCCACAGCCCATTGAAGAAAAAAAGTGGATGCCTCGAAATTGATCATCTATTCCTAAGAGATTACGGCAAGGTCATGATTCGCTCTATTCAGTGGCCTAGGACCTTCGTTTGTAACTGCGACAATATCTTCAAGGCGCGCACCCCATTTGTTCGGGATATAGATTCCTGGTTCGATGCTAAATACATTCCCGACCTGTAGGGGTTTAGCATTACCTTCAACAATATATGGCTCTTCATGAGCTTCAACGCCGATACCATGCCCTGTTCGATGAATAAAATAGTCGCCGTAGCCACTATCTGAGATAATTTTTCTTCCCACCCTATCTATCTCTTCTGCAGGGGTTCCAGGAAGGCAAAGCGCAACTTGCTCCGCTTGAGCTTCTTGCAGTACTTGATACATTTCTAAAAACTCTTGGGGAGGTTCACCAGTCCAAATACAACGTGTCACGTCGGAACAATAACCGATACCGTCATTGCCGATCATCGTTCCACCAAAATCACACAGAATTACTTCTGATTTTTTTATTACTCGCTGGCCAGGTTCATGATGAGGACTTGCAGCATTCTCTCCCGCAGCGACTATTGCGAAGTTTACCTTATGGTGGCCTTCAAAGATTATCTGCCTTCCAAGCTCTTCAGAAACTTGTTTTTCCGTTTTCCCTACAAGATCTATTCCGCCTGTTTGCAACCTGCCGGCGATTCTATCAACAGCTGCTGATGCCTCTTGGAGGCGGGAAAGTTCGTCATTATCTTTTATCGATCTAAGTTCGCTGGTTAAATGGCTAGCTTTGGTTAATTTAAGATTTGGAAGATGCTCAAGAATCTCAATCGTGAAACGACTCCAGGTTGTATCTCCTATGGCTATAGTTTTTAAACCATTAAGTAGATTAACGACGATACGGACAGGATCTTCTGTTTCCTGCCATGGGCGGATCTGAAAAAGGTCAGGGACGGCTTTTATCCTTGGTGCTTCTAACTCTGGAATAACAAGAATTGACTCTTCGTTCGGTCGAATTACTAGCATTGTTAGTCGTTCTAATGGCATAGCTTCGTATCCGGTAAAATAAGGGAGGTCAGCACCTACTGAAAGCAGCATTGCATCGATATTATTTTTCTCCAGTAGATTCTGGGCTTTATCTAATCGGTCTCTGAACATACTCTAAGGTTAGATGGAATTGTGCGGACAGGGCATATTATCAATATTCAAAAATCAGTGAGCGCTTTGTGCTCAGCAGTTTGTTGAGATTTCTTAGCATGATAACTGCTTCTTGTCAGTGGGCTTGATTCAACGTGTGCAATGCCCATCGCTTCTCCGAGAAGCTGGAATTCCTGGAACTCTTCCGGAGACCACCATTTCCTGATGGGTAAATGATTTGTCGTTGGGCGTAAATATTGCCCAATAGTCACGATATCCACTCCTATTTCTCGAAGGTCTTTAAGAGTTCTTAGAATTTCTTCTTTTGTCTCTCCCAAGCCAACCATCAGAGATGTTTTGGTAATGAGTTTTGATTCTTTAGCTTGGGCTAACACTGCAAGGCTACGTGTATAACTAGCTGATGGTCGCACTCTCCTTTGTAGTCTTGGGACAGTCTCAATATTGTGATTGAGAACGTCAGGCCTAGCATCAAAAACTATTTCTAAACTTTGTGGATTTCCTTTTAGGTCAGATATCAGAAGTTCTACTTTAGTTTTGGGATTTTGAGCGCGAACTGTTGTAACAATGTTCGACATGTGTTTTGCCCCACCATCGCTAAGGTCGTCGCGGGCTACCATGGTAACTACGGCATATTCAAGCTGCATTCGTTTGACAGCATCTGCTATGCGTTTAGGTTCTTCGATGTCAACTTCACTTGGCTTTCTGGTATCTATTAAACAAAAACCGCAGGCTCTCGTGCAACGTTCTCCTAAAGCCATAAAAGTTGCTGTCCCTTGGTTCCAGCATTCGAAGATGTTAGGGCAACCGGCTTCTTCACAGACTGTCGTCAAGTCAAGGCGCCTCATTGTCTGTTTCAACTTCCGATATTCAGGACCCAAATTAGCTTTGACTTTCATCCACTCGGGCTTTCGGCCAATAGGTAGATCCTTATTTAGTTCGGATTTCCTAGTTATTTGAATTGAGTTTTGCGATGTGGTTGTTCTTTGCTGCGGTGCCTTTGGAACTTCACCCGGTCCTTCACCACGGGTAAAAGCACTTAGGTCTGATTTTCTGTGGTTCCATGCAACATCCATTCTTTCCGATTCACCTGCACCCCATTTTTGGGCTGCGAGTTCTGCAATGATATTTGTTACTTCTTCCATAGAGGTTGAAAGATCTTCTTTAGCAAGAGATGTAACTTGCTTATCTCGGATACCACACGGAATTATCGATTCAAAGAATTTCATATCAGGGTCAACATTTAACGCAAAGCCATGCATTGATCTACCTCGAGTAAGGCGCACACCTACTGCTGCAATTTTTCTGGGATTATCGGTATTATGATCTACCCAAACACCCGGGTATTTCCGCAAGCGAGAACATCCTGGTAGACCAATTTCAGCTAACGCTTCTATTATTAGTTCTTCCACGGAATGGACGTAAGAAACGGTATCAGCCATACCTCCTCCTCTTTTCCCAGGAAGGGAAAGAATTGGATACCCAACCAGTTGACCGGGGCCATGATAGGTTACGTCTCCTCCACGATTAGTTTTGATAACTTCAGCGCCAATAGTTTTAGGGTCAATTAAGATATTTGTTTTTGATCCTCTCACGCCCAAAGTAAAAACATGATGATGTTCTAGCAGGAGAAGATGGTTCTCTGAGCCGTTCGTGAACAGCGCATTTTGCAAAGCATATGCATCTCGGTATGCCACTCTTCCTAGCCACCGGACATTGAGCGGCTTAATTAAATAGGAAGAGTGCTCTTGAGTATCGTTGTGAACCTGTTGTTTCATTTCTTATTATCTTAATAAGAAAGTTAAAAGTAAAACGAATTTTAAAGATTAACCATGTAATGCGCGTCCAGTTAAGGCCAAGATAGATTCTCCGAATAGTTCACTCATTGTTGGGTGTGGTTGAACAAATTCGGCTACTTCTTCAACAGTTGCTTCCCAGTTAATCGCTAAATAGCCCTGACCTAACTGTTCAGTAACCCAAGGGCCCACCATATGCACACCTAATATTTGTCCGCTTTGATTACCGCGTGCTTTTTCAGCGACAACTTTCACTAGGCCTTCTGTCTCACCAACAATCATTGCCCTTCCGTTCCCAGCGAAACGATGTTTTGAGACTTCAATGTCATAGCCGGCTTCCAGTGCTTTTTCTTCGCTGAGTCCCGCAAATGCTACTTCTGGGTGGCAGTAAATAGCCCATGGTACCTTCTCATAATCGACTGGACTTTTAACTTCACCGCATATGTCTTTTATTACCATGATTGCTTCAGCAAAAGCTACATGAGCTAATTGAGGAGAGTTTATTAAATCTCCAATTGCGTACACTCCGTCTTCATCGGTTCTACAAAACCTGTCAACGGGGATGTAACCAGCTGTATCAACAACAATTCCAGTATCTTTTAGCCCTAATAAATCAGCGAACGGTCTTCGCCCTATAGACACAACCACTTTCTCCACTTCAATATCTCTATCGTCTAAGTGAAGTGTTAGACCAGCAGTTTTTTTTGTGTGCCCGCTGACTTTGCAATTCACAAGAACTTCAATTCCGCGCTTTTTAAATGACCGACTTACAGTTTTTGAAAGATCTGCATCACAACCGGAAAGAATTGAAGGTAATGCTTCAAGAATTGTTACTTCAGAGCCAAAATCGTTCAATGCTGATGCGAATTCAACCCCGATAGCTCCTCCCCCAATTATTGCAACAGATTTTGGTATTGTCGTCATGGACAATAACTCTTCTGAAGTTAAGATCAGATCGCCATCTATTTCAAACCCGGGTATTGTTCTTGGCTTTGAGCCACTTGCGAGAATTATATTATCCCCAGTTATGTGCGTCTTCGATCCATCTGTTGCTTGGATCTTGATCTTGCGGTTAGCGGAAAGGCTTCCAATTCCATTAAAAATAGTTACTTCTCTGCGGTCCAGAAGGCCAACTACGCCTTTAGTGAGTTGGTCAATTACCGATTGTTTTCTTTCCATTGTTTTTGATAGATCTAATGTTGCCTCAGAAGTATTAACACCAAATTCACCGGCATGCCTGACAGTTCGAAGAACTGAAGCTGTTTCTAAGAGTTCCTTTGCTGGGATGCAGCCAACGTGTAGACAGGTGCCACCAATTTTTGACATCTCAACGAGTGCAACGTCCATCCCTGCTGCTGAACCATAAAGGGCTGATGCATAACCACCCGGCCCGCCTCCTATTACAACTAGATCAAAGTGCGTACGTTGCTCACTCATACGGCGATCCTATCTTATTCATTTGATTTCATACCTATTCTCTGGCAAAGGAATTTCCTTATTTCATGACGCTACAAGAACTTGAACTGTGAACGCTAAAAGAATTACTAGACCGCAAACAAGGGATACGAAGATTAGCATTCTGGTACTCATGGCTCCTTCAAGACTACTAGCTTAGAAGGGTTTAAATAACCTAATTGACATGCATTTCTATTGGTATCTGAGTGAACCAATCAAATGGGAAAGCCACAAACACTGAGATCAATTAGGCTGTCTACTGATGGATGCTTTAAGTAAATTAATGAGAGTTGTTCGTTCTAATCAATGGGTAAAGAATCTGATAGTTCTAGGCGCTCCAATTGCTGCAGGAACATTCACGGAAAGAGATACTTTGATCCGTGCGATGATCTCAATGACCCTTTTTATTTTAGCTTCTTCGGCTGTCTACGTTTTTAATGATCTTCAAGATAGATCTGCAGATCAATATCATCCTCTGAAATCTCTTCGTCCAGTGAGCTCTGGCGACGTCCCACCGCAAATAGCTGGATTGATTGGCTTAACATGTTTTCTGGCTTCACTAGTTGGAGCTGCTTTTTTGAATCTCTCTGTCATGTACATGCTTTTAACTTACTTTGGAGTTAACGTCGCTTATTCAATAGCCCTAAAACATGTTCCGTACGCAGAACTCTGCCTCGTTGCTTCTGGGTTTACTATCAGGGCGGCCACTGGAGGACTAGCAACGGACACCCACATTAGCTTCAGCTACATTGCCGTTGTAACGTTGTCTTCGCTGTGTCTTATTTCATGCAAACGGTTTTCCGAGTGCATTGCATATGTTGACCATGATTTTAGGCCAGTTCTGAAAAAATATTCCCAAAGAAGCCTTTTCTTAGTTATAAGCTTTTCTATCGTTGGTAGCTTACTGACATATTTTATTTGGGTTGTCCAAAACCAAACTTCCAATACTTACTCTCTTCTTTCATGGGTGATGTGTGCTGTAGGTTTCCTAAGGTTTAGCAATCTTGCAAAGCTAGGGAAATGTGAAAACCCCACGCTAATTCTATTTACTGACAAGCTTTTGAACATTTCAGTGACCTGCTGGGCATTAACATACATTGGCTCTGTCTATGGATAGAGAACAACTCAGAAGCTGGGGAGGAGGCCACTCTTCTAATTCTCAAAAACTAGATATCGACTGCGAAAAGGATATCCCTAATCTTTTACAATATGTTGATGAACGCGGGGTGATCCCTCGAGCTTTCGGCAACAGCTATGGAGACCAAGCGCTGAACTCAGAAGGTACAGTGGCATCAATCTTGAACTATACAGAGAGCAACGACCTAACGATAACTAAGGAAGGTCGCATCTCCATTCACGGTGGCGTGCATCTGGGGGCCGTACTGGAAGCAGCTATACACAACAGTTGGATCTTACCTGTTGTTCCCGGATCTGAGAAAATTAGTATCGGTGGGGCCATTGCAGCAGATGCACATGGGAAAAACCATTTCCACAAAGACTCTATTGCAAGCCACATTTTGGAAATGAATGTTTTAACAACGAAAGAAACAATCATTCGTTGCAGCAGGTCAGAGGAACCTGAGTTATTTTGGGCAACTATAGGGGGTCTTGGTTTAACAGGCTTAATACTCAGAGCAACTCTTCAGTTAGAAAGAATTGAATCAAATGAATTACTAGTTACGTCAGAAAAATTCACAACTTACGATGAACTCTTTAACCATTTCAAAGCTGAATCGCCCACCCGCTCATACTCTGTTGCTTGGCTTGATCTCCTTTCAAATAAAAACCCTGGTCGCGGGATAATTCAATTTGCAGACTTTGGCTCTGAATTTAATCACTCGTTTGACCAAAAGAAGACGAATCGCTTCGAAATTTCTAGACCTCTTCCGTTCAACACCATAAGTAAACTCAATTGCAATTCGTTCAATGCATTTAAATTCCGAAACCATCCTTCTAAGATTCTGCATAAATCTATTTCAATTCCTGGTTTTCTTTACCCACTAGACCGATTGATAGGCTGGAATAACTTGTACGGGAAAAAGGGTCTTTTCCAATGGCAAATTGTTGTTCCGCATTCAGAGGAAATTCTGCTTAAGGAAATTATCCAAACTGTGGGAACCTTACCGGTCTTACCTACCCTTGCCGTACTTAAACGGCTCGGTTCAGAAAGTAACAGCTATTTATCATTTTGTAAGCCAGGTTGGACTTTAGCGGTGGATTTTCCAAATGAGAACGCTTCAAGTAGAAGCCTCCTCAGCGAGTTTGATAGAAAAATTACCGAAGTTGGTGGCCGAGTATATTTAGCAAAAGATAGCGGATTAGAACCAGAACTAGTTACCGAGATGTACCCACGATTTGCCGAATGGAAACAAATTAGAAAAAAATATAGTCAAGAAAACTTTTGGCAAAGCGACTTCTCAAGGCGACTTAAATTGGACTAGTGGTTAATCTAGAGGTGGGAGTTCTCCAAAATCTAAATCCAGAGGCAAATCTGGCACATGGTCATCGCTAGCTTCCGTTATGTTAACAGATGTCTTTTCAGGCTCTAAGATTTCACCGATAGCGATCATTGCTGCTCCAAGTATAACTGCACCAGCACCCTTAACTTTCTTAGCCTCGTTAGTCTCTGATAGAGAATTTTCTATTTCATGGGGTTCCATACCCCTATTCTGCCATGAAAACTTCTTATTCCATACTGCCTAAACCATTCCCAGATCTTAAAGAATGTCTAGGAACATAGAGCAGAAGGAACGGATGTAAATTTTCGTTAGTATATGATTACTTGGTATACATCCACCAAGCAAACACCTTCAAACACCAGGAGGACATATGTTAATAGCAGTTACCGGAGCGACAGGATTTATTGGCTCTGCTCTTTGCCCCTTTCTTAAGAAAGAGGGCCATTCCATACTTTCAATAGGTCGAGGCCCCAGCAATGACGTAGTCTGGGATCCTACCAAAGGAGTGCTGCCAACAAATAAGTTTGATGGAGTTGAAGCAGTAATCCATTTAGCTGGAGAGAACATCGCTGGCGGGAGATGGACTGATAAGCAAAAAGCTTTAATCCTTGAGAGTCGGACAAAAGGAACTGAACTTCTGTCGCAAACATTATCTCAACTTCCGACCCCTCCTAGAGTTCTTCTTAGCGGATCTGCTATTGGTATTTACGGGAACCGAGGTGATGAAGAACTATATGAGGATTCTAGTTCTGGAGAAGGTTTTCTGGCTGAGGTCGTCAAGCAATGGGAAGGTGCAACACAAATCGCTGAAAATGCGGGGATACGTGTAACACATTTACGAACTGGCCTTGTTCAATCCCCTTCAGATGGCATGTTAAAGAAAACTCGGCTTCTTTTTAAACTTGGATTAGGTGGAAGGATCGGCAGTGGAAAACAATTCTGGAGTTGGATCTCTTTAGAGGATGAGGTCCGCTTGATTCATTGGCTACTGACTAATGAAATTTCAGGCGCTGTTAACTTAACTGCGCCTTCACCGGTAACAAATTCTGAATACACAAAAGCTTTGGGTTCAGCATTAAAACGGCCAACATTCTTTACTGTCCCTGAGTTTGCTCCTCAGTTACTTTTAGGTAAAGAGTTAGCAACTGAACTACTTCAAAATAGCTTAAGAGTTCTTCCACAAAAGGCAATTGATAACGGTTTTGAATTCAAGCACAAAAATTTAGCAGTATCATTCCCTGATATTCTCTCAGAATAGAACATAGGCCCTACGAATGTCTTCAGAAAAACAAATCTCTGTCTCCATCACAGTTCCGTTCCCAAGAGAACTTATCTTTTCAGTACTCGCTAATCCAGAGGTGCATACTAGTTTTGATGGCTCTGGAACTGTGAAAGATTTAGTAAGTGGCTCGATACTAACCGATATCGGAGATGTATTTAAAGTAAAAATGCAAATGTGGGGCTTCTCCTACAAAATTAAAAACACAGTTGTTGAGTACGAGCAAGATTCCTTGATCGCCTGGTCACATATGGGTAAGCACCGGTGGCGTTATAAACTATCCGATACTGACACAGGCACTCTTATCACCGAAACATTCGACTGGTCATATTCTGTTTTTCCTTGGCTAATTGAACTTGCTGGTTACCCTCGTTCCCATCCGGAACAAATGAAAGAAACACTTAGAAGATTAGTTGACTACCTTGAGAAACTATGAGCCAGAGGCAAATTGCAGCGTTTGATTTTGATGGAACAATTACTAAACGAGATACGTTATTTCCCTTTCTGAAAAAATACGGTTTACTGAATTTACTACTTCCTTTGATCTCCTCAACTGCTAACAGAAGGTCATTGAAATGGCGAGATGCGTTAAAGGTTCAAGTGATACGAAAAGTCTTTGCGGATATTTCGGTTAGTAAATTTGAAGAAGACGGCATTAGGTACGCCGAGACATTAAATTCAAAATATCGCGACGACGTTCTTGCTTTACTTTCTTGGCACAGAAAAGCCGGCCATGAGTTAGTTTTGGTTACTGCTTCACTTGGATGTTATGCAAGACCTGCAGCTACTAAGCTTGGTTTTGATCATGTTATTGCTGTTGAACTAGCTTCTGAATCGGGGTTGTTGTCCGGAGAAATTTCTGGAAACAATATAAGAGGCCCAGAAAAGGCTCGTCGCCTCAGGCAGTGGATTGGGCCAACTGATGTCGAAATTTGGGCCTATGGGAATTCCTCTGGGGATAAAGAAATGTTATCAATGGCTGACCACAGTCGCTGGGTCTAACTAACCTCACTTAATAGCGACTGGGTTAACGGGAGAACCTATCCCTCCAACGAAAGGCTGTGGGCTTGCTTCAAGCAAGAAGTCCCATTGGCCATCTTCGATACAATCTTTAGCTAACTCTTCCAGATCCCAATTCTGGCCTTGAGTTAAACCCATCATGACAAGATTTAGACAATGGATTGGAAGAATCGCGCCAGGTACGCTTGGGTCCCAAGGCATAACTTCGAAAGTGACTGTATCTGTTGCAACAGCAGCAATTTCGCGATCATAAAAGAATTCCACAGCCCCTAGCCCAACACCAGGAAAGCCGGGTATTGGAGAGTCTTCCAAAGTCGTTCCGCTTCCATACGCTAGGACATCACCGCTCCGAGCTTTAGCCATCATCCCCGTACGAAGCAGAAGAATATCACCAGAGCGCACCTGTACGCCTTGATTCTTCTCTGCATTTTCGCAATCTTCGTAACTTATTGCATGGCCACCTGGCAATTCTTCTACATCATAAAGAGAAGCAATATCAAGAAGAACTCCCCTACTAGTAAGAGTTTCTATTTTCTCTATACCGCAAACCGAAGCACCATCGTAGGTTATGGTTGATGCATCGCGTCCGCCGAAGATTTTTCCATTCCAACTTGCATGACATAGCCCATCCCAATGTGTTGCTGCTTGCAATCCCATAGTCACTACATCGTCAGATGTGCAAAATTGTGATGGATCGCCAAACACAGGCGTATTGAGTTGAACCATTGTACGAAGAGGGTTGATGCGACCCGGCATGGAACCTAGCTGAAGGCCGCCTTGGTGTTGAAGTGGAAATGCAAGCGAGAATCGTTTTCCTGTTTTGACACATTGCATCGCTTCTTTCACGACCTCGTCGGTAATGAAATTAACTGTTCCCTTCTCATCGTCATCTCCCCATCGACCCCAGTTCTTAACTTTCTCTCCTAAATCAATTATTTCCTGCGGGTATGGCATAGATCTCCTTCAATTCTTGTAACCGTAGTAGAAGCTAGTACGAGTACTCAAACCTGTCTCCTAAATGGTTTTTTTCTCTAATTTCTAGGTGGTAACCTAATCTCTCTGGGAGGTTCTGTACCTTTTCGAGAATTTTGAAGATAACCGGCTTCTACAGCTAACTGATCTGCGAAATCATTCCATTTATTACCTGAATGCCCTTTTACCCAAGTAAAAATAACATCCCTCTTTATAACTTCTCCAATAAACGGTTCCCATAGGTCCCTGTTTGCAACTGGTTTTCTTTGGCTATTTGTCCAGTTTCTCTTTATCCAACCCTTCCACCATTCGTCGTTGAAGCACTTAACAACATAGGTAGAATCACTTACTATCTCTAAGAGGCCTTCATTATTAACCACAGCTTGATATGCAGCAGTGAGTTCCATACGTTGGTTTGTAGTTTGTTTCTCGTTTCCAGAGGAGAAATTCCCACCTTCCATAATCCATGCCCAACCTCCAGGGCCTGGGTTGCCGCTACAGGCACCATCAGTGAAGATTTTTTTTCTTTGCTCCATCATTTATCGCTTTCAGGAGATTTTTTAACTAGTTCATCTTGCTTCAAACTTGATCTATGCACTCTATCTAACCACCCAATTAGGACTGCTGTTGTCCTCGGATCAAATCTTAATCTATGTGTAGCACCATCAATTATCCGAAGGTCTGCTGTCCCATGTGCATCAGCAATAACTCGGGCATCAAAAGATGGTACGACTCGATCACCTGCTCCATGTAAAACCAATAATGGCTTATTACTCATTTGATTAGCAGCTTCGATAGTTTTTATGCCGGATAGCTCTTGTATCCATTTGTCAATATTTTGGGGATAACTATCGTCTTTTATGACTCCAACTTTTCTCGCATAATTAATTAGGTCTTCTGGTTCTTGAACCCAATCATTGAAATCAGATGGAGGCGAAATCGCAGCAACACCCTTGAGTTCGCTGCAGGAGCTAGCTGCGTTGATAGCTAAGGCTCCTCCTGTACCAAATCCCGCAGCATAAACATTATCTATGGTATCGATTGCATCTAAATGGCTAACTGCGCTAATGATGTCATTCAACCAACCCCTTAAAGAAAAATTCCCTTCGGATTGTCCACATCCTCTATAGGTAATGGCGAAAACAAACCAACCAAGATGATCTGATATGAGGTCTGCTAAGTCATAATACGACTGTGCTACATCTATATCACCAACTGACATTGAGGGAAACCCATGACAAAGGACCAGACCGCCTGTTTTTTGACGGTCAGTTTTACCTGGTTTCGTTAGGCGTCCTGTTAATTGCAATCCATCAGACTCAAATTGATAAGTCATACTATTAATCTCTTACACTTTTTTATGTCGGTAGCCACGATTTCGGGCCTCCGGTAACGTATCTGGGCTAAATACAAGATATTTTTCAGATTCTATTAGCTCATCAATAACCTGTTCATCTTCTATTCTGTCTAGATCATAAACGTACTGATTTCTTTTATCACCAAGCCATCTAAAATGTTCTACTCGTGTTGGACGCTTCATGTTCCCTCCAGTGCTTTTAGTGTAGGAAAGGGCAACCATCTTGACGACCATGTAACCAAAAAGATGGGGAAACTAATGTTTCCCCATCTTGCCTGGTTCACAAAAAGCGTTCCAAATTGGATCAGGTGGGACCGGACCTGACCGCTTTTTGCGGGTGACCAGTAAGTATTACTAATGGTCCAGGGGCCGCTAATGGCTGGCCACCTCCAAGGTCCCATAAATTTTACTACTCAGTTGGACCACCTCCTTTCGTTGGTAAACCGATACTAAGTCAACATGCACCGCAATTAGAAGTATTCAATGAGTTTTTATTTAGTTTCTAATTCACCGAACTTTGAGTAATCGACTAGTTCTCCAATAGCTCCGAGTTTTACCAAGTATTGGTTAACAAGTTCGGTAACACATACAATATCGACCGTATCAATATCAAGGTTTCTCTTGATTGCTTGAGAAAAGAGTTGATCTACTAATTCGTCTTCATGAGCAAAAACAGTTGCGATTGATTCTGAGGCTTTTTCTGCGAGAAAATCAATGGATCCATAAGACGCTACGCCTCGTTGCCTAAGGTACGTTAGTTCCCACTTAATTAAGAGCTCTACATCGGCGTACGAAAGCTTGCCAGTAATTGCGGGTGGTAAATTGTCAGCTACATATTCGGTAGCTTTATCAATATCGAAGACTACTTTTTCTGGCGTGTATCGTAGTTTCGATGAAACGGTGATAACAACAAACCACGCTGCTACAACGATCACTACAGTTGCCACAGCAATATAAATCCACATAATCCTCAAACAATAGCCGTTTATTCGTGGAAGCAGTAATCTTCAGAAAGGAGGAATGTATGACAACATTGCATTTTAAAGACTCGGAAATGGAGATACATAAAATTGTCGTCGGCCCTTTGGATAATAATGTTTTTATCGTCCGGTGCCGGCAAACAGGAGAAGGCTTACTTATTGATGCTGCGAACGAACATGAGCGTCTTCTTGAATTGTGCGAATCATTAAACGTGCAGAAAGTTCTAGAAACACACGGGCACTGGGATCACGTTCAAGCAGTTCCTCAAGTACGAGAAGCTGGGTATTCCGTATTTGTCACACACGAAGATGCACATATGTTAGATAGTTACGACGAAATTCTCGAAGATGAATCAGTGATCTCTGTTGGGAAGTTGACGCTAGAGACTATCCACACTCCCGGCCATACCCCAGGATCGATGTGCTTTAAAATTAAGGGAAGGCCGATCTTATTTAGCGGCGATACATTATTTCCTGGCGGCCCGGGGGCTACGCAATTTGAAGGTGGCGACTTCACCGCAATAATTGAATCTATTGATCGTCGTCTTTTTACGCTTGACCCCGAGACTCTTGTTCTTCCTGGGCATGGGGACAACACCCGCATTATTGATGAAAGGCCGAATCTAGACGTATGGGTTGAACGCGGCTGGTGAGCCACATTTCACGAATAATTAGCTCTGGATATCTAGGGTTAATTACTTTGCTAGATAGACTTTCCTTGTGGACAATCCTTTACTTGAAATCGTAGATCTACATATAAGTGCCGAAGACGGAACCAAAATTCTCAACGGCGTCTCACTTGTAATAAACGAAGGTGAAGTCCATGCTCTAATGGGGCCTAATGGTTGTGGAAAATCTACATTAGCGGCAAGTCTCTTGGGGTCACCTGAGTATTTTGTTGAAAAAGGAAAAATCAAGTTCAAAGGAGATGACATTACGTCACTAGATTCTTCGGAGCGCGGAAAAAAGGGCATGTTCCTAGCTTTTCAGTATCCCCAAGAGTTTCCAGGTGTCTCTGTTCTGAATTTTCTTCGACAGACAGTTGAAGCGAGAACTTCAAAAGAAATTTCTATCCTTAACCTTCGCAAACAAATGCTCGCGTGGATGGACAAACTTGACATGGATTCTGCTTTTGCTGACCGTTACTTAAATGAGGGTTTTTCTGGCGGAGAGAAAAAAAGAAATGAAATTCTACAGATGGCCCTTTTGGAACCTGATTTTGCCGTACTTGACGAAACGGACTCCGGATTAGATATTGATGCACTCCAAATAGTTGCAACTGGCGTAAATGAAATTATGAAATCTAGGCCGCATTTAGGGGTGCTAACGATAACGCATTATCAACGTTTACTTGACCATCTAAAACCCAGTCATGTTCACATCCTTGTCGAGGGAAAAATTATTGACTCAGGTGGATTTGAATTAGTTGAAAAGCTTGATACTGAAGGATACGAGGCTTGGTTATGAGCATCGATGTAAAAAAAATTAAGCAAGACTTTCCCGTACTCCAAAGAGAAATCAATGGGAAGGAACTTATTTATCTTGACTCTGCGAATACATCGCAAAAACCTGAATCTGTTATGTCTTCTATGGAGGACTATTACCGTAATTCTAATGCAAATGTTCATAGGGGTTCTTACCAGCTGGCTAACGAAGCAACGGCGATACTAGAAGGCGCCCGAGATACAGTATCCGACTTCATAAACGCTAATAATCGTCAGGAAGTTATCTTTACCAAGAATGCTACAGAGGCCATTAATCTAGTTTCGAACACGTGGGGTCGAGCTAACTTACAAGCGGGCGATACTGTTGTCCTAACAGAACTTGAACACCATGCAAATATCGTACCTTGGCACATGTTAGCGAGCGAAAAAGGTATTGAAATTAGATGGATAAAAGTTACAGACGAAGGTGATTTAGATTTATCTGATTTTGATGCCCTTATTGACGGTGCAAAGCTTTTAAGTTTCGCTGCAATGTCCAATGTACTTGGGACGTTCACTCCTGCGAAGGAACTTAGCGAACGAGCCCATGCTGCTGGCGCAAAGGTTTTAATTGATGCAAGCCAATACACGCCTCATTCCCGAACTGATGTTCAGGATTTGGGAGCTGATTTCTTAACTTTTACAGGTCATAAATTACTAGGTCCTATGGGAATAGGTGTTCTGTGGGGAAGAGCGGAGATTCTAGATGCTATGCCTCCTTTCCTTGGGGGTGGTGAGATGATCTTGAACGTCACAAAGGATGGTTTCTCTACCAATGAACTCCCTTGGAAATTTGAAGCTGGTACTCCCATGGTTGCTGAAGCAGCTGGCCTAAGTTCAGCTATTAAATATTTGAGTAATATTGGAATGGACAATGTACGCGCCCATGAAGTTTCTCTGGTGAAATATGCTTTGGAGAAACTTCAGGATGAGTTTGGTGAAAGTATCAAAATTTTCGGCCCTGATGACCCCTCGAGGCGAGGTGGTGTTCTCTCTTTCACATTTGCGGGAGCCCACCCGCACGATATTGCACAGGTTCTTGATGAAGATAATATTTGTATCAGAGCTGGCCATCATTGTGCGAAACCTCTGATGCGAGTCCTTGATGTAGGCGCTACGACACGTGCTTCTGCTTACCTTTATAATGATGAATCAGATATTGACTTACTTGTAGAAGGTTTGCTCAAAGTACGTGAGATCTTCAATCCCTAATTAGAATGAACTACTATGTCTTCTCTTGATGACCTCTACAAAGAAATCATTCTTGATCATTACCGATCTCCAAGAAACCAAGGTGAATTAGACCACCCTGCACACCGATGCGAAGGTTTCAACCCTTTATGCGGTGACGAAGTTATAGTATTCGTTTCGCTAAATCAAGGCGTGATTGCCGATATAAAAATAGGTGGTCAGGGTTGTTCAATTAGTCAGGCATCAGCGTCAATGATGACAGAAATCATCAAAGGAAAGAGCATCGAGGAAGCTGAGACAATTATTCATGCTTTTAAAGAAATGATGGATATTTATGAAACCGAACTTTCAGGACTTGAAAAAACTGATAAGCCAAAATCTGAAATTGATTTAGGTGACCTTGAAGCACTCCAAGGTGTAGTTAAATATCCAGTTAGAATTAAATGTGCGACACTGGCTTGGAACACGCTAACCCAAACTTTAGAAGAAGCTTTGGGCTAACCCCACTGACCTTTTGGTTCAATGAGCGGAGCAGTTACAAAGGACTCCTGAGACTCAAAGAACGACTTTACAAGTCTTTCATCTCCTTCAATGACGAGGTCTTCTGACGCTAATGCTTCTTCCAAGGTTTCTTGGGCGCCAAGTATTCGAGCAATAGTTTTCCGCGTTGTGATAATCGCCGCATTTGCATCATCATCCTTTCTAAGAGGGTCATGATAGATCGTAGATCTTTGGATTCCTAATACATGGTCTTCATTTAAATCTGTGAAATGCCAGTTGATGCGTACTGGCCCATAATCATATTTCTCAGGGTTAAACCTGACGCCTATCATGTCAAAGAGATGTTCAATGGTGATTGCATGCGCTATTTGCCTTCCCATGGATGCGGGTATTCGCAGCGATCCGTACCGGAGTTCTCTAGCTGCCGTTAGGTAGGCATTTCTCCATGTTCCTGATTCTGATTGGTACCCGAGCTGTTCAAATGCATCAGCTTGGAGATTTCTTACGCCGGTATTGGTTGGATCGGCAAAAACAGCATGATTCATAACTTGAACTACCCACCGGTAATCGCCTTCTTCGAATGCTTTCGTAGCTTTTCTAACAAGCTCTTCAGTTCCTCCCATGTATTCAACGTATTTCTCTGCAGATTCAACTGGGGGCAAAGGATTAAGATTTGCGGGATTCCCGTCGTACCATCCAAGATATTTGGCGTATACGGCTTTGCTATTATGTGAAACTGTTCCGTAATAACCTTGCACGTGTGATTCATTCAGGAATTCACCTGGGAGTTTGAGATTTTCAGCTATTTCTGTAGGGACGTAACCCATGTTTGCTAGTCGCATCGTTTGGTCGTGCTGCCACCTATAAACGTCTCTTTGCAGGCCTAGAAAATCTTTGACGTCTTGTTTGCCAAATCTTGGCCAGTGATGTGTTGCGAACATGGTGTCAGTGTGTTCACCCCATAGAAGAAGGGCTTCGTGAATATATTTACTCCATGCCAGAGCATCTCTTGTTTGCGCCCCTCGTATTGGGTAGAGATTGTGCATAGTATGTGTGCAGTTTTCGGCCATACAAAGCAGATTTTTATCTGGGAAGAAAAAATTCATTTCAGATGGGGCTTCAGCATCAGGTGTGTTCTGAAAAATTACTCTTAATCCATCTATTTCCAACTCTGTTCCAGTTTCATATATCGTTTCTGTTGGTGGTATGAGGTGTGATGCTCCTAGCGGAAGAGATTGCCCTAGTCCGATGTCTACCTGTCCGAGCGGTCCTGGCGGTAGTAACGGGCCGAATTGATAGTGTGCTCTTCTCGCCATCATCGGTCCAGCAATAATATTCTCCCGTACTACCTCTTCAAGGAATCCATCTGGTGCGATTATCCTTACATTTCCAGCATCAACTTCTTCTTGGGATGTGACTCCGAGAATGCCTCCGAAGTGGTCGAGGTGACTATGCGTATAAATAATTGAATGCACAGGTCGCTCCCCTAATGTTTTATTGGCCAGAGCTAGACATGCTTCCGCTGTAGAACTGGTTGTAAGCGGGTCAATGATTAGCCAGCCATTTGGGGTTTCCAGAAAGGTAATATTTGATATGTCATAGCCTCTTGCTTGCCACACCCCTTCGGTTACTTCAAAAAGTCCATGCACTGCATTGAGGTTTCCTTGCCGCCACAGACCAGGGTGAACTGTTTCAGGTGCGGGTTTTCCGATCCTGAGGAAGTCGTGAGAAGCCGTATCCCAGACAGCTTTTCCGTTAAGTTCAATGCGGCCTGTTTCGTGAGTAGCAAGAAGACCTTGTTTAGCTCGTTCGAAATCGCTGCCGTCATCAAAATTTATGATCGCTCCAGCTCTTTGATTGGCATTTACAGTATGAGGTGTTGCTGGTTTGGCGAGTGGATCATCCATCTATTTGGTATAGCCTGCGGAAGTTAAGTAGCCAAATTTGGATGGTTACTCTGGTTGCGTAAGTATAAGTCCGCTGGTCGGTACCGCTGTTCCCGCTGTGACGAGCACGTTCTCAACATTGGGTACTTGATTTACTGATGTTCCTCGGATCTGGCGAACTCCTTCAGCAATTCCGTTCATTCCGTGAATGTAAGCTTCGCCCAGTTGCCCACCGTTAGTGTTGATTGGTAGTTGCCCACCGATTTCAATATTTCCATCTTTGATAAAGTCTTTTGCTTCTCCACGTTCACAAAATCCAAATTCTTCGAATTGTGGGAGAGCTAATGGCGTGAAATGGTCGTAGATAGTTGCTGTTTGGATATCTTTAGGACCGAGGCCGGTTGCTTCCCAAAGTTGGCGGGCCACAACACCCATTTCGGGTATTCCGGTAATGTCATCTCGATAGTAGGACTTCATCATGTGTTGGTCTTTAGCAACGCCTTGAGCTGCAGCTGCTATGACAGCCGGCTTCTGCTTTAAGTCATTAGCTTTCTCTAATGTAGTGACAATCATCGCTTGCCCTCCGTCACTCTCTTGACAGCAATCAAGAAGGTGTAGGGGCTCAACAATGTAACGACTGCTTTGATGATCTTCAAGCGTTATGGGCTTTTCATAAAAAAACGCTGCGGGGTTTGTTGCAGCGTGCTTACGGTCAGTTACCGCAATAGTTCCAAAGTCTTCGCTAGTAGCACCATATTGGTGCATATATCGGGTTGCATACATAGCCACCCACGATGCTGGCGTTAGTAGTCCAAAGGGTGAGCTCCAACTGAAACTAACATCAAATGCTTCAGGACTTTGGTGCCTGCCTTGTACTCCCTCACCAAATCGATGCCAAGAGCGCTCATTAAATGCCCTGTAAACGAGTACGTAGTCGGCTACTCCTGAATGCACTGCCATCGAAGCTTGCTGGATTACACCTCCCGGTGCCCCTCCTCCATGATGGATCATAGAAAAGAAAGTTAACTCTGGTATTCCTAGGTTTCTGGCTACTTCAATTTCTGTATTCTTTTCTGCGCTGAAGACAGAGATACCGTTAATCATGGCTGGATCAAGACCAGCATCTTCACAAGCTTTAAGACTGCATTCGGTGGCTAGTTGCATTGGGGTTCTCCCAGAATTCTTTGAGAATTCAGTAGCTCCGATACCTACAATCGCTGTTTGTCGCGCAAAATTCATTTTCTTCTAAACCCTAGATTGGGAACCCTTCCACTTCGGTAAAATTATACATTTGACGAACTGGTTCGTGATCAGCCTTTACGGTAAATGCCTTTCCTGTCTCCTTTTCTAATGAGGTCTTGATCATAGCTTCTGCTACTTGTTCGGGTGCTAGCAAGTTTGGATTTTCTGACTGGAGTCGATCAATCCCGACAAGAGGTGTTGCAACACCCCCAGGGCATATTGCGTTTATTAAAATATTTTGTGTTTTTAAGGACGAAGCAATGCCACGCACCCATCCGACTACGGCATGTTTAGTAGCAGTATAGAAAGGGTCTCGATTCCACGCTGCAAGACCGGCTATCGAAGCTGTTGCAACGATTGACCCGCCACCGCTTGAAGCTAGGAGTGGTGCAGCCGCTAGAGTTCCGAATACAACAGAATCAAAATTTATAGCTCTTACTCTCATATAGTGTTCTGGGTCTAATTCTTCTGTAGTGAATTCGTTAATTTGAAGCTCAATTTTTCTTCCGAGGACCCCAGCATTGAGAAATACTAGATCTAGCTTTCCATAGAGTTTTGAGACTTGGAGTATCGCACTTTCGTTGAATCCTTGGTCTGATATATCCCCAGATAATACCTCACACCCAGTTTTTTCTTTTAATTCAGCTAAACCTTGTTTGTTTCTGTCTAATCCGAGCACTTCATAGTTTCGCTCCTTAAGTTGCTCAACTAACGCGAATCCGATCCCCGATGCTGCGCCTGTAACTAAGGCAACTTCTCTAATTTCTGATTTGCTCATTTTTAGCCGTTTCGTTAATTCTTTTACATAGATAAAGATCTATCTCTGTAATTCCCCCTGCTTCATGGTTTGTGACAGTGATTTCTACAGTATCCCAACTATTGAACCAATCTGGGTGGTGGTCAAGTTCTTCTGCAATTGCAGCCACTTTTGTCATAAAAGCGAAAGCCTCAGAGAAGTCTTGAAATTTAAAAGTTTTTTGTAATTGGGAATCTTGGAATCGCCAATTAAGGCTTTCATATTCTCCGAAGAAGATCTCATCTTCAGCAAACACCTGTTTTCGGTCAGGCTTTACCATGACCTACAAGCCACCGAGTGTTACAGAGGTTTCTAAATTTGCTGCCCATTTGTCATACCCTGTTTCTTCTAGCTGGATGGCAAGTTCCGCATTCCCAGATTCAACAATTCTTCCATTTACAAAAATATGAACTTTATCGGGTTTAAGTTCTTCAAGTAATCGGCTGTAGTGCGTGATGACAAGAACCCCTAAATCATCTTCTTTTGTTGCTCTTTCGATTCGGCTACTAACAATCCTCAAACCATCAATATCCAATCCGGAATCTAATTCATCAAGGATTGCTATTTTTGACTGAAGTGTCACTAGTTGAAGAGTTTCCATACGTTTCTTCTCACCGCCGGACATATCGAGATTAATTCCTCTTTGAAGGTTACTTTCGTCAATCCCTAGAATTTGCGCTTCTTCTTTTACTAATTTCGCATAACCTTTAGGTGCAAGAGTTGAGTGTGTCATTACGTCTTGGATATCAACTCCATCAATCTCTACTGGGTATTGCATTGCAAGGAACAGGCCTAGTTGGGATCGTTCCCAAGTCGCAAGTTTTGTTAAGTCATGCCCGTCAAGAGTTATTGAACCTTGCGTTACTTCATAGCCAGGTCGTCCCATTAGAATGTGGGCCAAAGTAGACTTTCCAGAGCCATTTGGGCCCATTAAAGCATGGACTTCCCCCGAACGTATCGTTATGTTTACCCCCAGAAGAATCTCAGTATTCTCAGTTCGGACGTGAAGGTCTTCAATTACTAATTCGCTCAAGGTGATCCTTCCTGTGGGAGATGCACATAGACATCGCCATCAATTACTTCGACTTGGTAGGTGTTCATCGGCCTTGTGGCAGGAAGTGAAATTGCCTGCCCAGTTTTCAAACAGAACTGTGCGCCATGTTTCCAACATTCTATGGTTAAGTCTTCGGCATGTATTGGTCCTTCTGACAAGGCATAATTTGCATGTGTGCACATATCACTAAAGGCATATACTGAACCGTTAATGTACGTTACCGCGATACGTAAGCCTTCTATTTCAACTCTTTTTGCTTTCCCCTCATGCACATCTTTCAAAGGGATCAATTGAATTTTCCGGCTTAAAGCTTCATTTTTATTTTGCAGTACCATCATGAAGCCCTCAAATTTTGTTTTTGGGACAATAGTTCTAGGATCCACTCGTTGACATCTTCTATAGGAAGTTTATTAACTACTTCATTGATGAATCCTCTTACAATCAGTCTGTCAACCGATTCTGATGGAATTCCTCTAGTCTCAAGGTAAAAGCGCTGGTCATCGTCTACTGGACTTACGGTTGAGGCGTGACTACACCTAACGTCGTTATTCTCTATTTGAAGATTTGGGACAGATTCGGCCCAAGTTTGATCGCTAAGTTTTATTGTTCGGTTTGTCTGATATGCATTAGTTCCTGCTGCTTCTTTATGCACTTGGATAAGACCGGTATAGACAGACGTAGCTTGATCATCAAGGACGCCTTTGAATAAAAGGTTACTTTGAGTATCTCGACCTACGTGTTCCTGGAAAGTTCTGTAGTCAAGTGTTTGAGATCCGGTGCCATGATAGATAGCTGAAAGGTTGCCTGTTGCCCCCCTGCCTAGTAGCCGACAATGAGTTTCCATTCGCCCATACAGTCCGCCTATACCTACTGTGGCTCCATTGAATAGTGCCTGTTGCCCTACTGATACGTCTAGATTTCCTATTTGCCAGACTTTTAAACCAATGTTTTGTACTTGTTGGTATTTGACGGAGGCTCCATCTCCAACATTGACCTTAGTTTCGGGGATAGAAAGGCTATCAATATCGTTACTATAAAAAATCTCCACTATTGAAACACTTGCTCCAGATCCAACCTCTATATGCAGTTGGGGAAATGTCATCGCTTTGGTGGCAGATAATTTATTATGAATAATAATTGGTTGATTGATAACCGTTCTTTCTGGGATTTTAACAATTATCGGGTCTGGCGAGAATGCTAGATTCAACTGCGAGAAAAAGTCATGTGCAGCTTTGAAGTCATAAGCTTCATCAAATTGATTAATTTGAAGTATCTCATAATCTCCTGACTCGCTATGGGCTAACAAAAACCCATCAACAAGTTCAATATAATTTTCCCGTGGATTATTAAAGTTTTTGTCGTCGTTGACATTTATTTCCGAGACATCTGTAACTAACTCATAATCATCAAGTTTGAGTTTATGTATCGGGCTATATCGCCATTTCTCTTGTTGGCCTGTTGGAAATTGAATTTCCTGTGCAGTTAGGATTGCATCTTTTCGAATTGCCTTAAGCCAATCTTGGCCCGAAAGATTCTCGATTAATTCAGGTGCGTTCAATTTTTCCTCGCAGAGTTCACGTTTCAGCTATCCATTTAACAGTTGACTTTTTAAATCCTATCGTGCTGGAGCAAATCCGTGACTGTCGGCTACTTCTTTCAAAAAGATGTTTTGATTTCGATCAACAGGAAGTGTTCCCATGATTAAGTGTTACCGTATTGGAGTGCTTCCTCTGATATGTATTGACGTTGACGGTACCCTTATCGGTTCCTCTGGATCTCCTACCTCAAATGTATTAAATACTATTCAAATGGCTATTTCTAAAGGACAACTACTTGCCCTATCTACTGCGAGAGGGGCTATGGGCCCAACATTAAAATACGCCAAAGCGCTGAACCCAAATGGATGGCATATTTTCCATTCAGGCGGGGCTCTTCTTCATACTGGGTCAGACGAAGTCGTTGATCATGCTCTTCCTCAACGAATAGTGGACTTAGCGCTTGAAGTCAGTCAGAAGAACAACTGGGCTCTTGAGTTCTACAGCGCGCGAGATTATGTAGCTGGCCACCTGACTGGATCTGAAGGGGCCCTAGATGTTTCAGGAGAATCTAACCTAGCTATCGCCCATTCAAAAATGTTGGGTATAGAGCATGTATCTGGTGCCCCTTCAGACCTTTCTGGTGAAATAGTTCGAGCGCAATTCGTTGTTGCGAAATCATCTACAGAAGAGGTCCAGGAAGCCATGTCTGGATTCGGAAAAATTACAGCTGCAACTTCTCCAGCGTTACCTGGTGTTGCTTTTATTTCTATTACTGATGAGAGAGTCGACAAGGGTTCCGCCATCTCTTATCTTGCTTCAATATTAGGCATTAACGTTTCTAGTGTCATGATGGTTGGTGATGGCCTAAATGACCTGGATGCTTTAAACGTAGTTGGTCATCCCGTGGCTATGGGAAACGGTCACGCTGAAGTTCTTTCGATTGGGAAATATATCGTTGGCTCCGTAGAAGATGACGGCCTTTGCGATGCAATTGAATTGTCTTGGAAGCTTTGAGGTCTAGCCTTAGCCGACAGACCCTTCCATTTGGAGTTCGATGAGTCTGCTCCACTCAACTGCATACTCCATGGGCAATGTTCTCGTTACAGGCTCTATGAAACCGTTAACAATCATTCCTGTTGCTTGTTCTTCTGTTAAACCTCTACTCGTAAGGTAAAATAGTTGTTCATCGGCAACTTTAGAAACTGTTGCTTCATGACCAACAACGGCATCTTTAGAACCTATTTCCATGTATGGATAAGTATCACTAATTGAATCTTCATCAAGAATTAATGCATCACATTGAACATGGCTTTTGCATCCATAAGCATCGTCTTCAACACGAACCAGGCCACGATAACTTGATCTGCCACCATTTTTAGAAATTGATTTTGAAACAATTTTTGATGTCGTTTCAGGAGCTGCATGTGTCATCTTCGCACCAGCATCCTGATGTTGCCCTGCTCCAGCATAGGCTACTGAAAGAACTTCACCTGAAGCTTTTGGGCCTACCATCACTACTGCAGGGTATTTCATAGTGAGGCGACTACCTATATTGCCATCGATCCATTCCATGTGTCCTTCAGCTTCAACAATGGCTCTCTTAGTCACGAGATTAAAAACGTTACTGGACCAATTCTGAATAGTCGTATAGGTAACTCGTGCTGATTCCTTCACAATAATTTCTACTACAGCAGAATGTAAAGAGTCAGTGCTATAAACAGGTGCGGAACATCCTTCTATATAGTGCACCTTTGAGCCTTTATCAGCAATGATCAAAGTTCTTTCGAATTGGCCCATGTTCTCAGCGTTGATACGGAAATAGGCTTGGAGAGGCATTTCTACCTCAACTCCCTCCGGCACGTAGATAAATGACCCTCCAGACCAAACAGCGGAATTCAATGAAGAAAACTTATTATCATTTGGAGGTATAACTTTTCCAAAATATGCACGAACAATCTCCGGATACTCTCGCAAAGCGGTATCCATATCACAGAAAATTACGCCTTGTCTTTCAAGATCTTCCCGATTCTTGTGGTACACAACTTCTGATTCATACTGTGCTGTCACTCCGGCTAAGTATTTACGTTCAGCTTCTGGGATACCTAGTTTTTCGTAAGTGTCCTTTATAGATTCCGGGACATCCTCCCATTCATCAACTACTGCTTCGCTCGGTTTTATATAGTAGTAGATATCATCAAAATAAATTTCTGACATGTCGCCGCCCCAATTAGGCATGGGCCTTTTCTCAAAAAGTCCGAGAGACTTAACTCTAAAATCTCTCATCCAATTGGGTTCGCCTTTCATCCAAGAAATTTCTCGCACTAGATCTTCATTTAGACCTTTTTTAGGTTTAAAAACGTAATCTTCATCATCACTCCACCCCAGTTGATATTTACTTAAATCAATGCCGGTGTTTGTTTCAGTCATGAACTTCCTTACTTGAAGTGTTTCCTATAGTGATACTAACAATCTATCTGAGTCTCTGTGGAGTTCTACATTGAATTCAATGCTTATTTATTTGTCAATCTATTCTTCGAAGGTCATCCCGGAACCATTTTGCCCTCGCTACATATGAATCTACTCCAAGAGATATTTCTTCTTGATTAGCAAGCCCTTCTCGAATTTTTGCTGGGATACCAAGAGCCATCGCGCCCTCAGGTACTACAGTTCCTCCAGTAACAACTGCATTTGCTCCAACAAGAGCGCCTCTTTGTATGACAGCGTTATGCAGGACAACAGAGGCGGTACCCACCAGCGAATCATCTTCTACAGTGCATCCCTCAAGATGTGCTAAGTGCCCTATCGTGCAATTATTTCCTACAACCGTTGGATACACGGGTGTGGTATGCAGAACAGCACCATCTTGAATATTGCTTCTATTTCCTATCCGAATGACTCCATCATCTCCTCGGATCACTGAGCATGCCCAAACAGATGACTCAGACCCAATTGTAACATCTCCGATAATTACCGCATCTGGATGGATGTAGGCTGTTGGATCAATGTTTGGCTCTAGATCACCTAACGCATAAATGGGCATAGTTTTAGCTTCCTGTTAGCTCGGTAAATGAACCGTAGCTTCCGCCAAGGAAAAGTAGCGGACCATCTTTTTGGTTTTCAGATCCGATCCTTTGGACTTCTCCGATGACAATATAGTGGTCGCCGGCATCATGGATATCGCCGATAGAGCAGTCTACCCAAGCGACACAGTCCTTAATAACTGGTGAGCCAGTAGCTTCCTTTCTCCATTCAATAGAATCAAATGGATCTTTTGATTTGTCAAAAAAACTATTACTAAGTTCTAGCTGCTTCTCGTTAAGCACATTCACACAATACGACCCGGTGGCAGCAATTCGTTCCCAAGTTTTTGAATTTTTTGCAGGCATGAATTGAACGAGCACTGGGTCAAGTGAAACTGAACCAAATGAACCGATGACCATAGCAAAGGGCCCTTCGTTATCATTTGCGCTTACTAAGGTGACCCCCGTTGGGTAATTCCCAAGTATCTGCCTAAATGCTACTTCATCAATATCGGGTTTTCCCATAGCTTTTCCTGCCCTTCCTCTTCTTATTTCCTAGCAACTAGACACTACCTCAGAGATCTCTTACTAGCACCTATAAAAAACTCTTGACTTCTATATTTTCTATGTGCGTGAGTTTACAATTTCCAGAATGGCAACGAAAATGTTAGATTTTTCTTATGGGTTCAGAAAAACCTCTTTTAGAGGATGGGTATTTTGCTTTCGTAAAGGAAGACTGCCCTACGTGTACGCTTATCGAGCCAGTTCTTGCTCAAATAGCAGCATTAGGTCTTCTTAAAGCCGCTTATTCGCAAGACAATCCAAACTTTCCTGCCTTAGAAATTACTAAAAGTGATATGGATCTAGAAGTTAGTTTTAAGTACGAAATAGATACAGTTCCAACCCTAATTAAGGTAAGCAATGGAGAGGAAACTGAAAGAATAGTTGGCTGGTTAAAGAGCGAATGGGAAGCTTTCTGCGGAATTGATGAACTTGACACAACTGGGATTAGCGAATTCAGTCCGGGTTGTGGTTCCCGAAGCGTTGACCCTGATTTAGAACCATTATTGCGAGAGAAATTTGGTTCTGGCCTTCGCAGTCAATTAGTTGAATTTGCTTCGAGAGAGGATGAATTTGAAGCTATGTACGAACTTGGCTGGTCTGATGGGCTGCCCGTTGTTCCTCCAACTGAAGATCGCGTAATAGAAATGCTTAATGGGACATCTCGCTCCAAAGATGAACTCATCGCTATTGTTCCACCTAATCTAGATCCAGCAACTGTTGAGAAAATTGCGATTAACGCTGTAATGGCTGGTTGTAAGCCTGAATATCTGCCTGTTGTCATAACTGCTTTAGAAGCAGTTTGCACTGATGAATTCAATATGCATGGTCTACTAGCTACGACTATGCCTGTTGGACCTGTGTTATTTGTTAATGGGCCCATACGAAATGAAATTGGAATGAACTCAGGCATGAATTTACTTGGGCAGGGTAATCGCGCAAACAGTACAATCGGAAGAGCTGTTCAGTTAATCATTCGTAATGTAGGAGGGGGAAGACCTGGTGAGGTTGATAGGGCAACTCACGGAAGCCCTGCGAAAGTAGGATTATGCTTCGCTGAAGATGAGGAAGGATCTCCATGGCCTTCATACTCGCAGGATTTAGGTTTTGGACCTAACCAGAATACTGTGACAGTCTTTCCTGGCGAGGGACCTAGAGTCATAGTAGATCAGTTGTCCAGGTTTCCTGATGAGCTTGCTCGCAGTTTGGCTCAAGGATTGATTGGGAATGTTCATCCAAAATTAGTTTTAGGATTTGACGCTATTCTTATAATTAGCCCGGAGCATGCAGATCGGTTTAAGAAAGCAGGTTGGTCAAAAGAGGAAGTAAACGAAGCGATTATCAGCCATACCATTCGGGAGAGTGATTTGCTCCTTCGTGGCGTCGATGGCGTAGCCGAAGGCTTGGATTCTGGTTTTACTGGTTTACAATTACCTAAATTTCGCCCTGATAGCGGTTTAGTAATTGTGTATGGTGGAGGTAGAGCAGGTTTATTTTCAACCAGTATCGGGGGGTGGCTTTCTGGTTCCAAGGGAAGTCAATACGTGACAAGGGAGATACAGATATGAGTTTAAAAGTCTTAGATCCGACTTCAGAAGAATTCCCGTCTGAAGTTGGAAGTCCTGATCGATTATCCTCCATTGATGGAGCAACTATTGGCTTACTTGACATCAGCAAACCTAGAGGCGACATATTCCTTGATACTCTTGAGTCTTTATTAAATGAAGGCGGGGCGAAGACTAGGCGCTTTATGAAGCCAACTTTTACGAAACCTGCCCCTGTGGATCTTAGACATGAGATAGCAAGTCAATGTGATGCAGTTATTGAAGCTTTAGCTGATTGAGGTAGTTGCACGACATGCAGTGTGCATGACATAACAGATCTTCATAAAAGAGGTGTCCTCGGGGTGGTAGTAGCTACTGAGGAATTTATTTCTGCAGCTGAGGGACAATCTAAAGCTCTAAGATCATCCGTAGAGTGCGTATTCACCAAGCACCCTATACAAGATCGAACTGATGAGGAAATGAAAGACCTTGCCTATAAGGCCTTTGCACAGGTTGTTAACGCTCTTACGAGTTGACTTTCGTTAATCATTTCAAATACTTAGATAGATCTCCGTTTTCTTCGATTTCTAGATTTGTGCTTCCAAGAAAGAATGCGAATTTTTTGAGTGCACTATGTGCCGATTTCCCCACGGTCCTTGCATTTGATTCTTCCTCTAAGAATGCCCCTAACACGTTAAGCGATTTAGTGTTCCGCCTGTTTGCTAAATCAAATCTGGCGACTATTTTGTCTTCGAGAAGATACGGCATGACATAGTATCCATATTGCCTTTTGATTTTTGGTTTATAAATTTCAAGTTTGTAGTCAAAATCAAAAAGACGTTTTAGGCGCTTTCGGTTCCAGACAATTGGATCAAACGGAGTCAGCACCGTTGAAGCATTAATTTCTCTAGGAATCTTAGTACTTTTCATCACGTAAGCTCCTCTTTTCCAACCTTCAACGTTGATTTCCTTTACAATGCCTTCCGCAACAAGATCGTCTAAAAACTGAAGTGCGTTAGGGTGGCGAATCCGAAAGTAATCAAACACATCTAATGCCGTTCCTACACCCAGTGCTTCTATCGCTGAGACGAATAGCGCTTTCACCGCAGTTTCTTCAGAAGGCGTAGGAGTTGACAGTATTTTTTCTGGGACTATACGGGACAGGAGGTCATATTTTTTTTCAAAGTTGCCCCCTCTTCGTATTCCTAATTCCCCAATTCTGTATAACCAATTCAATATCAACTGCCCCTTTGACCGGCTACCCCAGCCAGTACTCTTTATAGGCTTTGGATCTTTTAAATTTTTAGCTTCTAAAGGACCGAACATTTCTACTTCACGCAAGATTTGCTTAACGTACTTTGGGTCTTCAGTCGCTACTTGATAAAGACCCTTCCACGTCTCCCCTTGCTGAGCTCTAGATTTAAGAAAACGAAAATATGGTTCCGTTTCTATAGATGCAATACTTGCTTCATGCGCCCATAATTCAAACCACTTATCTTCCTTATAAGCAATTCTGTTATAGAGATTAATATCGTAATTTCCTAATCGAGAAAAAAAGGGGACATATTGGCTACGGAGAACTATTGGTACTGCGTCCAATTGAACAACTCTCATTAGGTTCATGGCCTTCTTCATTTGACTGGCAGTCACCTGAGATTTCGGCAATGCTTTCCCAAAACCTTGCGCCCCTAAGGCAAGTTTTCTTGCTTCTGATAACGAAAGAGAATCCACCGGAGGAATTTACCATTTATTTAGGTAAAGAAAACTCCCCTTTTCCATTTTCAATTACTAAACCATCATTAATAAGTCGATTTAGAACTCTAAAACACCTATCTGAATCTTCAGGCCAACCCATAACAGTTCCGATTTCTTCTATCGTGACATCTCTGCCTCGTAGCTCTTCAACTAACTTCCCTCTACCTTGTCGGTCCGAACCCACAAAAGGTTCTGCTTTAGACATTGAACGTTCCGGATTCAAAGAGGGATCAGGGATTTCAGGATTATTTACCCAGGCACAGTTATCGCGGAGAGGACATATACGGCAATTTACTTTTTTTGAGGTACAGATTGTTGAACCGATTTCAATCATTGCTTGATTCCACCTCCACCCATCATGAGCGGGTAAATTTTTATCGGCAATTTCTTGGCTTTCACCATTAGATAAAAATTTTCCTTCGATACGACTCAGAACTCTCCTAACGTTTACATCTACGACGGCTACATCTAGCTCAAAAGCAAAAGACAGGATTGCACGTGCTGTGTACTCGCCTATTCCAGGTAGGGAACGTAAAGCTTCAAGCCTGTTAGGAATAGCCCCATCGTATTGGCTAACAATTATCTGAGCGGTGGAATGTAAATTTTTTGCCCGCCTGTTATAGCCAAGACCACTCCATAATTCAATTACTGCCGCAGGCGTGCTTTCGCTGCAAGAGTATACAGTTGGAAACCTATGGAGAAATTTTTGGTATTTTGGAATAACACGTTGAGTTTGCGTTTGCTGAAGCATAAATTCGCTAACAAGAATTGCCCAAGGATCGCGGGTTTGCCGCCACGGAAAGTCTCTTTGTTTAGATTCCCACCATTTAAGTACTTGCTCTTGTGTACTACTGTGCATCAAACAAGAACGTAGCCCTAAGATTGATGCATGGCATATATTAAAGAGCAGAAATCTGAATTAGGGTTCAAATTTTTTTTTCTTATTCTTCTGTTTGGGCTTTGCACCCACCTTCTAGCATTTGGCGCTAGTCCAATATTGGCTGAAGAGAATCCTAGCTCTGATGGAGTAAAGGTTTTTCAAAGCGATGATGGGAATAGCATTATTCCAAAACCTGGTTCTGGGACTCCTCCTTCAAGCGCTACTGATAGAGGCGGGGCTTTACAACTTACTCTTTTGGGCCTTTTAGTCTTGTTTCCAATTGTTGCGATCTTAAGTGTCCGGCGACAAAGCAGGAATTTGCGACATAGAAAGTAGATTTATATTAGTTACTTTCTCCTAAAGAATAGTTGTTATCCAACATGCTGAGAATTGTCTCTGTTTTTTTGATAGCCGTTTCATAAATGTTCCTTGTGTAGTTACTGATTTCGTCAGCCTCGAGCGCTAGAGGCAAAGGAATAATTGTAAAATCTGACCTGTCAACTCTGGTTGGCATGATTGAGAGATCAACCACATTATGAACCTGACCGCGAATTCCTTCTATATCGACAAAAACTACGAGGCCATTTTGTGTTTCTTCTGGACAACAATTTGCAGATTGATTTGATAAGAAATTTCCCAAACCATATATAACTGGCTTTTGGTTTATCGTTCCTATTGGTTGTATCACATGGACATGGCTTCCAACTATTAAGTCCACATTTGGGTTACTTAGCAATTCATTCGCTAGATTTTCCTGTTCCGTTGACGGAATAGCTTGGTATTCTTCTCCCCATTGCAGACTGACGATGATAAATTCTGCCCCAAAATTCCGTGCGATTTTTGCTTCGTGAAGTATGGCTGCACTATCAATTTCATCTACAAGGAATGGGAATTGTTTAGGCAGAATAAATCCATTGAGCCCATACGTGTACGAAAGGTGAGCTATCACAATGTCATTCACTAAATAAAAGGTGGGAATTTCCTTTTCATCAAATGTGCGAGCCATTCCTGCCCATTTGAGGCCAGCAGCTTCTAATTGGTTGATAGTTGAGAACACTCCCAGAACGCCTTTATCCATTGAGTGATTAGACGCAGTTGAACAGCCGTCATATCCGATAGCGGCTAAATTCTCCGCAAGCTCTTTCGGGGCATTAAATATTGGATAGCCGGAGAGTTCAAGATTATCTGAGGATATAGGCGTTTCTAGGTGACAGATAGCAAGATCAGCTTCGCTAATAATACTTTTGACTCGAGAAAACATCGGTTTGTAGTCATAGATCTCTCGAGGAGCTCCATAAAGTTTCGCTCTCTCAAATACGGCGGTGTGGCTAAGAATATCTCCTGTAAATGCCAGTCTTGCATTACGAGAAGTAGGAGTAGGAGTAGGAGTAGGAGTAGGAGTAGGAGTAGGAGTAGGAGTAGGAGTAGGAGTAGGAGTAGGAGTAGGAGTAGGAGTAGGAGTAGGAGTAGGAGTAGGAGTAGGAGTAGGAGTAGAGCTAGACGAACTCACTTCCTCGGTTTTTTCTATTGCATATTTTGATTCTGAACAAGAAAATAATACAAAAGAAATCAGTAACGTAGCGCCTAGGTAGACAAACTGATGGAGGCGCCCCATTTAATAACCGCTCTCAGAAATCATTTTTTCAAAGTTCTTCGACATAAAAATATTCATAGTTTCCCTAGCTATTGCTCTTTAAATTCCCTATTCAAATCACAATGCGCTAGTTTTCTATCGTGCACAAGTCACCAGATCCTAATACAATCTTAACTTCATTAAATGGGCAGTCGTTACCTTTAAAAGGTTGGGTAACTTCATTCCATCTACTTCTTGTCGTATTAGACCCTTTCACACATGAAAGTTCTTGGATTGTTAAGACAGCAGGAAGAATTCTCGGAAACTTCACTGACGCAGATTGTCGCGTTGGATGGCTAGTTGGTGGCACAGCAGATGAAACAGAACGTTTTTTAGGCCCCTGGTCTACTGACTATTTAACATTCACTGACCCAGATTTTACCTTTATTAAGCATATTGGAATGACTGAAACCCCAGGGATAATCCATATAAATCAAGCACCCGAGCTGATTGCCTCTGCTCAAGGGTGGAACCCTGAAGAGTGGCAAAAAGTTGTTTCAGGAGTGGCGGATCTGATGCACTGGTCTAAACCAGCGATCCGTGAAATTGGAGACCCAACTCAATACAGAGGCGCTCCTCTTAGTTTGGGCGAAGCAACCAGTATTGTTACTGACTCTTTGTCTCCTGGATGCGGGAAATGCTCTGCTTGCAGAGCTGGTGTTTCAGAGAAATGCCAAGAAACTTGATTCAGTCAATAGTTTAGACTGTCTATTTTTTTGAGAATCCTATGTTGAGTTCCTTCATAGGCCTTAAGAAAAAACTAAAGTTGTGGATTTCCTGACCCATCTCTCCAATCAAATGAATATCATCCAGACGGTCAAGAATTATTGTGAAGGCCGCTAGCAACTCCGCTCTAGCTAGTGATGCGCCAAGGCAGAAATGGCTTCCTAGCCCAAATGCCATATGTTGATTCACATTTTCTCGTTCAATATCGAACTTTTCAGGTGATTCGAACATTTCAGGATCCCTGTTCGCTGAAGCAAATCTTGGCATCACAGGAGAACCTTCAGGGATGGAGGCTCCCCCAATATCAACAGGGCAAGCTGTTGTTCTCCAAAGTCCTGCAACTGGGCTATCAAACCTTAAACTTTCTTCAATAAAGTTTTTTATAAGTGAAGGGTCGGATCGCAACTTTTCCATTTGATCCGGATATTGCAGCAACAACAACATAGCCTTCGAAATAGCTGCAGTAGTTGTTTCAAATCCACCAGTAACAAGCTGATGCATAAGATCTTGTAACTCTTCCATAGTAAAGGGTTCATCATCCTCATGCGCATGAACGATAAGGGAAATTAAATCATCTGCAGGTTCTTCTCTCCGCTTTTTAAATTCTTTTGCCAAATGGTGTTGGGCTTCTACCTCTAATTCAGCTTGCATAGTCGCTTCCTCAGGTGAGAGGGGCTTCTGTGACATAGCCAGCATTGCGTCGGCCCATTTCTTAAATGTTCCATACTCTTCTGCTGGGAGACCTAATTGCTCGCAAATAAATATACCTGGGAGAGGAAGAGCAAATTCAGAAACAAATTCACAGGAACCTCGATCTATAAAATTATCTATTAATTGATTTGTTATTTCTTCTAGCCTTGGCCGCATTCTTTCGACGGTTCTATTCGTAAAAACTCGTCCCAGTATTTTCCTATACTGGGTGTGCTCAGGGGGATCTGTCCTCTGGAGGGTTCGAGCCTTTACCCACCCCTTCTCTGAGAAGACTGCAGCATGAGCTTTTGAAGCTTCGTTCGCTCCCCCAGCTCCAGCTCCAGGCCTACTTGAAAAAACAGAAGATGTAGTCAAAACCTCACGGACATCTTCGTAGCGGGTAACCATAAATAGGCCTGTTTCAGGAAGTTTGTACACAGGGCAATGCTGCCGAAGTTCGTCATAAGCTTCAAATGGGTCATCCTGAGTTACAGGGTCAAGAAAGCTCTTATCTAATTCGAACTGATCTCCTTCAATTTCCATGTTGGAATTATAGCAGTTACCGCTCTCTTGTTTTATTTGAAATACGTGATTTAATAAACTTCATTAGAATAGAAAAAACGAAATGAGGGTAGATAATTGAAAGTTCGAATTGGTTTAGGCCTCGGAACAAATTCAAAATCAAATGATTCAAAAATTTTAACGAATCTCGCAGATAATTTAGAGCGTTTACAATTTGACTCTCTATGGTTCTCTGAAAAGGTTTCTGGGTCAACTCTTGATCCCATAGTACTTATGAGTTGGATAGCCGCCAGAACAGAAAAATTAAAATTTGGACCATCAGTCATGGTCCTTCCAGGAAGAAACCCTGTTTTGCTCGCTAAAGCTTTGGCGAGCTTAGATGTGGTTTCGAATGGCCGTATTCTTCCAGCATTTGGTTTAGGAGCTGTAAATCTCGCAGAACACCAAGCTTTCGGCCTTAACAGAGAAGATCGCTCGCCGTGGTTCAATGAAGCTCTGCCCCTAATGCGTCGACTCTGGGAAGAAGAACAAGTTACTCACCGTGGAGATAGGTTCTCAATGGAAAACGTGCGCTTACTTCCAAAACCAATCCAGAATCCCCTTGAGATCTGGCTTGGAGGCCTCGCCAAATCTGAACTCCGGCGTGTGGGAAGACTAGGCGATGGCTGGCTTCCCAGTTTCTGCACGCCTGAAGATGTAGCGGTAGGCATACCTGTAATTGACGAATATTCCAAGGAGATTGGTAGACCAAAAATTGACCGCGAGCACTTTGGTTCCCTTATCATCTATACATCAGATGGGAGTATGCCTGAAGGGATAGTGAAGGCTGCACAAAGCCGGAGGCCTAATCTCGAAGCAACTGACTTCATAGTCCAAGGACATAGGAACCTAGAAAGTCGAATTAAAGAATTTATTGATGCTGGAGCTAGCAAGTTTATTTTGGTTCCCTACATTGAACCTGACAATTGGGAAGTTGAACTGGAAAAATTAGCTGGCAGCATTCTGCACCTACAGAATTAATGTCTTAGAAGGCCTGCTAAGTTAAGGCTGCTTCCAAATCCGATAGAAGATCATCGGCAGTTTCTATGCCCACAGAAAGCCGGATCAATGAAGGATCTACTTCAAGTGGAGACCCTTCTGCAGATAAGTGAGTCATAGCTGCTGGGACTTCTATCAATGACTCTACTGCGCCTAGAGATTCAGCCAATGTAAAAATTTTTGTGCGACTAACTATTTCATGAGCAGCTTTTTCTCCCCCTTCAACAGTGAATGAGACCATCCCCCCATATTTTTTCATTTGTTTCATAGCAATCTGATGCGTTGAATGAGTTTCTAAACCGGGATATAGGACTTTATTGACTTTCTTATGTGTCACGAGAAAGTCAACTATCTTTTCGGCGTTCTCACAATGTCGGTCCATCCTGATCGGGAGAGTTTTGATACCACGCATGAGAAGGTAACAGTCCCAAGGAGCTGGAACTGCCCCTATAGCATTTTGGAGAAATGCGATTTGCTCATCAAGTTCACAATTGTTCATTGCGACGAACCCACCTACTACGTCTGAATGACCACCGAGATACTTTGTTGCAGAATGAACGACAAAATCTGCGCCAAGCGAAAGAGGTTGTTGTAGATATGGGGTGGCAAACGTATTGTCAACCACACATAACGCATTTTGTTCATGAGCTATTGAAGCAAGCATCTCTATGTCGACAATTGACAGAAGCGGATTCGAAGGAGTCTCCGTCCAGAGCATTCGGGTCTTTTCATTAATAGCTGCTCTAATTTGTGCTGAGTTGGAAAGGTCTACTGCTGTCCATTCAATATTAAAGCGTGTAAGAACCTTTGAGATAAGACGAAAGGTTCCTCCGTAGGCATCGTTACCCATAACAATGTGATCACCAGGGTTTAGAAGTCTAAGAATTGTGTCTTCCGCTGCCATTCCACTTGAAAAAGCTCTACCGTAACTCGCTCCTTCCAGTGAAGAAACACTCTTTTCTAAAGCATCTCTGGT
>JACERY010000012.1 GCA_013912105.1 Acidimicrobiales bacterium | reverse complement strand
GAACAGAAGCATTTATTCAAAGCAATTCAGCTAATTCGGCTCGTTTGGGAACACTTGTTTACGAATCTGTTTATGAGGCGTTAGATCAGTTTTCATGGATCCAGTGGACAAGTCAATACGATGCCGGAGTCATCAGAGTTTTAAATAAAAGGGGAACAGATACTTATGGGATGTTGTCACGACCAAAGACACCTACAACTTTGGTTGAATTGACATATCTTGCAAACCGAGCTGAAGCAAACCTTATAAAATCAGCTGATTATTTACCCACTGTCACGCAAGCGCTTGCGGATGCGACCGAACAATACCTGAATGAACCTTCTGGGGAAGAATATCAATCAACGGTAAGGAACTTTACTGCTGCTGATGCCCCTGGTTACAGTGTTTGTAGAGATCCTGAACTAGGAGCGCCATTTTTCTTTGACTTTGATCCAGAAGTTTTTGCCGAAGCAATAATTAGTAAGGAATAAAAATCTACTTCACAGTAAGATACGTATGTGGTACTCAAGAGAATTGAACAGAAGTTAGAAAAGCTTGTCGAAGGCACGTTTACCCGAGTTTTTCCGAGTTCTGTCAAGCCGATTGAATTAGGAAAAAGAGTTCGGCGAGTTCTAGAGGATAAAAAAACAATAGGAGTTCAGGGACAAATTATTATTCCGAACAGATATGTAATTTCGCTTTCTCCAAAGGACTTGGAGAACATCGAATCAATTCAAGAGT
The DNA here is from genome assembly GCA_013912105.1 of Acidimicrobiales bacterium. GTDB lineage: Bacteria > Actinomycetota > Acidimicrobiia > Acidimicrobiales > UBA8592 > UBA8592. The sequence goes on along the minus strand of JACERY010000012.1, from coordinate 50,257 downwards.
CAATTCAGCGGGAAATTTCGTCGTCGATTAGAGATCACGCTAACGACGAAAATTATCATTTTCAGGGCACATTAACTGTAGAAATCCTTTCCAATTCATCTTTAAAAACCGGCTCAATAGAAGTTGATGGCCTTTTTGAAGAGAACAAAGGAGGTTTTCCTCCAGGATCTCTCATTGATGAGAATGGTGAACGCTTGATCATTACAGAACAGAAACTAAGCATTGGGCGAGATACAAAGTCAACGATGCAAGTTGTTGATGTCGAGGTGAGTAGGAATCATGCTGAAATTCGGTTACTCAACACATCATTTGTATTGATCGATCTTCAATCCACAAACGGGACTTTCGTTAATGGTCAAAGGGTTCAAGAGCACACACTACAAAATTTCGATCAAATTAAAATCGGATCTACCATTTTGTTATTCCAAAAAAGCTAGCGGGGTTTTAATGTCAGAACACAATGTCCTTTATCAACAAGTAGGCAACGTAGTCACTATTACTTACAACAGGCCAGAGAGAAATAACGCTATCAATGGTGAAATGAGAAAAGAGTTAAACGCAGCTTGGACACAATTTTACGAAGATGAAAGCGCTTGGGTGGCGATACTGACTGGAAGCGGAAAAACTTTTTGTGCAGGAGCGGATTTAAAGGACTCAGAAGGAAGCACAGGAAATTTCAAAGGAACATTTTGGGAAAAGCCAACAATAAATAGTTTCGAAAGCGGTCAAGAAATATTTAAACCAGTCATAGCAGCAGTAAACGGGCCATGTGTTGGATATGGGTTAACAGCTGTAACGTTTTGTGATTTTGTTATAGCTAGCGAAACAGCTACTTTCAGCTACCCAGAGGTAAGAATAGGAATACCAACAATTGTAGGAGCAATTAGACTTCCAAAAAAACTGAACTGGTCTGATGCTATGGAATTACTTTTAATCGGAAAACCTGTATCTGCTAATCGAGCTAAAGAAATGGGGCTTGTCTGGAAAGTCTGTGAGGAAGACCAACTCTTGGGAGAGGCAAACGAGTTGGCAGTCCAACTATGCGAGTCAGCTCCCCTAGCTGTAAGAGCAACTAAAGAAGTAGCGCAAAGAACACAAAATATGAGCTGGATTGAGTCTGTAAGGTTTGGAGAAACGATGCGAATCGTTGCTAACCAGACAAATGATGCCTCAGAAGGAATAAGTGCATTTAAAGAAAAGCGTGACCCCAAATGGCAAGGAAAATAAATTAGCGTGGAAATGAATTCTCGTAAGGGACACGATGCCCTTTTGTTGAGAATCCATGAAAGAATTTAAAAGGAAATCAGTATGTTAAATACAAATTCCAGACGATTTGGTTTACTAGAATTTATGTGAAAAAAAGGATTCTATATTGCACCCACCAAGCCTTGAGATAATTCAGTCAGATGAAAGCAGAATAAAATTCTATGAATAAAGGAAGATCTTTTCACCCTGCTTCAGTTTCTGATGAGCTTTTATCATGGGGTGGGTCAACACATATTGGTAATGTCAGGTCGAAAAACCAAGATTATTTTGGAACATGTAATTCTTTTATTGCTGTCGCTGATGGAATGGGGGGTCATAATGGAGGCGAAGTAGCATCCGAAATAGCTATTAAAGAGTTATTTCGAAAACAAAGATTTATAACTACGAAGGAGCTAGCCAACCAAGTTTTGAATGCGAATATCGCTGTCAATAATCGAGCTAAAGAAAACCCTGCTCTTTTTAGTATGGGAACAACGTTATGTGCGATTACACAATTGAAACGTCCTACTGGATTATCAAAACTAGCGTTAGTAAACATCGGTGATTCAAGAATTTATGTTTTGGCTGATGATCAATTACATCAAATAACACAAGACCATAGTCTTGTGGAAGAAATGTACCGAGAGGGGAAAATAACAAAAAGTGAATCTGAAAATCACCCTCAACGCAATGTCATCACTCGTTCACTAGGGACACATCAAGATGTAGATGTTGATTGTTGGGAAATAACAGCAAGAAAAGGTGATAGATACTTGCTTTGTACTGATGGGTTAACAAACGAATTAACTGACGCGACAATTAAAGAAACCCTTCAAAAATATTCCGACCCACAAATGGCATCCCAAGTATTGGTAGATACAGCAGTTAATGCTGAAGGATTAGATAATGTGACTGCAGTAGTTGTTGATATTAAACAAGGCAGTGATTCATTAGAGCCATTAGAGATCCCAACTTCTCCAACGGTTTATAAGGCTTCTTCATTCAATACGCTTCAGAGAGGCGAAAAAAAACAAAATTTATATCAAAAGAGCTCATCAAGTACTTCTTTATTAAAACTAATAAAATCCTTCATCAGTTTCCTGTTTGTTTTACTTACGGTTGTAAGTCTGGTTGGTCATTATGCTCGCGAGGGGTTCTTTGTAGCGTTCGAAATGCAAAATGGGGCAAAAGTCTCAGAATCCCAAGTTGTTATTTATAAGGGAACCAAAGGCGGCGTCTTATGGTTTGAACCGACAATAGAAAGACGAACAGCGTTATTAGGTCTTGATCTTAATAATGTGGAACTTGAGAGAATTGAAGAAGGTATTTCTTTTAAAACGCTTAATCAAGCACAGACTTATATTGACACAATTCGAAATACTACCGCTTCAGTCAAAACGAGTAGCTAATTTTAGACAAATGCAAAAACACAAACGTAACGTCGAAGCAAGCCTTCTCCTTGGTGCTTTCGTCATCATAATTGGTTTATATGTCTTAGCAAGCTTTGGAAAGTACTCATCGCTACCAGTTAATATCACACCCTTTTTAATAGTTATGGTCCTTCTTTTTGTCCTAGCTCACTTGGCTATGAAAAAATTTGCACCACATGCAAATCAAATTTTTCTTCCTGTAGTTGGTGTTCTCAATGGCGTAGGGTACGTCGTGATAGCACGATTACAAGAAGATTTAGCTGGCCTTCAAGCTTCATGGACACTGATTAGTATTGCCGCTTTCATAACTGTTTTAGCTATTGGGTCCCCTATACGTAAGTATCTGCAATATAAGTACTCTTTTCTTTTCCTTGGTCTTTTTCTTCTAATTCTTCCTCTTTTTCCAGTTATAGGGAAAGAAATTAACGGAGCAAGAATATGGGTATCTATAGGGCCAATTAATTTCCAACCCGGAGAATTTGCGAAAATTGCTCTTGCTCTTTTTTTCGCCGGTTATCTCGTAGAGAAAAGAGAAATCTTATCGATTTCAAATTCAAAGATGTTGCGCATAGAAATATCCAACACCCGACATTTTGCGCCTTTAATTTTCGTATGGTTTCTTTCGTTAATAATTATGGTTTTAGAAAAAGATCTAGGCTCTTCTCTTCTTTTCTATATTCTTTTCCTATCTCTCTTATGGGTAGCAACTCAAAGAAACGTTTATTTACTTCTAGGGTCGACCTTATTCACAGCAGGTTCTTTCTTTGCTTGGAGTCAATTTTCACATGTTCAGAAGAGGGTAGATACCTGGCTGCATCCTTTTAGCGACCCTTCTGGAGACGGCTATCAGCTTGTTCAGAGCTCCTTTGCTTTAGCAGAGGGAGGTTTATCTGGTACAGGTCTTGGGCTGGGAAACCCAGAACGAATTCCAGCAGTTGAAACTGACTTTATTTTTTCAGCTATCGGAGAAGAACTCGGGCTGATAGGAACAACCACTATCCTTTTAGGATTTATCGTCGTTATATACAGTGGTTTCGCAATTGCGCTAACTACTCCAAGGCCCCCAGAAAAGCTGCTTACAGTTGGCCTCACTACCCTTCTCGGTTTTCAAGCGTTCATTATTATTGGTGGGGTAATTAGAGTTTTGCCACTTACTGGAGTCACGCTTCCTTTTGTTAGCTATGGAGGAAGTTCTTTGTTATCAAACTGGATTATCCTCGCAATTCTTCTACTCATATCAAATGAAACTAATCAAAATGCTTTTGATAGGAAACAGCATGAATAAAAATATTCGTGCACTCAAAGTTATTCTAACTTTGTGCTTTATTGTCTTGTTTGTTCAGTTAATACAGTTACACCTAGTTCAAAGGCAAGAACTACAAGAAAACCCAAACAATACCAGAGTTGTCGTCCGTGAATTTAACCAGGAAAGAGGTTTAATTACCACTTCAGATGGTGTAATCATCGCCGAATCGCAAGAAGTTGAAAGCGAACTTAAATATCAACGTCGTTACCCTCATGGAACTCTTTATGCACAAGTTACTGGATATTTTTCATTCCTTTATGGGTCGGAAGGGTTAGAGCGCTCACATAATGAGTATTTATCGGGAAATATAACAGATAAACCAGTAATAATAACTTCAACACTTAATCACGCTATTCAGCAAAAAGCTCAGGAAGCTTTAGGAACTAGAAATGGATCCATTGTTGTTTTAAATCCACAAACTGGAGAAATTCTTGCTTTATGGAGTTACCCATCTTATGACCCGAACCCTATTAGTTCGGCTAATTTAGATGAGGTCCAGAGCTCTTGGGAAAAACTTTCAGAAAAATCAAGTTTAAATGACCCAAGACTAGCGAGAACTTACAGGCAAATTTATTTTCCTGGTTCAACATTTAAACTAGTAACTGCTGCTGCAGCACTCAGTTCAGGGAAAGTCACATTAACCGAACCTGAATTTGAAAAACGAGAAGAATACTTACCTCCATTAACAGACTTACCATTACGAAATTATGGAGGTGGAACTTGTGGTGGGAATATTTTTGAAGGGTTACGAGTCTCTTGCAATTCAACTTTTGCAGAATTATCTGCCGAAATAATTGGTGCTGAGTTAATGATTAAAACATCTGAATCTTTTGGCTTCAATCAAGAACCACCGTTTGACCTTCCATTGCCTACAGCATCAATCTTCCCGTCTGACTTTGGTAATCCTATTGGGCAATTGACTTCGTTTTCAATACCAATTTTGGAGAATACACCTGGCTTAGCTCAAGCAGGTATAGGACAATATGATGTCAAAGCAAGTCCATTACAAATGGCATTGGTCGCAGCAGCTATCGCAAATGATGGAATAATTATGAAGCCATATGTAACTCAGTCGGTACATTCTGCAACAGGTGAGATGATAGAACAGATAATGCCTTCAGTATGGAAAAGTGCATTGCCATCTCAAATCGCTAGGTCATTGAAAGTAGCGATGAAAGACATTGTAGAAAATGGAACCGCAAGACGCATGATGGTCTCGGAATCTGCAATTGGAGGAAAGACAGGAACTGCTCAAGTAGATTCCAAAAGACCAGATGATACGCATGGGTGGGTTATTGGATTTGGGGGGCCAGAATCTGGTCCATCTTCTGTTGCTATTGCAGTTCTCGTAGAATCTATCCCAGGTGAAGGCCAAAATACTGGTGGTTCCGACGCTGCCCCCATTGCTAAAATTATTTTAGAACAAGCTCTTCTTATACAAGGCCACATTAACTAAATGCCGAAAAGATGACTTTTTTGTTACTCGTGCAAAGGGTGACCCTTTTCTATGCCCGATCGCTATTAAACTCTTGACCTATGTCCGAACAGGGATCAATTGTCTTTGGTGGCAGATACGAACTTAAAAAACGGCTAGCACGTGGTGGGATGGCAGAGGTTTTTCTTGCTGAAGACCAATTGCTTGGTCGACCCGTTGCAGTAAAAGTTCTTTTTCCAGAATTTGCAGCTGATCCAAGTTTTGTTGAGCGGTTTAGACGCGAAGCGCAAGCAGCCGCAAATCTAAGCCATCCTAATATTGTTGGTGTATATGACTGGGGAAGGGAAGAGAGTACTTACTACATAGTCATGGAATATGTAGAAGGTAGAAGCCTTTCACAAGTTATTCGAAAGGAAGGACCGCTTCCAGCACCACGTGTGGCAGAAATAGCTGAAGGAATTGCATCCGCCCTAGGTTTCGCTCATAAAGGGGATGTCGTCCATAGAGATATGAAATCTGGAAATGTTATTATTTCTGAGAATGGGCAAGTGAAAGTTGCTGACTTTGGTATCGCTACTGCGATCTCCGGAAATACGGATGCAAATCTAACCCAAACAGGGGCTGTTATGGGTACAGCAACCTATTTCTCTCCTGAACAAGCTCAAGGACTAACAGTTGATGGCCGAAGCGACCTTTATTCCTTAGGGGTTGTGATGTATGAAATGCTTACAGGAACCCCCCCTTTTACCGGGGATAGTTCTATTTCAATCGCCTATAAGCATGTACAAGAACAACCAGAACTTATTTCTGAAAAACGTCCAGGGGTACCTGAAGCGCTACAGGCAATAACAGCAAAACTAATGAACAAAGACCCTGACAAGCGTTATTCTTCAGCAGCTGACCTTCAAATAGACCTGCAACGTTTTCAATCAGGGCGCCTAACCCTTGAGCCTGAAAATATTGAACAAGTGAGCGAAGCCATTTCAGAAATATCTGCTGAATTTGATACTACTTTGATAAATCCAGTAGCAACCCCATTGGATCCTAAGGGGATACCGGAATCAGGAGGACCTCCATATCCACCCCAATACTTTGAGCCTTATGAGCGTCATGATAGAAGAATTTGGTTGTGGGGAATATTAACCCTCGGATTATTAGGTGCACTAATAGCATTGATAATTCTGCTTGTTAATTTCGTAAATGACACAACAAAGAGTGACCCTCAGCAAAGCGTAATTAGTGATGTTCAAGCAGTCAGCGATACCGGCATTATCGTCCCTCTCGTTGTTGATTTAGATAGAACCCAAGCAATAGAACTTCTTCAAGCAAGAGGTTTCGTGATTGGTAGAATCACAACTGAAGTACGTGAAGACATTCCTTCAGATAGGGTTTTGAGCCAAAATCCATCACAAGGGATAGAACTAGAACCTGGTCAGACAATCGACATTATTGTCAGTGTTGGGCCAGATGCAATTCTGCTTCCTATTGTGGTTGGTTTAACTCAAGAAGAAGCACTGAATGCATTAACTAATCAAGGTTTCGTTAATGTTGAAATAAAGAAGTTAAAAACAAATGAGTATGACGTAGGTGTCGTCGCAGAGCAAGAGCCTGAGGCCAACTCACGTCTTGAACCTAGTGGTGTTATAACGCTTCAGGTTGCTGATGGCCGAATTAGCGATGAAATTCCAATTCTTATTGGACAAACTCTTACCCTCGCTCAAGATGAATTAGAAAGCAAAGGGTGGATCACAACAGTTGAAGAAATCGAAAGCGAAACAATAGAAGAAGGAAGAGTGGTGGGGACTGATCCGGCTAGCGGAACTGATCACGATTTAGATGAACCTGTTGTAATACAGGTCTCAACTGGTCCTTCAACTGTAGAAATCCCATTAGTTATTGGTGAATCACCAGCTATAGCAGCTGGGATACTTGCATCAAGTGGTTTCATGGTTGCCCCACAAGAAGAATGTCCAGTTGATTTAGAAGATCCAAATGTTGGGCTAGTCGTTTCGCAGAGCCCAGAAGCAGGTGAGTTAGCTGAAGCAGGAATAACGATCACCATATGTATAGGAGTAGCCACAGAACCGACACCTGAGCCAACGCCAACTGAACCCGAACCTGAACCTGAACCAGAGCCTGAACCGACACCAGTTGAACCCGAACCAGAGCCTGAACCGACACCAACACCTAGCGAATAGCAATAGAAAAATTACTTAAGAAAGTTCTTCAGAATAGATTGCCCATTTGTAGTTAAAATTGATTCAGGGTGAAATTGAACACCCTCAATCTGGAATTCTTTATGACGTAATCCCATAATCAGACCGTCTTCTGATTCTGCAGTTACTTCGAGCGAATTGGGCAAAGAGTCCCGATCTACAATTAATGAGTGATAGCGAGTTGCCTTGAACGGTGAAGGTAAATCCTTGTAGACCCCACCACCGTTATGTGAGATATGAGATATCTTTCCGTGCATTACTTCAGGAGCTCGTATTATTTCACCACCAAATGAATCTCCTATGCATTGCATCCCCAAACATACACCAAATATAGGTTTAGTAGTTTTGAAATGATCAATTACCTCAAGAGATAATCCAGCATCATTAGGTGTTCCAGGGCCTGGACTTATTAGAAACCAGTCAGGGTCAATGTCCATAATTTCATCAATAGTGGCCTTATCATTTCGAAAGACAATCGGTTCAATACCAAGTTCACCTAAATATTGAACAAGGATATAAACAAAAGAATCATAATTATCAATAACAAGAACACGCGAACCCACGAATTGGAGGTTAGTGGAGTTCTAGGAAATCTACTAGTAAATATGATTCTTTGGTGTTGTCTCCTATCATGAACTACATGGGAAAACCACCAAAAGAGCGAACACAAAGTAAAAGAATTACTAAAAAAGGGACTCGGCCCGACAATCTTCCTCCGACAGGAGCGACGTCAATGGGATACACCCCTACAAACCAAATTACCTCTCGATGGGTCACTCCAACCATGTTTGGTTTACTCGGAGCAGGAACTGCCATGATAATTGTAAATTATGTGGATCTTTTGCCTGGCGGAACTAGCAATTGGTATCTTCTTGGAGGACTTGGTTTGGTTCTAGCGGGCATCATCACTGCTACGCAATTACATTAGTTCAAATATTTTTTCCAAAATAAGTAACAAAAGTAATAATTACATCTTTGTAATTTATCCCCAAAGTTTCTCACATGCTGTGGATAACTAACAGTTTCCCCATATGAAACATCATTAACAATAACAACAACATCCACAGGCATGGAGAAATCTAAAGCATTCAACAAAAGGGATTTACTCTTCTTGTCGTAAAAGATCCATTTCTGTCATGCAATGCCTAGGCGGGTCCGGATGCTCATCCGTTGCCACAGTCATTCTGACTTCGCTACCACAAGTGGAACAACGAAAATTAAGTTTTACCTTACGTAACTCACCTGCAGGTGGTGGCTCAGGTAACGGTGTGGCTAAAAGCCGAAAAATGCTAAAACCTAGTCGAAGTATTACATACCCAGCGATAACAGCTACAACAATACTTATGACAGTTCCAAACATATTTCCATGCTAGGGGAACCTATGAAAAGAAACATAAAATATACTGTCTCCATGTTTAATCTAAGTAAACAAGATTTTTTCGTAAACGTGTGGCAATCTCTAGAAGTACGATCTTCAAACACAGGTTAAGGAAGCATATGGAAATTGAATTACCACTACTAATTATACGAATTGCACTTGGGTTAACACTCGCCGCACACGGGTATAACAAGTTCTTTAAAGGTGGCAAGATTGAAGGAACTGGCCGATGGTTTGACAGTATGGGTATGCGCCCAGGTAAAGCACACGCTTTCTTAGCTGCCTGTGGTGAAATTGGCTCAGGTATCTTCTTAGCCGCTGGCTTTCTTACATCTTTCGCTGCTTTAGGATTTGTCGGACTAATGTCAGTTGCCTACTGGACTGTTCATAGCAAAAATGGCTTCATGATCATTAATGAGGGGTGGGAATATGTTTTCATCCTTGCTATCAGTGCGGTTACCATAGCAATGATCGGACCAGGAGAGTGGTCAATTGATCATGCAATATGCCTGGATAATAAACTTGATGGCTACACAGGTTTATTGATTTCAGCTGGAGGTGGGCTTTTAGCAGCAACTGGTTTATTAGGAATCTTTTACAGACCGCCCAAGGAAACAGAAAACTAAGAAGAATTTATCTTCTTTTTTCATTCCGCATATCAAATACAACTTTCACAGACCCAAGTGAACCTGCATCGGCTGCATGACGAATAGCATCCTGGTACCGGTCAAGCGGATATGTATCTGTTACAAGTTTCTCTAATTTCTTTTCGCGAACCAGATCAAAAGCTAGTTCATAACTGCTTGTGGTCTCGCCATCAGAAAGTTCCTCAGTTCCATAGGTATAGGATCCAACCATTTCAATTTCTCGATGCCATAGAGGAGTTAGGTCTACTTTGGTAACCCCAGGCATTCCAAGCATTACCACACGCCCTCGAGGCCTTGTTATGTCCAAAGAAGTTTTTATAGAAGAAGCATTCCCAACTGCATCTATTGTGACGTTGCTCCCACCAGATAAGGAATTACCAATCATTCTGCAACCTGTCACTTGACGAACTGCTCTTTTCAATTCACTTGGGCCCACCACAATGTCAGCTCCGAATTCTTCAGCAAGTGTTCTTTGCAATGGGTATTTGGCTGAAGCGATAATTGTTTCAGCATTTGTTAATTCGCGAATCGCAGCGATACTACATAGGCCCATAGTTCCGGACCCCTGAACAACTACTACATCACCTGATTGAATCTTTGCCTTAAGTGCTGTGTGTACACCCCCAGCTGCGGGTTCAAGAATTACTGCACCCTCATCAGAAATATCAGCAGGAACTTCATGTATCTGAGAATGATGAGCAACTAATTGTGTGCTCCAACCTCCGCCCGTATCACTGCAATAGCCGACCTGTAAACCATCCCCGATTGGGCCGCTAAGTAAATACCCGTAATCATCACCATCTCCAGGGCATGCACCATCAAAAGGCGGGTTTTCCCCGCGGCTTTCAGCGCCTAGAACAGGTTCAAGAGCCACTCTAGTTCCATCTTCAAGTTGGCCAACTACCTCATGTCCCGGAACAAAGGGAAATGAAACAAAAGGTTCGAAATAACGACTTGATCGTCCTTCTACAGTTGCAAGATCACTGCCGCAAATACCTGATAACAAAGGAAAGACTCTCTCCCATCCTTTAGCTGGTATTTCTGGTGGGTCAATATCTTTTAGACTAAGAGGTCCAACCTGTGAGCCCAAACCCCGAGATAAACGTGAACCAATCGCCGCAGCAGCGTATTTCAATTCTTTTCGTTCAAAGACTAAAGCTTTCACAGAGATAACAATAGAGCCTTTCCTACAGTTTCGGTAAAGAAAGTATTTAACTTCTTATAAATTTAGTATTTCTAAAATCAATTTAAGGCAAAAAAGTAATTCAGAATGAAGAAATAATCATGAAATACCCTTACGTCCTCGTCTGTGCCAATCTAAAGGAAGGACATCAAGGAGATACAAATGGAAGATTTTAAAAATCACAACGGTATCGCACTTGTTGTAGGGGGTTCAGGTGGAATAGGTTCAGAAATTTGCCGTTTGATATCAGAACGAGGTAGCAACGTAGCTTTTACTTTCCATCAGAATACAGAAAAAGCAGAACAACTTAAAAGTGAAATTTTAAATCAAGGCAGCTTATGCATTAGTAGATCTCTTAACCTCTCAAATGTAATTGAAGTCAATCAATTCACTAATGAATTATTAGATCATGGTGGTATCCATTCTTTCATTTATGCTGCTGGCCCAACTGTTCCGCAGAAACATTTATCTAATATCGAGCCTGCACAATTCGCTGATCACCTTCATCAAGAAGTCAACTCTTTTTTCACTACGGTTTCCGCTACTCTCCCGCAGTTACGTAATCACAAGGGCAGCATCACTGCAGTTACAACCGCTGCAACGGATAGATACCCTATAAAAGATGGACTTTCTGCTAGCCCAAAAGCAGCTATTGAATTATTAATAAAGGGCTTAGCAAAAGAAGAAGGACGATATGGGGTAAGAGCAAACGCTGTTGGCCCTGGAATGCTTAGTGACGGAATGGCAGAAAATCTTATAAATAATGGAGAATATACCCAAAGTGACCTAGATGCCGCAACAGCAAACATTCCGCTTAAACGATACGGTAACGCCTTAGATATCGCCGAAGCTGTATGTTTCTTGGCATCTATGCGAGCGAACTATATTAACGGACAGATATTAAATGTAGATGGTGGTTACACCGCTTAAGATCAAGAAAGCAATGAGTTATTGCTTATGTTTGCCCGCGATTGATCAAAGGCTTCCTGTAACTTTTTTCGCAAATTCTCTGTAAATGCTTTTCTAGTTGAAGTAGCAACACGACCGCCTTCAGGATTTTTTAGTTCCATCGGCTCACCGACAACTATTTGAACTCGAACTCGGCGAGGTATTTTGGTTCCAGGAGGCAAAGCTGATTCTGTACCACTGATTCCAACGGGGATCACTTTTGCCCCTGTTCTTGCAGCGAGAAAAGCTGCCCCATCAAAAACTTCACCTACGGCCTGACCTTCTTGTCGTGTCCCTTCTGGGAAAACAATAATTGAGGCTCCTTGTTCTAATAGAGTTTGTGCCGCTTTTAAAGCATCACGATCTGCAACTCCTCGATTGACTGGTACACCTCCCAATGCAGACATGATCCAAGCAATTGGTTTAGATGAAAATAATGATTCTTTTGCGAGCGCATGAATCATTCGTGGTGTTTGTACAACAAGCAAAGGCGCATCAAGGTTAGAACGATGCACGGGAGCCAAGATTACTGGTCCAGGAACATCCAGGTGATGCGCGGAATTACCTCGGACTCGAAAATATGGGTAAAGGAATAATCTAATTCCATACCAAACAATTTTTCGAAAAAATCTTCCGCTAAATGAAGCAGCTATTTTAAGCGCTCGTCTTTGACGTTCCCCTAATTCAGATTCATCATTAGACATATTTTCCTCGAATTAGACGAATTTCTGTTAATCGAATGTTGCGTGTGGTTTGTTCTCTTTCAAACCCGTTGACGTAACTCGAATAAATTCAGCTTTTTCCCAGAATTCAGGAATAGTTCTTGCATTGCTATAACTCATTCCGCTTTTTAGACCTGCGACCATTTGAGCAATTAGTTTTGAAACTTCTCCTTTGTAAGGGACAACACCTTCAACTCCCTCGGGTGCTCGCTGCTCAAAATATTCATCATCAACAAGTTCACCAGTCCTAATTGCTCTAGCTTCAATTGCTTCAAAACTTGCCATTCCTCTAACACGTTTCACTAGCCCTTTAGGAGAGGATTCAACTTCTCCCGGACTTTCCTTTGTTCCAGCAAACATAGATCCGATCATTACAGAATCTGCACCAGCAGCTATAGCTTTTGCTATGTCCCCTGAAGAGGTTATTCCTCCATCGGCTATTACAGGAATGGGAACAACACTTGCTGAAAATATTGCAGTTAATTGAGGTACCCCTACCCCAGCAACCAATCGTGTCGTACAAACTCCACCGGGGCCAACTCCAACTTTAATAGCGTCTGCACCTGCTTCATAGAGATCTTCTGCTCCAGCTTGAGTTGCCACATTTCCAGCAATTACATCAGTATCAGGAAACGAATCTTTCAGTTGTTTCAAAGCATCGATAGCGTGTTCAGCGTGACCATGGGCTATATCTAAAACCAGCACATCAACTCCAGAGTCAACAAGGGCTTTACTCCTTACGATTGCATCATGGTCCGTTCCAATAGCAGCGCCAACAACATACTCAGAATTTTCATGCTTTACATTCTCAACCATTTCCGCTTGTGCTTCGACAGTCAGGAATCTGTGTAGGATTCCAACACCACCCAAACGGGCTAGAGCTAGAGCCATTTCTTGCTCACAAACAGTATCCATATTCGCTGCAAGAATTGGAAGATTAATTTGTATATTTTTTGTCAATTTCGTCTCAAGAGATACGTCTTGACGACTGCGAATTGATGACCGTCTAGGTACGAGAAGGACATCATCAAAAGTTAACCCTGTTTCTAGTCTTTCAGAAGATTTCTTTCCAAGAGTCATATCACTCACCGGTTCAATTGATTACCGATGTGAAGGCTACCTCACGAAACTGATATCGGCTAATAATTTGAAAATCTAGTCATCAAGAAACGAAGTAGGAAATTTCTCTGGTTTGAGGCATCATGAAAATAAGCAGAGGTTTATATGAATATTGAAAATGACGGACCATATTACGAGGATATGGAACCGGGAATGCTATTCCCGACCCCACCAGCTCTCGTTGCCGATTCAGGAATGGCATCTACCTACCAATCAATAATTGGAGAGTCATTACAGTTAGTTCTTGATTCAAAAATAAGTAATGCTGTGACAGGTTCGTCCAATCGATTGTTAAGTCCGGGTTTATTACTTCACCTCTCAATTGGGGCAAGCACGGTCGCTACTAAAAAAGTTATAGCAAATTTGTTCTACCGCGATGTTCGTATTCTTCGACCGGTTTTTTTAGGTGAAACGTTACAGACGACAACAGAAGTAATCGCAATGCAAGATAGTAAACCAAAGGAAAATAGACCTCACAGAGGAAAGGTGCTTTTGAAAATAACAACAAAAGCGAATAGCGAACCAGTACTTATTTATTATCGCTGTCCTCTTGTAAAGCTGCGGGGCGATATTCTGCCAGGCCACCAAGACAATTTAGGTGACGGACCAGATCTCACTCTCACATCTTATGAGGATAGAAGTTATCAGAATTGGGAATTGAACCATTTAGAAGGAAGCAATGAGATCCAACTAGGTCAGATAGTTAAAGACCCAATGAAAGATGTTGTTGACCAAGCACTCGGATTAGTTCGTCTAACGCAAAATATGGCTGCAGTTCATCGTGATTCAACAGCGTCACCATACTCCAAACGTCTTGTTTATGGTGGGCATACAGTTGCACTTGCACAAGCCTCTCTCAGTAGAATTTTTCCTAATACAGCAACAATTTTAGGTTGGCACATGTGTGATCACGTAGCACCTGTTTTTGAAGGAGACCTTTTATCATTTGAACATAAAATTTTAGAAGAAAAAAATTATGGAAATGGCAAGATCAAAGCAATACATTCACAAGTCTATGTTCATAGAGGGAATGAAAATCCCAAACATGTCCTTGACTGGATACCAATCATTTTTATACGTTAAAACATCTAGAGGAATATTTAATGACTGACCCTTTACACTCATTTCAATTAAAAAATAAGGTAGCTATTATTACCGGTGCTTCAAGTGGAATTGGAGCTCAGACAGCAAAACTTTTTAGTTCAGTGGGTGCTACTGTTATCGCGGCTGCTAGGAGAATAGACAGACTAGAGGATTTGGCTGAAAATAACCCAAATATTATTCCAATTCAATGTGATGTTACTAGCGATGAAGATTGTGAAAATTTAGTTCAGTCAACAATTACACAATGCGAAAAGGTAGATATTTTAATCAATAATGCAGGAATCAGTGATCCGGTAGCTGCTTTAGACGAAGATTTATCTGAATTTCGACGAGTTCTTCAGGTTGATTTAGTTTCCTGCTTTTACTTATCTCAACTTTGCGCTCGAATCATGAAAGAACAAGACAACGGAGGAGCAATAGTAAATGTTGCTTCCATACATGGATTTGTCGGTTCTTCCCCAAATAACCAGCCTGGATATAGTGCTGCAAAAGGAGGTTTGGTAAATCTCACAAGAGAACTAGCACTCGAATGGGCTCGATACAACATTCGTGTCAATGCAATCGCGCCTGGCTACTTTGCAACTGAACTAACCGATGAAATGATTGCTGGAGAAAGTGGAAGAAAATGGATTGAGCGAAATACTCCGATGCGAAGACCAGGCAATGTCGAAGAATTAGATGGAGCCATGCTTCTCCTTTCATCTGATGCTGGCAGTTACATAACTGGGGAAACCATCTCTATCGATGGCGGGTGGCTAGCGCGGTAATAACCTCTTTAAGGGTATTGCTTTTCATGATTTCGTTCGTCGCCTACCTTTATAGGTAACTAATAGAGCGAGGGATTTAATGAAAGCAGCAGTTTTTACCGAACCCGACCAACCACTAACCATACAAACTATTGACATAGAGGAACCTAGGTCAAGAGAAGTACTAGTTCGTATTCATCACTGCGGGATTTGTCATAGCGACCTTTCTATTCTTGATTTGGGTGGGGCTGGACAATTACCAGTCATTCTTGGTCATGAAGCTGCCGGTGTAATTGAGTCAGTAGGATCTGGAGTTACTTCGGTAGCTCCCGGAGATAAAGTTTTGCTTACTCCGTTAGCTCCTTGTGGACAGTGTTATTGGTGTTCAAGAGGAGAACCAACCGGTTGTTTAGAAGCTCAAAGTTTTACTAGTGGTTTGAGACCAGATGGGACCTCACCTTTCTCACAGGATGGAATATGTATACATAGAGGTTTAGGGGTCGCTGGTTTTTCAGAATTGACTATTGTTCCTGATGCTGGGGTTGTGAAATTAGATCCTGATATCCCTCTTGATATTGCTTGTGTAATCGGTTGCGCAGTTCAAACTGGTGTCGGGGCAGTTTTTAACAGTGCAAGAGTAGAGGTTGGATCAACAGTTTTTGTTACGGGATTAGGAGGGATAGGAATCTCTATTGTTCAAGGAGCAAGAATTGCAGGAGCAGGCAAAATCATCGTTTCTGACCCAGTTGCTGAAAGGCGTGAAGCAGCTATTCATTTTGGAGCTACTTATACAATCAACCCTGATGAAGATGAAGTTATCCCCAAAGTGCTTGAAGAAACAAAAGCAATCGGTGTTGATTACGCATTCGAAGCAGCTGGAGTGGCATCGCTAGTAGACACATGCATAAATGCTTCACGCATAGGGGGTACAACAGTTATTGTTGGCGCAGATGCTTCATTATCAACAGTCCAAATCCTTCCGGTTTTGATCGCAACAATGGGTAAAAAAATTATTGGTTCCTTACTTGGTGACTGTCACCCACAAAGAGATATACCTAATTTTGTGAATCTATGGAAATCAGGTCAATTAGATCTAGAAGCTATGATTAGCCATAGGGTAAAACTTGAAGAAATCAATTCCGGATTTCAGAATGTCCGAGAAACGAATGGAATTAGAACTGTTGTTGAAGTAGGAGCCTGATGGAAATTCAAAGGTCAAACTTAATGGACCTCACGAACAAGGTTGCAATCGTCACTGGAGGGAGTAGAGGAATAGGGCAAGCAATAGCGAAGTGTTTTGCTGCAAACGGAGCGAAAGTCATAGTAACAAGTCGAAAGTTTGATAGTTGCGCAGATACGGCAAATGAGATAATTCATCTTGGAGGTATAGCTCACCCAATAGCGACCCATATGGGAAACCTAGTTGATATACGAAACCTTGTTGCTGAAACAATTACAACTTACGGTTCTGTAGACATCATCGTCAATAATGCAGCGAATCCGCTTATGAAAGGAATTGGTGAGATAACTGAAGAGACTTGGTCTAAAGCTTTAAATACAAATTTGCGTGGACCAGTATTTCTAGTTCAAGAAGCTCTTCCGTATCTTAAAGAAAACGAAGGTGGATCAGTTATAAATATACTCAGTAATGCAGCGTATATGTACGCTCCTCATCACCTTCTTTATCCTGTTGCAAAAGCTGGACTGGAGGCAGCAACTCGTTCAATGGCAGCCCAATTAGCTTCACATGAGATACGAGTCAATGCTCTTGTCCCTGGAACAGTTGATACTGATATGGTTCGAGCTATGCCAGAATCCTTTCAGGAAACATCTGCAAAAGCTTCTCTTCTAAAAAGAGCAGCTGACCCTGAAGAAATAACTGCTATGGCGTTATTACTGGCTTCCGATGCTGGCAGTTTTATGACTGGTCATACATATTTTGTCGACGGCGGACAAAGTTACCGTTAAGTGCGAAATCCATACATGAAAAACCATACCAATCTTTTTAGTCAACAAAATATTATTGATATCGGGTGGTTAGAGTTCAGCCTTTCCCTAACGTTAATAGCTGCAACAATAATTTTCTCATTTATTTTTAAACTACTCATCGGAAAATCTATCTTTATTGCAGGGGTGCGGGCTGCTATACAATTAGTAGCAGTTGGCTTATTTTTCACAGCTATTTTTGAACATAGTTATGCACAAACATGGGCATGGGTTTGGACGGTGATAATGACAGGGATAGCAACTGTTGTTTTACAAAGACGTGTTCCTAATATTTCCGGAATCGCTTTCGCTGCATTCATAGCAATCGGAATTTCTGTAGCTTTTGTTCTCGCTATAATTTTCCCATTTGGGATCATAGAAGATTCCCCTGTAAATATAGTTGTGATGGCTGGTATTACTATTGGTAATCTCTTACCTACAGCCGTCCTCGCTGTTCAGCAACTAGAGTTGCAGTTCACGACACGACTTGCAGAAGTTGAAGCTCTGTTGGCTCTTGGTTCTAATAAAAGGACTGCAGTTAGGTTCCTTGCCCCACAGATAATTCGAACTGCACTAACAACACAAATAGAAAGAACTAAAGTTGTCGGGTTAATAGCGCTTCCAGGGGTAATGACAGGTCTTCTTCTTGCAGGAGCCAAACCATTGGACGCAGTTCTGGTTCAGTTAATCGTGATGTACATGATTCTTGGCTCAGTAACTTTAACCGCTTGTATTCTGGTTTGGCTTGGGCTTGAACGATCATTTACTCATGATCTACGCTTAAAACCAGTCAGGAATACTGGTATTTAGAATTCCCTCGTAGTTACCTTCTCAGATATTTCTTTAGCGATTTCTATTGGGGATTTACCTTCGGTGAATACTTGTTCAAACTTATTGTAGGAAACTGATCGCTCATTCAATAATGTTTGCATTTCGTTTATGTTGTTTTCTTTCTCCCAAAGTGGTCTAACATTCGTTCCTTCACTATTCCTTAAACGTTCAACAATGTCAGCTAGGTCAGCGTGCAAACAAAAAACTTTTCCTGAATTCATAAGACGATCAGCATTTTCATTATTAATCATTAAGCCACCGCCAGTAGCAATCACTGTATTCGATACCGTAGAAAGTTTCTTTGCTATTTCTCTTTCGCAATTTCTAAAGAAATGCTCCCCTTGATTGTGAAATATTTCTTTTATCGGACCGTGTAGTTTTTCAATTTCGTCATCGGTATCAATAAAATCCATCTGTAATAATTTAGCTAACTCTCGACCAACTGAACTTTTCCCTGTTCCCATGAATCCAGTTAGGACAATATTTGTTTTCATTACAAACTCTTTCTGATTAAATCTAGTTTAGGCTTTTCTTTACCAACCATTTGTGAAATACCTACCAACTTACATTTTCCCAATGGAGCAAATGGTTATTTTGAGCTATGTTAAAGGCGTGATAACGGGGATACACCACATAGCTATATCTGTTCCGGATCTTGAGATTGCATCAAAATTTTATCATGAAGTTTTGGGGTTTGAAAAAGTATTTGATAACCGTTGGGACGGGGATAGACCAATCGCTGATCAAGTTATAGGTTTAGAAAAAACACAAGCAAAAGTACAAATGCTTAAAGCTGGTAATGCGTATTTAGAAATCTGGGAATATGGATTTCCTATTCCAGAAACACAAGATTTTAACTATTCAGCCGCTAATCACGGGTTAGCTCACTTCGCGCTTCAAGTGACAGACATAACGAGTGAATATGAAAGACTTTCTGATAATGGAATGACCTTCCATAGTCCTCCAGTCGATCTTGGCGGTTCGTTTGCGATCTATGGAAGAGACCCGTTCGGGAATATTCTTGAATTATATGAAGTGAGTGAAGAGCGCTCTATTTAAAGAGATCTATTTCGATACTAAGTCGTAGAGGGTATCTAAAATTTTTTTAGTGGTTTTGAGGAATAAATCAAATTTTTCGTAGGATCTTCGGTACCCTCAGACGCGGAAGGTTGCCAGAGCGGACGAATGGGGCGGCCTCGAAAGCCGTTGTGGCGCTTGCGTCACCGTGGGTTCGAATCCCACACCTTCCGCCAAGCTAGTCCTATTTGTTTGCCCGAGTCTTTCTAAGAATTGGGTCTGCAACGCCAAGAGCTTTATCCGTAAATCGAAGAACCCTTCCCGCTGCACCGGGTGTTGAATTGTCTACTAAATTACCCATTACTTGTAGTGTCATATTGGCAGCAAACTGATTTGCAACGGCAACTCTCAAACCAGATCGCAGAATGAGGGGGTGCCCAATCAAATAAGAGAAGCGCCGCCCGGTTCGAAGGAAACTGTCAAATTTATCACCAATGATTTCATCATATTTTTTTGGTGCAGACTCTGGGTCATCTAAAAATAAGTCTGATATGAGCATGCCAGATTCAAGGCTGTAATCGATACCTTCCCCGTTCATAGGATTAATTAATCCAGCGGCATCACCCACGGCAGCCCAGCCGGGCCCATGTCGTTTTTGAGACGTCATAGGTAATCTCCAAGCCCGAGGTTTTTCAAGGTATGGTCCAATTTCCCATTCATCTGCAACTAAATCTCGATAAAGGTCACATAACTTATTCAGGTTAAGTTTTTTGAAACCTTTCATAGTTGATAAGGCACCGACTCCTAAATTCACAGTTCCTTTTCCCGTAGGAAACATCCAGCCATACCCAGGAATAGGCGTTCCATTTGAATCTCTCATTGCAAGAGACGCTTCCAGAAACTGGTCATCATGACGAGGACTCTCAACATAGGTTCTAATTGCTAATCCAAATGGCTCATCAGCCTTTCGCTCAGTGCCAAGCATGCGAGCTACTTTTCCAGGAGCTCCTGAAGCGGCAACGACTAAATCTGCGCTCCAACGCTCTGAATCTGATTCCACACCGACGACTTTAGAATCGTGAAAGACTGGAAGAACTTCCGACCCATAAAATATTTTAGCCCCAGAAGATGAAGCAGTTTCAAGAAGGTGAGAATCTAACTCGCGTCGAGTCCAAACAGCGCCATAGGAGGGAAAAGCCCCTCCGCTTGGCCATTCTAACTCTCTTCGAGTTTTCCCAGCAATCATTCTTAGCCCGGTAATTTTATGAACATCGTGAAGGTCGATATCTAGCTTTTGAAGTGCCGCGATAGCTCTAGGCGTTAGGCCATCACCGCACACCTTATCTCTTCCGAAAGCAGCTTTTTCAAAAATAGCAACGGAGGCTCCGCCCCGCGCTGCTTGGATAGCAGTCGCTGCACCTGCTGGCCCTCCTCCAATTATGGCGATATCAAAATGGTTCACAAATTTATCCTGCCTAGTGATCTAAGAGAAAATGCAAAAAAATGGAATTTTCTTTATGTCATTAGTCACGTTTGGTAGAAAAGAAACTTGTTAGTAAATCTCCACATTCTTCTTGTAAAACTCTAGAAACCACTTCGAACTGATGGTTCAAACGTGGGTCACTCCCAACTTGGTATAGGCTTCCTAACGCTCCGCCTTTTGGATCTTCAGCTCCAAAAATAACCTTACTGATTCTTGCAGTTAATGCTGCTCCAGCGCACATAAGGCAAGGTTCAAGAGTCGTAACCAAAACAGCACCATCAAGTCGAGATGATCCAGTTTCTGCACAGGCATCTCGAATTGCTAAGACTTCAGCATGTGCAGTCGGATCATTTAAACGTTCGCGCTCATTGTGTCTTGAAGCTATTATTTCTCCATCAAAAACTACGATAGCTCCAACAGGAATATCATTGTGATTTAATGCTTTCTCAGCCTCAGCGAGGGCCAGTTCCATCAACTCTTCATCAGTCACGTAAATCTCCATTTTGATACGGTCCATTTTCCTCAACATGGGCTGTTAATGATTTAAAAAACCATTCGTTATTTCGCTTGACATAATTGTCTTCATACCTACCGATAATTCTGAAGTATGTGCCGTTCTGGTGCGTGTAAAGCATTAAAAATTTCCAAAGACCGCTCGCCTGATCCCCCTGAATCGAAATAACCGGGTTAGTTACGATGTGGCTTGATCTTTTTATAAAACCTGCTTCACGAAGGCCGAACATGAAATCAGCAATTTCTTCCTTTCCTATTCGTTTGCGATCATCTGCATTTTTAGTGCCACCAATTTGCTGCCAAGTACCGTTTTTTACAAAGAGTGCGGCCACAGCATCGCCATCATGGTCATTATCGCAAGCATCACAATAGGCTGCCTTTAATTTTCTTATAGCTTCTATATCTTCAAGTTCTATTAAACGGTTATAGACCTCCTCAGCTATTCGCCCAGAAGTTAATTCAACGCGAGTCTTCTGTTTAGCTAACTTGCGTTCCAATCGCGATAGATTCTTTTGACTTTTCCAAATACCTTTCATATCTGCATCTTAAAGAATGAATCAAACTTCGCAAATAAAGTGAAATTCTTCTAGATTGAAAGGAATAAGAATAGGGGTAGAGATGATTGAGGTTAAAGGCACATTTGACGAAAGATTCTCAGGAGTAGTAGACGCCTTAAGACGGAATTTTGAAGACCCAGGAGAAGTAGGAGCTTCGGTTGCAGTCATGCACGAGGGTCGATTGGTAGTTGACATTTGGGCGGGACATTCGGATCAAGAGCAAACACAGCCATGGGAGAGCGACACTATAACTAATGTTTGGTCTACCACAAAAACAATGACAGCAATTTCCGCCCTGGTCCTAGCAGATAGAGGTGAACTAGATTTCTTTAAGCCAGTAGCTGATTATTGGCCAGAATTTTCCGCCAAAGGAAAAGAAAATATTGAAGTCAGGCATCTCATGTCGCATACTTCCGGCCTTTCCGGTTGGGGTAAAAAAATAACAATGAAAGAAGTCTGCGATTGGGAAAAATCAACTGCTATTCTCGCTGGGCAAAAACCTTGGTGGAAACCAGGTACAGCTTCTGGATACCACATGTTGAATCAAGGCCACCTCGTAGGGGAAGTTATCCGCAGGATAACGGGTGAGTCAATCGGAACATTTTTTGCTAAAGAAATAGCTGAACCTTTAGGAGCAGACTTTCATATTGGTTTAAAGGAAAAAGATTTTCACCGAGTTTCAAATGTTATATACCCAACCGAAGACTTAACAGATCAATTGAAAGAAGTTACTAAATCTCTTAGTAAGTATCGGATAAGTGGCAAAGTGGCAATGAAAACATTCATGAACCCAAGTCCTGACGATAATTCTGCTTGGACTGACTGGTGGCGAAAAGCAGAAGTTCCCGCTGCGAATGGTCATGGTAACGCTCGATCAGTTGCAACGATTCAAGGGCTAATCACAAACGGTGGAGAAGTAAATGGCGTAAAACTCCTTAAGCCAGAAACAATTGACCTCATATTCCAAGAACAATCAAATGGCCCAGATCTAGTTCTTCTAATGCCTCTTCGTTTTGGAATTGGCTATGGACTACCAAATGAAGAATTTCCCTTTCTACCTCAGAATGGAAAAGTTTGCTTTTGGGGTGGTTGGGGTGGATCTCTTATCGTTAATGACGTAGATCAAAATCTGACTATTAGCTACATGATGAATAAAATGATGCAGACAGTTGTGGGAGATACTCGCGGTTTAGGAATTCTAGAAGCAGCTTACAAATCAATAGAATAGGCAATACTGCGGAGGAGGTGGGATTCGAACCCACGGTGGGTTTCCCCACACACGCTTTCCAAGCGTGCCGATTCGGCCGCTCTCGCACTCCTCCTTCTTGCTGATACAACAATACTAAACGAATACTTAGCGTAGTGAGCAAAATTCCTAATGCAACCTATCTATCAAGTGGTTAAAATAAACGTCATTATTTCACTGGGTCTTCTGAGCTTCATCAGATACGCTGTAAACACATCCGCTTTTGGATGTGGCGATTGGGTCCTGTGCAATCAGTACCTGTGAACCGAGTCAGGGCCGGAAGGCAGCAGCTCTCAGCGGAACTACTGTTGTGCCGCAGATAGCCTAATCGTCGCTTCCAAGAGCGGGTGTGTTCTAAAAATTATCCACAGAATTATGATTACTTTCCCTTATGGCACATTGGGCAACTAGTATCTGATCGATGGCATATCAATCTCTTTATCGAAGATACCGGTCTGGAACTTTTAATGAACTTGTTGGGCAGACCCATGTCGTTACAGCTCTTAAAAACGCAGTTACCGAAAATCGTGTCGGGCATGCTTATTTATTTAGTGGTCCTCGAGGAACAGGAAAAACAAGCACAGCACGAATTCTCGGCAAAGCCCTGAACTGCACAGACTTACAACCTGGAGGAGAACCTTGCTGTACTTGTGAGTCTTGTATTTCATTTCAAGAAGGAACATCCTACGACTTGCAAGAACTCGACGCAGCTTCAAATAATGGTGTTGAAGCCGTTCGTGATCTAATCTCCAAAGTCGCTTTAGGATCACCTGGGAAAACTAAAATATACATACTTGATGAAGTCCATATGCTCACCGCAGGAGCTGAGAATGCTTTACTTAAAACCCTTGAGGAACCACCTAGTCACGTCGTATTTATATTGGCGACAACTGAACCGCATAAAGTAGCACCTACTATTCGAAGCCGAACTCAACACTATGAGTTCGAATTGCTACCAGGAGATGAATTAGCAAAACATATTCGCTGGGTCGCAGAAGATGCAGAGCTGACTGTAACCGACGAAATGATCGAATATGTTCTACGAATAGGTGGAGGCTCGGCAAGAGACACATTATCTGCTTTAGAACAGGTGGTGACAGCAGGGGGTATACCTAACGATGATGATTCTTTAGGAAATATACTTAGAGGTATTGCCCATTCTGACTCCTCACTCGTTGTTAATGGCCTTAGTCAAGCTATTCAATCAGGAAGAGACCCAAGGATAATCGGCGAGTCTTTAATTGATCGGTTACGAGATGGATTCTTGTTTGCGCTTAACGCCCCAACAGGACATTTTTCTGATCGCCAAAGAGAACTCGCACAGGAACTCGCTGAAATGATCAAGTTAGCTACCTTAACCCGAGCTCTTGAAACAATTGGATCATCTCTCATTGGTATGCGTCAGTCTCCTGATCCACGAATTGATCTCGAGGTAGCACTTATACGGTTAACGCATCCAGAGTTGAGTACTGAAATTAGCGCCCTAGTTGAGCGCATAGAAAAATTAGAAAATGGTATTTTAATTACAACGTCAAACCTTGATATTAAAAATGATATTAAACCGATTGAAAAGGAAGAATCTAAGGTATTAAACAAAGAAGTTAAAGTGCCTACAGGTCCAGAGGCAGAAATCACTAAAGACCAAGATTTTATTTCTGAGCAGAATGATCAACAAATAGAAGAATATTGGGATCAAGCGAAAAAATCTCTCAAAGGATTAACAAAAGCACTCTTCAAGGAATTACCAATACATGTTGATGAAGATGGAATAGTCTATTTAACTGCACCAAATGAGACACACCGTCAAAAGTGCCAAGAACGGATAGATGAAACTTCAGGTGCCCTAAGTCAAAAAATGGGCAAAAAAATGACTTTGAAAATTCTTGTATCCGGAGGGCCCGCTATCAGGAAAGAAAACCCTGAAGTCCTAAAGCCAGCTACTTATGAGGATGAAGAGGTAGATCTCTCAAATCTAGATGCTTTAGAAGATGCACCAATAGAATCTGGTGATGAAATATCGCTCATCAGCCAAAGTTTCCCAGGAGCTCAAATTATTGATGAGGATAATAAGTGAAAAAAATAATCTTTATTAAAGATCCGGAACATGTGTAATGAGCGTCTATACCCCAGCGGTGCAACTCTTAATAGATGAGTTAGGGAAACTTCCAGGTGTGGGCCCAAAGTCAGCTCAGAGAATTGCTTTCCATTTAGTTAAACTCCCTGAACAAGACGCACTTCGTTTGGCTAGTGCAATAACTGAAGCAAAGGAAAAAGTCCGTTTTTGTTCAAGTTGTTTCAATATGGCTGATGATCAATTATGTGAAATCTGCAATGACCATCGAAGGGACGCATCCCTAATCTGTGTCGTTGAAGAACCAAGAGATATCGTTGCTGTTGAAAAGACACATGAGTTCAAAGGCTATTATCATGTGCTTCAAGGTGCGATTAACCCGATTGATGGAATAGGTCCCGATGAGTTAAGGATACGTGAATTGCTGAAGCGTCTTCAAGAAGGTTCCATCGAGGAGGTTATCTTATGCACAAATCCGAATATTGAAGGTGAGGCCACTGCTATGTATCTAGCTAAACTTATAGAACCTCTCGGAGTTTCTGTAAGCCGTATAGCAAGTGGCTTACCTGTTGGAGGAGACTTAGAGTACGCTGATGAGCTTACTTTGGGCCGTGCAATAGAAGGCCGACGAGATATTAGTAGTCATTGAAGGTTAAAAAAACCGGGGTGGCTGACGAGTGGTGAAGTCGCCAGCCACCTACGGAGGAGGGGAAATCCATTTTTTTACCGCAGATATCCACACCCAATGGAAAAAACCAATGCGTGCGCTAAATGCATAAACCTTAAACTGTGGGTTACTAGCCCATAAGATTACAATTACGTTACATTCTTACGGTTTTGCTGTCAAATTTCATACAGAAATAGGGAAAAACTCCAAAATACCCTGTATCTCCACAGAATAGGAGTCATTTGATTGAAATAAATCAAATTAAATAGGAAAAATCTACAATTTTGGGACTCTGAGGATGAGAGCATCGCCTTGCCCGCCACCTCCACATAAAGCAGCTGCACCAATGCCACCCCCGCGTCTTTTAAGTTCATAGGAAAGAGTCAATGCCAATCGGTTTCCAGACATCCCAATCGGGTGACCCAATGCAATCGCGCCACCGTTAACATTGACTATTTCATCAGGAATACCCAAATCCATAACCGATGCCACAGAAACGGCAGCAAAAGCCTCATTTATCTCAAACAGGTCGATGTCATCAAGGTCTATCTCACTACGTTCTAAGGCATTGAGAATTGCTCTTGAAGGCTGGGTAAGAAGACTTGTATCAGGGCCTGCTACTTGTCCATATGAAATAAGTTCAGCTAACGGATCCATTCCATGCTTTTCAGCAAAAGCTTTAGAGACAATAATTACAGCAGAACCACCATCAGAAATTTGACTAGCATTTCCCGCAGTAATATTTCCGCTTTCCGTAAAAGCGGGCCTTAACTTACCTAAACTTTCTAAATCGGTACTTGAACGTACGCCTTCATCGTTTTCGAACAGAACAGGATCTCCTCGCCTTTGAGGAATTTGAATAGGGATTATTTCGTCCCGAAATGCTCCAGATGCAATTCCTTCTGATGCACGTCTGTGAGACTCAGATGCAACTAAATCCTGTGCATTTCGATCGATATCCGCAGTTGCCGTATAACGTTCGGTTCCTTCTCCCATTAATTCCTTTTCCAAAGCGCAATATAAACCATCATTTTGAATTACATCCAATAATTCAGCGTTACCGTATCTGTATCCTCCCCTTGCTTTAGGTAGTAGATACGGCGCATTGGTCATTGACTCCATTCCACCAGCGACAACTACTTCAGCATCCCCCGCATTGATCATTTGTGCAGCAAGATAAATAGCATTTAGTCCTGATAAACAAACTTTATTAATAGTAATAGCTGGAGTCGACATAGGTATACCAGCGGAACAAGCAGCCTGTCTGGCAGTGACCTGGCCGGTCCCGGCTTGCAGTACTTGCCCCATGATTACGTAATCGACTGCGCTAGCATCTATTCCTGACTTTTCTAAAGCCCCATTGATCGCGAAACCTCCTAAATCTGAACCAGAAAATCCAGATAAAGATCCTGACAACTTACCTATAGGGGTTCTCGCCCCAGCAAGCATGACTGCATTGTTCATATCTACTCCAATCAACAAAATAAACCTAGCTAGGTGATAACGCATTTACACTGAAAGAACAGAAAACTTTGGAGCTAACGATGATACTTACGGAAATTGACCACATAGCTATAGCTGTGAATGATTTAGAAGAAGCCATTGCTTACTATGAAGAAGCATTCGGAGCTATTGTGCATCATCGTGAAATTGTTGAAAGCGACGGAGTTGAAGAAGCGCTGCTCAAAGTAGCTGACAGCTATATTCAATTAACAGCAGCGACAAATGAAGAATCACCGATTGCAAAATTTCTTGAGAAGCGTGGCGAGGGACTCCACCATGTTGGGTATCGGGTAAATAATTGTGCAGAAGCGCTTCAAGCAATGATTGATGCTGGAGCACGCCCTATTGACCAAGAGCCAAGGCCTGGATCGAGAGGAACTACTGTTGCTTTTATACACCCCAAAGGGTCATTCGGAACATTAATTGAACTAGTTCAAGAATAGGTAAGAAACTACATCAAAAATTATGAGACAATGCGATCATGAACATTCACCTAATTGATGGAACATACGAACTCTTTCGATATTTCTTCGGAGCACCTTCCCACATTACGGAGGAAGGCCAAGAAGTCGGAGCAGTAAGAGCAGTCGCCAACAGCATGCTTACTATGGTAGAAGAAGGCGCAACTCATATTGGAATAGCAACTGACCATGTCATCACATCGTTTAGAAATGAACTCTATGACGGCTATAAAGATGGGTCAGGTCTTGACCCTGTAATTCTTGGACAGTTCTCGCTTTTAGAAGAAGTACTTGAAGCTATAGGATTCACGATCTTTCCAATGATTAAATATGAAGCAGATGATGGATTAGGGGCAGCCGCTCATAAAGCCATCAAAAACCCTCATGTAGAGGAAGTAATTATTTGTACACCTGACAAAGATTTAGGACAGTGCCTCACTGCCGATGAGAAAATAATTCAATACGATCGACGAAAGAAAGAAAGGATTACGTATCAGAGCGTAATAGAAAAATTTGGAGTACCACCGGAATCAATTCCAGATTATTTAGGCTTAGTTGGTGATACTGCTGATGGTTTCCCAGGGCTCAAAGGATGGGGAGCAAAATCTTCATCCGCACTTCTTGCTCATCATAAACACATAGAACAAATACCCAATGACCATAATGATTGGATACCTCAAGTACGTAGTTCACAAAAGCTATCGCAAACACTCAACGATGACTACGATTTAGCTCTCCTTTTTAAACTTATTGCGACCATTGACTATGAAGCTCAAACATTTGAGAATATTGACGAACTTGAATGGAAAGGCCCGCAGAAAGATTTCAATAAAATCCTTGAAAAAGTGGACGCTGAAAGACTTATTGGGAAGGTCACTAGACTCGCAGAAAGATAACTAACTTTTGCTGTGCAACTTCTGCTCTGCTTGAATAAAACAATGGATATAGATTCTGCGATCAATTGGGCAAGAGACACACATAATGGCGTACTCATCACCATACGTAAAGATGGGAGACCACAGTCATCAGATATTGTATATGCAGTATTAGACGGAAAATTCTGTATTTCAGCAACAAAAAAACGGGCAAAAACTATCAATCTTCTTAAAGATAAAAGATCAGTATTGCACGTTACTTCACCTGAAACATGGTCATATGTTTCCTTTGATGGCATCTCAGAAGTTACAGAAACAGCGAAAGAGCCAGCTGATAATGTTTGCCAAGAATTAGCAAAAATTTTTAATACTATTCAAAAAAAAGACCATCCAGATCCGAACGAATTTAATGAAGCAATGATCAAAGATCAAAGATTAGTTATAAGATTTGTTCCAACAAGCGCAGTAGGACAGATTAACTAAATGGACCTCACCCCACATCACCAGCAACTCACAAAAAATGGCTACACAATTATTGAGGACCTCATCGAAATTGATTTCATAAATGAATTAGTTGAAGAAGTTAAACATCTTGAATCAAGGCTCGAACGTTCACCCGACAACAACAGATTCGAAGGGAATAGAACAACAAGGACATATAACTTGCTAGCGCATGGAGAAATCTGGCAACACATTCCAGTGCAAACCCAAGTTCTTGAACTGATAGAAGGAGTGATAGGGGAACAATGCCTTGTATCCTCACTAGCATCAATTTCACTAGCTCCAGGAGAAACAGCTCAAGTACTGCACGCCGATGACCAAGTACAGCCAATAGCTAAACCCCATGTTGCTACCGTATGTAATTCCATGTGGGCCCTAACCGATTTCACAGAAGAAAATGGTGCTACTCGTATCGCTCCGGGTAGCCACCTTTGGCAAAATCCCGATTATTTCGGAGATCAAAGCGATGTAGAAACTATTTCAGCGGAAATGCCGAAGGGATCAGTCCTGATATGGCATGGAAGTACTTGGCATGGCGGTGGAGCTAATACAACAAGAGACCAAACCCGTATAGGTGTGGCAATGAACTATTGCGCTGGCTTTATCCGCCAACAGGAGAATCAGCATCTTGGAATTCCACCAGAGATCGTTGAAACTTTCAGTCCTGAATTACGTCAATTATGTGGTTTTGGTATGTATCGAGGGTTAACAGGAAATATTGAAAAACACAGTCCCGCCCACCTCTTATATGGAGACCCTGAAGAAACACAACTCTGGGACTACGACCCAATAGAACCTAAATAATTTATACAGAAAGAAATAAATGTCTGAGATAACACCATTCACAATCAAAATTTCCGAAGACCAAATTACTGATTTACGGAACAGAATTAACAATACGCGATGGGTTGAAGAAGAATGCGTAAATGACTGGAGCCAAGGTATTCCTCTCACGTACGTAAGAGAAGTCGCTGATTATTGGGCGAACCAATATGACTGGAGAAAAAGTGAAAGGTATCTCAATACCTTTGACCATTACCAGACAAACATAAATGATCTTGATATCCATTTCATCCACCAGAAGTCACCTCACCAAAATGCCTACCCACTAGTCATTACGCATGGCTGGCCTGGATCAATTATTGAATTCCACAAAGTTATCCAACCTCTGGTAAACCCTACGAAACATGGTGGTAAAGCGGAAGATGCATTCCATGTCATCTGCCCCTCGCTTCCTGGATACGGTTTTTCTGGAAAGCCTACTGTTTCAGGTTGGGGAGTGGAAAAAATTGCCCAGACGTGGGATCAGCTTATGGTCCGTCTCGGATATGGCAATTATGGAGCCCAAGGAGGCGATTGGGGTGCTGCTGTAACTACCCAGATTGGGCGAAATGTCGGCCATTGTGATGGAATCCATATCAACATGCCCATTGGCCGCCCAACACCCGAATCACTCCAAGACCCTACAGATGAAGAGAAATCAGCATTAGAAGGACTCACGTACTATCAGGAATGGGACTCCGGTTACTCAAAGCAGCAGAGTACCAGACCCCAAACATTAGGTTATGGTCTCGTAGACTCCCCAGTTGGTCAAATGGCATGGATTATCGAAAAATTTTGGAGTTGGATGGATTGTGATGGTCATCCAGAGAATGCGCTCACCCGAGATGAACTACTTGATAATGTCATGTTGTATTGGCTTACAGCTTCAGGGGCATCGTCAGCCCGGCTTTACTGGGAGAGCTTCGGCAGTTTTGGAGGAGGGGACAAAGTTGAAATCCCCACTGGCGTTGCATCATTTCCAAAGGAGATCATTCGATCACCACGTCGCTGGTGTGAGCAGAGCTACAACATCACTCATTGGACAACAATGCCAAAGGGTGGTCATTTCGGAGCATTTGAACAACCTGAACTTTTCGTTAATGACCTACGAACTTTTTTCAAAACTATTCGCTAAAAATTAGTCAAGGCTCCTGGCAACTCCACCCATTTTCGGGAACTCTAAAGTTAATTAAGTAGTCAAATACGACGTCTGTTACGCATTCACTATTCGTAAGAAATGCTCCGTGACCATCCCCATCGGAAGTAATCAATACCGCGTTGCCCATGGATTCCACAAGCTCTGGTCCCCATTCTAGAGGTGTAGCGGGATCTCCTTCCATTGAGATTACAAGTGCAGGAACATCCAAATCTGCCTGACCAATGTGTAATGGATCTAATGCTTCATCTAATCCGGCGCATCCAGTCTGCCCGCGAAAACTTGGTCCAAAATGCGGGAGTTGATCAGCTACAGCATCTGTAGCGGAAGTGATTTCCTCATCTGAGGGGCGCAGAGGGTCATCAGCGCAATTAACGAGAAAAAGGACGGATTGAGAATTATCGTAGGTTCCATCCTCACGTCGACCGGATAATTGATCCGCTAAAATTTGGTGGATTGAACCATCAGCGTCACTTATAATTGCGTACAAACCGTTAACTAAATCAGGCCAACTATAGGGAGAGTAGAGAGCCGAGGCTGTTCCAAAATGAAATTCACCACGTGTAAGTTCACGCCCATCCAGAGCTTTTAGATTCGAAACAGAAAGTAACTCATCTGCGATAGAAAAAGCGTTTTCTGCTCCTCCAAACTCGTTAAGAGCGCAATTTGTGTCCTCATCACAATTCTTAGAGAATCTGTTCCAAGCGGTTTCAAACCCCAATCCCTGAACTGGACTGAACGCACTTACTTGATCGCTAGGAGCAACAGCGCCGTCTAGAATCATTGCTCGGACATGGTCCGGGAAAAGAGAAGCGTAAACAGCTCCTATTCTTGTTCCATAGGAATAGCCAAGATACGTGATTTGCTCTTCTCCTAAAGCTAAACGTATTTGGTCCATGTCACGAGCGACGTTATTCGTCCCTACATGTAAAGCAAGATCTCCACTCATATCAAGACACTCTTTAACGTGTAGTCGTGCTTCCTTGAACAAATTACTTACATCCTCTCCGTCCTCAAATGTCCAGTCTTTATCATCATCTAGGTCATTAGGACAGTTCACTTGAGTACTTAGACCGACTCCACGTGGGTCAAAACCAATGACGTCAAATTCCGGAAATGCAAATTCCCATAGTGAACCATACAATTTAACCATTTCGGTTCCGGAAACACCAGGTCCGCCAAAATTAACTAATAAAGGACCTAAGGAGCTGTTGGTTGATGCAGCTATACGTATTAAGGAAATCTCAATTAATTCTCCACCAGGATTTTCATAATCTAGTGGAACTGAGAGCATTCCACATTCGTAAACCTGATAACACGAACTCCACTCAAAATAAGTTGCCGAAGAACTACCGTCATACATTTCACTTGATTGATCAGAAACAGCGTCCGTATCAGTTGAATTCGTAAGCGCATTACTCAAGCTTGATTCTGTTGAGTTAACACAGCCAGTTAGAAATAAAGCCAGGAATAATAATGAAAAGAATAATTGATGCAGCTTTAAACTAGTTTGGCAGTTAAACATTTTCTGCAAGTTGGAGATGTTCAATCATTTCTTGACGCGACGGACCTAACGGAGGATCAGGTTTTCTGAATCCCCGTTGTTCCCAAACCCTCATGATTTCTAAAGATACATCTGGTTCGGAAAGTATCTTTGGTTCTGCGAGCAAATTCATCATTTTCATAAATGCTCTCCAAACTTTTGCTGAGGTTCGAGTTGCGGGAATTAAACCCTCTTTCAGAATTGATTTTTTCATTACGCTAAGTTCATCTTCATCATTTTCTGATGATGCACGATTACCTTTATCTGACTCCACTGAAGCGCTATACCAAGGCAAAATATTTTCTTCAATATTTTGAGCGAACTGTTCACCTTGGGCTATTGAATTATTATTGTTGCTTTGTATCGATTGTGCTAAAAGATGAGCTTGCCAAAACCCAGTTGAACATCCTCTCCCATATAAGGGATTTGTGCAGATTAATGCATCACCAACAAGATGAAAACTGTCTACGACAATTCCGTTCGGCCCACAAAGAGTTCTTTTTCTATTTAACAATCCAGCCATTGAATGGACGCTAGTAATTGGTTTGGCTTCTAATTCTAACCATTCTGCTGCAGCTGGGATTAAGCGGGTTACATCCTCAAACATATCGGGATCTTTGATGCCCCAAAAAGTTTTATCCGTATCTGATGTGGCGAAAGTGATGGAAAAAGTATTATTGTCACCCCAAAAAACGCCGTATTTAAGATAACCAAGGTCACCCGCTACAAGACGATCACCTACAGGCAATTTTTGACCTTCAGGAAGTTTGTAAAACCGTGAATAATAAATAATCCCCGTATCTTCAACTTCTTCTGTGGGAAAATCAATACCAGCTTCAGTTAACCAATTAGGGGCTGATGATCGTCTTCCATTAGCTGCGACAACACAATCAAAATCTTGTCGTAAATTATTTTCAAAGTAAACACCGTTGACTTTAGGTATAGAGTTCTTCTCTATTGCCAGACCAGAAACACCAATTCCAGTTTGTATATCAACATCAGGGTTTTGGTTGACAATATTTCGAAGAACCCATTCAAACGTTGTCCTTCGAGCAGCAAGCATGCGAAGGTTTTTATCATCATCGACAAGGTTAAAGTCATCGAGTGTGTCTGGCATATGGTCAGTCAAACAGATTTCGGTAGCGCCGACATCAAGAAGCATTTCAAGTACCTCAGGATGACTATCACGAAGAAGATTATGTAATCTTCCTAATAACGCGTGGGAATGCCTCACTTGCGGGGCACCGCTACGATCCCAAAAAAATGCTTCTTCACATGTTGGAGGCATGGGAGTGTTATCGCGCTCAATTACCGTCACGTGATGCCCGGCTTTGGAAAGTTCCAAAGCAGTTGCTAAACCAGTAACTCCAGCGCCTATAACTCCTACTTCCATAAACAGAACCTTTCAAAATCTTTAACGGTAAGTTTATGTTCAGTCATACTCAATGAGTACTTCTTTCGGGGAACGAGTTCCACTTTTTAGAATAAATGTAGTGTCTGCACCTGGAGCTAAACGAGGATTTTTCATCTTTTCGCACAACAACTTTGAACCCATAACGGCTTCAACTCTTGCCATTTCGTACCCTAGACAAAAATGTTTTCCCAATCCAAACCCAAGATGTCCATAACGTCCTTCACTACCATGATGACCCATCTTTCGTTCTTTACTGAGATGTAAGTCATCACGATCAATCCTGAAGCAACGTGGGTCCGAAAATATAGTCTCATCGTTATTTGCTGAGGCTAACTGTATGTAGACAGCTTGATTGGCAGGGATAGTAACTCCACTGAAAGTAACTTCGTTCACTGAATACCTTAACTGCCCTGGAACGGGAGGTGAGTGCCTCATCATTTCTGAAAAAGCTGCATCAAATAGATTATGGTCGTCCAATACGGCATTAAGTTGCTCAGGGTTTAAGAGAAGTTGAGTCCACATATTTGCTATTCCTTTGTCTGTCGTTTCTCCTCCAGCGACAAGAAGTAAAGAAATAAATGCTTGGATTTCAGTTAGGGTAAGTTTTTGCCCTTCTGCCTCGGCATGAACAATTTTTGAAATCAAATCATTAACGGGGCATGCTTTCCTATCTTCAATAATTGGGGCGACATAATCAGCTAATTCCTGGTGGGCTAGGACTCCAAGATTTTGATTTTCTGAACTGAATTGACTCTCAAGAAGGTCTTTTACAGATAAGCCAGCCATCATCGTTGTGTACCAATCATGAAAACGATCATGATCTTTTTGATCCATGCCCAGCATGTCAACAATCACATTTACAGGAAGGCGAGTCGTAAATGAATTAACTAGATCCACCACGCCACGATCAGGAAATCCTTTTATTAAGTTCCGAGCGTTTCGTTCGATAGCTTCGTAATATGGTTCGAAACGTTTACCAACAAACTCCGGAGCAACGATTTTTCTCTGAACGATATGTTCATGCCCATCTTTATCAAGCATTGTTGGGCCAAAAACTACACCTAACGTTTTTGAATATAGCTGGTTAGAAAAATCGGTATGATTTGAGAAAGCCTCTACGCAATCTTCATATCGGGTCAGTAGCCACGCATTCAATTTTTTATCATAGAAAACAGGAGACTCGTGACGCATCCGTTCCCAAAGAGGATACGGGTCAGCATAATGTTCTGCACTATAGAGAAGTTCGTCAAGACTCTGCTGTCTACCCATAACGAAAACATACAGTACATAAAATTTTTCATGAATTTCTGTTAAATAAAAACTGCGTTTCCGCAGGTCAAGAGACTGAGGCCTAACTTTTTTTGTCTTCAAGCCGAATAGTTATCGATCTATAGCTGAAACACAGTACCCTTACCACCAAGATGGCTGATTACACAATGGAACAAAGAATCGAAGAACTTGAGCGGCGTAAGCATGAAGCTTTGCATGCTGGTACAGAACGATCAATAGAACGCCAACACGAAAAGGGAAAACTCCTTGCCCGGGAACGTATAGATTACCTTCTTGATCCAGGCTCATTTCACGAACTTGACATGCTTGCTCGGCATCGAGCACACGAAGCCGGACTTGAAACAAGACCATATACTGATGGCGTCATAACTGGATGGGGAACAGTTGATGGCAGAAAAGTATTTGTTTTTAGTCAAGACTTCACAGTCATGGGAGGTGCATTAGGTGAAGTCTTTGCTGAAAAGATTCACAAGGTCATGGATCTTGCATTATCGACCGGAGCTCCAATGATTGGTCTGAATGATGGTGCTGGAGCTCGAATTCAAGAAGGTGTCGTAAGCCTAGATAGTTACGGCGGTATTTTCCATAGAAATGTTCAATCTTCCGGAGTCATACCGCAAATTAGCGTCATCTTAGGTCCTTGCGCTGGAGGAGCTGTTTATAGTCCAGCGATGACTGATTTTATTTTTATGGTTCGAGAGAAGTCACATATGTTCATTACCGGGCCAGATGTAGTCAAAACAGTTACGGGAGAAGAAGTTACCCTAGAAGAACTTGGTGGGGCCGCAAGCCATGCGAGCAAATCAGGCGTGGCCACATTTGTCAGCGAGAGCGAAGAAGATGTGCTTGATGCTGTTAAAACTCTTCTTACTTTCCTTCCTTCAAACAACATGGAAGAACCTCCAGGAATCGAGGCAACTGATGATCCAGAGCGACTGTGTCCCGAACTTGCTGACATCATGCCAGAAAGCCCTAATCTTCCATATGACATGAGAGAAGTCATCACTTCGTTAGTTGATGATGGGGAATTTATGGAATATTTTTCATCGTGGGCGCAAAGTATCGTTTGTGGATTTGGGCATTTAGATGGTCATGTAGTTGGCATCGTTGGTAACCAGCCTCTTATCCTCGCTGGAGTCCTAGATATCGAATCCTCATCTAAAGCAGCTCGATTTGTTAGGACATGCGATGCATTTAATATCCCGCTACTTACGCTTGTAGATGTCCCAGGTTTTCTCCCAGGTGTCGATCAGGAATACGGCGGGATAATCAGGCATGGCGCTAAATTACTATACGCCTATTGCGAAGCGACAGTCCCACGAATACAAGTAATTACAAGAAAAGCGTATGGTGGAGCCTATGTCGTTATGGACTCAAAATCTGTCGGTTCGGATCTTTCTTTTGCTTGGCCAACAGCTGAACTTGCAGTGATGGGGCCACAAGGTGCAGTAGAAATACTTCATCGACGGGAACTGCAGTCAGCTGCCGATCCAGATGCAAAGAAGACTGAACTTGTTGATGATTACACCGAAAGATTCGCTAACCCGTATATAGCCGCCGAAAGGGGATACATTGACGATGTAATTGACCCTGCTCAAACACGACGGAAAATCATTGCAGGTTTTTCAGCTCTAAGAACAAAACGAGAAGATTTACCGCAACGTAAACACGGCGTCATCCCCTTATAAAAGTTATGAATCTAGAACCAGAATTTGTTTTAATTACTCCAGAACCTACTCATGATGAAAGAGAAGTTATTCTCAAAGCATTTACTCAGTTATGGCCAGAAGATAAAAAAGTAGAGTTTTCATCACGGTGGCGATTTAGTGGTCGATGGTGGGCTGATCAGTCAAATCCAAGATCAACAAATAGAGGTTGGAAGAACTAACCAAAATTATGTAATACGTTTTCTTCTATCATCAGAAGCAGATACTGTCAGATTGTGCATATTAGTAAGGAACAATATGAAGAACGTGTGTCTTCACTCATCTCCAAACTTCACGGAGATTGTTTACTTCTGACACCAAAGGAAAATTTACGCACTCATTTACCATCTGAAGTCACTTCAATTACCGAATGGCCACAAATTACAAAGCATGAAGTCTTTAATTCAATAATTTCAATCGGGCAATTAGCAATTTCTGAAAATTTGATTGATTTTCTATCTCAACTTCAGCATTACGCAAATAGAGATTCGCTACTTTATTTCTGTGACCGGACAATAGTTCCGGATATAAGGAAAGGATCTGCCAAAAATGATATAACTGGATCATTATGGCAATCGCAATGGTCAGTGATTCGTTGCGAGCGCTTTGCAATTGGAAAATATAAACGTGCCCCTAGATATGTATTCGGAACAGCAAGAGTAAAAAGATCCAATGATGAGCATTTGTAGTGCAAAATATCACGCTAAACGGCAACAATCCGAGTAGCGTTTAAAGTCGTGAGTCTTATCGTTCAAAAATTCGGCGGAACGTCAGTTGCGGATCCGGAGCGTATGCGTGAAGTAGCTGATCACGTTAAAAGAACTCGAGATCATGGGGATGACGTGGTTTTAGTTGTGAGTGCAATGGGCAAAGAAACAGACCACCTTCTTCGATTAGCTGAAGAAGTTTCAGGAACTAGACCTGCAAGAGAGATGGATATGCTAATAACTGCAGGGGAACGTAAAGCCATTGCTTTAATGTGTATGGCTCTTCATGACATGGGTGTACCTGCTGACTCATTTACCGGAAGCCAAGCTGGTTTTTTAACTGACACAAATCATCAGAATGCGAAGATTCTCACAATTAATCCTGAACGTGTAAAAGAAACAATTGAAGCTGGAAGAGTCGCTGTCGTCGCTGGTTCTCAGGGAATTTCAACTGATAATAATGTGACATTTTTGGGTCGCGGAGGTTCAGATACAACAGCTGTAGCCTTAGCGCACGGTTTGGATGCAGATGCTTGTGAACTTTATACAGATGTTCCTGGTGTATTTACGACAGATCCGCGAGTTAGCGACCAAGCTAGAAAGTTATCCTCAATCAGTTTTGACGAGTTGCTAGAGATGACAGCAGTCGGTTGTCCAAAACCGGCGATGAGGTCTGTCGAGGTAGCACGTTCATATGGAGTTCGACTTCACGTTCGATCAGCATTTACATGGGAAACAGGAACCTGGGTAAGTAAGGAGAAAAATACAATGGAGAAACCAATTATTTCAGCAGTCGTCCCAGACACATCACAATCAAAGGTGACAATATCCGGAGTTCCGGATAATCCCGGTATCGCTGCAGCTATTTTTAGGCCGCTAGCAGATCAAGATGTAAATGTAGACATGATTGTTCAGAACACGTCCGATGAAGGAGTAACAGATATCTCGTTTACACTTCCTACAGAACAATTAGATATCGGAACAAAAATCATGAGTGAAGCTGCTCAACTTATTGGAGCTGCTGGTGTAAGTACAGACGATACAATAGGGCGAGTTTCAGTCGTTGGTGCTGGAATGGCCAGCAACCCAGGTGTTGCAGCAACTATTTTTGAAACTCTTTCAAATGAAGGAATAAATATCGGAATGATTTCAACTTCAGCTATTCGCGTCTCTTGTGTAGTAGCTAAATCAGATGTCGAGAAAGCGACAGTTGTCCTGCATGATGCATTTGAATTAGATAAAGGGTGAGCAAAAATCGACTGGAAAGAAACTAAATCATCCCTTCATGCAACGAGAATATCTTCTGGAGTTATGTTCTGGGGATGGGAAGTAGACCACCCTCTTCAAGGAAATGACTTAAGAAGGTTAGCTTCGGCATTTCTTGGCAATAAATGGGCAACGCGGGAAGCTACTCTAGAAATGATTGAGATTGATACCCCTTTAATTAACTCAACCTCAATAACTGGTCTTCATGCCCACCCAGAAGACATAATGCGACTTTTTGCTAGGAAACATCCAACATCACGCTGGTCACCATCACTTCAATGGTTGCATGCGTTAGTTACTGGGGCAGTAGATGCCATATCAAATGGTTATGTATTTCCTTCGCTACAACATGACGGTTTGCGATGGCGAGCTTCATGGTTAGTTACCCAGAATCAAGAAATAGATAAGCAACTAAAAGACCTTTATTTACAAATTCCTGATGTCGTCGGAATCAAAGCAATTGATGAAGTTAGAGAACTTCATGAAGAATTAGTAGATGTATCTTGTCGGCAAGCATTACGGCATTCGAATTGGAAACCTCAACTCCCCCGAAATAGGAAAACCTCTACTCGATCGTTAAGGAATACATGTTCAGCGTTATCCGACCCCTTCGGGTATTTCGTAACAGATACTTCAGCAGTTGATCATTCTTTACTAGAGCTTAGTAATCAACTAAGAACAGCAAGATGCAAAGAGGAGACAGGGCTAGATCTGTTATGCCAAGCACGTCTAGAGCCTCAAGGGCCTGATCAGAACTGGGACATTACTTTCGAAGTATTCCTCAAAGAAAAACCTGAACTGGTGGTCAGATGGAATGAATTGCAATCAAAAAGTCACGATGATTCCCCAATCACTCAACAAAATAATCACAATGCAATAGCAAGATTTCTTAAAGAAACCGCTGAAACTATTTCAGCAAGTGTTCCAGGTTTAGATCAGTTATTTAGCGAATCTAATCAAGGCAGAATGGAACTAACTATCCAAGATGTGTCACTTTTACTTATGGATGGACTGCAACTATGTGAAACAATCGGAGTTCCAGTTCTTGTTCCGAAAGGACTAATACGTCAAAGATTACGACTCGCAGCAAAAGCTACCCCTACAGAAACTGGAGGGGTTTCTTCAAATCTTGGGAAAGCTATGATTGATGTTGATTGGTCAATAGCTTTAGGAGATCAAACTTTATCAGAAGAAGATTTACAACTTCTAGCAAATTCCAAAAGTAACCTTATTCAAATTAAAGGTGAATGGGTAAATATTGATAATCAACAAGCAGAAACTGCTTTGCAAGAATTGGAAAGAAGAAAAGAAGATGAAAGCTATTTAACCCCAACTGATCTCTTAAGAATAACTGCTGAAATTGATAACGAAGATTTGGAAACAGTTCCTTTTACCCAAGATCTTATTTCTGCTGATAACTGGTTATCTCAGCTTTTGGAAGGGTTACCAGATGACAGATTGGTTGAAGAAATTGAACCAGAAGAATTTCAAGGTGAACTTCGCCCATACCAAAGGCGAGCCCTGAGTTGGCTACAGTTTTTAGGACGTTTAGGACTAGGAGGGTGCTTGGCTGATGACATGGGATTAGGGAAAACCCCTACAACACTTGCTCATATCCAATCCAAGTCATCTCAACTTCCCAACCTCGTCGTTTGCCCTCTTTCGGTTGTTCACAATTGGGAGTCAGAGGCACAAGTTTTCACCCCTAACTTAAAAATCCTAGTTGCTCATGGCCCCAATAGGCCTAGTGGTGAAGATCTCGTTAAACAAGCTTCTTCTGTAGATATTGTTATAACCACATATGGAACCGTAACACGTGATATTGACTTTTTAAGGAAAGTTAACTGGGACTTAGTGATATGTGACGAGGCACAATTTATTAAAAATCATCACACGCATGCAGCATCCGCTTTTAGAGAACTTAATGCAAACCAAAAAATCGCGCTAACCGGAACTCCTGTTGAGAATCGACTTGCAGAACTCTGGTCAATTTTGGACGCTATAAACCCAGGAATGCTCGGAGGGATAACGTGGTTTAAAGAAAAGTTTGCAACACCCATCGAACAAAGAAAAGATAATGACGCTTTAAATGGCATGCGCCGCTTAACTGACCCGTTTATTCTTCGACGAACTAAAGATGATAAGTCTCTAGTTCCTGATCTCCCTGAAAAAATAGAACAAATAGTTTGGTCGCAACTTACACATGAACAAGCAGGTCTCTATAAAGCTGTGCTTAATGAATTTTTGTTGGAAGCTGAACAAACCGAAGGCATGAAAAGAAAAGGACTAATTCTTGCAACACTGACCAAACTTAAGCAAATTTGTAATCATCCCGCTCACTTTCTGAATGATGGAAATAATCTTGCTGACCGGTCTGGAAAGGTTGCCAGACTAGATGAGCTAATCGAAGAAATTGTAGAGACAAACCAGCGAGTCCTAGTTTTCACCCAATATAGGGTTATGGGGGATTTATTAGCTGAACACCTTACGAACTTAATTGGAGGAAAACCTGATTTTCTTCATGGAGGAGTCAGTAGGGGGAAAAGACAAAAGATGATAGATCAATTTCAATCAGAAAATAGCTCCCCTGTGCTATTAATCTCGCTTAAAGCAGGAGGAACAGGGTTGAATCTCACTGCAGCAAATCGTGTCATCCATTTTGATAGGTGGTGGAACCCAGCGGTTGAGGATCAAGCTACGGATCGAGCATGGCGGATTGGGCAGCAGCGAACCGTTTTTGTTCACAAGCTCGTTTGCCAAGGAACTTTAGAAGAAAAAATAAATACTCTTCTAATAGAAAAACGAGAGTTAGCTTCTCAGAGTGTCGGCACTGGTGATGACTGGTTCACTAATATGGACACAGATGAATTGAAAGAAATGTTTTCTCTCAACATGTCAAAGGCAGTCCAAGGATGATTCGCCCAACTAATGCAGTAGGAGAAGCAATGATGCAACTTCTCGTTGCATACACAAATTACAAAGACCCACTTGGGCCGGGCGTAGCCATCCAAAGAAAGGGTGCCGTGAAAGATTTCTTTGTTGAATCAGGAACCGTTTCCTTTGAAGTCTATGACGGACGCGACAGAGCATTTGACGTTGAAATCCATGTTTCGCCCCCCTCTGAGAATGTAAGACGAGCTGTCCATTCAGGTGATATTCAAGATGCGGTTCCAAAAGTAGGTGAAATAAATGTTCATCATATTTGCCCCGAATGGGCTAGTCCTTGTAGGCATGAAATAGCTGCTTTTCTGCAACTCGTTAAGGAAGTTGATGAGGACCACAATGCGTTGCTTAAGTGGAGGGGGATTGGCGATAACAAGGTGGCGGCCAAAAAAACTAAGGAAGATGAACAATCACTAAACGAGTCAGAAAAGAAAACAACAATTCGAAATCTCCGAAAAAATCTTCCCGGAAGATTCATTACAATATCAGATTCAAAAAATAATGACCCAGTACTTTTAGATGAAGAAATGATTGATTTTTTTTCATTTTCTC
Organism: Acidimicrobiales bacterium; assembly: GCA_013912105.1. Lineage (GTDB taxonomy): Bacteria > Actinomycetota > Acidimicrobiia > Acidimicrobiales > UBA8592 > UBA8592. The sequence continues at coordinate 7,668 of JACERY010000012.1, read as the reverse complement.
AGAAAAACAAAGATAGTTTCACTTTGACAAGGATTAATAAAACTAACTCCATGGAAGAAGAACAAACAGAAATCAAATTTGATGGTTTCAATATCGGGAACGTGTTCACTGATGCGATAGAAACTATTACTGAATTTGTATTAAAAAATTAAAAGATGATGTTTCTAGACTGCTAAATACTCCACATTCGCCTCTTGTAATGAGTACCCTCAAGGTATGCATATAGGAATAGTTGGAGCAACAGGTCAGGTCGGTTCTGTAATCAGGCGAATTCTCATTGAACGAGAATTCGCTATGGATTCAGTTCGATTTTTTGCATCTGAAAGAAGTGCAGGAAAAAGAATTGAATTCCAAGGGGATGAAATCATTGTTGAGGATGCAATGAAATCAGATTGGGGTGGTTTAGATATTGTTCTCTTTTCAGCAGGAGGAACTCTATCTAAAGAATTGGCTCCTATTGTTGCATCTGCAGGCGCTATTGTAATCGACAATTCATCAGCATGGAGAATGGATGAAGGCGTTCCACTTGTAGTTCCAGAAGTTAATGCGCATGCTTTGAAAAGTATCCCTAAAGGAATTGTTGCTAACCCTAACTGCACGACCATGGTTGCAATGCCAGTACTAAAACCCTTACACGAAGAGGCTGGATTAGAAAATCTAATAGTGTCAACCTATCAAGCAACTTCTGGGGCTGGATTATCTGGAGTTGAAGAACTTAGTAGTCAAATACTTGAGGCAGGCGATTCAGCTATAAATCTCACGCATAATGGTTCAGCAATAGAATTTTCCGATGGAAATAGCTTTATTGAACCAATAGCTTTTAATGTCGTTCCATTCTGCGGTTCATTGATAGACGATGAACTTGAAGAGACAAACGAAGAACGAAAACTTAGAGACGAGAGTAGAAAAATTCTTGAAATTCCAAATTTAGCTGTTTCTGCGACATGTGTACGAGTACCTGTATATACAGGTCATTCATTAGCTATAACAGCTGGCTTTACAAACCCAATTAGTGCTGAAAGAGTTCGCAATATTCTTAAAGATATACCTTCTGTAATCCTCGATGAGGTTCCTACACCACTAAAATCTGCAGGCGTAGACCCAACATACGTAGGAAGAATACGGCCAGATACCGTTCTAAGGAACGGCATAAATCTATTCTTAGCAGGAGATAACTTAAGAAAAGGTGCAGCTCTAAACGCGGTTCAGATTGCTGAAACACTACTGAAGAACTAGGTATTAGAAATTACGGCGGATCAGTTACGTACCTTTCTAAAGCTTGTTCTAAATCAACGCCAACTTGATTAGCTAATGAAAACGTCCAAGCAAGTACATCCCCAAACTCGTGAATTTTCTGTTCTTGGGTCCCTTTACGAATAGCTTGTGCTAATTCGCCGACCTCTTCAGCAAGCCAGGCGACAGAGGCAGAAATACCTCTCTCTTTGTCTTTTTCTCCATACACATGCCCAATATGTTTCTGAAATGCTGATACTTCCACGAATCTCTCCATTCGTAATCTCGATTAATAGAACACTAGGCTTACATAAATTGAATAGTGGGTATTTCTGAGATATTAAATGCTAATCAGTTACGTTTGAAATTCTTGAGGGTACGCTCTGCCTACACACGGGTAGTGGCGCAGGTTGGTAGCGCGCCTCGTTCGGGACGAGGAGGTCGTGGGTTCAAATCCCGCTTACCCGACAGAGCCAACAGTTAGAGAATAGATTCGGCTTTTTTTCGAAGTTGTAAAGCATTCAAAGGTTTAACTAACTGCTCATCGACTTTCGCTTCTGATGCAATCCATAAGTCAGCCTCCCTATCAAGAAGCATTAGTATTTTTGTTGGTTTTAAGCGTCCAGCCGAAATTTCATGCCGGAGATCTAGACTTGTCGCAACGCCACCCATATTGCCAATTTGTAAATCTAAAATAACAAGATCTGGCTCAAGCTGTTGAGCAATTTCACGAACGTCTTCGCCACGCTTGACTCGACTTACAGTTGTTTCCTTTGAAACTAAAGCTGCAAAAGTTTCTTCTGCTATTTCGTCAGAATCTGTTGCAAGAAGAACCTTAGTCATATGCGAACTCTACTCTCCAAATAGCCTTATCTCTATTTATTGAAAGTAAAGAGAAAATAAAGCAGATTTTTCCTTAAAGATTTAGTGAAAATTAGTGTATGACGCTGTAAGATCCGCGCAAGGACCTTTTGTGTCTTCAAACTGAAATTGCGAGGTATAAGTGTTAGAAGTCAATATTGAAGGAGATAATGATTTTTCTATTTGTCGCCCGTCAGGAGAGATTGATGCATATTCGGTTGATGATTTTCGACAAGCACTTAATTCGCTAGCTACCGTTTCGAAACTACTTATTGACCTTAGCGACGTTCCTTTTATGGACTCAGCTGGTCTAGGTGCATTAATCGGAAGTATAAGAAAAGCTGGTGAAAATAATGGAGAGATCGTCGTATCCTGCGGAAGAGAATCCCTTCTTCAACTTTTAAAGACCACTGGGTTTGATCAAATAGTTACGGTAACTGAATCAACTTCCGAAGCTCTCGTTGCATTAGGTAAGACCGAAGAACAATAAAAACTGTATAGAATTAAATCCCCAATGAAAGTTAATTTTGCAGCCCCCAAAAAACTGACGATCACGTTAATTCTTAGCGGTATTTTTCTTTTAATCTTTTCTGGAATGGCACTGTCTGAAGAGAATGAAACTAATGAAGATCCGGGCTATGTAGAAGTTTTTGAGGTGAGTGGACTTCTGGATGACGTGCTAGCAGATGCGTTAGAGAATGCAATTCATGATGCTCAGAGAAATGGAGCTAATGGACTGATTCTGCAAGTAAATTCAAAGCAAGCTGTGATACCAAATGCAAGATTGATTGAAATAGCCAATCAAATCCAGTCAGCTAATATTCCCGTAGATGTGTGGGTTGGACCTTCTGGATCAACTGCACAAGGTAAAGTAGCCCAACTTGTGCTTATTGCTGATTCACTTGGAGTCTCGATTGGTTCATCAGTTGGGAAAACTGGTCAGCAAATATTTACTTCAGAACAATTTGGCTTTGATTGGGAGCAAAAGAATAATCTTCTTACAAACACAATCCTTGAATGGGATCAAGCAATAGAGTCAAATCTTGTTGAATGTGATCGAGTGCTTATTGATGAACTAGGGAAATCATTAACAGAGAAAGAACAATTAGCAAGATGTGCAAATCCAACTTTAGGTGATTTTCTAGTTAATCGTGAAAGCTTTATTTCAGAAGTGATAGAAACAGACGGGGGGCCTAGATTGTCTCCTTTGACAAAGACAAAAATAAATCGTTTAAACCTAATTGATCAACTAATGCATACGGTAGCTAGCCCACCTGTTGCATACTTATTACTTATCTCAGGTTTAGCCCTTATTCTGTTTGAATTTTTCTCTATTGGTATCGGTATAGCCGGGGTGATAGGTGCTATTTCTTTTTCTTTAAGCACATATGGCTTAGCTATTCTTCCTTTTAGAACCTGGGCATTAGTTTTAATAATTTTTTCCATGTTCGCTTATGCCATAGATATCCAAACTGTAGTCCCCCGAGTATGGACATTGATTGGCCAAATTAGTTTTACTCTTGGAACAATATTTCTTTATCCAGCGGCGAACGTACAAATGTCTTGGATCCCAATGTCAGTTGGAATTATCGGGATGCTGGTCTTAATGGCTCGGGGAATGCCAATTATGATTAGGGGAAGATTTGCAACAACAGAAATAGAACGTAAGCAGTAATTTTGCTGAAGAACGATCCCGAGAAATTAATTTAGCACCGCTTCTACATAGGTTTTTCTGACAAAGGTTAAAATAATACGAATTTTTCTTGATCCTTGAATAAACGGTGACTAGGTTCCTTGTGTAAGGGGGATCATGAGCGCGGTTTTGGATGATCAAGGATGGCAAGTACGAGCAGCTTGTCGCGGACCACAGATAAGGGTATTTTTCCCTCCTTCTCACTTTGAAAGAAAGACTGATAAGAGAGAAAGAGAACGTCGAGCAAAATTAATTTGTAAGACATGTTCAGTGCGCGAAGAATGTTTGAATTATGCATTAAAAATCAGAGAGCAACACGGTATTTGGGGCGGTTTAAATTCAAATGAACGCACTGAGCTATTGCCAATCAGTACTGTCGAGTACTCTCAAACGATTTAGTTAAGTTTTTGCTACTTGAAGAGCTATTCTAATCATCGAGTCAAAGGTATTTTCTCGTTCAGCAGATGTCATAACTTCTTGTCGAATAATATCATCGCTAACTGTTACAAGTGCAAGTGCTTCAATTCCTTCAACTGCAGCGATGGTATATAGACCAGCAATTTCCATTTCGACGCCAAGGATCCCAAGTTCTCTTAAATTATCAAAAAGACTTTCATCAGGTCCGTAAAATAAATCAGAGGTGAAAACTGGTCCAACGGTCATAGGAATATCACAATCAACAGCAGTTTGAGCAGCTTTGGATAAAAGTTCCCAATGAGCAGCAGAAGGAAGAGAGAGCCCACGATTTAATTGAGTGATTGCAGCAGAGTCTGTTCCTGCAGTCGAAGCGCAGATTAAATCGCCAAGTCCTACTGACTCGTTTAAACCACCACAACTTCCAACTCGAATAAGACGTTTAACGCCATAAAATCTAATTAATTCTGTGTAGTAAATTAGAGCAGACGGAATGCCCATTCCAACTGCTTGAACAGAAACGGGAACCCCATCTATAGATCCAGTAAAACCGTCAGCGCCTCGAACAGAATTCACCTGTCGTGCATTATTTAAATAATTATCTGCAATAAATTTCGCTCTTTTAGGATCACCAGGGACTAAAACAGTTGGAGCATAATCTCCACGTATTCCTTCTAAATGAGGTGTCGGTCCATTTTCCATAAAACTCCTTATAGATCAGATGAACTGTTTACGTTATAAACTTACCTTGCTTTTCCAATGTATATTAAATGTTCTCATTAAGCCTTTTCCCAGCGATTCGAACACTGTCTCTACGAATGGTTACACCTATCTCGTCTAGGTGGTTTAGAAGAGGTAACGCATATTTTCTAGAAGTATTTAAAGCAATCCGAATCTCAGCTACGGTTACTCCTTCTGGCTTTTCAATTAAAAGTGAGGAAATAATTTTTGTTGCTTCAGTTATCGCTGCAGCAGAAAAGAAGATGCCGTTTTGGTCAATAACGTACCCTTTACGAACAAGTTCTCGTAATTCCTTTCGAGTAATCGAATCAGGGTCTGGTGGTTGGAATAGTGAGCTCTGTAAATCATTCAAAAAAGGGTGATCCAGAAGATTTGATCTCCCTTGCTTTTGTACATAATTTCCTTCTATCTCAACATCATCAATAAGTAAAAGAGCAGCTCTTTCGTAGTCATTTAATGCAGACATCTCCGCACCTAACGGGCCGGCATTCTCAATTTTCCCATTGAGTTCTTTAATAGTTTCTTCTAAAATTGGAGGGTCTACAATCCAACCTGGAACGGTTTCATTTTTACTTACTCCTGTTAAAGCTTCTAAATGTGAAGAAGTAATCCACCCTCTCTCTCTAACTATTCTGTCAATTGAATCATCAGGCTGTGCTTTCGAAGCTTTGAGGATTGGCTCAGGGTCCAGTACCTTTCCACCACCGACGGTTTCATTTCTTCCACTCTCACGAAGAATAAATTTATCACCGAGCATAAGAGGGATCTTCGTATCCAAAAAAATGCGAACATAGCCTGTATGCCCAGCTGGAATAGGGGACGCCCCCAGAACGCGGACTTTTGCGTAATGTTCGCTTGTTCCTATATAAACGACATACGCACCTCGTCGCGAAACTTCATAACCGATATTAGGAAGTACTTGAAGTTGGACATCGATTACAGATGTCAAAAACCACTGATCTGGCTTAGTGACTACATGCCCTCTAGATAGAAGCTGATGCTCTATGCCGCTTAAATTGATAGCAACTCGGGAGCCTGGAGCGGCAAAAGTAACCTCTTTATTGTGTATGTGAAGACTTCTTATTCGTGAGAGGCCTTTATCGGGACTTATGAGGATCTCATCGTTAACTGATAAAACACCACCCGTCAATGTCCCTGTAATTATGGTTCCGGAACCTTTTATTGAGAAAACACGATCTATCCATAGACGGGGCCTTTCCTGATCACGAGCAACTGGGGTTTCATCAAGTAAGGATTCTAATGCTTTGGAAAAATTTTGAAGACCTTCGCCAGTTATGCTGTCAACTAAAATAATTGGTGCATGTTCTAGAAATGTTCCTTTAAACTTTTCGTCTAATTCAAAAGTTGCTAATTCACATAACTCGGGATCTGCATTAGATATTTTAGTTAAAGCGACAATTCCCCGCTGCACTCCCATCAATTCGAGAATCCGAAGATGTTCTTCTGATTGTGGTTTCCAACCTTCAGTCGCAGCAACAACGAATAGGCACGCATCGACAGATCCAATACCGGCAAGCATATTTTTGATGAATCTTTCATGTCCTGGAACATCAATGAAAGAGACGCTATTGCCATTTTTGAAAGAAGTTTTAGCAAAGCCTAGATCAATAGTTAAACCTCTACGTTTTTCCTCGTCCCAACGGTCAGGATCAATTCCAGTTAATGCTTGAACAAGCGATGACTTTCCGTGATCAACATGTCCCGCAGTGCAAATAATATGGTTTCGCACAATGTTATGTAAGCGCATGTAGAGCAGAAGCTACATACTTATCAAAGGTTGGGTCTACAGTACGAAGGTCAAGAAAAGTACGCCCGTCTTCCACGCGGGAAACTATTGGGGGAGCATCACCAACTCCTAGACGTAATGGTTGCGCTATGTCTTTATTGATCTGAAGACCAAAGGATGGGATAACTACTTGGGGAAGTGTGCCTCCTCCTGGGACAGCATTCATAGCTACAGGGTCGCCTATTCCTATTGCCTGTGCTCTATCTTTAAGTTCTTCCACAGAAGTCATTGCCATCTTCCAGAACGGAATTGCTTCCCAATCTCGGTTTAAGTATTTCATGGCTAGTTCTTGTAGGGAAGAAAGTATCATTCCTCCAGGGCGTACAGCCCTAGCTAAGGGATGTTTCATAATTTTTTCAATGAGGTCAGCATCGCCTGCAATGATGCCGGCCTGAGGCCCACCTAGTAGCTTGTCCCCAGAAAATGTTACTAAATTAGCTCCTTGAGAAAGAGTTTGCTTTGCTGCTGGTTCATTTGATAACCATTTCGGAGGATTTTTTTCAAGCCAAGGACAGCCTTCATCAAGTAGACCCGAGCCAATATCAGCTACTAAAGGAACACCTAAATCTGATAACTCGTTTATTTCCGCAGCCTCAGTAAAACCAAGTATTTTATAATTTGATTGATGGATTTTCATTATCATTCCAACGTCTCGATTGGCAGAAATCGCTCGCTCGTAATCTCCCTTTCGGGTTCGATTCGTTGTACCAACTTCCACGAGATACGCGCCGCTAAGTTCAAGAACATCGGGTACGCGGAAATTACCTCCAATCTCAACCATTTCACTTCGAGAAATCGCTACGCCTTTTTTAGAAGCTAAGGCTGAAAGAATGAGAAGTACAGCTGAAGAACAGTTATTTACAACCATTGCTGATTCAGTACCGCACAGTGTTGCAATAAGCTCTCCGATGTGTTTCTG
>JACERY010000011.1 GCA_013912105.1 Acidimicrobiales bacterium | reverse complement strand
ATACATCAACTTGTTGATCAAGCTTCTCGAGATAACACTGCTGTTCTTGTTGTTTCTACAGATACGGATGAACTAGTTCGTTTATCTCACCGGGTGCTCGTTATGGCAAACGGCGTGATTTCCGACCAACTCATTGGGGATAGTATGACAGTTGAAAAAATTGAAAAAGCACAACTCCAAAGTCACGAACAAATGAAAGCAGGAGCACATGGAAACACCTGAAACACCAACATCTGAAAAAAAGATAGATGACTTGAGTTCACCTGATCGTTCTATATGGTCACGGTTAGGTTTTGATCGTTTCAGTGCTCTCTACGTACTCGTCCTATTCTTCTTCTTCTTTGGAATTACAGAAGATAGTTTTCTGATGTGGAATGGAAGTCTTGAATTTGTTCTCACAGATAAGGTAATTGTTTTGATGTTGGCTTTAGCTTTTCTTGTCCCGCTGACAACAGAAGCATTTGACCTTTCAATTGGTGCAATAGCTGCATTATCACTTTTGATCGTAAACAAAATTGCATTAGAAACAGATCTTCCACAAGGGATTGGTGTCCTAATCGCGATGGGTGCTTGTCTTGTGATCGGATGGATAAACGGCTTTATTGTCGTCAAGTTACGCGTGAATTCATTTATTGCCACACTTGGAATGAGCCAAGTTGTAGCAGCAATCATTCGAAATATTCATGATGGCGGTCAAATCAATGGTGAGTTAAGCGACACATACAGAAGCTTTGGAAAAGGAGATATCTTTGCTTTTGATTGGCCCGGGACTGGAAGCGAAATCGCTCTACCTTGGTACTTCCTATATGGGTTAATTATTACGATAATTGTCTATTACGTTCTTGAACATACTCCTGTCGGTCGACATATGTTTGCTACGGGAGGAAATCCAGAAGCAGCTCGTTTGTCTGGTATAAATACCGATCGAATTACTTGGGGTGGATTAGTTGCTTCAGCGGCCCTCGCCGGGTTCGCTGGGTTAGTGTACTCATTCAAAGTTGGCATATACACAACCTCTTTTGGTAGCCCATTACTTTTCCCTGCAGTTGCCGCTGTATTCTTCGGAGCAAGCCAACTTCGAGGTCGACCTAATGTTTGGGGAACAGTTATAGCGGTTTATACCTTAGCTTTTGGTATTAAAGGTATTGGACTTCGATACCCCCGTGAAATTAGTTGGCTCCAACCAATGTTTGAGGGTTTGACTCTATTGATTGCTGTAGCTATTGCTAGTCGCCAACTTGTTATCAAAGTCAAAAAGCGAAAAGATTCATCAGAAAATGCAGCCGCTAACGTAGAAGTTGAATCTGACTCATAACTTTTTTCAAAGATCCTATATTCATTGAAAAAGAGATTATTCGTTTATTTAAAACTTGTTCCGTATGAAATAAGTTCCAAAGGGTAGGGTGCATGGGTACCTATCGGAGACCCCATGCTTAATAATGACGTATCGTCTTTGAATTTAGGGCGAAAAGAACTTCTCGCTATGATCGCTGCGTTAATGGCTTTGATGGCTTTGGGAATCGATATGCTACTCCCAGCATTTGACGATATCCGTGTTGCATATGGTTTAAGTGAAGACTCGTCTGCTCCTGGTCAACTTATCACCGTCTATTTTATTGGTTTAGCTATAGCCCAGTTATTTTTTGGCCCTCTTAGCGATTGGTATGGTCGTAAACCCATTATTTATATAGGAATTTCTATTTATATACTTGGGTCTATCGGTTCAGCTATCGCTCCTAGTTTTGGGGCTTTATTAGCATGTCGTTTTGTATGGGGTGTAGGCGCAGCAGGAACTAGAGTAGTCGCAGTTGCTGTTATCCGTGATTGTTTTGAAGGCAGCCAAATGGCAAAAGCCATGTCTGAAATTATGGCTGTTTTCGTTCTTGTTCCTGTTATTGCTCCAACATTTGGAGCTGGTTTAATCCTTATTTTTCCGTGGGAGAGTATCTTCTGGTTCAGTGCTTTATTTGCCGTGGGTATGAGCATCTGGAGTCTTCGGCTACCTGAAACTCTCAACCCCAATTACAAAGTCAAATTTAATTGGGCCTCAACCAAAAGAGGGTATGCTCGGGTTCTCCGAACGCGCATTACAGCCTTTTACACACTGTCTTCTGTTTGTCTTCAAGCAGTATTCGTCATGTATCTATCAAGTAGTGAGCGCATTATTAGTGACATCCTTGCAAGAGGCGACCAGTTTCCAATTATTTTTGGTGTTGTCGCTATTGGGTTTGGAATCACTGCCCTGATTAATGGAAAGCTAGTTGTAGCTCTGGGTATTCAGAAACTATTACATCGCGCTTCAATGTTTCTCGTTTTCAGTGCAACTGTTTTATTGATTGTGACAATAGTAAACAAAGGAACTCCAAGTTTTTGGATATTTATTCCTGTGCTTGCTGTGGTCTTAGGAACATTTATGTTCATCATGCCAAATTTAAATTCTGCTGCTCTATTCCCAATGGGAGATATTGCCGGAACAGCGGGAGCATTCACTAGCGCAATTCGTATGTCGTTGGGTGCTGCCATAGGTGGAGTCATGAACTCACTTATCAAAGACTCCTTAACCCCGTTCGCTATGGGCATTGTCTGTATGGCAGTGTTTACGATGATAACGATTTTTATTGCTGGCGATCCCGAACCGGAACGGAATCATTTACCAAAGTGATCAAAGATTAATGGTGGATCACTCCAAGGGTCAGCTAAAGTCCCATTCTGCGCATCGGAGATCGCTTTCCAAATACGTTCTGGTGTGCATGGCATATCTAAATGCCGAACTCCAAGATGAGAGATTGCATCAATGACTGCGTTCTGAACAGCAGGAGTTGACCCAATTGTTGATGCTTCTCCTATACCTTTGGCTCCTAAAGGATTGAGATGAGTAGGGGTAACAGTGTTGTGCGTTTCAAAATAAATCATTTCAGCAGCTGAGGGGAATGCATAATCCATAAGATTCCCTGTAAGCGGATTACCGTATTCATCGAAACGTACTTCTTCAAAAAGAGCTTGTGAAATGCCCTGAGAAATACCGCCCTGTTGTTGCCCTTCAAAAATCAATGGGTTAATAACTGTGCCGGCATCATCTACAGCTACGTGACGTAATAACGTCACAGATCCTGTCTCCATATCAACCTCAACTAAAGAAATGTGAGTGCCGAATGGGAACGTTCCATTTTCTTGTTTGAAATCTAATTGAGCAGCTAAACCGTCCATGCCATCACTTTGGTCAAGTACCCCTTTAGGAAGTTCTGTTTTCGCTGCCTGCGCAAGTCCAGCCCACGTTAACGCTGATGCGGGGACACCAGCTACACCGACTGTGCCTTGATCTGTATCGATAACTATGTCATTGGGAGCAGCTTCAAGAAGGTGAGCTGCAAGTTTTTTTGCTTTATTAATTACCGATTCAGTAGCGTTCCGAATGGCAGAACCACCAAGTTGAAGCGATCTTGATCCTCCTGTTCCGCCTCCACGCGGAACAATGTCTGTATCAGATTGTATAAGTTTAATGTCTTTAACTGGTATGCCAGTGTGTTCTGAAACAATCATTGCGTAACTTGTTTGGTGGCCTTGCCCATGGGCGGAGGTCCCTGCTTTCATTGTCGCGGTACCATCATCATGAATTTCTACAGAAGCGTATTCTGATCCTCCTCCCCCACTTGTCACTTCGACGTATGATGCTATTCCTATTCCAAGAGCCAGTTTGTCTTTATCGTGACGTCGCTGTTTTTGTTCCTCTCGAAGACTTTCATATCCAATTATTTCGGCTGCTTTTTCTAACGGAGCGAGATAGTCTCCAGTGTCATATGTCCAACCGGTTAATGTATCAAACGGAAATTGATCGGGTCGTAGGAAATTTTTTCTCCGGATTTCTAGAGGATCTATGCCAAGTTCAATAGATGCTTGATCCATTGAGCGTTCAATAAGTGCTGTTGCTTCTGGCCGCCCAGCTCCCCTATACGCACCTGTTGGTGAAGTATTAGTAATTGCTACAGCAACATCAAAACGAAGCTTCGGTAAATTGTAGGTTCCATTAGCCATTTGTTTAGTTAAACCAGGGAGAAGAGCCCCCATGCTTGGATAAGCTCCAGCATCACCTACAAGGCGGACCCGCATACCCGTGAGTTTTCCTTCTTTATCGAATCCAGTTTCACAATATTGTATTTGCGCCCGGGAATGAGCGAGAGCGACCATATCCTCACTTCTAGTTTCGGTCCATGTAACTGGTCGTTTAAATTTTTCAGCTAAAACCGCAAGTACAGGAAATTCGATGTATAAACCTGCTTTAGCCCCAAATCCGCCACCAACATCAGGAGCGATAACGCGAATTGTTTCTGCTTGACGGTCTAAAGTCTCAGCAAGCTTATCCTTAAGACTGTGAGGCATTTGAGTAGCACAATAAAACGTCAACCTCCCATCTTCATGATGAATTGCCGCTGCTGAATTTGGTTCCAGCGGAACTCCTGCAACACGCTGATTGACGTACCTGCCTCGTATAACATGATCGGCGTCAGATAGAACATCTGCTTCAGGATCTTCAAGTGAAATCGCTAAATTATTTCCTTTTGATGGGAAAATTAATTGGCTGCCTTCTATAAAAGCATCCTCGGGGTTAACGACCGCAGGAAGGAAATCATAATCAATATAAACAAATTCTGAAGCATCCATAGCTTGCTGAAAAGTTTCTGCGACGATGACGACAATAGGATCCCCTACATAACGAACCGTTTCAGTCGCTAAAGGCGTTCGAGCAAAAGCATCGTTCACTTTTGCAATTCCAGCACTAAACGGACCTATCCCTAACGCTTTCGCATCAAGAACTCCCAGCACACCGGGGGCATTGACAGCTTCATCAATATTGATTTCTTTTAACGTTGCATGCGCAACGGTTGAGCGAACGAAATACGCATATGCGACGTTTTCTAAAGGAAGATCATAGACATACGTGCCTCCATCTGTGAGGAGATTTAAATCTTCTGTTCTTGGAACACGATTACCGAGTATTGATCCGACCACGGGAGAACAATACCTCATTTCTGATCAACAAATGTAGTCAAGTTGCACGAAACTCTTGTTTATAGGGTTGTAGAGTGACGAGAATAAAATCATATTGAAGAGAAGCGGCACAAGCACATGGAATTTAATGACAATGAAATTTTTGAATCCATACGTGAAGGTATCCGCCGTATATGCGATCGGTTCCCTGATGAGTACTGGTCCGAAATGGATAGCGCTCATGAATTTCCGTGGAAATTCTATGAACAAGTAGCTGAAGGTGGTTGGATCGGTATAGCTATACCTGAAGAATTCGGTGGTGGTGGAAGAGGAATAACGGAAGCATCAATAGTGCTAGAGGAAATAGCTGCATCTGGTGCAGCTATGAATGGTTGCTCTGCGATCCACTTATCAATGTTTGGCATGGAACCAGTTCGGAAATACGGATCTCCGGAACTTGTCTCAAACGTATTACCACGAGTGGCTTCAGGACAACTTCATGTTGCATTTGGAATAACTGAACCAGATGCAGGAACTGACACAACAAAGATCAGAACCCGTGCTGTTCGCGATGGTGACGAATATGTCATTACGGGTGCGAAAGTTTGGACAAGTAAAGCACCTTATTGCGACATGTGTTTACTCCTTGTTAGAACCACACCTTTTGAAGAAGTTGCTAGCCCCACCGAAGGAATTTCTTTATTTCTTGTTGACCTCGATGATGCTTCTGTTGATATAACCCCAATTCCAAAACTTGGAAGAAATGCAGTTGTCTCCTGCGAAGTCCGTTATGACGGTTTGAGAGTTCCATCGAGTCGTCTAATTGGAAAAGAGGGAGAAGGCTTTCGTTACATTCTTGATGGTTTGAACCCAGAACGAATTCTAATCGCAGCAGAAGCGTTCGGCATTGGAAGAGCCGCAGTTAATAAAGCCGTGAACTATGCCAAAGATCGCGTGGTCTTTGACCGGCCGATAGGTAAAAATCAAGGTATAGCGTTTCCATTAGCAGAAGCACATATGAAACTCCATGCAGCTGAATTAGTTATTCGTGAAGCCTCATGGCGATATGACAATGATTTGCCTTGCGCTGAATCAGCAAACACTGCGAAATACTTAGCAGCGGAAGCTGGGTTCTTTGCTGCAGATCGAGCCATGCAGACTTTGGGGGGGTTCGGTTACGCTAGTGAATATCATGTGGAACGGTATTGGCGGGAAGCTCGGTTAATGAAAATAGCCCCTGTTTCACAGGAAATGGTATTAAATTTTATTTCGAGCAAAACACTTGGGTTACCTAAGTCCTATTAGGTCTTCATATTGAGAGACGAACTATTTCTCTTGAATGCGAATTTCTAGGATTAGTTCTCCCCGGTTCGTTGGACTCGCAGGATCACGAAGATCAATAGCAGCAAGAACATCATCCCCTGATGTAAGTATCCCAAAAATTGTGTAGTTCCCATCGAGATGTGGTGCTGGGGCGAAGGTAATAAAAAATTGGCTTCCGTTTGTATCCGGTCCAGAGTTTGCCATAGCTAGGATTCCGCGCTGGTCAAAGGTTGTTCCTGGATCTACTTCATCAGCAAAACGGTATCCAGGATTTCCTGTGCCTATACCTGTAGGGTCTCCTCCTTGTGCCATGAAATTCTCTAATACTCGGTGGAATATGAGCCCATCATAGAATCCATCTAGTGCAAGACTGACAAAATTGTTAACAGCGAGGGGAGCTATGTCAGGGAACAATTGGAATGTCATTTTCCCATCGGTAGTAGTGATAGTCACCTCATAATCGATTCCATCACTAATTGTCATCGGCGGTTTGGCTTCATACGCGTTATTTCGTGCTGGCGGCGCTACAACTGCAAGACTTCCTTGCCCAGACCATGGCACAAAATTTTCTGGAATTTCTTGAAGAAGATCACCGAAAAGCGCTTCTTGACAAGATTCAACGAGTAATGAAATATCAGCTAGTTGTTCCGCATCTTGACTTATAAACGCTACTTCCCAAAATCTATCTATTGCTTCAAAATTACTGAGTTCATCAATCAGACACTCTTGATTGACGGTTTTTGTGAAAGATTGTATTTGTTCGTATTGGAAAGTCAATTGAGCTGCAACTATTTGAATGGGAACGCAGTCATCAAGTAACTCAAGGGTTGGTATTTGGAATTCATCAGGAATTGGAAGACCAGCCGTAATTGCTGCTAGTCCAACGAAAGACGCATCAGTTGAGTCATTAATGAAAGCTTCGTTAAGACATGTGCTGAGATCGAAATTATTAGCATTTAAAGATAGCCCTAATGCAATTGCGTCACTCATGCGTTGTTGCCCTACGCAATCACGAACATAGGTAATAAGGCTTCTGAAATAGTCCGGAGTAAGTGAAGCATTAGGATCAAGAACGGCTGCTATAGCTTTTGCGAATTCTTCATTATCGACAGCTAATGAAAATAAACAAGTCTGATCATCCTCAGTTATCGGCGTACCCAGTAAAGACTGGGCAATCTGGCCAGCAAAAGCTACTTCAGCAGGAATGACAAGATCACCTGAAGTCTCTTCTTGAGTAGATTCAGTGCTTTCAATCTCTTCACTATTTTTAGAAATAGGCTCATCGCTACCACCGCATGCCGCGAGAATTAAACATATAGAAAACCCAGTTGCAGTAATAACTTTTGATACGTTCAAGGACATACTTAGTCATATCAAGGTTAATGAGTTTCTCAACGTTCTTAATGTCTTCTTTTCCTGATTTAGAAAAGAGCGAAGATAACACGCAGGTAGGGGTGAGAAGGGAACTAGCCTTTAAAGGAAGAGAAAGGAGCGGCATGAGTGAAGAAGAAACTGTTTGGTTAACACAGTTCAGTCATGGAGCTGGTTGAGGCTGCAAACTCGACCCGAGTGAATTAGCTCACGTCGTGGGCTCTCTGAACGAAACAGATAATCCTGAACTTCTTGTAGGTTTTGAAAGCGGTGATGATGCTGGCATTTGGGACCTTGGAGATGGTCGCGCCATTGTGTCTACTGTTGATTTCATAACACCATTAGTGAATGACGCACGCACTTGGGGTCAAATAGCTGCTGCGAATAGTGTTTCCGACGTGTATGCCATGGGTGGGAGGCCCTTATTCGCGTTGAATCTCGTTGGGTGGAATAATGATGAACTCCCAACCGAACTTCTCTCGGAAGTTTTACTTGGCGGTTCTGATATCGCCGCTAAAGCAGGGATGGCAATTATCGGCGGTCACACCATTTCCGACCCAGAACCTAAATATGGGATGGCGGTTACGGGGTTGGTTGATCCTGAACAAATGCTTACGAATACAGGTTTAAAACCTGGCCAGGATCTGATTTTAACAAAACCGTTGGGTATAGGTGTCATCACTACTGCTATCAAAGCTGGTGTAGCAAGTGATGAAGTGATCAATAGTGCTATTAGCTCAATGGTTCAGTTAAACGATGTGGCTTCACAGGTAGCGGTATCTGCTGGTGCTACCGGTGCTACGGATGTAACAGGTTTCGGCCTTCTTGGTCATCTTGGGAAAATGGCTTCTGCTTCAAACGTAAATACGGTTTTGCATGTTGGAAATATTCACTTTATCTCTGGTGCTCGAGATTTCGCTTCAGATGGTGTTGTTCCCGGTGGGACACGACGAAACCTTTCTTGGATTGCTGATCAGGTTGATGTTGGATCGAATGATGAGGTTGATTTATTACTATTGGCTGATGCACAAACATCTGGCGGACTAGTTTTCGGTGTTGATAGGGAAAAATCAGCTGATGTTACGGCAGAACTTGTTTCAAAAAATGTTGACGCCGCCATTATTGGTGAAACCCAGTTTGGCGATGGAAAAATCACTCTTAGGTAGTTGACATCTTCTAGGATGAATCTATGACTCTTTCGTTAGATCCCTACCCTGCATTTCAAGGTCGTACTGGTCCAGTTCTTGTTGTTGTTGCTGATGGTGTTGGTATTGCGTCAGATACAGAAAGTAACGCAGTAACCCAAGCGAGCACACCGACTTTAGATATGTTACTTAGTTCTAGGCTCTCAACTCATCTTGCTGCTCATGGCACTGCTGTTGGCTTACCAACTGACGAGGATATGGGGAATAGTGAAGTCGGGCATAACGCAATAGGCGCCGGGCGTATCTTTGCTCAAGGAGCGAAACTAGTCAATAAGGCTCTAGAAAGTGAGAGTATTTTTAAATCAGATGTATGGGGTGACGTTGTAGGGCATGGTGTAAACGGGACTTTGCATTTCATAGGCTTGCATTCTGATGGAAATGTTCATAGCCATATAAAACATTTACATCAGATGATCAATCGAGCTGCAACAGAAGGAGTGAAAAATATTTGTATTCATGTGTTGCTTGATGGCCGAGATACTTCACCTCGATCCGCTTTAGAATATATAGAAAAGACTGAGGCGTTTATAGCATCGTTAAACCGTGTCTCGGGTGTGCAGGTTCGCATAGCTTCGGGTGGTGGACGAATGAAGATAACAATGGACCGGTATGAAGCTGATTGGGGCATGGTAAAACGAGGATATGACTGCCATACGCACGGAATAGGAAGGCCATTTACTTCTGCCAAAGAAGCGATTGAAACGCTTTATAGCGAAACTGATTTAGGTGATCAATATCTAGAACCATTTGTTATCACTGACGCTGGTGGAGTTCCTGTAGGGAAAATACAAAGTGGTGATTCCATAATTTTTTTCAACTTTCGTGGTGATAGGTCGATAGAGATTTCACAGGCTTTTGAACAGAAGGATTTCATAAATTTTGATCGGGGAAACCACCCAGATATTTACTATGCGGGAATGCTTCAGTATGACGGAGATTTACAAGTACCGAATAATTATTTGGTTGACCCTCCAGTGATTGATCGAACCATGGGTGAGTATTTAGCTGGGATGAACGTCTCTTCTTTTGCAGTGAGCGAAACGCAAAAGTTTGGCCATGTAACTTACTTTTGGAACGGAAACCGCAGCGGTTACATAAACGAAGATTTAGAAACCTATGTGGAAGTTCCTTCGGATAACGTTCCCTTTGATGAAATACCAGCAATGAAAGCACAAGAAATAACTGATGAAACTATTAAGTTGTTGCGTTCAGGTAAATACAGGTACGGGCGGGTAAATTATGCAAACGGTGACATGGTTGGCCATACAGGAAACCTTAATGCTGCTATTAAAGCTATAGAAAAAGTTGATGAATGTATAGCGCAACTAATTCAAGTGATGGATGAGTTAGGTGGTGTCTTAATTTACACATCTGATCATGGAAATGCTGATCAGATGTTTACCGAAACCTCTGATGGGAGTCGTATTCCCATGACGTCGCACACCTTAGCTCCTGTTCCTTTTGTTATCTACGACACATACGAAACTATTGAATACGAATTAGATCCCCCAGAAGATGCGGGACTAAGTCATATTGCCTCAACCACATTAAATCTTCTTGGATTTCAACCACCCGAAGATTACCAACCAAGCCTTCTGTCTTTCGGTTAGTAGCCCTTAATTTTTTGGTAAAACGGTAACAAAATTTTAAGATAATAATGTCTAAAAACTTTGCTAAGTTAAAAGAGACGTTGGGGGACGAAGATAGAGGATCTTTATGAACGTAAATAAACTAAGTGAATATATTGGTGCAGAAATTTCTCAATTGGATCTGGGTAATTTATCTTCAACAGAAATTAAGGAAGTGAAACAAGCTTGGCTTACTCATAAAGTGCTGGTGTTTAGAAATCAGAATATATCAACCGATAATCATATTAATTTCGGTCGTTATTTTGGGGAGCTAGAAATACATCCTTTCGCCGATAATCTAGAGGCATACCCTGAAGTTATTCTTCTAGAAGCAGGTGGGGATTCAATACGACAAGAGTATAAAGCTGCAGAAGATTGGCATATCGATGTCTCTTTTCGAGAAAAACCACCAATGGGATCAATTCTTAGAGGGAAGGTGATACCAGAAACTGGTGGGGATACTCTATTTTCTAATGCAGCAGCAGCCTATGAAAAACTTGATTTAGATATTAGACGTCGTGTTGATGATTTATTCGCTGTAAATGATTACACCAAGATGTTTGGTCCTACTACCCGGTTTAATAGCGAAGAAAGCCATACGGAAAATATCCAGAGTTTTCCTCCTGTGCTTCACCCTGTGATTCGTACTCACCCCGAAACAGGGCAGCGATCAATTTTTACAAATAATTTTTTTACATCACATATTGATGGTATTGATGCTGACGATAGTGAATTCTTATTAAGAAAATTAGCTGAGGCGATACGAGATCCCAAGATCCAATTTCGTATCAAATGGGAACCTGAAACTTTTGTCATGTGGGATAACCGATGTGTCCATCACGTGGCTACGAGCGATTTCCTTCCCGCTTATCGAAGAATGGAAAGGGTAACAATTGCTGGAGACCGGCCGTACTAGTCAATAGGCCAAAATCCTTCACAGGAAACTAAATAATGGCACCAGTAAATCAAACCTGGCCTAATCGAAAATGCCGCTGTAAACCAATCCTGCTAATGTCAGACTTATGGCGACTTCTTTAACTCTTTCAGAACATGATGCGCAGGAAGAATTCTTTGTTCGCGGTTGGACCGACGGGCTACCTGTGATTCCGCCTACACCAGAGCGGGTCGAAGTAATGCTTGCCTTCGCTGGAGTTTCTGGGAATGACATTGTCGGGGCCGTTCCAGAGCGATCTCGAGAAATTACAGCTGAGAAAGCGGCGATTAATGCTGTTATGGCTGGATGCGAACCTAAGCATTTCCCTGTCGTTCTTGCTGCTCTTGTAGCTATGTGCGATCCTGCTTTCGGATGCCATACGGCAGTAACGAGCACTGGTGGAGCTGCATTGTGTGTAGTTGTTAGTGGTCCTGATCTTAAGAGTTTAGGATTCAATGCGTCACGAAACGCTCTTGGACCTGGTTACCGTGCTAATGCAACTGTTGGACGTGCTATGAGACTTGTCGCAATGAATATTCTTGGAGCCCGTTCAGATAACCTCGATGGGTCTTCTATCGGGCATCCGGGTAAGTACACGATGTTAGTTGCTGAAGAAACACCACCTGAGGGATGGGATCCTCTTCGTATTGAGCTTGGTTACGATAAGTCCGATACTACTGTGACACTTTTAGCGTCTGAAGGGCCTCATCAGGTTTCGAATCAGCTTAATGGAACACCAGACGGAATTCTTGCGACGTTTGCTGCTGCGATGACTAATCCAGCAACTTATGGTGTTGGGAAAGGGCATCAGGTAATGCTTATTCTTGGTTATGAACACCGAACAATTCTCATTGAAGGTGGATGGACTCGACAGGCTATTCGGGAGCACCTTGTCGAGGCATCTCGCGTGACACCTGAGTATCTAGAGTCAGCAGGGATCGTTATGGAACACACGACCCAAAACGATATGACACCTGATGCTGATGGGAAGCTTGCAACTGTTCGCAGCCCAGACGATATCTTTCTAGTTACTGCTGGTAGCCCAGGAGCTGGTTGGAGTTCCTACGTCCCGACATGGGCTCCTACAATACATTCAGTTGCTGCTACGAGAAAAGTTATGCCTGCTGGTAGTGGGCTACCATTAATATGATGAAAGAAAAAGATTTCTGATGACTACTATTGATGTCCTTAACCCTGAATTTGAAGCTAGAGGGCCATCTGAAGTTTTTATGGCTGCTCGTTCAATACCTGACAAGCCTGTTGTTATTACAGTGATTGATAATTCCAAGCCGCATGCGAAAGAGCTTATGACCTATATTGCTGAAGGGCTAAGTGATCGTTTGCCGATCTCAGATATCGTGGTCCACTCTAAATCAGCTGCTGGTAAGCCCATTGATGCTGATGAAGCGGAAATGTTGGCAGCTCGGTCCCATCTTGTAATTTCTGGGCTTGGAGATTGAGGCGCTTGTACGGCGTGTAGTTTGCACGATGCAGTCCAGATGGAGGCTCTCGGTATCCCTTCAGCACTGATTATCACTGAGCCATTCGCGCCGATTGTTGCTAGTTTTTCCCCAACAGTTGGAATGGATAATTACACGAGTTCAATTATGGTTCCGCATCGCGTTTCTACGATGAATGATGACAGTCTCCGCGAGCTTGCCAAATCAATAATTGACGAAACGTTTACCTGTCTCACTGTTTGATGAGTTAAAAAAATCTTCTAATCCATTTTTGATTAGTTATTTACTAATGTAGTTACCTTCAAAAAACCAAAATTACGTAATCAGATAATCCTCTATTCGTGAGGTTTCGTTCAGCACATATATCTGTAAACAATAAACGAATGAGAAAAATATTTCAGATTCAGCTATGTTCTTATTCATGATTGTTGGATTACATCATGTTGGATTATCAGTTCCAGATCTTGAGGAGGCCAAGACTTTCTATAAAGATGTACTTGGTTTCACTGAAGTTTTTGACAACTCATGGGATGGCGATAGACCCGAAGCTGATCAAGCTATCGGCCTTGAAAAGACATCAGCCAAAATGCAGATGTTGCGTGCAGGTAACGCTTGCATTGAACTATGGGAATATTCGAATCCCTTTCCAGCGTCGAAAGATCCTAATTATTCTCCAGCCAATCACGGCTGGGCACATATCGCATTACAAGTCACCGATATTTTTTATGAGTACGAACGCTTAACAAAAGCTGGAATGACTTTTCATCGACCACCTGTAACTAATGTTGGTGAAGGTCGTTCTGCTGCTATTTATGGCCGTGACCCTTTTGGTAATATTGTTGAATTATATGAACCCTAAATAACCGGTTTTTTGCTTTACTGTCGTGCTGCCGGCATCCATTTTGACCCACCAGTCTGGTCTATCCGATTAAGAAGAATTTCACCTACTGTCTCAATCAAGTCAATAAGGTTTATGGTTTCTAGTTCTCCAAATATTTTCCATGCTGTGGAAGACAAGTCATTAAGTCTGTCTTCTAGCGATTGTCGATGTGCTAAACCTAATTCAGTTACTGCACCATTGCGGGCTAAACCGCGGCCTTCCAGGCTTTCATATGCGACTCTGAGAGTTTCATCGTCTGCTCCGCGACTTCGGGCGAGCCAATCGGCGTCATAATTTCTCCAAGCTCCATCTAAAATTCCTGCTTCCACGCCAGTGAAACCTTCTGCAATCTGAATCGCCCAGTGCGTATCTCCTCTCCATTCTCGGATGCAATTTATAGCAAGCCAAGCGTTTATTAAAGGTTCATCGGGTCGGCGGTGATCTAATTGAGCGGCGAACATCGCACGACCGGAGGCTGGTAATGAATCAGCAACATTCCACAAGCTATCTGACATAGAAGAGAGGTCTTCGCAAATTTCGGGTACATATGAACGTAAACCATTAAGAATTGTGTCATCTCTGATCTGAGTGGCAGCAGTAGTGTCAGCGTGCTCATTAAGCAGTTGATAACTTGATCGAATAAAATCTGGGTGTATTGAATAAAACGCTGCAATTACAGGATTAGGTCCTGCTTTACCTAAAGACCCAGCACGTGTTGTGATGTAATATCCGAAGGCATTTGGTATACCAAGTTTTTCATACTGGGTTTCACCGTATGGGTCCCAATAAATCCATCCAATTAACCTGTGTGAGGAAAGCGCAGCTTCTTGACTAATTTTTCTCCAGTTTGTCATACGGTTTCTAGAGTAGTGCCTGCTGGTACTTAATTGATTTCAAAGATCACTTCAAAAGAAACGTTGCCACGTATTGGGTTGACCTGCAGTAAGTAATCCCCTGTTTCAGGAAGTAATAATTCTATATCTTTTTGGTTCACCGCAATAAATGTTCCATTTGGCGAAACGATATCTATCGAACCGTTTTCTTCAAGTGTGGTGATTCTTGCGTTCAAGAGTTGTTGAGCATTGGCTTGGAATAAGTACACGGGACCGCTTTCACCTCGAACGATTCCTCCCGAAAGGATGGTGCTACTCTCCCCTGCATTAAATTGGATTCTCTGCACGATTGGATCCATGATCAAAATATCAACTGCATATTCGTTGTTAGGTTCTAGTTTGTTCACGTAGAAAAGGTAATCGCCGTTGTCGGGCACCAGTATCTTTGTTGATCTAAAGGGAGTGATACTCAGTGGGTTGGGTCCGTATAGGGCAATATTTGCGTTTGGGTTTTCTGTACGTAGCTCTAATTGAAGTAATTGACCTGAATTAGCTGTGAAGACATAGTTCGGGGAACCATCACCTTGCATGAATGTTCCTCGAAGACTGGTACCGATATCATCCGCACTAAATTGGATACGTCCTGGTTCTTTCGCCTCTTCGATAAGTGGATTTCCTGATGAATCAGTTAATGGAGAATTGAGGAGTTTGAACTCTTCTTCGTTCAAGAAGGACAAACAATTAGGTCCAAATGTCTGCCAATACTCACTTATCTTTTCTACATCATCTTTAATAGTGTTAAGTAAATCCGTTAGTGACATACCGGCTTTTTCAAGAGTTTTATCAATGATGCAATTAACGAAATTAGGATTGTAAGGAATGAAATCTTGAAACGTATTGGTAAGTATTTCCTTTTCATTCCCAGCAAGTTCTTCTTTGATACTGGTGTTATTGCCGACAGTGTCCGTGTCAGATTGTGGGGTAGGTTGTTGTCCTGATTGAGTTGTTTCTGAAATATCGGAGTTATCAATTTTTGTAATAGTGGAGGTTGAGTTCTCTGCACATGAAACCGTAAGTACAATCAGGATTCCTAGGGAAGCCATGTAAGTGATTTTCTTTTTGTTCGTATAACGACCGGTCATTTCAGATTAGTTAATGTTTTGCCCATATGAGAATTCTACGAGATTGCCGTCAGGGTCACTCAACGCACAGACATAGCCGACGGGGTCGGGTTCTTGCCGGGGTTCCCATATCAAACATGCATGACCCCGTCCTTCTTCAGCAATTGCATTGACCTCTTCTCTAGATATCATTTCGATTCCCAAATGAGCGAATGGTGAAAGTATGGGTTGTGGTTCCTTGGTATCAGGTGATTGAAGGAATACTAGGAAGATGCTTTTGTCGTCTGCTTGTATCCACGCGACTTTGGCACCATTGTCCTCGCGCTGATGGATCACATTCATTGGGGTAAAGCGTTCGTACCATTGAATTGTCTTCTCAATGTCATGGCATGGAAGAGCGAGATGAGTGAGTTTCCCGTTCATGTTTCCAATATAAGCGGGAATGCGTGACTACAAAACTTAAAGTTTATATGCGCCTGCATCGGAGGAAAAGGTACTGAAGTCTTGTACTGTGGTCCGGTCATGCAACCACAAAAAACTATCCGTAATGTCGCGATCATCGCCCACGTTGACCACGGAAAAACAACTTTGATTGACGGAATGCTTCAAGAATCTGGTGCATTTAGTGACTACAAAGAAACGCAAGATCGAGTAATGGATTCTATGGACATTGAGAGAGAACGCGGAATCACGATTCTGGCGAAAAACGCTGCTATTCAATACGGTGAGACAAAAATCAATATTCTTGACACACCTGGGCACGCTGACTTTGGAGGAGAAGTTGAACGAGCATTGAAAATGGTTGATGGCGTTCTCCTTCTCGTAGATTCAAGCGAAGGGCCATTACCGCAAACACGTTTCGTTCTTAGAAAAGCGCTTTCGCAAAACCTTCCAGTTGTGCTGGTCATTAATAAAATTGATCGTCCTGATGCACGATGCGCTGAGGTGATAGATGAGGTGTATGAGTTATTTATTGACTTAGATGCTTCTGATGATCAAATAGACTTTCCAATTATTTACACGGACGCACGTAAAGGGACAGCTACTACAGACCTTGAACAGCCTGGAGATAATCTCCTGCCGTTGTTTGACATACTTGTTGATACCATACCTCCTCCCATGCATGACCCTAATCACCCGTTTCAAGCGTGGGTTACGAACCTAGATGCATCTCCATATGTTGGGCGCATAGCGTTATGTAGGATTATGCATGGATCGATCAAAAAAGGTGCACGGGTTTCCTGGTGCAAAACAAATGGTGAGATAGCTAGCGCACAAATAGCGAACTTGTATGTAACAGAATATTTGGAGCGAGTCGAAGTAGAAACCGCTGGAGCTGGGGAAGTAATCGCCATTTCAGGGATAGAAGAGATCACGATAGGTGAGACTCTTTCCGACCCTGATGACCCTAGACCGCTGCCTGTTATTACCGTAGATGAGCCGACCCTTTCAGTAACGATAGGAACAAATTCATCGCCTCTAGCTGGAAAAGAAGGAGATAAGCTCACTGCCCGACTGGTTAAAACACGCTTAGAAAAGGAACTAATTGGAAATGTTTCTATTCGAATGTTTCCAACAGAGAAACCTGATGCGTGGGAGGTACAAGGCAGGGGTGAATTGCAGTTAGCGATATTGGTGGAAATG
The DNA here is from genome assembly GCA_013912105.1 of Acidimicrobiales bacterium. GTDB lineage: Bacteria > Actinomycetota > Acidimicrobiia > Acidimicrobiales > UBA8592 > UBA8592. The sequence goes on along the minus strand of JACERY010000011.1, from coordinate 33,839 downwards.
ATGCGCAGAGAAGGCTTTGAACTCACTGTAGGGAAACCAGAAGTTGTCACGAAAGAGATAGAGGGAAAGCTTCATGAACCAACTGAGTATCTGACAATTGATATTCCCGAGGAGTATGTGGGACCAGTCACTCAGCTTTTAGGGAGTCGTAAAGGCCGAATGGAAACGATGACGAATAATGCAAGCGGTTGGGTTCGCCTCGAGTACATTGTTGCCGCTCGAGCGCTAATCGGTTTCAGAACTGAGTTCCTTACTGAAACTCGTGGCACTGGGTTGTTGCATCATGTGTTTGAGAATTATGAGCCTTGGATGGGTGAATTGCGCATGAGAATGACCGGTAGTGTTGTTTCTGATCGGACGGGAGTAGCTACGACATATGCTATTGCTCCTCTACAAGAGCGGACGTCACTTCTTATCTCTCCTGGAACAGACGTGTATGAAGGAATGATTATCGGTGAGAATTCACGACTTGAAGACATGAATGTGAATATCACTAAGGAAAAGAAAATGACTAACGTTCGTGCAGCAGCTTCAGACGATACTGTCCGCTTAACCCCTCCACGAATTTTTTCTTTGGAACAAGCGCTTGAATTCATCGCTGCCGATGAATGCATTGAGGTCACGCCTGAAACTATTCGAATGCGGAAAACCATATTGGGAATTACAGACCGGGCAAGAGACGCGAAGAAACTTAAAACGAAAAATGGTGACGTATAGTTTTCCGTTGAGGCTTTTTAGTTTGATCTTTTCTAGTGCGCTGATATGAAATATCATTCAGGAGTGAATCATCAGCGGCCAACGCCAGCAGTCATAGCTCCATTTGTGCAAAAGGTCGGCAGGTTGCTCTCAAGATTGGGGCTTGATGTCAAACGTTTGTACGAATTGACGTACTGGCGCTGGAGGTACTTTCGCGAGAAAGAACTTAGTAATTCTTGGTATCAAAATTTATTTACAGCAATACCAGAATTAGATAAATCACTTTACGCGGGAAAGAAAGTGGTTGATATCGGGTGTGGTCCTCGCGGCAGCCTGGAATGGTTAGATGATGCAAACGTCCGAATAGGTGTTGACCCGCTACTTACTGATTATCTAAAGCTTGGTATTGAAAAGCATTCTTCGAACTACGTAGCATCTCAAGCCGAGAATCTTCCCTTTAAATCGTCAAGTATTGATATTGTTACATCGTTTAATTCTCTTGACCATGTTGACGATTTAGAGCTAACGCTAAAAGAGATTGAACGAGTTTTGGTTAGCGGAGGTTATTTCGTTGTTCTTGTTGAGGTTCACCCTAAAGCGACGTTGAGCGAACCGATAACAATTCCTTGGGATTTAACTTCTCTTCTATCTGATGGCTTTCTTATAGTTAAAGAGAAGCATTTCGAGGAGTCGGTAAGAAGGCCCGGCAGTTCAGCAGCTGCTCGTGCAGGTGTCGAATTTGACCATAATGACCCCGAAGAACGATCTGGGACTCTAATGACTGTTCTTCAGCGTCGATAGAAATTGGAAGTCAGGAAACACGGCCTGATTTTCCTGATGAGGTGTGATTTTGTGTTTAGGAAAAGCGAACCCGAATTTCCTAAACAGTAATTCTATGAATCCACTCCGGTGTTTTTCAGGAAAAGCGAACCCGATTTTGCAGGTTTTTGATAGGAAAAACGAACATGAAAAACCTCCCCCCTTCCCTCTCTTTTAGGGTGTGGGAAATTTATTGTGTGTTTCTAATAAAGTGCGATCATTTCAGCCGCAACAATAAGCCCAACAATCACAACATTAAGAGCCCGAACTACTCCCATTGGGGCATTTACAAGTCGCTGCCCTATATGTGTGTTTTTCATGTCATCTGATAGATCTTTTCCACCAGCTACTAGGTCTTGCATGCAGTCATCGAGCCATCCCACACACCATAGTGATCCCAATACTGCCATTGCTGCTATTGCGAGCTGAACACCCGAATTGTCGAGGCCATCTCCTCCGAATCCCAAGATGATGAGAATCGCGGCGTGGGAGAGGGTGAATGGCAGGATTATAGATCGTGCATCAGATGCCCGGATCTCCATCATTCGCATGATTTGGTCATCGTCCATAATGGGTCCTTTCAATTGGATATTCAAAAGAGTAGGTGATCGTGGACTCTATGTGTTTGATTCATGTCAACAATACGGAACGGTTACGATAAATGGAAAGCGTTGTAGAGGAGGATGGTTAGATGAGTGATTATGGTGAAAGTAATAGTGATATTGCGTCTGAGGATGAGGGCACTACAGATGTGCTGATTATTGATGATCCGTTGCCTGGTGTTCGGCGATTAACAATGAATCGTCCTGAGAAACGAAATTCGTTGGTTCACCCCTTACGTGGTGCGATTTTGGAGGCGTTACGCGAAGCTGACATGGACGCAAGCATTAAAGTTTCAATCATTCGTGGTGCGGGCCCATCTTTTTCAGCTGGGTATGATCTGGCTGGTGGGAATGAGGGGTACGCTCTTCCTTTTTTCACTGCCGATGGTGAAGGACAATGGCCTCGCCATGTGACAGAGGGTTGGATGAGTATTTGGGATTTAGCTAAACCAGTTATTGCTCAGGTTCATGGATACTGTTTGGCTGGTGGCAGTGAACTCGCTACATGCTGTGACTTGGTCTATATCGCTGAAGATGCGCAGATGGGATACCCTGCTACTCGGTTTGGGGTTCCAGACATGCATTTTCATACATGGTTTCTTGGCATGCGAAGGGCAATGGAGATGATGATGACAGGTGATTCCATTTCAGGAGAAGAAGCAGTCGCTGAAGGGTGGGCGAACCGTGCCTTTCCCGCTGATTGCCTCGAAGAAGAGGTTTTAAAAATAGCTGAACGAATTACGAAAACGCCTTCGGATCTAACACAACTCAATAAGCGTGTCGTGCATCGGCAAATGGAAATAATGGGGTTACGAACTGGGATTCGAGCTGGTACTGAACTGTGCGCGTTAGGAATACATACGGAGTCTATGCAACAATTCATTGGGAAAATTAACGATAAAGGACTGACGGAAGCGTTGAGTGAGCGCGATGGGGAATATGGGGATTACCGGACGAGTGAATCGTGACTATCTAAGTGCTGATCGTCCATTGAGATGCTTCTTCAGCCCCAAATAGAACAACTTGATTTCCGTTTTCTGTTGAGATGTGTGTTGCTTTCTCAGGGTCAATGGATGAGCGGTGAAGCGATATGTTCTCTTGGGAAGGTTCGTATCCGTAGAAAATAGATCCATTTACTGATGTGAATGCTGCAAGATTTTCTAATTTATTTTCTGCGGCGAATATTTCTGCAATGACTTCTAAACCGTAGGCTGCGTTAAAAATACCTGCCTTGGCGTCCTTCCCGTATTTTGCGTGAGTTGGATGAGGTGCTGAATCAGTGCCAAGGAAAAACGATGGATTTCCACTTATCGCCGTTTCAACCAGCGTCAATCGGTCTTTCTCAGAGTTAATAACTGGTTTACAAAATAAGTCAGCATGAAATGCTGGTGAAATCATGTCAGACCGGTTCCGTGATAAATGATGTGGCGTGATTGACCCACCTACCTGTTGGTGTGCATTCACAAAATCGATGCCTTCACTTGTTGAAATATGTTCAACCGTTGCCCTGAGCGCAGGGAACCGTTCACATACAAGGGCGAGTTCTCGTTCCAAGAAAACTGCTTCCCTATCGAAGATGTCAACGGTGTGATCAGTTGATTCTGCATGGACTAAAAGCGGTATGTTGTTCGCTTCCATGGTTTCAAAGATATGGCTGTAATCCATCATGGCTGTACCACCAGATTGAGAGTTTGTTGTCGCCCCAGCAGGATAGTATTTCACAGCTTTCACGATTCCTTCGCTGTGCCCTTGAATGAGATCGTCTGCGTGTAATTGGTCGGAGCAATATAGCGTCATTAGTGGTCGAAAGTCAGGTGAATCCGAAGGTGTTACCTCTCGGATTTGTGCAAGATATGTTGATGCCTGTTCGGTTGTAGCAACAGGAGTTGAAAGATTTGGCATAACCATTGCGTACCGGAATCTTCGAGACGTGTATCCGATAACAGCGTGCAACATGTCTCCTTCTCTGAGGTGCACATGCCAGTCATCTGGTCGGGGAATAGTTATCGTTTCGGACACAGTTTTATGTTAGCAACGAAGCAATGAACCTATGTTGTCTTAGGTGCCAGTATTGCTTTTTTGAAGATCAGTAAGCTTTGTCCTGATTTCCGTGTTGCCTAATGCACCAATAACTCTCTCTTGGTTTCCATTTGCGTCGATAAAAACCCAGGCAGGTTGCGAGGAAATCCTATATTGACGCCAAATGTCTCCTTGATCATCAAAAATATGGGGTAGGTCAGTCACCGCATATCGTTCAATAAATTCTTTGACTTGTGAAAGGTCACCCCTACTCGCAACTCCTATGAATTGAATGTTGTCTTGAAATGTTCTGTTAAGTTCTGCGACCGCAGCTGCTTCTGCCCTGCATTGGCCTCAATTAGGGGACCAAAACCACATAGCAGTAGGAACCCCGTTGAAGTCAGAAACTGAAATGATTGAACCATCAACTGCTTGCACTTCAGTAGAAATTTCGGGTTGTGTTCCACTTGTTTGGACACTGGTGTTACCTCCCGTAGAGTCACTGCAACCAAGGAATGCGAGGAATATGGCGACAAGTGGTAGGTAGCGTTTTCTAGTAAAAATGTGGGGGAGCATAGTGAAAGGTTATCCAATTACTGTTCTTGCAACTACGCTTGCAAGGTATGAGATGGACTTCTTTCTTTTCACCAACTTTACGCGATGCTCCTGCTGACGCTGAAGCTATAAGTCATAAGCTTCTTGTCCGTGGAGGTTTCATTCGTCAATTACATTCCGGACATTACACGCTTCTCCCGTTAGCGTTTCGTGTTCGGAAAAAAATTATCAAAATTGTAGAAGATGAAATGGATGCTATCGGAGGGCAAGAGGTTCAAATGCCAACGCTACAGCCATCAGCGATTTGGAAGGAGTCTGGAAGATGGGATTCTATGGGTGAAATCATGTTCAGACTTGAAGATCGACATGGTAGCGAATCTGCTTTAGGGGTGACTGCTGAAGAAATCTTCGCAACTGTTGCTAATGAGATTTCTTCTTATAAACAGTTACCGCAGATGTGGTATCAGATCCATACGAAGTTTAGGGATGAAGCAAGGCCAAAAAGCGGCTTGCTTCGGGTTCGAGAGTTCACTATGAAAGATGCATACTCGTTTGATATTAATGAGGAAGGACTTAGCGATGCTTTTGATAAGCAACATCAGGCATATTTAAAAATCTTTAAACGTCTTGACCTTGATGTTATTCCGGTTGAAGCTTCTTCAGGAAATATGGGAGGTTCAGACAGTATTGAATTCATGGTGCAAGCGCCTTCTGGAGAAGATGACGTTCTTTTATGTACCTCGTGTGGTTATGCAGCGAATATTGAAAAAGCTATTTCTCGAGTAGATGACGTGACCGATTCGGCTGGGCCGGATATTCCGCAGAAATTTGCTACACCTGGCATACGAACAATCAAGGAATTAGCAGAAGCAGGTCACGCTGCTATTAATCAGATTAAAACTATGGTTTATGTGATAGATGAACAACTAACGCTCGTTCTTGTTCGCGGTGATCAATTTATTAATGAACAGAAATTGGCTGATGTCACACAAGCTATCCTAATCCGTCCTGCTCGTAGAGAAGAAACCGTTAAATTTCTTGGTGCGGAGCCTGGGTCACTTGGGGCTGTGGGTGTTGAGACTTTACCAGTTTTTGCTGATTTCTCTTTACGAGGACGAACTGATATGACTACTGGAGCTAATGAAGATGATTTTCATTTCTCTGGAGTTGATATTGAACGAGATATTCAAGTTGATGACTGGATGGATCTTCGAGAAGTTCAAGAGGGAGAGTCATGTATCAACTGTGGTAATAGCCTTAATCGGGTTTCTACAATTGAAACGGGGCATATCTTTAAACTCGGTACTAAATATGCTGAAGCATTTGGAGCGAAAGTACTTGATGCTAATGGCTCGAATTGTCCGCTGATTATGGGTAGTTACGGCATAGGAATTGAACGAGCTATGGCAACAATTGTTGAAACACACTATGACGATAAAGGGATTATTTGGCCAGTGTCTGTTGCGCCTTTCCATGTGGTAATCACTATTGTGCAAATGAAAAATGCAGAAAGTGTTCAGGTCGCTAATGAACTATATGAAGGCATGACAAATTCAGGGATTGATGTTCTTATTGATGACCGAGATGCACGCGCTGGTGTGAAATTTGCTGATGCTGAATTAATTGGTATTCCTGTTCGGATTACTGTCGGCCCTAAAGGAATAGCTGATGGTGTTGTTGAAGTAACTACCCGCAAGAATAGCGAAACAAATCTTATAAAAATTACAGATGTTATTTCAAACGTTAGTGATCTTTTACGTGCATATTCTTCTAGCACGGACTCGTAGAGGAAAAGTATGGTTGACAATTCTGAAGATGTTCTTTGGCCCCCTATAGATGAAGTAGTTGAGAAACCTAATGAGACTGTGGAGGAGAAAAAGCGTTTTGGTTTTAGTAAACCTGAGAATGCAAGTGTTTTATATCGTCAACTGGGTATTCAAGTAGAAGATGATGGTGAGGAAACTAGGCCGTAACTACCTAAGTGTTTTCTTCCCGTAATTGAAATTGATCAATGTAAAATTGAAGAGTTGATTTTCTTTCTTTAGTTTCGTAACCGAATTGAGTGATGTCGTAAGAGAGTCGACCATATTTCCCTCTAGGGTGTTTTTCCATAAACGTGTTCATCGCATTACGGACTTTCTCTGTAAAAGGTTGTTCTGCAAGGTCGTAAATACGTTCTACCATTGCGACATCATTTTCCATGAATTCGTGAAAGCGGACATCCATTGACTGCGATGGCGGAAGTAGGTGACGGTCCTCAGATCCTTTGCGGAACATGGTTTCACTACGTTCAATCCAATACCGACCAACATCTCGAAGATGTTCGGGTTTTGTAGATGTTCTTGCCGTATAGGTGATCATCGTTGATAATGATTGCGCAACAGAAACAGGGTCTCTGTGAGTGCAAAGAAAAATAGCATCTGGAAATGTTGTTAGGAGAGGTTGAAATTGTTCAACGTGTTGCGGGCTTTTTAGAATCCATCGCTCGCCCCCTCCTATATGCGTGCATACTTTAAGGACAAGTTTCATCCACTGATACCAAGGAGTTTGATCGGTCGTTGTGTACCAGTCGCGGTACCGACTATCACATAGTGATGTTTCCCAGAGCATGCTTCCGAAAGCTGGCATCATTAATTGAATTTCTTCATGAACATGAGCAGCGTACATATCGTGCATGCGTTTAAAGTATGGAAGAGCATAATTTAGCCCAGCTAAGGTTGATTCTGTTCGCTTATATCTTGGATCAACAGCAAAGCTTTTTCCCTGCTCGTCCTTGGGTGGGACAGGTTCCAATGATTCCCAATATTGAAGGGATCGAAGCGATGGGTCAGAAGCAATCAGGTTATGTAGATGTGTCGTTCCTGTTCGTGGTTGGCCTGCAATAATAATTGGACTTTTAATATCTATATTGTGAACTTCTGGGTTCCACTTGATGTAATCAACTATTAGGAGACGTTGAGAAGCATTAGCAATAAGAGTGTTCCAAAAACTCACTTTTCCTGAGGGTCTCAATGTCTGTATAGATTCCCCAATATTCACTAAAAGCTGTAATGGTTCTTCTAAAAGGTCATCTCCAAAATCAGTTAACCCTGTTCTTTCAGCAGCTTTTTTCTTTACGGCAGTCACGGACCATTGAAGATTTTTAGCTTCCTCATCCATAGCGTTTAATGCTTCTTCAACACCGTCGGGAAATTGAGGTTGTAAAAGATCTGTAATTTCAGCGAAGTTAGATGAAGAAGGCATTACTTGAGAATCGCATTTCCTACTAAAGAGCGCAATTCTTTTACCGGAGATGTTTCTGGAGTTAATAATCAGTTTCGGTTTTCTTTTGTCCTTGACAGTGATATTGGCATACGCTCAGAGTGCGGGTATTTGTAATGGTCTACTACGATTATGGATATCTAATTTAGGAATGAAAAGGGGGGTAATGAGCGGAATTGAATCAGAAAATGACGCTGCGAGTATTACCGCAACCATTCTTGAAGAAGAAGAAGCAAGAAAAGCTGCTTTAGATCAGGAGAATGCTGACACAGTTTTACCTGATGACCTGCTTCCCGGTGTAGGTGATGAAGAAATGACATTCCGAGAAGGGATACAAAAAGGCGGGCTTTCAATGGCTCTAGTACTTCTGATTCTTTCTATTGTTGAAGAATTTGACCGCGTTGCTATAACTGTTCTCGGCCCTGATATTCAGGACACCTTGAATATTTCTGACACTATGCTTCTTGGTTTAAGTAGTTTTGGTGGTGTCGTTCTTGTTCTGTCAACGATTCCCTTTGCTTGGCTTGCTGACCGTTATAGGAGAGTGGGAGTTCTTTCTATTGCAACTGGGGTATGGGCTGGACTCGTTGCTTTTACGGGTGCTGTACAGAATGCATTTCAATTAGCGATAGGTCGAGCAGGAACTGGTATTGGTGCTGGGGCAAAAATTCCTATCTCGCCTTCATTAATAGCTGATCAATATCCAATCGCTATTCGAGCAAGAATCTTTGCTGCTGAAGCGCTTGGTCGTCCAATAGGTCAGGTTATTGGCCCTTTTATCGCTGGTGGTATTGTCCTTCTAGCCGGTGATGGACCTGATGATTGGCGAGTAGCCTTCTACGTTTTCTCAATCCCTGCTTTAATATTAGTCGTTGCGATTTTCTTATTGAAAGAACCTGTGCGCGGGGCCTACGAACAAGACGCCGTTCTCGGCGGAAAGTTAGATAAGGCAGAAGAGGAACCTCCCGTTCGACTTTCCTCTGCATTTCAAAGACTGAAAAACGTTCGTTCTTTTTATTATCTTGTTGTTGGAATTGGAGTACTTGGATTTGCTCTTGTTGCCGTTCCTACAACCATGTCGCTCTTATTAGAAGAATATTACGATTATGGTGCGTTTAAAAGAGGCTGGTTAATCTCCATTAGCTGGGCTGCTGCTCTTATTGCAATTCCCTTTGCAGGAAAATTAGGAGATAAGCTTTTTCGGCAGGACCCAAAGAAAGCTCTTTGGCTTATGGGTCTTCTTGTTACCCTATATGGCATTTTCGTAACTATTGGTGTCCGATTCTCCAACATAGTCTTGCTAATGGTTTTCTACACTCTTGGTAATGCTTGCCAAGGTGCCGCTTTCACACAAATGGGTCCAACTATCTCTGCTGTTGTTCCTTATCGAATGCGGGCACAAGCCTTTTCCCTAGTTGGCGTATACATCTTCCTCATGGGTGGTTTCTTTGGGGGTCTTCTTACAGGAGCTTTCTCGGATGCGTATGGGGAACGTACAGCTCTTACAATCGTTGTCCCTCCTGCTGCTCTAATAGGTGGAGTACTTATTATGTACGGGTCTCGTTATATGAAACGAGATATTTCACTTGTTGTTGAAGAGTTATTAAATGAACAAGAGGAGGAGCGAAGGGCTTCGGAGAACCCTGATCAAGTTCCTGTTCTGCAAGTTCAAGGAATGAACGTGAGTTATGGAAATTTACAGGTTCTTTTTGACGTTGATCTTGAAATTCGGCGCGGTGAAACATTAGCTCTTCTGGGAACAAATGGAGCTGGAAAGTCGACCGCTTTAAAAGCAATTTCAGGCTTACACATGCCGGATAGGGGTGTTGTTCGCATGAATGGGAGAGATATCACACTTGTTGATCCCGAGTATCGTGTATCACTTGGCATGGTCCAAATACCTGGTGGAGAAGCGCTATTTACGAGTCAAACTGTTCAAGAAAATTTAGAAGTTTGGAGTTGGCTTATTGAAGATGAAAACCTACGAAATGACCGCATGGAAAAAGTTTTTACTGTCTTCCCTCAACTTAGTGACCGATTAGATGACAAAGCTGGCTCTTTATCAGGGGGTCAGCAACAAATGTTGGCGTTGGCGAAGGCAGTAATGCTTGAACCTGAATTACTCCTCATTGATGAACTTTCCTTAGGACTAGCACCAGTCGTTGTTCAAGATCTTCTTCAAGTAGTTGAACAGTTAAAGGAAACTGGAATCACGATGGTAATTGTTGAGCAATCCGTGAATGTGGCACTTTCAATTGCAGATAGAGCGATTTTCATGGAACGTGGTCGTGTCCAGTTTCAAGGACCAGCTCAGGAACTTCTTGAACGTGATGATCTTCTTAGAGCTGTCTTCCTTTCAGGAGAAGGTGCATAGCAAATGACCGCTATCTTCGCTGGAGTCATATATAGCAATGAAATTTTATTTCAAGGTTTTATTGATGGTCTTATCTATGCACTCATTGCCATAGGGCTAGTTCTTATCTACAAAGCAACCGGCGTTATCAATTTTGCCCAAGGCGCGATTGGAACATTTGGCGGATTTGTTATGGGAATGCTGATGGTCAATTATGATCTTCCTTACTGGCTTGCTGCTATTCTTGCGATCTCAGCAGCAGCTGCTGTATCTACAGTCACTGAACTATTGGTAGTTCGTCGTTTATTTACAAAACCTCGTCTTTTGCTTTTCGTTGCGACACTAGGCGTCGCTCAACTTGTTGCCCTTGTTCAAGTTTGGCTTCCAACAGTAGATGAACGCGTTGATTATCCAACACCCATCAATGGATTATGGAATATTGATAGCCTTAATATCTTGTTACGAGGTGAACAGGTAACTGTTCTGATTGTTGTCCCTATTCTTGTAATTGTTCTTGGGTATTTACTTCAGAAGACACGGTTTGGTTTAGCTGTTCGATCTGCCGCCGATAATCCGGGAGCAGCTCAACTCGCTGGTCTCTCTATTCGCGCAGTTTCTACTCAGGTTTGGTTTATTGCTGGTGTTCTTGCAGGGATTTCAACGTTACTAATCGGTCCTGTGCAGCAACTAGATGCTGGAGGGGTAGGTTCTAGCTTAGGACCTGAACTTTTATTGTTCTCATTAACTGCCGCTATGTTCGGTCAATTGCAATCATTCCCCCGAGCTTTGGGCGGGGGTATTTTAATTGGAATAGTAAACCGTCTCGTTCTTGCTAATAAAGGAAAGGGTTTCTTAGATGATTGGGGAATCGGGAATGGCTCTAACCTTCTCGCTATTTTCTTAATTCTCTTGATTCTGATGTTATTTGTTACGAGGGGGAACAGAACAAGCGAGCAATCTTGGGTGCTGACCCCGAGGTTGCGTTCAGCTCATAAAGACCTAGTGCAATATCCGGCATATAAATGGGTATCCGTGGTCGGAATGATGCTATTGGCCCTTGCTATTATTGGACTTCCTTGGATCGTAGATAAACCAAGCAGGCTTATAGCTTATGCCGGCGTTATGGTAGTTATGCTTGTTGTTCTTTCTGCCGTTGTTCTTACAGGATGGGCTGGGCAGTTATCTTTAGGCCAATACGCCTTCGCTGGCGTGGGTGCGTTCATGACTGCGTACTATGCAGAATCTTTGAATTATTTCTTAGCTCTTGGGATAGGTGTTTTATGGGGGATTCTTGTTGCTCTAATTGTCGGTATTCCTGCTTTACGTATTAAAGGTCTTTACCTTGGAATAGCTACATTGGGTTTTTCTCTAGTCGCTGGTCGATGGATTCTTTCAATTGATCGCTTAAATACGAATGTCGCGGGTGGGGCTAAGGTAAAGCCCCCTGTGTTATTTGGAAGGTATGATCTTCGAACAGATAAGGAAGCCTATTACTATCTCTGTGTTGCTGCTGTTGCGGTTGTTATCTATTTACTTTGGCGTATGCGTAGGTCTGGAATTGGTCGCACTTTGATAGCAGTCCGTGATAATGAAATGACTGCTTCTGCCTATACGATTTCACCTACTCGGGCAAAATTGATAGCGTTCGCTGTCTCTGGTGGTATTGGAGCTTTAGCAGGGGGACTCCTTGTTCCTGCTACTGGTTCTCTTCGTTCACTAGCCTTCCAACCAAGTGAATCTTTGTTGGTAATGTCGATCGCTGTTGTGGGTGGTATTTCTTCAATTACTGGCGGGGTTCTTGGAACAGTATTTCTTGTTGGTATTCCAACTGTTTTTGAAAGCAGCGCGCAAGTGCGTCTTTTTTCCAGCGGTCTAGGAATGCTTGTAGTCCTAATGTATTTCCCTGGAGGGCTCATTTCGCTTTTGCACAATGCGAGAGACACAATGCTTACATGGTTAGCAAATAGAAGTGAGTGGTCTCCACCATATAAAGGCCAATCGGATGCTATTTGGTCAAGAAATGAGAATAGAGAAGCTACTCATTCTGATACACCAGCGCTAACGACTTCGGATGTTTCAGTCAGATTCGGTGGGCGGCTCGCTGTTGCTTGTGTTTCTATAAATGTGCAACAAGGTGAGATCGTCGGGCTGATTGGGACAAATGGAGCTGGGAAAACAACTTTGATGAATGCAATTTCAGGTTTTGTTCCGTCAGAAGGCGAAGTTGAATTGTATGGTTCATCTATTCATAATTCAACTGCTCATGTCCGTGCACGAAATGGTATAGGTCGGGCTTTCCAAAACGCTAAGTTATTTGGGAGCCTTACAGCTCGGGAAACTATTATGACTGCGTTAGAAGCAAGGGAACGATCCCTTCTTCTTCCTTCAATGCTGGGTGTTCCTCCTTCTCCATTTGTTGAGAGAAGGAAGAAAGCCGAAGCAGAAGAGATTATTCATTATCTTGGTTTAGGTCGATACGCTGACCAACTAATATCTGAGCTTTCAACAGGAACGAGACGAATTGTTGAACTTGGATCTCTTATCGCTCTGGATACACAGTTAATGCTTCTTGACGAACCTACAGCAGGTGTAGCGCAGAAAGAAACAGAAGCTTTTGGGCCGTTAATCCATGCAATTCGAAAAGAGCTTGGCAGTTCTATTCTTCTTATCGAACATGACATGCCGATGGTGATGTCAATCAGTGACCGGATTTATTGTTTAGAGTCAGGTTCAGTTATATCAGAAGGGACCCCTAACGAAGTTAGAAATGATCCTGGTGTTATTGCTTCATATTTAGGTACTGATGAACGTGCGATTCAACGTAGCGGAGATGGGTCTATCTCGTAAGTCTATGCCCAGGTACACCATTGATTAAGAGGCATACGTTTTGATTCAAGTGAATTGACTGGCTGTTTCCAGTCAGGGTAGCCAATAGACATGCCGCAAAAGAGCATTTCATTAACAGGAGATTTAACAAACATTGAAACAGCTTTTTGGTGCATCGCCCATGCTTCCTGAGCGCAAGTTCCTAAACCGGATTCTTCAGCTAGGAGCATAAAAGTTTGAAGAAACATACCTAGGTCTGACCATTGGGCAGAACCCATGCTTCGGTCAACAAAGCAGAAAAAAGCAGCAGGCGCTCCAAAAAAATCATAGTTTTTTGACATGTTTGCAAGCCTTGCAGGCTTATCATCTCGAGGTATACCAAGTAGGGAATACATCTCCTCACCCAATTCATACCTGTTTGTTCTGTAAGGTTCTTGGAGTTTCGGTGGATAAATAGGGTATTCGGGTTCTTCTAAGGGGAATTCATTGATATGTGATTTGAAATCACTCATTCGGTTATCATTAATGACGTAAATTCTCCAGGGTTGAACATTACCGCCAGATGGGGCTCTTGCAGCTTTGTCCAGCAATGAGGAAAGAAGCTCATCTTCTACGGGCGTAGGTAAGAAACCACGTATAGATTTTCTTTGCATAACTGCTTGTGAAACTTCCATTTTTACTCCAAACGATTTAGTCCAAGTATCGAAATATCAGACTAGTAGTCGAATTTTCTCAACTAGCGACCTTTCCTTAAAAAAATAGGGGGCAGCTTTTGCTGCCCCCTAGAAAATTTTAATTCATTTACGAATTCATGTTTTTTTATTCGTCAAATTTAAACCATTCACCAGTAACAGGAACCCAACAGTTCACTGGTGCTGGACATCCATTGAATGTTCCATCAGACCCTTTGTTAGTACTGCGGGAAGCTAATGTGAATTTCACTGCCTGCATTTGTGTTGAGAAATAGTTCTTGTTCGGACCGAAAGCTCCTTCTCCGTTAGAACGGAAGGCCTGAGGTCCAGATACTTCTCTCATTGCATCGGCAAATGAATCACGGGTTGGGTTAACACCCGCATTCTCTAATGCTTCTTTAATGACATACTGCATGGTACATTCACCTGGTGCATAGTCTGAATTCAGGAGTTCACCATCTGCGGTCTCTAAACCAACTTCTCCTGATGGTGCACCTTTGTCGCTTTGGCCGTTAAAGACTGGGAAATGTGCTATCCATTCTTCTCGACATTGTGCTTCAAACGCATCATCATCGCCTACACCCCCATTAGGAGTTGCGTAAGAATCATAAGATGTTACGCAGATAGCATTTTCTGCGGCCGGGTTCGTTCGGCTTGCACCAAATGGTGTGCAATTCGAAGACGCTGAATCTAGAATCGTCCGATCCCATGACGGTTGTAGTGTCCCTACTTCTCCCCAGAAACCAGATGCGTATATGAATGGAATGATAACAAACACGTGGTCAACGCCTTCTGCAGTGAATTGGGCCACAGCGGCAGCGCCTTCAGCATTTGCGGCAGCATTATCTCCGCTTAATGTGTTAACAGTAATTGTCGTCGTGGAGTATCCAGCTTCTTCAAGAATTGCTTTAGCTGCTTCACCAGCTGCTCCAATTGCTGGGTTATTTGAGTCGAGAATACCGACCTTTGAACCAGCCGGAATTATTCCTTGAGCAACTATGAGTTTCGCTCCAGCATCACCAGCTATTTCAGATGGTGGATTTAGAGCAAATAGACGGTTAGGTGCTGCATCCATCATAAGTTGTGGTGCGACTTCACCGTAAAAGAAAGTCGTATCATTATCTTCGGTGAAACAAGGGATGAATGCTTGGCTGAACCCCGAAGCATTTATTGCCATGAAAACTTGCTCATCAAGAACAGCTTTTGTACAGGAGTCTTCCATTGATGCTGGACTTAACGGATCCCAAGTTATCTGAACGCCTTCAACCATCCTTCCATTGATGCCGCCAGCTTCATTCCATTCATCAAAATATAATGTGAATCGTTCCGACAGATGATCAGTTGTCAACGCTGCTGGAAGTGGATATCCAATATCAATCAAACCTTGAAGGTCAGATACAACAACACCTATTTTGATGGTGTCTTCAGTGATTCCAACATCAGAAGCCGTTCGTTCTTCTACTGGTTCCGGCTCAGGAGCAGTTTCTTCTTCAGTTTCTTCTTCAGCTTCTTCAGCTTCTTCTTCAGCTTCTTCTTCAGCTTCTTCTTCAACTTCTTCAGTTTCTGATGCTTCACTACTGCTATCAGAACTGCTACTTGAACTGTCGTCGTCTCCACCGCCACAACTGGCCATGATCATGACAAAGCTCAAAAAAACAGCTATTAGCTTCAATAGTTTTTTACTCATTTTCCCTCCCCGAAATGAATACCTATCAACAATCACGTTGACATAATTTGTAATTACTTTGCGTTACTGCAAGTACTTTTAACACTAGTACTGCAATGAGATACGTCAAGCCGAAGAGGTTTTAGGCTTCTAGAAACTCTCCGAGTAAAATTGTTGCATTCAGTGGTGCTTTCGCTGAAATAAAGTGCTCTTTATACGTTGTGAATCGACCTTGACACTTATTATTAATTTCTTCTTGTGTGTAATCCAATTGATAATAAGAATGCAAACCAAGCGTTTCTCCGTTTTTCATTGCATTATCCGCATCTAGAACAGCAAAAACAACGCCCTTAATTCCTTCACCGTTTTGTTCCATTTCTGCTCGGATTGGGCTTGGCTTGTTAGGGATTGGGGATATGAGTTCTATCCCAGCGTTCCATGCCATAGCGACACGAACCCCAAATGATTCAGCTTCTCCATCTGTATTTTCTGGAGCAAATTCAGCATCTAATAGTGTTTCAAAATATGTCTTTCCCTTTTCGAAGTCCCATACGGCTACGACTATACGATTTATCCCTTTTTGCTGCATTACCGTAATCTAGCTCGTGTTAGTGCTGGTTTTCTCACTTGATCCGAAGAAGGCAAAGAGTACCGTTTGTAATAGGTAACATCCGATACCCATAAGCCAAGTAGCCTGTAACCCATCAAGGGCCTCACTTGGATTATCTGGTCGTCCAATTATTGTAAAGGCAAGAGCAACACCTAATGCAAGTGAGAGCTGAAAGATTGTGGTTCTACCTGCTCCAGCCATGCCAAATTGATCTCTAGGAACATCGCGCATTGCTGCTCCAATAAGTTGAGCGAAACCAAAACCAGCAGAAAAGCCGATGAGAAGACTTGGTAACAAGATTCCTTTCAGATAATCGGGTTCAACTTTCGTGAAAAGTAGATGGCACGTTAGTCCTGCCGCACCAAGGATCCCTCCTACGGTAAGTAGCGGCCCATTTCCTATTCGTTCGGCTAGTCGTCCTGCTGGTGGAGAAACGAAAGCGGTAAGTAATGGGCCTGGAGCTATGGCAAAACCAGTTTTTAGCACTGACCACTCCCAGGTTCCTTGAATGAACGTGGGGAGGGATATGAGCCAAGCAAAAAATGCAACAATAAAAAAGAGTGTTCCAATCATCCCCACAGAAAATGTTTTGAGTTTGAAAAGTGCTAAATCAAACAGTGGAGCTGGATGGCGTTTTGAACGGAAGATGAAGGCAAGTACTAGAAGAGCGGCAATGGTAAACGAAATGATAAGACTGGGTGATAACCAGCCCCATTTATTTCCTTGTGTGATCGCAAATATAGCTGTTCCGACTCCGAGTGAAGCAAGTGGAACACTAATCAAATCAACTTTTGTGGGGATAGCTTCGCTGTAGCTTTCTGTTACCCATCGAGGACCAAAAATAATTACTATTGCGGCAACAGGAACGTTAATGAAAAAAACTGCTTGCCAGTCAAAGGCATCAACAAGTAAAGCTCCTAGTGTTGGTCCTAGCGCAGCGGCCAGACCTCCCATAGCTCCCCATGTTCCAATAGCTGTTTGAATTTTTGAGGGAGGGAAGGCTGCAAGAAGTAAAGCGAGTCCCGCTGGGTACTGCATAGCACCTCCAATTGCTTGGATGATCCTTGCCCCAATAAGAAAATTCGCAGATGGGGCGAGCCCAGCAGCGCAAGATGCGATGAGAAAAACAAATAATCCCCAGAAGAAAAGTTTTTTGCGTCCAAAACGGTCAGCTAACCATCCAGATACAAGTAATAACGATGCCACTCCAATGGTGTAGGCATTGACTATCCATGAAAGTTTACTTTCAGTTGCGTCAGGAAAGCCTGCACGAAGTTGTGGTAATGCTAGTGAGATAATAGAGGTTTCTATAGCAATCATAAATGCAGCTATTGAAGTGACGGCAAGGGTCAACCATGAACGTTTAGGGATACTGACTTTCTCTTCGTTCATGCAGACCTTTTCAACTAAGGGCAAAGAAACGCATACGCTTCAATGGTCTCTTGGCAACAGTACACGGAATCTTGAAAATTGGTAGTGTCCTCAGTGAAGTTTAAGAGAGAGGTGATGTAAGGTCTTTGGATGGGTGGTTTGAGTGAATTAAGTCGATCTATACAAGGCCGAGTCGCTATTGTCACCGGTGCTGCTAGTGGGATGGGTCGGGCTACAGCTCGAGTTCTTTCCGATGAAGGAGCTCGTGTTGCAGTTGTTGATATTAACACTGAGGGGGTGAATCGCGTTGTTGATGAAATCAAGTCAGAAGGCGGATTCGCACAAGGTTATGCAATAGATTTAACAAACCCAGAAAAGATTCTTCCACTTGTCAGCTCAGTACGTTCTGACCTCGGGGAAATTGATATTTTGATAAATAACGCTGGGATTAGCATTGGTGGACCAATTGATAGCCCTAATTTCGAAGACCTTTGGCAAGCTACTTTTTCAATTAATTTGGATGCGCAAATGCGACTTATAAGAGCATGTTTAGAGGATCTGAAAAGAAATCAAGATGGGCGCATTGTAAACGTTGCTAGCACTGAGGGGCTTGGCGGGTCTGCAGGTATCAGTCCATACACAGCATCAAAGCATGGAGTTGTTGGTTTAACGAAAGCCTTGGCTGTTGAATTTGGTCCTTTAGGTATCACGGTCAATGCAGTCTGTCCTGGACCAATTCATACTGGGATGACTGAAATGATTCCTTCAGAAGCAAAAGCAGTTTTTGCTCGAAGGAGAACGGCTTTGAAAAGATACGGTAACCCAGAGGAAGTTGCGCATGTTACTTTGTCACTTGTTCTTCCTGCTGCTTCTTATATAACTGGTGTATCTGTGCCTGTTGATGGCGGTATGCGAGCGAGAAATAACTAATTTCTAACCTATTAAGCTTGGGGTTGGATTATCAATCTCAAGGATCGTAGCTAACGATCGTGTAACCATATTTCCTACAGCTGGATTCATTTCTGGTGGGAGAAGCCCTGAGTTAGTTAACCGGTCACCTAAACGAATAAAAATGGCACAGAATCGCATAATTGCAAAAACTTCCCAATAGTGAGGATCTCGAACTTCTTTTCCAGAAACTTGTTCGTAGTAGGCCGCCTGTTCTTCTCTAGTCGGATAACCGGATAAGCGTTGAACATCTACGTCATCAAAGGACATTCTGTCAAACATGAGCCACCAACCAAGATCTGCTTCGGTGGGGCTAAGAGCGCATGCTTCCCAATCAACCACAGCAGCTGGTGTGTAGTCCTGCCAGATAATATTTCCGAGTCTGGCATCTCCCCAACTCAAGCCTATGCGCTCATCTTTGGGATCATTTTTCTCTAGCCAGTCCAGTGCAAACATCATCACAGGATGTTCACGACCATCTAGTTCTTTCTCAACATAATTTCTATAAATTTCTATTTGTTTTGCTTGCGTGGGTTTTCCATCACATGGATTTAACCAATGTAAATCTGCTAATTCCCAATCAATTTGGTGAATGCCAGCCATAGCTTCTAGGCCGGTCTGCACCATTTGTTTTCGCTGTACATCTGTAGCCTCATCGACAACAAAGCCTTCTTCTGTATACCGTGGACGGTCTGATGGAATTTTTCCGTCAATGTGAGTCATCACAAAAAACGGTAATCCTAAATAAGTACTTGGTTGTATTCTCCCAATTAGCGGAAGAGGGACATCACTGGCTGATTGAACCGTTTTCATTACGCGTTGTTGTAACGCCACAGAAATTTCACATTCTGGTGTTTGGACAGGGAACATTCCACCATCTTCAGGCTCAATTCGTGCAACGTAGCGTCCTTCGTGTTTACCTTCTTCTGTATCGGACGAGATGTTAAAGAAAACTGTTTCATTAGAAAATCCAGTTGCTACAGGAATATCAATCTCTCCTATTGCAATATTTTTGTGATCAGTATGTGAGTCAGTAAACCATTGAAGAAGAGCTTCACCATATCGGCTTCTATCAAGGTGAAATTTTGGGGCATTTGATGCGTCTTCCATATATCTCTCCTAACGGCTATGGGTTATTTTTAGTAATCGCTATTTTCTAGAATAGATCGGATTTAAATACCTGCGGTCAGGATTGACTTAGAGTCTTCTGAATAATAGTCAACTTTGGGGTCATATTTGATGCCACCTTCTTCTTCCCAGCGTCGCAGTTCTGCTCTTCCAACAACGAACCAATGAACTTCATCTGGCCCATCGGCAAGACGTAGGGTTCTTTGACTGGTGTACATGTCTGCCAGTGGCGTCCATTGTGAAACACCTGTAGCTCCATGAAATTGGATAGCTTCGTCAATAATGTGGCATACCCGAATTGGGACCATGGCTTTTACTGCGCTTACCCATACTCGTGCTGCTTCATTCCCAAGTTCATCCATCGCTTTCGCTGCTGTCAGAACCATTCTTCTCATAGATTCAATTTCTATTCTAGCTTTCGCTATCACTTCAATATTTTTTCCCAGGCTTGCAATTGGCTTGCCGAAAGCTTCACGAGTCAGGCCGCGTTTAACCATCATTTCAATAGCCCGTTCCGCTGCCCCTAGAGACCTCATGCAATGGTGGATTCTTCCCGGCCCCAGTCGTACTTGAGATATTTCAAAACCTCGTCCTTCTCCAAGAAGAATATTATCTTTGGGAACACGACAGTCATTAAACCGAAGGTGCATATGGCCGTGTGGTGCATCATCTTTTCCGAATACATGCATAGGGCCAATAATTTCAACTCCAGGGTTATCCATAGGGACAAGAATTTGTGATTGGCGTTTGTGGGGAGGGCCGTCAGGGTTGGTTTGAACCATACAAATCATGATTTTACAACGGGGATCACCCGCTCCAGAAATATAGAACTTCTCTCCCGTTATAACCCATTCGTCACCATCAAGAACAGCACTGCAAGAAATATTTTTCGCGTCAGAAGAAGGAATATCTGGTTCTGTCATTGCGTATGCGGAACGGATCTCACCGTTGAGTAACGGCACTAGCCACTTCTCTTTCTGTTCAGGTGTCCCAACTCGCTCAAGGACTTCCATGTTTCCCGTATCCGGTGCTGAACAGTTTAAGCTTTGTGAAGCTATAGGATTTTTCCCCAATTCGGTAGCGATATAAGCATAATCAAGGTTTTTTAGTCCCTCTCCAGTTTCGGCATCGGGAAGGAAAAAATTCCAAAGTCCTTGCTCTTTGGCTTTCGCTTTGATTGAATCAAGAAGCTCTAGCTGACCTTCTCCATATCCCCAACGTTCTTCGCGTCCTTCACCGAGCTCAAAAAAATCCTTCGTGTGAGGGTTTACCTCTTCTGCTATAAATTTTTTCACTGCATCAAAAAGTGGTCGGACGTCCTCTGACATCCTTAAATCAAACATTTCCGGTGTTGTTTCTAAACCAGCCATTTATTCCTCCGATAAGAATTTATGTATTCACCTTATGTCTATCTTGTCCAGATTCGCTAGGTAAGCGTAAACGAATACTAAAAATTTCAATTTTAGTTGTAGTGCTCTAGTTTCTATAACGAGGTATACGAATCCAGAAAGTAGTTAGGTACACAGATGAATAATCGCGAACAAACCCTGCAAGCATTGGATAACTGTTTTAAAGATTTTGAAGGTGTTCTTTCATCTTTAAGTGAGGATAACTGGGAAACACAATCTCTTTGCCCTGATTGGGATATGAAGGGAGTCGTTACTCATCTTGCAGGTATAGAGAATCTCTTGTTGAAATGGGTTCCCCAAAGTGCGGACGAGTGGCCACCGTTTCCAAAGATGGCTGAATTTGAAAATCAGGCACAAAACCTTAGCAATGAAGAACTTCTGGATCTTTCACTAACCATTATAAGTGCTCGTCGAGAAGAGTTATCTGAAATAAATGATGAAATTTGGAATGCAGAATGTATGACGCCTGTTGGCCCTGGCACCTATGGAAGGTTCATGAATATTCGTATTTTTGACTTCTGGGTACATCACAGAGATATAACTATTCCTTTAGGGATTGAAACTATTGACTCTGGAATTCACGCGGAAATTGCTTTGGATGAAGTCCACGGGTCACTCGGTTATATTGCTGGTAAAAAAATTAGTTTAGAAGATGGAATGAGCATTATTTTTCATTTATCAGGGGGAATAGAAAGAGACTTGTTTGTCAAAGTTGATGGAAGAGCAAGTGTTGTAGATCACCTTAAAGAAGCAACATGTGTTATTAATGCGGACAGTAGAACTTTCGTTATGCTTGCTTGTGGCAGAATTGACCCACAAGCTGAAATAGATGCGGGGCGAATTAGCTGGACAGGTGATAATGAATGGGGAGAACGAGTTGCAAAAAATCTTCGCTTCACCATGTAGAATTCACGGGTTTTATCTCTTGGAGTTGTAGATTTTTCTAGCGGCGATAATGTCAAATTGTGACGTTACGTGAAGCAAACCTTGACAAATTGGATAATGGAAAATTTGATGTCCTTATTATTGGCGGTGGCATTAACGGTGCTGTCTCAGCTGCTGCTTTATCGGCACGTGGAGCAAGCGTTGCATTAATAGATCGCGGAGACTTCGCTGGTTTTACTAGTCAACAATCTTCAAATCTTGTTTGGGGAGGTATTAAGTATTTAGAGAACTACGAAATCCCATTGGTTAGAAAATTATGTATGAGTCGTAACCGATTAATGCGAGCGTATCCAGCGAATGTGAAGGAAATAGGTTTTTTGGGAGTGCTAGGAGAAACATCTCCTTTCCCACCTTGGCTTGTTGGAGTTGGGGCTTTCACTTACTGGGGAATAGGGAATTTTAAGACTAATGCTCCGCGTCCAATGAGCGTAGAAACTGTTGAACGGATTGAGCCAATAATCAACACAATAGGAACCCTTGGTGGAATTGAATACGCTGACGCATATTTGAAAGATAACGATGCGAGATTCGTTTTTAGTTTTATCCGTTCAGCTATGGACGTTGGCGCTATTGCCGCTAATTACGTTGAATTGGAATCCGCTGAACGTGTTAAGGGAAAATGGTTTGCACATTTGAAAGATGTCGAAAGTGGTTCAAGATTGTCGCTAGAAGCGAAGGTTATTGTAAATGCTGCTGGCCCATTCCTTGACGGGTTGAATCAATCATGGAATCTTCACACCCGTCATCAAATTGTTTACTCCAAAGGCGTTCATCTTGTCGTTGATCAATTAACGCCAAATGAGAGGGTGCTTGCGTTCTTTGATGACAGTCAACGACTTTTCTATGTCATACCTATGGGAAATAGATCTGTAATAGGAACCACTGATACGAGAGTTACTGATCCATATACATCCGTCACAGACCAAGATCGGGATTTTCTTCTGGGCCAAATTAATGACCGACTGGATTTAAGTACTCCTTTAGTAAATAGTGACATTATTGCTGAACGTTCTGGAGTACGTCCTTTAGTAGTTAAAAGACAATCAAAGAGTACAAAAGATATTGATTGGACTGCATTATCAAGAAAACATGAAGTCGAAATTGATCACGCGAAGCAAATTGTTTCGATTTTTGGTGGGAAACTTACAGACTGTCTTAATGTTGGTGAAGAAGTCGCCGATGCTGTTCAGCTTCTTGGGATTCATTTAAACCCGGATCAGCGCCGATGGTATGGAGAGCCAGGTCGTGAATCACTGAGAGCTTTCTTTCGGCAAACACGCGGAATGCGAATCGATAATATGCGTGATAAACCAGGATCTGAACCCATATCAGAAAGATTATGGCGTCGTTATGGGCGTAGAGCATTTGACATGCTTGATCATATACGTGAAGACCCATCAATGGCAGAAGATATTTTAGATTCCTCTGATTATCTGAGAGTTGAACTCCACAACACCGCAAGTACGGAAATGGTAGTGAAGTTAGATGATTTTCTGCGTCGACGAAGCAAAATCTCATTGATTACCCGAGAAAGCGAAGTTAGGGAATCAGAAGGTCTTGATGAAGTAGCAAGAATACTTTTTGGAGAAAAAGCTGAATCAAAATTAGTGGAACACTTTGGTTCTGATTTTCAAATGAATGCTGATCAGAACTGAACTGTTATTCAAGAAATTCAGGTTCGTCTCGTAGGAGTTCCTCCCACCATGTTTGAAACTGGAACCAGCCTGCAAGTTCATGCCCTTGTTGATCAAATCCCGATTGAGCAAGTTCATCTGGGATCTCAATTGGAGTGCCTGCTGAAAGGGCGAGTATCTGACTTTGACAGCTTCGTTCGAGTGCAACAAACCACCAGACGGCTGAATCAACACTTTCTCCAGCAGTTATAATCCCATGATTTTGATGAATGAGTGCTTTCTTTTCACCCAACGATTCAGCCATTGCTTTCCCAACGTTGGTATCAAGGACAACCGCTCCACTACCCACTGAACAGAGTGCTACATCATTAAAAAACATTGTGTCATCTTGAGTAATCATTTTTAGAGGCTGGCCCAAAGAAGAAAAAGTTCTTCCGTACATTGAATGACAGTGTGCTGCTGCAACAATATCGGGTCGAGCTGAATGTAGTTGCGAGTGAATAGCGAACGCTGCCGCATTCACTGGTTTATCTCCAACGACAACATCGCCGTTGTGATCAACACAGATCAGGTCAGATACTTTCATGAGCTTGAAGTTCTTTCCAAATGGATTAACCCAAAAACGGTCAAGGTGTTCAGGGTCACGCACTGTTATATGCCCTGCTACGCCTTCTGCAAGGCGAAGTCTTCCTAGGACTCGAAGCCCAGCAGCAAGCCTTTGTTTTCTATGTAGGCGTTCTGTTTCAAAATCAGTTTCTTCTTGTTGATTTGGCCAAGAAAATTTATTTTCTTCTGATTCATCTTTTTTTTCGCTTTCACCAGTTTTAATATCGGTCACAGTCCCCTACCTTTTCTCTAGTTATACGGTAACGCAAATCTTGGTGATATGTCACTTGAGTGAACGGTATTGCTTTTCTGAAGGTATTCTCCCATCATGCGCTTTACTGGTGTTGAGAAGACAAAATGAATTCAAAAATTGGCTTTGATCCTTCTATGAATCCATCTTCAATTTCAGAAGTTGTTGGACCGATTGATCGAAGATTAATTGATATTCTTTCCATAGAGCGGAACAAGTGGGTAGAAGTTGATGAAACTTTAGCTGCTCCTTTTGATGCTCTTCAATCTCTTATATTTAGCGGGGGGAAAAGAATACGGCCAGCATTTTTCTATTGGGCACATGTTGGCGCAGGTGGTGATGGTCTATCAAAAATAGCTGTTAATGCTGGCGCTGCGATTGAAATGTTGCATGCTTTTGCTTTAGCTCACGATGATGTTATGGATCATTCGTCTTCTCGAAGAGGTGAACCTTCCATTTGGCAGCATTTTACTGATCTACATGATGAGAGTGGTTGGGCAGGTAATAGTAGAGAGTTCGGAGAAGCAGTCGCTATTCTCGTCGGTGATTTAGCCCATGTTATTGCAGACCAGTTGATGAGAGATATCTCACCAACTGTTTCACAAATTTGGGATGAACTTCGCTTGGAGGTCAATATAGGTCAGTATTTAGATGTGTTATCTGGAGCTAGGCAAACATTTGATCGGGATGGGGCACGACGGATATTGGAATATAAAACTGGGCGTTATTCAGTTCAACGACCGCTACACCTTGGTGCAGCAATTGCGGGAAAATATGATGAGTTTGCTGATTTTTTTACCGATTTTGGTCGACCAGTTGGCGTCGCCTTTCAGCTCCGTGATGATCTTTTGGGCGTCTTCGGTGACGAGAAAGCTACAGGAAAGCCGGTAGGAGATGACCTTCGGGAAGGGAAACCAACATCTCTTGTAGCTGCTGCTTATGAGAAAGCTAATGCACAACAGACCGAGGTGCTTCATTTGATCGGCTCTGAGGATTTAGCTGATAGTGACGTTGCTCGAATCCAAGAAGTTATTATTGAAACTGAAGCAGATCAGGTAATTGAGAAAGAAATTAAAAGTTTAACGACTGTTGCTCTTCGAGAGTTGGAAACATCTTCTTTAAAGAAAGAAGCTTTGGAAGCTCTCAGAGAATTAGCGTTGTTCGTTGCGTACAGAAGTTATTAATTACTTATAGAGAATTTAGCCACTTGTCCCTGATGTCATGCCACAATGGACAAGTGAGTTTAAGAAAATTATCTACTACAAATGCATTTGTTGTTACTGACCTTGAAGATACTCCATCTTTTGGAATTGTTCGCTGTGCGAAAAAGATTTTACAGGGAGGCGCTAAGGATCTCGCCCGTTCAATGACGTACACCTTTGCTTCTTTCGAAATGAAACACGGTGGTGCCTCTGGGGGTATCAATGCGCTTCCTGATGAGAAAGTTGAAGCTATTGAAAAATTTGTTGAAGAGCTTAGTGGTGATGTCTCTCTTGGACATTTAGGACTTAATGCTGGAAAAGGTATTTCTTCACATGCATTTGGGAAATTATCTGAAGTCGATAGTCGATCTGCTCTTCGATTTGAAATGTATGGTGAGGATACTCTTGAAACGTATCTTGCTGCGTTAGGGCCTGTTGTGTCAGCGGACCAACTTATTAACCTTGATGGGAAAACCATTGCAATTGAAGGGTTCGGTGAACATGGACCTGCGATGATTGACCTTATTGAGGAACGTGGTGGAAAAGTCATTTCAATTTCAACTTTGTCAGGTTCTATTTCTGAACCCTCTAGCTTTGATACATCTGACATAAGAGGTCGTTGGGGGGAAAGCGGAGTTGATTTTGTTAAATCTGCTGACGGTGAAGTAGAGCCAGCTTGGAAGGTGTTTCAATCGGGTGCAGATATTTTATTTACAGGTTCAAAAATGGGTGCAGTTAACCACTTGACTGCTGAAAAACTTAAAGTCGCTGCTTTAGTTCCGCATCAACCTATTCCATTTACGGCTCGAGCACTAGCAATCTTACAAAGAAACAATACGATCGTAGTTCCAGATTTCATTGCTGTCGCTGCTCCTATTTTTGCTTCTTGGCCTGGAGAAAATACCGATGTTTCGCAGGTAATCCAATCCTCTATAGATCACATAAGTGGAGTGATTGACGAAGTCTCAAACCATGATGATGGCTTATTTCTGGGTGCTTGTTACCGTGCTGAATCTTTTCTTGAAACGTGGCAAGAGAAGCGTTTATTCGGGCGGCCTTTAGCTAGCTAGTTATAGTATTTTATAGAAATGAGCTACGTTCAATAGAGAACAATTTGGGGGCGATAATGATTATTATTACTGCAACACTGTCTTTTGAAACAGAAAAGGACCGGAATGAAACAGTAGCGAAAACTGCTGATGTTCAGGCTGCAACCCGTAATGATGAAGTTGGGTGTCTTGCATATTGCTTCGCTCCTGACCCTGCAGAACCCACTCATATTCAAGTGTATGAGTTATGGACTGATGCTAAGAACTTAGCAGCGCATTTTGATCATCCAAATTACGCAGCGATGGTAGAGGTTCTTCATGGTTGTGATGGTTTCGTAGCTTCGGAGAATCGTTTGTACCTTTCTGAGGACAGAGGACCAGTCTATGGACCGGATAAAAAATTTCGATTCGATGCTGTTTCTGAAAGTTAAGAGATAAAGAATTAATAAATGGATAAAGTAATTGACCTTCATGCGCATGTTGTTTTGGAGGAAAGTTTTGGTAGTGCTGGAGAATACGGACCTAGTCTTAACGATGATATAGGTGTACAAACATTTCGTGTTGGGGACTATTCGATGCGTGTTCCATATAGAGGCAGCGTCTTTATGGATGCGCAGACAAGAATTGATGCTATGGACGTATTAGGTATCGATCTTCAGGTTCTTTCCCCTAATCCTTTAACGTTTTTTGGTCACATTGACGAAAAGAACGCAACAAGATTCGCAAGGTCGTCAAATGATGCAATGGTTAGTCATATCAATAGATTCCCTAATCGTCTTTTAGGTACAGCTTCCGTCCCATTACAAAACACTGATTATGCGTGCGAAGAACTAGTTAGGGCTGTTGACGAGCTTGGATTAGTTGGCGCGTATATCGGAACCGATTATGGTTTCTCCCTTGATGATGTTCGACTTGATGACTTCTATCAAACTTTGGTTGACTTGGATGTACCTCTTTTGATTCATCCCGCTACAAATAATGGAATTCGAGGTGCTAATGATAATCGTCTTAATCGTTTTGGACTTGACTTAATCGTTGGTTACGCATACGAAGAAACCTTAACGGTTGCGACGCTTGTCCTTGGCGGTGTTTTGGCTAGGCATCCCAAATTAGATATATGCATATCTCACGGCGGAGGTGCTATTGCTTTTCTGGCACAACGATTTGATTCAATGGCATCTTTTTTGGGACAGGATTCAAATTTTGCTAACGACTTGCAATTGCTTTGGTTTGATTCTCATTTGGAAGAAGGTCCTGCCCAAGAATTAGTTATCTCAACGGTTGGTTCTGACAGAATGGTGTACGGTACAAATTTCGGTGGCTGGGATACGCCTACAAAAGTCACTAATTTTGATCGGAGCCTTTCAAAGAACGCAATTCAATTATTGCGCCTACCATGGGATGGAGAGGGGGTTTAGCTATGAATGAATTAGTTATTGAAAATGCTAGGGTTTTCTGTGGCGTAGATGAGGAAGTCATTGAATCAGGAACTATATGGGTTTCTCACGGAATTATTCGCTACGCGGGTCCTTCTATTGACTTTAAAGAAGAAGTTACGGATAGTGAACGGTACGATGCTCAGGGCAAATTTGTTATGCCTGGAATGACCGAATCACATGTGCATCTTTCATATAACAATGCTCACCCCAAACAGCTCAATGACCAACCACTCCCCTTAGCGATGCTTGATGCCGTTGATAATGCTCGAGTTTTACTTGGGTCAGGTTTCACGTCTGCTATTAGTTTTGGTTCAGCTCAAGGACTGGATGTTCCATTAAGAGATGCTATTAACAGTGGAAGAATACCTGGACCTCGTTTGTCTGCATCTGACCGAGATCTTGGTTCTACGGGTAGTAATGCTGATGGTACTTTTGGAGGTGATAGTTCAAAGAAAATAATTGCTGATGGCCCTTGGGCTGTTAGGAAAGCTGTTCGTACCTTAGCTAAAAAACGGTGTGATATTGTTAAAATTTTTCTAGATGGAGAAGCCTTATCTGAATACGCTCCGCCTGGTGTACTTACCTACAGCGATGAGGAAGTTGAAGCTGCTGTATCCGAAGCTCACATCAGAGGAATGCGCGTTGTCTGTCATTCACGTTCCGCTGCCGCCGTTAAACAAGCTGTGCGCAGCGGTATAGATATTATTGGTCATGCGAACTATCTAGATGATGAAGCGGTCGCTATGTTAGAAGCTGAGCGAGATCGTATATTTGTCGGGCCAGGAATAGCTTGGGAAGTTGCGTTGTTGGATAAAGGTTCAGAGTTAGGGCTTCCACGGGAGGCTATGGAACAACGCGGATATCAGCGGGAAGTTGATGAAACTATCTCTTCAGTCAAGCGACTTCGGGAAAGTAAAGTACGTGTTCTTATTGGTGGAGATTACGGTCTTAATATCACGCAACATGGAACGAATGCGAAAGATCTTGAATATTTCGTTGACTTATTTGGTATGTCAGATGTTGAAGCTTTATTGTGTGCAACGCGTGATGGTGGAGCAGCTGCTAATACGGAGGGCATGGTAGGAACACTTGAAGAAGGTAAATTTGCCGACCTAGTAATTGTGGATGGAGATCCTTCAATTGATGTTCGAGTTCTTCAAAACCACGATCAGATTATTGGTGTAATGAAGGGCGGGGTTCTGCATTACGACCTAATGCAGAAAAATCCTTATATTGCGCCAAAGCAATCACGTTAGTAATCTGTGAACTCTACACAAGTACTGCCGAATACATGAAAGGAATACAATGATTGTTATAGCTGGATCATTCCGTTTTGATAACGGAATCACTAACGACGTACTTGATGCGTGCCGATTGGTTATGGAGGGAACTCGAGCTGAAGAAGGCTGCCTTGATTATATTTTTTACCCAGACCCATTAGAAGAAGACATTCTTCGAGTTTTTGAGAGGTGGGTCGATAACGATTCTCTTCAGAATCATTTTACTATGAGTCATGTTGACGCATTTCGTAAAGCGATGGGTGGGTGGTCAATTTCTGATAGAGAAATAAATAAATTTGAAACTGATACATTTGATTCAATGTAAAAGGAGATTCTGTGAATGAAGTAACTACACCAAATCTATTTAATATGGATGATCAGGTAGCTGTAATCACTGGGGCTGGTCGGGGTATCGGAGAGGGAATTGCAAAATCATTTTCTGAGTCGGGAGCTTCTGTTGTTGTTGCTGCTCGACGAATTGAAGAAATTGAACGTGTCGCAAGTGAAATTCGTGATTCTGGTGGTTCCGCTATTGCGGTAAGAACAGATGTTACTGATGATGAAGCAGTAGTTGCTCTCGCTGAAGCAGCCATTAATGAATTTGGTAAAATAACTACTTGGGTTAATAACGCAGGTGGTTCACCCATGAGAATGCCATTATCTGAATTGCCTCGTGAAGAGTGGGACCAAACTATTGCTCTTAATCTCACATCTGTGTACGTCGGGTGTATAACAGCAGCCAAATATATGACTAAAGGATCGATTATCAACATCACATCTGGAGCTGGATCAGGCCCTGTTCCTGGAAGCGCACACTATGGAGCGTCAAAGGCTGGAACGAATTCCTTGACATGGACGTTATCAGTTGAGTTTGCGCCTGATATTCGGGTGAATGCTGTCGCTCCAGGTGCTATCCCGACTGAAGTGATGATGAAAGCGATAGGAAAAGATGAAAACCAATTAGATGAAATTTTAGAAGAGTGGAATATTCCACTTGGTCGTTTAGGAACACCGCAAGATATTGGCGCTGCTTGTTTATATTTAGCTTCAGATGCTGCTAGTTGGGTGAGTGGGGAAATTCTGCGTGTCGGTGGTGGAGCAAAAGCCCACTAACTATTAGGTATCTTATTAAATAACGAATACATTGGAACAAAATCAGCTACTCCGACGTCAAAGCAAATACAGAATCAAATGGAGTGAGTGTGAGAAGAGTAAAGACAGATAGAAAAGTTATATTCAAGAGCTTAGGAAATATTGCTTTTGTTTTTCTTGCTCTCACAATCCTTGCTGGTTTATTTGGGTGTTCAAATTCTTCATCTAATGAATCACAAGAGGATAGTCGGATAATTGTTGGTGAAGTTGATGACTCCGCTGCACGTTGCATGGCGTTAAGTGCAGAATGTGGCTACGGATACGACTTTCAGAACAACGTGACTGTTGATTTGTGGGAATTAAGTTCTGATGGTTCTTACTGGTTACTCAAAGAAGAATTTGAAGATGTTGGTGCACGTTGTGAGGCACTTACAGAGTCGTGTGGTTGGCGATGGTTTCCAAATACTGAAACATATATAGATGTGTGGGTTTTTGATTACGGTTCGATGGAATTTATTGAAAACCCAGATCTTCCATTCATACCAAAAGGTTTACAACCTGGGGATCCACCGGTTAAACAACCTGGAAGAGAGAGCTAAAACCGTTCTTTCCTAATCGTTTCAAAGACAGATGGTAATGCATGAACAGGTTTTGGTTCAGGATAAATTTCAGCCATCTCTGTAATCGTGCTCTTTCCTTCAATGTTTTCTTTACTAAGCCGAAGATCATGACAGTGTTCTTCCAAGTCAGCATTAAAGATCGTTATAACATCTTCTATGGATAGTGGGTTTGCCTGTTTATGTTTTTGTTCTTCAATGTTTGTGTACACATTTGCTTTCCATAACACAGATACACGGTACGCATTGAGTGGCGCTTCATAAATTTTTTCGTCATGGTCGGTTACAACCCACGTGTTGTCTTGTGTGGGGAGAAGTTGCGCTGAGGGAGTTACGAGTATGGTTCCGTTATCAAACGGGCCTACCGGTCCTACCTGATGGAACATGCCGTGGTTATCTCCAAGGAGTGCCGTATTTTTCATATCGCTAACATGTTCTGTTGGTGGATGATCTGGGCCGTTTGGCCAGTACAACAGCCCTCCCCCTTCCACGTCGTCAAGCCACCAAATTGCTGTTGCTTGGACGATTTCATAGGCGTTGAAAAGATGAGACCATGTCATTGCTCGTAATAGCCACATGGGTGTGTTTGCTCGTTCACGTCCGTGGAATCGTGAATTATCCGTGTGGGCGGGGCCACCATCATTTATTGCCGCCATGATATTCACGTACACGCTGTGGGGTTCTATGATGTCAGCGTTATAGAACGCTTTTGACTGTTCAATGTATGTGTCGTTGTAGAGAAATATTTCTGATCCTTCTGCGATATATGTGTCATGAACCCAGTCATTTTGGAACCACATAGGACGCGTTTTCGCGTGAGGGTCAGCTCCTGGGTTGTACCATCCACCTAAGGGTGTGTATGGGGCATCGGTTGTTAGAAGATCTTGCACTTGTTGAATGTTTGGGAAAACGTCTCGGAGTATTAGTGGTGGTTCAGCGTAACTCAGCATTTATGTGAATGTAAGGCCGTCAAAGTTTTCACTTTCAACCCATTCCTTCAGATAGTTAAAGAATGCTACGGATCCTTCCGGGTAGCGTGCTGAGCTGAACAGGTCCCGATCGGTTGTCGTGTGTCCTTCGTTGTTGTAGTAGCCAGGTGTGCAGTTTGCGAGGAAACCACGGTCTTGGACTTCCAAGCTATTCACCCATTGTGTTTCTGCTTCGAGAGTAGGTTCAAGAGTTTCGTGCCCCTTTTCTATACATTCTCGAACCATGGCTGCTATTGCAGTTGAGGATTCGCTGAAGTTATGGGTCACGTTTGCGACAAGGTTTCCTCCTTGCGCTAACCCGAGTATGAAGAGATTGGGGAATCCGTGAATGTTGATGCCGTGGAGGCTTTTCATGCCGTCGCTCCAGTGTTCACTGAGGCTTTCACCGGATTTACCATATGTTTCGTAGTGTGCGGTGTGGACGATGTGCACTTCGAATCCAGATGCGAGAACAATGCAATCGAGTTCGTAGTGTTCACCGTTTGCCCATACGCCGGTTTCGTCGATGCGCTCAACACCTTTTCCGTCTGTGTCGATGAGGTGTGTTGAGGGGTTGTTGAATGATTGGAGATACTCGTCATGGAAGCATGGTCGTTTGCATAATTGTCGATACCAGGGTTTAAGAGCCTCAGCGGCTTGATCGTCGGTGACGATGGTGTTGACTCTGGCTCGTATTTCGTTCATCTTTTCGTCATCGGATTCGCTGAATGCTTCTAGCCAGACATCTTCAAGGCTTGCTCCTGGTGTGTCTTGGATTTTGTTGATGATACGGTCTCGGATACGTATGGCGATGTCGGTCCATCCGTCTTTGACGAGGTCTTTGTCAGCGATTCCGCCCGATTGGAGCGTTGCGAAATTCATGAGCCAATCTCGTTGCCATCCAGGTTGAAGGTCATTGAAATCATCATCGGTGAGAGGGCGGTTGTTTCGTTCATCTATTGATGAGGGTGTTCGTTGGAATACATAGAGGTCACCGGCTGCTGCTGAGAGGTGGGGTATGCATTGGACGGCTGTTGCGCCGGTTCCAATGATTCCTACTCTTTTATCTGAGAGGCTTTCCATAAGTTGACCGGTTCGGTCTCCTCCGGTGTAGTCATAGTCCCATCGGGAAGTGTGGAACATGTGTCCGTTGAAATCTTCTATGCCTGTGATGCCTGGAAGTTTCGGTTTTGAGATAGGACCTGTCCCCATGGTGAGGAACTGTGCTTTGAGTTCATCCCCTCGATCGGTTTTGATTATCCACCTTTTGCTGTTCTCATCCCATCGTGCTTCTTCGACACTAGTTGAAAAGAGTGCACCTTCATATAGGTCAAATGTTGATGCGATGCGTTTAGCATGTTCGTGTATCTCATATCCTTGTACATACTTTTCTGATGGGAAGTAGTTTGTTTCTTCAAGAAGCGGTAGGTACACCATTGCTGCGGTGTCGCACATTGCTCCGGGATAACGGTTCCAGTACCAGACTCCGCCGAAATCTCCCCCACTTTCGATAATAGTGACGTCTTGAATACCAGCGGCTTTAAGTCGTGCCCCTGTGCATAATCCTGCGAAACCGCCACCAATTATTGCAACGGTTGTTTCATCAGTGCGGGGTGCTCTTTCTTTAATTGTTGTGTAGGGATCTTCAAGTAAATGTGCAAAACGACCTGCTGGTTGTTGGTATTGTTCTGGTCCGTCGTTGCGGAGGCGTTTGTCACGTTCTTGCCTATAGCGTTCACGTAATTGTTCTGCGGATGGGTTTTGGTCAGTGATACTCATGATGTTTCTATTCCGTACTGTAG
>JACERY010000010.1 GCA_013912105.1 Acidimicrobiales bacterium | reverse complement strand
TAGCAGAACCAAAAGATCTTTTCGGAGGAACTCCATCTGATAATGCCAGAATAGCTTTCAATGTTTTAGAAGGAGAACAAGGTCCTAAAAGCGATATTATTCTGTTGAATGCTGCCGCCGGATTAGTCGTAGCCGGAATAGCTGAGGACCTTGTGGACGGCATAGAGCGATCTCGAGCCTCAATCCTTTCCGGAGCAGCAAAAAAGTGTTTATCCCAATTAGTGTCACTATCGAAAGAGTTAGGTAAAGATGAGTAATTCTATTCGTTATAGGTGTACAGCATGTGGAAACCTAACAAGGTTCGACGTTGTGCGTTTCCAGAGAACAACTGAATTCTACCACTTCACAACAGCTGGGAATTTAAATATAGAAGATCAGAAAGTAATAGAAGAATCTATTGAGTCAGTCACCTGCAGGTGGTGTGAAAGTGGCGATGACGTTATAGAAATATCCTCGCAAAGCGAGTAACAAGTAGATATTCTGATCGAATCTCGACTTTAATGTCACACCCTTAACTTATATTCTCCTCATGAAAGAAAATTACATATCAGTTGACTGTGAATTATGTCCATTTATTGATACAGAAGCATGCGCGGACTGCCTGGTCACTTTTATCTGCGACCGAGAACCGCGTTCTGCAGTAGTGATTAGCTTGGAAGAATGGCGTTCGATGAAGTCAATGACAAAAGCAGGGCTTTTGCCCGAACTTCGTAATCCTGTGGTAACTATCGAAAGATCGCATTAAATAACGTGCAGTAGTTCCAAATAGGTTAAACATCTGCGACTATTAAGGAATGAAGTCTCCTCCGTCGCTGAGTCGTATACAGAAAATTGGTATGAGTAGTGGGCTTGATTCAGTTGGTATAGCGAATGCAGAAATCTTCAAATCTACTTTGCAAGACCTTACGAAGCGTAAATCAAAAGGTCTTCATGCCGGAATGTCTTTTACATACAGAAATCCGGAAAGGTCTACGAATCCCAAATTAGCTATGCCTGAATGTAAGTCATTAATTGTCGGCGCAAAATCGTATTGGGAACCCTCATTAGAAAAGTCAAAGACTGGATCTCCCACAGGAAGAGTTGCACTCTATGCACGCCAAGATCATTATGGGGCACTTCGTGTGGGGTTAGAGTCGATAGCTGAAGAACTGGTAGATGCAGGATATGATGCGCGTATCTTGATAGATGACAATGCGCTAGTAGATAGGGAAGCAGCATACAGGGCGGGAATTGGATGGTACGGGAAAAATTCCAATATTCTTATTCCGAAACGAGGTAGCTGGTTCGTTCTTGGGTCAGTTCTTACCAACGCCGGCTATCAACCTAATAAACCACTTAAAGATGGGTGCGGCTCTTGCACCCAATGTATAACTTCCTGTCCGACAGACGCAATCGTCTCTCCAGGAGTTCTAGATGCGAATAGGTGCCTTGCATGGCTAGTTCAATCAGAAGGAGATTTTCCTACTGAATTTCGAACTGCCCTAGGAGACAGAATTTATGGGTGCGACGATTGCCAAGAAGTGTGCCCTACAAATAAGTTCGAAGAACGACTTAATAACTCCTTCGGACTTAGTTCAAGCGAATCTGTAATATCAATACACAAAATTTTCGAAAGCGATGACGACTCTTTATTAGCAGAATTTGGCCGTTGGTACATACCTAAAAGGGACCCCAGGTACCTGAAAAGAAACGCTTTGATCGTACTGGGTAATAGCAAGATGCCACCTAGCTCTAAAACAATTAAGATTGTAAAGAAGTGTTTAGCCGGAAGCGATGAAATGTTACGCGCTCATGCAGTTTGGACGGCAAAAAGATTAGGGTTAGGTAAATTACTCATTGGACTAGAAGGAGACCCCTCTCCATCTGTGCAAAGAGAACTTGCTCAGAAAGTCGAAAGAAATACCCACTCTCAAGGTGAGGAAAGCGACCTAGCGTGGATTGGTTAGATATATGAAGCACCTTTTAGTCACGAACGATTATCCACCCAAAATAGGGGGGATTCAATCGTACCTATGGGAGATATATAGAAGAATCCCACAAGACGAAGTTACCGTGTTATGTACCCCTTTTGAAGGTTCACAAGAGTTTGACTTAAATCAAACTCACCGGATTATTCGCACTAGGCAAAAAATTCTTCTTCCGACGCCTGTATTAGCTAGAACAATCCGAAAGATAGTTCAGGAGAATAGCATAGATATAGTTCTGTTTGACCCTGCAGTTCCTGTAGGGATACTTGGCCCTAGAATAGGATCTCCATATGGAGTGATCTTGCATGGAGCTGAAGTAACCATTCCTGGAAGAATACCCATTCTCAAAAGTCTTTTAGGTAACGTTCTTCGTGGTTCAAAACTCGTAATCACAGCTGGAGAATACTCCACACAAGAAGCTGAACGAGCAGCCGGATGCAAACTACCTGTTTCTATTGTTCCTCCAGGTGTAGATACTAAACGGTTCACACCACTATCAGTATCTGAGAGGAATACAGTTCGAGCAGGGCTAAGGCTATGTGAAGATGACGAAATAGTTTTAGCGCTTAGTCGTCTTGTGCCTAGAAAAGGAATGGATACGCTGATAAAAGCAGTTTCCATCCTTCAACCAAGCAGACCAAACCTTAAGTTGCTAATAGCTGGAACTGGACGAGATCAAATTCGATTAGAACGAATCGCTACAAAGCTAAGTGCACCTGTTAAGTTTCTTGGCCATGTCTCTGATGAGTTAATTCCGTCGCTTTACGGAATGGCTGATGTGTTCTCGATGCTTTGTAGGGTTCGGTGGGGTGGGCTTGAGCAAGAAGGGTTCGGAATTGTTTTTCTTGAAGCAGCAGCTACAGGCGTTCCTCAAATTGCCGGACAAAGTGGCGGTGCGTCAGAAGCAGTTGAAGAAATGGAGACTGGTTTAATTGTGCACAACCCTAAAGACGAAAAGGAAACAGCTAGAAAACTTTTGGAGTTGCTAGAAGACCATGGAAAGTGCGAGTCAATGGGGAAGGTGTCTCGGGAACGTGCAGTAAAAAAATTCTCATATGACATACTCGCTAAAGAGTTTCATCAAGCACTTCTTGGGGTAATCAAGAACACAGGAGGTGGCAGTGGGATCAGCTAAGAATGGAGCTTCTTTCAGCTACCCAAATTCATCCCTATGGGGAATGTGCTCTCTTGCGGTATCCGGGCTGATAGCCATCTTTTCTTCGTCATTAGAGTTTCTATATGTAGTAGTCTCTCTGTTCCTTTTTGCTGTAGGACTTTTTCTGTCTTTCAGGGCATTTGCAATATCGTTAGCACGAAGTAGATACGAAATTATTACCACAAGTGATCTAATATTGTTACCGAAAGGAACTACACAAAAAGTAAAAATATGCTTATATGGTTCATTATTGGGGCAGATAATAATAAGCATTTTCTATGCAGCGACTCAATCCAGCTCAATCTTCGCTTTCGGTATCCTCGCATCAGTCTTCGCGCTTGGTAATCTCAATATGTGGGCTATTGTGAATGGCACATTTAAAAAACGATAGAAACTAACGACAATTATAAGGCAACGCAAATGAGTGATCATGCAACACAAAGAAGAGTCATTAATGCGACACCACAACAATGTTTTGAAGTCGTAACAGACTTTGAGCGTTATCCAGAATGGGCATCCGATGTTAAGTCAGCCACCATTACTGAACACGACGAACTGGGACGTGGCGGCGATGTTCAATTCCGAGCAGCAGCGATGGGTAGAAGCACAACTTACACTCTTCGGTATTATTATGGAAGTAATCCGCTTCGGATCGCATGGAGGCAAATAGAGGGAGATATTACCCGAAAGATTGAGGGTGAATATGAGTTCACGCCGGTAGAAGGCGGTACGAAAACAGAAGTCGTCTATCACCTTGCTGCTGACTTAGCGATACTCATACCAGGATTCGTTAAGCGTAGGGCAGAATCAAGAATTGTGCGTGCTGCACTTGAAGATCTGAGCTCAAGGGTTGAATCAGTCTTTGCTTCCTAGCGAATTAAACCTGATTTCCCTTGGTTTCGATATTGGCGGAACAAATATCCGTGGATTAGCTTTGCAAGACGGTAATCAAATTTCACAGCTGTACCAGAGGCCGCATTTAGGTGATTTAGATTTGATTGTTGAAACTATTACTGAGGTATCGAACCGAATCCAAATTGAGATAGGAAAGAAAATAACAATTTTGGGTATCGGTTGTGCAGGCCTTATTACAGAAAACGGTGTAGTCAAAACCTCTCCAAACATTCAAGCAGTCAATAATTTTCCCTTACGAAAAATAATTGAAGAAAACGTAGGAGTTGAAGTTTTTGTTGAAAATGATGCTAATTGTTCAACTTGGGCAGAGGTGCAATTGGGTGCAGCAAAAAATAGAAGCTCCGTTATAGTCATCTCCCTAGGAACAGGAATCGGGGCAGGCATAGCTTTTGACGGACAATTACAAAAGGGAGCTTCAGGTTTTGCTGGAGAAGTAGGCCACATGATTATCGAAAGAAATGGTCTTCAGTGCCCATGTGGAAATCAAGGATGTTGGGAGAGATATGCCTCTGCAGCATCACTTGGAAGACTAGCAAATGAAATATTAGATGAAGAGATTCTTAGCGAAATAGTCCCTGCCCCAAGAAGGAAAAATAATTTTGTTACAAGTCGAGAAATAGGAGCAGCAGCGAAGCAAAATCATGCGCAAGCTAAAAGAGTTCTGCAAACCTATAGCGAGTTTCTTGCATTAGGAATCCATAATCTAGCAAAAGTAATTAACCCTGAAGTCGTTGTTTTAAGTGGAGGTATTACGGAGTTAGGGCAGACCTTTTTGGATCCCATACAAGAAAGTTATAGGAAAAATTTCACTTCTAAATCAAACGCAGACAACCTAGAAATACTCTTAGCTAAATTTGGGAATACGTCCGGATCTATAGGAGCAGCTATGCTCGCTACTGAAAGCTTCTCTAGGTAATACGAGATATTAAAAAATGCATCTCCATCGACAAGAAAGCGGTTAGCCTGTGCAGATGGAGTTCCGAAGAATTAATAATTTGCCACCATATGTTTTTACGATAATTAACGACTTAAAAGTCCAAGGAAGACGTAATGGGGATGACATCATTGATTTTGGGTTTGGGAACCCTGACCTTCCTTCGCCAGATATAGCTGTTGAGAAACTATGCGAAGCAGCGCGTAACCCACGAAATCATCGTTACTCCCTGAGTCGAGGATTACCAAAATTACGTGAGGCAATTTGCGGTTTATATCAAAACAAATTTGGGGTGAATTTAGATCCAGAAACTGAGGCGATCAATACGATAGGAGCTAAAGAAGGCCTTTCACACCTGATGTGGGCGGTTGTTCAAGCAGGGGATGCTGTTCTAGTGCCATCACCTTCCTATCCGATCCACCTTTATGCTCCGTTGTTTGCAGGAGCTGAAGTGAGAGAGATACCTCTTTCAACGGGGTCAGATTTTTTTGGTGCTATGAAAGAGAGGTGGGAATATAGTTGGCCTAGGCCTAAAGTTATCCTTCTTTCGTTCCCACACAATCCAACCACAACATGTGTAGATCTTGACTTTATGCAACAAATAGTTGACTTTGCAAAAGAAAAGGACGTACTTCTTGTCCATGATTTTGCATACGCAGATCTTGGCTTTGATGGCTATCAGCCTCCTTCAATCCTTCAAGCTGATGGAGGGAAGGATGTTGCAGTCGAACTGTATTCGATGACTAAATCATTCTCAATGGCTGGTTGGAGAGTCGCATTCATGTTGGGGAATAGCGAAGTAATAGCTGCCTTAGCAAAGCTAAAGTCCTACCTTGATTACGGAACTTTCCAGCCGATTCAAATAGCAGCAACTGTCACTATGAACGAAGCATCTGATCACCCACAGCTAGTTAATAGTATTTACGAAAGCAGAAGAGACAGTCTTTGCGAGGGATTAAGCCGTATCGGTTGGGAAATTGAACCTCCTAAAGGAACCATGTTTGCTTGGGCAAAGATACCTGATGCATACAAAGAGATGGGATCAATAGAGTTTTCATCATGGCTTGTCAAGGAAGCAAAGGTCGCGACATCTCCCGGTGTAGGTTTCGGCCCTGGTGGCGAGGGGTACGTACGGTTCGCTTTAATAGAAAACGAACAAAGAACAAATCAGGCTATACGTCAAATAAAAAATACGCTCACAAAGCTATAGAACCTTCGTCATCTGCCCATCCCTGACTGCGCTGTATTGCTTTTAACCATTTTTGGTGTGAAACATCATTAGTAGTGATTCCTTTGGTGGGGATTGACGTATGATCGAGAGTC
Organism: Acidimicrobiales bacterium; assembly: GCA_013912105.1. Lineage (GTDB taxonomy): Bacteria > Actinomycetota > Acidimicrobiia > Acidimicrobiales > UBA8592 > UBA8592. The sequence continues at coordinate 48,525 of JACERY010000010.1, read as the reverse complement.
CAAAGATTCCGTATTTCGTCTAGTGAATTCCAAAACCCAATTGAAAGGCCAGCCAGGTATGCAGCGCCTAGAGCAGTTGTTTCTTGCACTTTAGGGCGCGAAACTGGTACTCGTAATTGGTCGGATTGTAACTGAAGCAACAAATTCATAGCAGATGCCCCTCCATCTACTTTTAAACTTTTTAGTTTCTTCCCCGATGAAATACGCATTGAATCAACCACATCACGAGTTTGAAAAACCATGGATTCTATGGTTGCACGAGCAATTTCTGCTTGACCTGTTCCTCTAGTTAACCCAATGAGTGTTCCTCGGGCGTAGGGGTCCCACCAAGGACTACCGAGCCCAGTAAATGCGGGAACAAAGTAAACATCATCTGTTGTTTCACATTCAAGAGCTAACTTCTCAAGGTCAGAAACTTTATCAATAATCTTTAGTCCATCTCGAAGCCATTGAACTGCAGCGCCGGTAACAAAAATAGATCCTTCTAAAGCATACGTAGTGGATATTTCCCCATCATTATCTATAGTCCAAGCAACCGTAGATAGTAATCCATCAACTGGTTCAGGGCATTCTTGACCGACGTTCATTAAGATAAATGACCCCGTTCCATAAGTATTTTTAGCATCACCTGCAGCGAAAGCTGCGTGACCAAATAGAGATGCCTGTTGATCACCAGCAATTCCAGTAATGGGTATTCCGGCAGCGAAGGAATGTGATGTCGAAGTTATCCCAAATTGTCCACTTGACGGCAGAACGGCTGGTAAATTTTCTTCAGTAATCCCAAATACATTTAAAAGTCTTTCATCCCATTTCATTCTTTTGATATCAAATAACATTGTTCTTGAAGCATTAGTTGGATCAGTTGCAAAGGCTGAACCGTTCGTTAGGTTCCAAAGAATCCAGCTATCTATCGTTCCGAAAGCAACATCTGGACTTAGGGCTATTTCGCCCTCATTGATTAACCATTCAATTTTGGTTGCAGAAAAATACGGGTCAAGGACTAGCCCTGTTGTCTTTCTAATATACGGGAGCAAATCAGTTTTTTGAAGGTCTGAGCATCGTTTTGAAGTTCTCCTATCCTGCCATACCAATGCCCTGTAAAGAGGCAGAGACGTCTTCTTATCCCAGGCCACAATTGTTTCGCGCTGGTTGGTGATACCGATTGCAACTGGGTCTTTGCCGTGGGCCTCTAAAACTTCAGACATAGTTGACTGAACGCATTCCCAAATCTCATTGGGGTCATGTTCGACCCACCCTGGGTTAGGGAAATATTGAGTTAATTCTCTGTATGCTGTTTGAATAATTTCGCCATTTTCGTCAATAAGTAAAGAGCGGATTCCGGTAGTTCCCGCATCAACGGCTAATACGGCGCCCATTAGAATATGCTTTTGATAAGAGATGCAACTAATTTGAGTCTTTTACTATTGAGTGATTCCACTATCAACCTCCGGAGCGTAAACCATAAACTGTATTCTTCTGAGTAATTGTTGATCGCCTCCATTTGGAGTTGGCCAAGTTTTAACATCGCCATCTATCGAAATAATAATTGCATCCAGTGTCCCGGTTTCGGTTAGCGTAAAAACAATTTGGGCAAGTGCTTTGGCAAGTTCATCGCCTTCAATAACTTCTAGGCCCCCCGCGTTGAAGTTAATTGTAGCTTCGTCTCCTTCTTGGAACACTCCGTCCAAATTAAGCCCAGCAGGAACTGCTGTGCTTAAAGAGCTGTTCCGTTCAGCTTCTGATAAATCAGCTATCAATTCATTGATTAAGTCGGTGACACGAAGGTCAACAGATGGGATCTCTCTAATGGCAGGGGCAAGGAAGTTATTTTCATCAACTAAATAAATTAACTCACTGCGAACTTCGACTGTTTGGGGGCTATCAAACGAATTCCCAGGCTGTGTTCCAATCGGTGAATCAACGGCATTGGGTTCGCCGTCTTCGGGTATTCCACAAGCGGCAATATGTAAAAATATAATAGAGAGGCAAACGCAAATCTTCTTCATCGGATGACCCCCGGAAGGGTTATGGTAAATTTTGAACCCCTACCATCCTTGATATTTGGAGTAACGGTAACGGAACCGCCGTGTAGTTTCACATGTTCGGCTACTAAAGAAAGTCCCAAACCAGTGCCAGTTCCTGACCCTCGACGCCCACCTTCGGAACCGCGCGCAAACCGTTCAAAAATTGAAGACCGTTCGCTCGGGTGAATTCCGGGACCTTTGTCAAGAACAGAAATTATTAATTCTTCGCCATTTTGCTTAACATCTATTGATGTTGCTCCACCAGCGTAATATTGTGCATTGTCTAATAGATTATTGATCACGCGGGCTAATCTACGCTTGTCTGCTTCGATTACGACGTCATTGATCTCATCTAAGAAATTAAGCTGTATAGAGTGGGAAAGGTTTTGTTCAGAGACTCGTTTCAAGAATTCAACAACTAAAAACCGCTCTAAGGTGAGAGCATTGGCGTTGACATCAAAACGTGAGATTTCTAGTAAGTCCTCGACAAGTTGACGAAAACGTTCAAGGTCCTCGTTAAGAAGGCCGAGTGCTAACTGAGACGATTCGTCAAGAGAGCTTTTCGTAGAATTGAGTATTTCTATAGAGGCCATAATTGTTGTTAAAGGCGATCTCAATTCATGGGAAACATTACTGGCAAATTTTGCGTCAGCTTCGATCCTTTCTTCTAGATTCTCTGCCATTTGATTAAATGATGTTGCTAAGGCCACCAAATCCGGGTCATTTCCAACATCAAGCCTGGCTGCTAAATCTCCTACAGCAATAGCTCGTGCCGTTTGCCCTACCTTTTCTACTGGTAATAGAACACGACGTGAAGCCCATGAACCCAATGCAATCCCAAATAAACATATTCCGCCGCTTACCAGACGCAGAACATTAGACAGAGAACTAAGTGTATCTTCAATATCATCTAAAGGAGTAGCTTCGAAATATAGAGCATTGCGCGTCGTTAGCGGAAATCCAATCACCAAAACGGGAGTTCCATCTTGAAGTTTGTATTTCATTTCAGCACCGTTAGAGGATGAATTGCTTACTGCATCTAGAAGATCTGAATTTAGATTCCCTGGCGCTTCAAATACCACGGGATCCGCCGAAATCCAATCTGTTTCTATACGTAAAAGAGGTGTTGATTCAGAACGAACTCCGCGCAAGTTAGAAAGAAAATCTCGGACAGCTTGATCGGTCGCACCTTCGTATATTCGCCGTTCAGCTTGAGAAGCATTTACGGAAGCAACGCTTAGAGCGCTTTGTTCTCTATTCTCAATCAAGTTACTTCGAACAAGTAGGTACGTTAATATAGATAAAACGCTTGTTAAGAGCAATGCCAGAAGGCCAAACGTTAGAGTAAGTCTGGCTCGTAAGCGGAGTCTCTTGCTCGCCGATTCCATAAAATGAGTCAGTTCTTCAATTTGTAGCCGAAGCCGCGAACAGTAACTACATAACGAGGCCTAGCATCTTCTGGCTCAATTTTCTTTCGAAGTCTCCTCACGTGAACATCTACGAGGCGACCATCACCGAAATAGTCTTTCCCCCAAACTCTTTCAAGAAGCTCATCCCTGCTAAAAACACGATCTGGAAAAGTTGCGAGCTCTGCGAGTAATTGGAATTCTGTTCGAGTGAGTTGCACAAGTTCTCCACTCACAAGCACCTGTTTCTTATCTGGAACAATTTTTAAATCTCCGAATTCAAGTGTGCTTAAATCAGGGGAGGGAAGCCGGGCTCTTCGTAAGAGAGCTCTAATTCGAGCGCTGAGCTCTTTGGGGGAAAATGGTTTTGTGAGATAATCATCTGCGCCAGCTTCAAGGCCGGCAACGACATCATGAGTGTCATCACGGGCAGTTACCATAACGACTGGAATATCGCTTGTTTTTCGCACGGATCTGCATACTTCAAACCCGTCAATCCCAGGAAGCATAATATCTATCAGCACTATATCGCACTGCTGATTTTTGAATATATCTAAAGCTTTTTCCCCGCTTTCCGCCTCAAGGACATCCCAGCCTTCTTTTTCAAGGGCAAGTCGGACAGCAGTACGAATACGTTCATCATCTTCAACTACTAAGACTCTTGTACTCATGTCAATATGATAGGGGATTAGTGCAGTTCAAGGAAAAGATATCTTAGAATCATTTATCATTTGATCACGCGTACCCTCTAACAGCATCAAGAAATCTTGTTTAATAGTCGGTGTGGCCGCAACGATAAGTTGCTCACCAAGGAAATCATCTAAATGGATAATAGCGGCGCCTGCTTCTTCAGCTATCAATGAACCAGCGGCAAAGTCCCAATAGTTCAATCCTTCTTCGTAGAAGGCATCTACCCTTCCTTTTGCCAGCCAGCACAAGTCAACTGCGGCAGCACCGAATCTTCGTATGTCTCCAACCTTTGGGAGTAAATGAGAAAGGATCTCAGCTTGAATTCCTCTTCTTTCGGATGAATAACTAAATCCAGTAGCGATTAGAGAATTGTTGAGATTAGTTCCTCCACTAATGCAAATACTGCTTCCATTGCATTGAGCGCCAAAGCCTCGAGCCGCATCAAAAATTTCATTACGGTTTGGGTCAGCTACGGCTCCAGCTACGACCTCCCCGTTTTTCTCTGCAGCTATAGACACTCCAAAGTAAGGGATGCCATAAACATAATTCGTTGTTCCATCTATTGGATCTAGAATCCAACGAACTCCAGAGGAACCTATTGCTGAAGTCCCTTCTTCCCCCAAGAAGCTATCATTGTTTCTTCTTGATTGAAGAAAATTAAAGATTATAGACTCAACCCGTTGGTCTATTTCGGTGACAAGGTCCGAATGCGATGACTTTGAATGGACTTCGTCAAAATTGAAATCAATTGACTTCAAAAATAAACAAGCTTCATTGGCTGCTTCCGACGCAAGGTCTCTTAAAGTTAGATTCTCGTTCAAGTTAACTAATTTCCTTTTGCCCTTTTTTTTGTTGAGCTTTTTCTTTCCATTCGTTCGTAGCTCGTAAAACTAGAATGGAGACAATACCCACGCCTCCAGCACCAACGAATGCACCTATGATTCCGCCCGTTAAAGATAGTTGACCGCAATCACCGGAACATTGAAGATCTGTGAAAGCAAAGCCAATTAGTCCTCCGCATAAACCTCCGATAAGAATGGAACTAAAGGCTATGAATTGCGAAGATTTGGATGGCCCAGCTGATGGGGTGACAGTCACCGGTAGTTCAGAAACAGAGAAATTCTCTAATTCATTTTGGGAGAGACTCTCTATCTCTTGTTTCGGAATTTCATCGCTTTGATTTCCGCCTTCAAGATTTTTTTCGGTCATGCGTATTATCGTATTGGAGGTGGGTTATTAATAAAACAATAACAGCCGGAATCCTATTGGTAAATCCTCTTAAAGATGAAAAAAATAATATCTACTTCACATATTCTCCATATTGACATGGATGCTTTTTTTGTTTCAGCTGAACTTGTGCGTAGGCCTGAACTGGTCGGGAAGCCTGTACTTGTTGGAGGAACCGGCAATAGAGGAGTAGTCGCAGCAGCGTCATATGAAGCGCGTTCATTTGGGATACATTCTGCAATGCCATCATTTCGTGCACGGAAACTATGCCCCAAAGCTGTATTTCTTCCGGGTGATCATACTTATTATGCATCTATCAGCTACGAGGTTATGGAAATATTTAAGCGCTACACCCCTCTGGTGGAACCGATATCACTTGACGAAGCATTTTTAGATGTTGGAGGAAGTCAACGCCTGTATGGAACACCATTTGAAATAGCAGATTCAATTAGGAGTGATGTTCTAGCTGAGCAGGGGTTGAAATGTTCAGTGGGTATCGCCCCAAATAAGTTTTTGGCAAAGCTGGCAACAGAAGAAGCGAAGCCTAAACCAAGCTCAAGAGGTCCAATCCCGGGAATAGGAATTAAAGTAGTACATCCAGATGACGTAATTGGTTTTCTTGATCAACTTCCAGTCAAAGCTCTTTGGGGAGTTGGGCCAGCTACAGCGAAACGGCTAGATCAGTTGGGAGTCACTCAAGTCTCTGAATTGCGTAAATTTCCTTTAAATGATTTAGTCAATGCGCTAGGGAAATCGCAAGGGTCTCACTTGCATAGACTCTCACACGGAGTTGACGAAAGGAATGTCGAGGCAGTACAGGCGGCAAAATCTATTTCCCATGAGGAAACTTTCTCGGAAGATTTATTTGAAATAGCGAAGATCACTTCTGAAATTCATAGAATGTCAGACGCTGTGGGTAAACGTCTACGCGGCTCAAGAAGTTTAGCTAAAACGGTGAATATTAAAGTTAGGTTAAAGGACTTTTCAACTTTTGTCCGTTCAGTGACACTTCCAAACCCTACTGATAGTGGAAAAGTCATTAGCCGAGAAGCAGTTAGCTTACTTGATACCCTTGATTTATCTATTGGCGTTCGCTTATTGGGAGTCGGGGCCACGAATTTTAGCAAGAATAGTAAAGGTCTCCAGCTTTCTTTTGATGAGTTAGAAACTAATGACCTTGAATGGAGAGAAGCGGAAGATGCGATGGATGCTATCCGTTCTAAATTTGGCCCAGACTCAATAGGGGCAGCTAGCACGTTAACGGAAGATGGTCTGGCAACTAAAAAACGTGGAATTCAGCAATGGGGGCCATCAAACTAAAAAACAGGGTAGGGGTACGTTGTTGATTCCCAGCATTTATGCGATGATGTATGTATGCCTCTTTCAGAAGATGAACAACGAATACTTAGCCAGATAGAACAACAATTACATGAGACTGACCCAGCATTAGCAAAGGAAGTCGCAACGACGACTGTCTACACGCATTCTGCGCGGAATATAAAGTGGTCCATTCTTGGTTTCATAGTCGGTCTTGTAACCATCGTATTGACATTATCAGTAAGCTTTTGGCTCGCATTTATTGGTTTCGTAATGATGCTTGCCGCCGCTCTTCTTTTCGAACAGAACCTAAGAAGGTTGGGGCGAGCAGGGATGAATCAGTTATCAATGAATGTCCAGTCTGGCTCTCTCCGAAATTCACTATCAGGTAGACGAGGAAAATTACGAGAAAGATTTCGACCCGATGAGACAGAAAACTAAATCAGAATCATCTTCCTAGAGGTCTCTACCGAAAACGAAAGTTGAAGTAGCTCATGGCAGCAGATAAAAAAGTAGCTTTACAGGTCTTAGCTCAAATATTGCGAAGGCCTAATCTATGGCTTGTAGCTTTTCGTCAATTGTGGCGTATTAGGAGGTCAGGGTGGTATAGAAGACTTCCATTTCTTCCAATTCCAGAAGCCTCGTACCTACAATTTAGAATTCACACCGCATATGGCAACGAACGAGGAAATACCAATATCGCAAAGGATGTAACTACCTACCTTCAGTGGTGCAAAAGCTGGCCCGCAGCAAGCAAATAGATGAACTCAAAGTTAAGCCCGATTAAGGGACATCTTCCAGAGTGGATTGTAGAAGATAAGGAATTAACAACTGCGCTTGCACATGCTACAACTCTAGCAGAGTGGAAAAATCCGACACTTTGGATAGTTAAAGCGCAAGACCCATGTATCGTTCTTGGGAGCTCAGAGAGAGAAAAGCCATTTATAGACTTTTCTTATCTCGAAAAAGAAGGCCTCAGTATCACATCACGAAGGAGTGGGGGCGGGGCAGTTTTAGTTGTTCCTGATGATCTACTCTGGGTAGATATATTTATTCCACGAATCTCACCCCTTTGGGAAGAAGACGTGAAACGGTCAGCTCTTTGGATTGGTGAAGTCTGGTTGAAAGCAATGCAGTCAATATCAGTTTCCGGCACCATGCATACAGAATCGATGGAACGGTCGCCTCTCTCAGATCTAGTGTGCTTTGCAGGTAAAGCTCCCGGAGAGATTTTTTTGAATGGGCGTAAAATCGTCGGGATCTCGCAAAGACGTTCTAGACAGGGGACACGGTATCAATGCGCTTTGGTACTTAAATGGGAGCCCAAACACTTAGTCAATGCGTTTAAGGCAGCTCCAGTTGCAAATATTGCCCAAAGAATTCAATCCTGCGGTACAAATGCTGATTGCGGGAGGCAAGATGCTATTGACGCTCTAATGAAACAGTTGTCAATCCGATAACAAGCTTTAAATTAATGCGTGGGTGAGAGTGGGGGGCTATTCACGCTCTTTTTAGCGCTAAAAACCGTATTTTTGACTTTAAAGTGTTGAAATGTGGTGTAAGAGGGAGTAATGTGGGATGAAAGGGAGAAAAAGGGCATTTATGTCCGATTAGTTACTGTTTAGGTTTTGGCAACAAGGGCTAAAGGGTAATGCAAATTAGGAAATAGAGAAATCATGTTCACAGGGGAACACGAACGGCTACTTGATGAGAAAGGAAGGCTGGTCCTTCCATCAAATTTTCGACGCCATTTACAAGACACTGCATTCTTAACAAAATCACTTCAAGCAGCTTGCTTGATGGTCTATTCATCATCTGAAATAGAGAAAGCGGCAGCAAGGCTAACCGAGCAAGTGCAGCAAAAGAGTGTTGCAGCAGATGCGCAACGTAGATGGGCAGCAAGCATCACAGAAGTCCGCACAGACACGCAGGGCAGAATAGCAGTTCCGCCAAAACTAAGAGATGAAATTTCGCTTGAACGCGAAGCAATCATCATCGGAGTTATAAATCGGGCTGAGATTTGGACTCCTGAAGAGTGGAGTCGCGTGGAAGAAGCATCCGAAGGAGACCCTCACGAGAGTGTTTGGCTATGACAATGGTTCAAAAAGTAAGAGAAAAAGCAACTGAAAGAAGGTATAGCAAGCTAGAAAATCAAAACTATGCATAACACCCAGCCGCTTTTGGGCAGTCTTTCGGGTAATAAGATACGAGCCTCTACTCCGCCCGCTTGTCATCTAGTTCGATCGGGGAGAAATCCCGACGTGCGCCATTTATCCGGAAGACTGCCGAAGTGCGATGGGAAAGCAGAGAACATGATCTTCTCAGAAGAAAAAAAATCTACCACCAACGGGTCTCCCCTGGATCCGGCGGACAGTTTAACTGACCGCCGGATCACCCGTTTTTCTGAACAGCCATACTTCCACGAGCCGGTGATGAAGAAGGAAATTGTAGATGTTTTTTCGGATGTTCCTGCAGGCACAGTCGTTGACGGAACTTTAGGTGGGGGAGGACATTCCAAAGCTATTCTCGAATCACGACCTGATGTGCAGATTATAGGAATTGATCAGGATAAAGAAGCGCTAGAAGCGGCAAGGGAAAGCCTTAAGGATTATAAAGAACGAGTGGTTCTGGTCCATGACCGTTTTGATAACTTGAGCAGTGTTTTAGACCGAAATGGTGTGGCACAAATAACGGGAGCGCTCTTTGATCTAGGAGTTTCGTCCTACCAACTGGATAATCCTGAAAGAGGGTTTTCATTCCGTCGCAAAGGTCCCCTAGATATGCGAATGAATCTAAAAGCTACACAAACGGCACATGAGTTTATCAATAAAGAAAATGAAGAAACTATAGCTCAAGTACTAAAGAAATACGGTGACGAGAGATTCTATAGAAAGGTTGCTCAAGCTATAGTTTCAGCAAGGCCCATCTCGGATACGCTGAAGCTTGCTGAAGTAATTTCTGAAGCTATTCCGGCACGCTCAAGACGAACAAAAGGTCATCCGGCGCGGAGGTCATTTCAAGCTATACGTATAGCGATAAATCAAGAATTAGCAGTTATAGAACCTACTTTGATTCAAGTAATTGAGCTTCTTCAGGTTGGAGGTAGGTGCGGGGTCATGTCTTACCATTCAGGCGAGGACCGAATAGTCAAACAAGTAACTAGAGAACATGCCGGTTTGAACCGACAGAATTCACGCTATCTACCGGCAGTTGAAGATACCTCAATGATACGACTATTAAAACGAAAAGGTCAGTTAGCTAGCGAGGAAGAGATTAATAGAAACTCAAGAGCTTCTTCAGCGCGATTGAGAACTTTTGAGAAAATAAGAGAGCAGCGTAATGCCTGAGAATCAAGTCGTTAGAAAAATTGAACCAAAAGGAAAAAAGAATTTAACCTTAGCTGTAGTTTCAGACTCAAAATCGTGGCTTCGTTCAACAACTGTAATACTGGTATGTCTCATAGCATTAGGTTTCTTTGGCAAAGTCGTCATGAGTGCTCTCATAGTTCAGCGGCAAACCAAATTAGATAAAATCACGACGACTATTTCAGATTTAGATGCCGCCAACCGCTCTCTACTTTTTGAAATCACAAAATTAGAATCTACTGAGAGAATCTATAGGGTAGCTCTTGCTGGCCCCGAAGAGGTTATTGAAGGAATTCAAGGTCTTGGGATGGTGCACCCCGATCACACTGAATACCTCCAACCACTTCTAAGTTCTGACTTTTCTAACTGGGATGATGAGTCTATTTCTTTTGAGGGAAGAGAATAGTGACAAAAAAATTGCCTTACGCTGAGGATAAACGGAGGCATTTAATTCTTTTTTTCTTTGGTATCTGTGCAGTGCTTATCGGCTGGCGTTTATTTGACTTGTCTGTTCTCAATAAGGATAAATATGTCGAGAAAGGTGTTAACCAGCGAGTGATCCAAGAGGAATTAAGAGGGGAGCGCGGCTCCATCCTAGATAGGAACGGAGACCAACTAGCTATCTCTTTTCCCCAGCCATACATATACATTGATCCCTCTTCAGCTGGTAATGGCGTAGAGAAAGTAGAGAAATCTCAAATCCTTGCAGCTCATCTCGACCTTATTGGCGTTGACGAAACTGAAGAAGCGAAGATGATTTTAACCAAATTCAACTCTCCAACCTCATTTGAATACTTGGTCCGGAACGCTGACCCGGAAACTGCAGACGTGATTAGGGATCTTAAATTAGGCGGCGTACATATTGGGTATGAGCCTCGCCGGTTCCACGTGTCAGGTGACCAACTAGCAAAAGGAGTTCTTGGTAGCGTAAATGTAGACAACGTGGGCATGTCGGGTCTTGAGTCCCAATACGAAGAGAAATTAAAGGGCGTCATAGGGTTGCAGATAACAGAGTTGAGCGCAGACGGTAGCACTATTCCTACAAAAGCAGGAGTACTAAAAGAGGCCAGTCAAGGCTCTGACTTAATTCTAACTATTGATAGAACGCTGCAAGGGCAAGTTGAGCGAGAACTAGCTAAAACAATTCAAGAATCGGAAGCTAAAGGCGGAATTGTCATTATTCAGCAACCGAGTACCGGTGAGATTCTTGCAATGGCCTCAATGGTGATGACTGAGACGGGAGAAGTTCGTTCAACTTCACATAACCCAGCTGTCACACTAAGTTACGAGCCAGCATCAGTGATGAAAGCTATGACCTTTGCGGGAGTGATTAATGAAGGTATAGCTGACGCTAGTACCAGAAAAGATATACCGGATACCGTTATTGAAGAGTGGGAAGATTTCGAGGGCGAAATAAGAACTGAAAAGTGGCGAGATGAGTTCGAATATGGAATTCAAGAGATGGGAGTTCAAGATATTCTCACTCACTCATCTAACACTGGAACTATCGTTTGGGGGCAAGAACTAGGTAAAGAAAGACTCTATTCATATCTAACTAATTTTGGATTCGGGCAAACGACAGATTTGGGTTTCCCCGGAGAATCCCAAGGGATTCTCCATCCACTAGAGACGTGGTCAGCTATTGATTTAAATACTATTTCAATAGGTCACGGTATTTCAGTATCACCAATACAGCTGGTTACCGCATACTCAGCGATTGCAAATGACGGTGTTTATGTCGCTCCGAAACTCGTTACTCATGTAGTGGACTCAGATGGGATTAAAGATTACGTCTCGGCGATTCCAAGCCGCAGAGTTATTTCAGCATCTACATCTAGGCAGATTGCTACTTTGCTTACCTCTGTCGTAGACAATGGAACTGGGGAGAAAGCAAAGGTATCTGGATATAAAATAGCAGCGAAAACAGGAACATCATGGAAATACTTTGATCCTGAAAATAGTTATGAGCTTCCTAATGGACAGTTCAATCCGTATCTGGATAAACAAGGCCTTAGGCACTACACATCGACGGTAACCGGTTTCTATCCGGCACTAAATCCACAATTCTCTATGCTCGTGATTATTGACGACCCTGCACCAGTGGAAGAACAGTTCTACGCTAGTCATGTTTCAGCACCACTTTTTGGTCAATTAGCGAGCTGGTCTTTGAGGCATTACCAAGTTTCGCCTGTATCAGAATTACTTGTATCTGAGTTAGCGGGTCAAGAAATCTCCCCAGAAGGAAATCAAGTTGTTGCAGAGACGAATGAGGTAGTGCAATGAAGTTGCAAACTATCTTAGGTTCTCTTGATAATCCTTATTCTGCCGGAACCCTGCTAGACACTGATTCTATGGACACGGTTATCACTGGTTTATGTTATGACTCTAGAAAGATAAACAAAGGTGATTTATTTTTCTGTATCCGAGGAGAATATCACGATGGACATGACTATGCTTCTGCGGCAGTAGACCGTGGCGCAAATGTTTTGATAGTTGATCACGAGTTAGATGTAAATGCGCTCCAAATAAAAGTAGAGGACGTTAGGTCAGTAATGGCCGAGGTCGCAGAAATCTTTTTTAATTTTCCAGCAAGGGAAATAATGACCGTTGGCGTAACCGGAACTAACGGAAAGACTACAACAGTAAATTTATTAGAAGAGATAGCTTCATTCTCCGGAGAAAAGACGGGAACTATCGGAACACTGACTGGAGAAAGAACGACACCTGAAGCTCCAGAACTACAAGAAATAATTCGAAGTTATGTTAAAGAGGGAAAGTCATTTCTATCGATGGAAGTGTCGTCTCATGCGTTACTTCAAAAAAGAATTTCAGGTATAAAATATGATCTCGCTATTTTTACTAATTTAACCGTTGACCATCTTGACTATCACGGAGATATGGAAAGTTACTACCAAGCTAAGTCGAGTTTATTTACTGCAGAACATGCAGATCATGCAGTAATAAATACCGATACATCTTATGGTCAACGGTTAGCAAGAGAAATTGAAATACCGTTTACCGCTATTTCATCAGCGGATATTGAAGTAGTAAAGGAGAGCTTTGAAGGAAGCATTTTCAAATGGAAAGGCGAATTAATAGAGATCCAACTTCCAGGCTACTTTAACATTGAGAATGCGTACACAGCTGCAACCGCTGCTCACGTACTTGGATTTGATAAAGATTCAATAGTCGCAGGTTTATCTCAAGCGCAGGCAATACCTGGAAGATTTGAAGTCGTTAATCTCGAAGGAAAAGGGCCAACTGTCGTTGTTGACTATTCACATACTCCAGATGGGCTGCAGAAAGTTCTTCAATCAGCTCAAAGAATTTCCGGACTAGGGGATGTTCACGTCGTTTTTGGTTGTGGTGGCAATCGAGATAGGTCTAAAAGGCCTCAGATGGCAGCAGTTTCAGAGAAGAATGCCTCCTACGTGTATGTAACATCTGACAACCCGCGATCAGAAGATGAGCAAACAATAATCAATGACGTATTGCAAGGTTTCAATAAAAAATCAGATATTTATGTTGAACCAAATCGTAGAAAAGCAATTATGCACGCAATACAAATTTCAAAACCGGCAGATGTGGTGATAGTAGCTGGAAAAGGAAATGAAGAAACACAAGAGATTTCCGGAGAATATATTCCATTTAAAGACATAGATATCGCTATTGAAGGGCTACAGGCAAGGAAAATATGATACGGCTTCTTCTTGCAGTAACAATTTCAACAGCAATTTCTCTATTTGGGACACGTTACTTAATCAAATGGTTAACAGAAAAGGGGATAGGTCAGCCCATACGTGAAGACGGCCCTGGTGGGCATAAAACAAAAGCCGGAACCCCGACTATGGGCGGAATAGCAGTTGTAGCGGGTTCGGCCATAGCTTACATAATCTCGGATCTCTATAACGGAATCTACACCCGTTCTGGATTATTCGTTATGTTAGCAATCGTAGGGTCAGGAATCGTAGGATTTTTTGATGACTGGCTTAAAGTCAGAAATGCAAGGAACCTCGGTCTAAATAAGAAAATGAAAGTAATTGGTCTTCTGGTCGTGGCCTTTGGATTTGCGATTCTGATGGTTTCCTTTACCGATGTACACACGGAAGTTTCCTTTACGAGATGGGATTCGTTATCTATAGATCTCGGGCCAGTCGGATGGACTCTCTGGGCGGCTTTTATTATTCTTGCAATGAGCAACGCAGTAAATCTTACCGATGGCCTTGATGGTCTCGCTGCAGGGTCTTCAACTCTGTCCTTCAGTGCATTCACAGTAATTTCTTTTTGGGCATTTAGGCATCCTGAGATATACGATTTAGATCATGCATTAGATCTAGCAGTCGTAGCTGTTTCTATGCTCGGTGCTTGCGTAGGCTTTCTTTGGTGGAATGCAGCTCCTGCTAAAATTTTTATGGGTGATACTGGTTCCTTAGCTATCGGAACAGCCTTAGCGTGTTTAGCTTTGGCTACTAATACGCAACTTCTACTACCGATTATCGGAGGGATATTCGTACTTGAGACCATTTCAGTAGTTGTTCAAATTATTGGTTACCGGTGGATGGGGAAGCGAAGAATTTTTCGAATGGCCCCATTTCATCATCACTTCGAACTTCAAGGGTGGCCAGAAACTACAGTGATAGTTAGATTCTGGATTATTAGCGGGTTCTGTGTAGCCATTGCCCTTGGAATTTTCTATGCAGATTTCGTTGAAATATCTGACTTTCGAGGAATAGAGCTTCCATGAGAAAATCTATCTTTATAGAGGGCTCAACAGTAGGTATTTTTGGATTTGGTGAAACTGGACAGTCAATCGTTGAGTTCCTTATGACCAAAAATTTTAAGCTAATAATCTTTGATGACAACCCTTCTAATTCAGCTCAAAAATACGCTAAGAGTCTGGGCTTAAAGATACATCAGGCAACCGACGATATTAAGCTAGCTAAGTTAATTGAAGAAATAGATATCTTCATGCCGACACCTGGATTGCCAGAGAACCACCCTGTCTTTGCGCATGTAGATAAGATGGGCTATCAAATTGCTAGTGAATTTGACCTAGCTGCTCAATATGACGACCGCCCAGTTATAGCAATCACCGGGACTAACGGGAAAACAACTGTGACCATGATGGTTAAAGAGATGTTGCTTTCAAGTGGAATAAAAGTTGAAGCAGTAGGTAATACAGAAATTCCCTTAGTCAAAGCTATTAGCGATTTATCTATAGAAAAATTTATCGTAGAAGCTTCGTCGTTTAGGTTAGGCTGGTCCTCTATTTTTTCACCAGAGGCATCGGTGTGGCTGAATTTCTCTCCTGACCATTTAGATGTTCATGATTCTCTTGCAAGCTACGAAATTGCTAAGGCATCAATGTGGTCAAATCATGAAAGTCACCAGATAGCTATCGGAAATGCTGAAGATGAAGTAGTAATGAAGCATCTACCGGAAAGAGGTGTAATCAAGACATTCGGTTGGCAATCTGGAACTAGTCAAGTAATAGGTGACTCCTTAGTAATTGATGGTCAGGAATTATTAGAAATTAGTGAGTTAAAGCGATCCTCACCACATGACGTTTTGAATGCATTGGCTGCTGCGACCTTGTCTATTCACTCTGGTGCAACAATTGATGCCATAAGAAATGTCTTAAAGGAATTTAAAGGATTACCGCACAGGATTAGTTTCGTAGGTCAAAAAGACGAAGTTGAATGGTACAACGACAGTAAGTCAACAACTCCTCATTCAGTTATTGCTGCTGTGAATGGTTTCGAAAATGTAATTTTGATCGCCGGGGGAAGAAATAAAGGTCTGAACCTGGGGGTATTGACGTGTGTAGCGTCAAAGATAAAACGCCTAATAGCGATCGGTGAAGCTGCAGATGAGATTGCTGGGGTTTTGGGAACTTCAATGCCAGTTTCAAAAGCTGAATCAATGAAAGACGCAGTCAATATGTCGTCAGAATTTAGCGAAAAGGGCGATGTAATTCTTCTCTCGCCAGGATGTACATCATTTGACAGGTATCAAAATTATGTAGAGCGTGGGGAAGATTTTGAGAGAATTGTCCAAACTTTAATAGGGGGCCAAATTGGCAATAACTAACCCTCCTCATCAAACAAACTTTGGAAAAAGTCTTAGAAGCGCATTGTTTACGACAATAAGATCACCGGAAAAGAGTCACGGAAAGAAATCATCCTTCTGGACACCTTTACAGTTAAAAATTGTTGCGGTTGTTGTTATTCTTAACCTATTCGGCCTTGCAATGGTGTTATCAGCTGGTTCGGTTGTAGCTAGTCGAGAAGGTCTAGGAGAGTTCTCTTACTTCTATAAACAGGGAGTATGGTTTCTAATTGGATTAGTTGTACTGTACACATGTTCAAAATTTGATTACAGAAGACTAAAACCTTTAGTTCCAGCGCTTCTTGGAGTAACGTATTTCATGTTTTTCCTTCTTTTTACTCCTTTAGGTGTAGAAGGAGGTGGGGCAACCAGGTGGTTAGCAGTTCCCGGAGGAACTTTTCAGCCATCGGAAATGCTCAAATTGGTGATGATACTCTTCACGGCAAAGCATCTTTCCGACTACGAAAATAAACTAAATAATCCCAGAGCATATTGGGATCCAATACTAGTTCTTATTCCAGCGATGCTTTTATTATTCAATCAGCCAGATTACGGGACAATGTGCTTAGTTACCTCCTTAGTCGCTATCTTATTATTTCTTGGGGGTATGCCCTTAGGAAAATTTGTAACTATCGGAGCCGGAAGTGCCCTTCTGGTTGTCGGGGGCGCTATAGCAGCGCCATACCGAAGGCAAAGACTCCTAGCTATCTTGGACCTTGAGGGTGACTCACTCAACACAGGTTGGCAAACCTTACAGTCTCTTACTGGTATAAGCAACGGAGGTCTTTTAGGCGTGGGACCAGGTGCAAGTAAGTCAAAATGGTGGACCCCTGAAACACATACTGATTTTATTTTCACAATCGTCGCAGAAGAGATGGGACTTATAGGATCTCTGCTAGTTCTATCGCTGTTTGTGGCATTGGTTGTACTTGGAGTTCGCGTAGCAGTTAGCGCCTCCAATGCTTCAGACAAATTTGGGTATCTTCTTGCTATGGGTATAACGATTTGGTTTGTTGTGCAGGCTTTCGTGAATATAGGAGTAACAATTGGAAGATTGCCAAACACAGGTCTTCCACTTCCTTTTGTTTCGTATGGAGGTAGTTCATTATTAGTAGGGATGGCGGCAATCGGCATTCTCTTGAATATCTCACATCAGAGAGTCAAATGAAGGAGTGTTTCGCTGTAATTGCTGGTGGTGGAACTGCCGGTCATCTACACCCAGGTTTAGCTGTAGCAAATTCATTGGTGGATAGTGGCATTGATAAAAAGAGTGTGATCTTTCTGGGAAGCGAAAAAGAAATTGATCAAAGACTTGTATCTGCGGAAAATTTTGACTTAGTCACTCTTCCAGGTGCCGGAATTCAGAAAAGAAACCCAATTTCAGTTCTAAAGACGTTAGCCCTAGTTGTTAAAGCAACATGGTTAGCAGCGAAGCTCTATAAATCATGTAAGCCGAAGATAATACTTGCGTTAGGTGGCTATGCATCAGTACCCGGTGCTATTGCTGGCCTAATAACAAAAGTTCCAGTTGTACTCCATGAACAAAATGCTGTTCCCGGTCGCGCCAATAAGCTAATTAGTAAGTGGGCTAAAAGATCAGCAGTTTCTTATGAAGGAACGGATCTAAAGAAAAAAGTACTGACCGGCAATCCGGTTCGCAGGGAAATAAGTCAGATTAGGCAGGAAGATAAAGGAGATGATCGTAGAAAGTTAGGAATACCTGACCAGAACCAGTTAGTAGTTGTTACAGGAGGATCTCTTGGAGCTAGGAGAATAAACGAAGCAATTATTGATGCGATTCCTAAACTCGACGGGATCAAAAACCTCAGCATTTATCACATCATTGGCCGAAGAGATTGGGAAGTTCTAACTATTCCAGAGCTAGTTGAGTTTATCGACTACAAACCTATTGAATATGAAACGGATATGCCTGCTGTGTTAAACGCAGCTGATCTTATTATTTCTCGAGCTGGTGGTTCTATCACAGCGGAGATATCTGTTGTAGGGGTACCAGCAGTACTCGTGCCACTCCCACACGCTCCAGGCGATCACCAGCGAAAGAATGCGAATTCCTTAGCTGATGCTGGGGCTGCGGTCATTATTGATGACAACGAGTGCACTGGGGATAATTTAGTAAATGCAATTAAGGAGTTACTTCAGAACTCACTTAGGTTGGAGACAATGGCCAAGAAAAGCAGAAAAGCAGGTAATCGGGCAGCGGCAAAAATGGTGGCTGCAGTAATGCTGAAGGAAGCAAAATGACTTTACAAGAGCTATCCCTACGTGACCCTAAAGATATTCATATGGTTGGTATTGGAGGAGCTGGCATGCGGTCAATTGCCATAGTCTTGTCAGGAATGGGACATAGGGTGAAGGGGAGTGACCTCAAGTACTCTGCAGGGCTTGAGCGGCTAGAGGCTGAAGGAATAGAAGTCTTTATAGGTCACTCAGAGATGAATCTAGGGAATGCTTCGCTATTAACCAAGTCAACGGCTATCCCTGAAGGGAACGTTGAAGTTGAAGAAGCGAAGCGGAAGGGCATAGGCATAGCCAGTAGGGCAGACATCACAGCTGCCATCAGTAAAACTAAAAAAACAATTGCGGTGGCAGGAACTCACGGGAAGACGACTACGTCATCGATGCTTTCCCTTGTCTTAGCTGAAGCTGGGGTAAACCCGTCTTTTTTGATAGGTGGAGAAGTCAATGAAATTGGTTGCGGAGCTCTATGGGATAAGAATTCGCAATACTTGGTTATGGAAGCTGATGAATCTGATGGGACTTTCCTTGAGGTAGAAGCGGAATTCTCTATTGTTACAAGTGTTGAACCAGATCATCTTTCATATTACGGAACTGAAGAAAATTTACGGGAAGCATTTAAACAATTTGTTCTAGGGACTAGAAAGAAAGCCTACATATGTGATGTGGATGAAGATATAAGCTATCTATTGGATAGTGAGAAAGTTGTGACTTACGGAACTAGTACAAAATCAGACTATAGCCTCCAGTCATATGTGGGAGGCAGGTTTTCATCTTCGTTTGAAATTATCGGACCAGAAGCTAATCTTGGACGCTTTACTCTCGCTAGCCCAGGATTGCACAATGCGCTAAATGCAACTGCTGCCATAGCAGTTGGCGTGGATATAGGACTTCCAGTTGAAGAGTTGAGAAGGGGTTTATCTCATTTCGCTGGGGTAGCTAGGCGATTTCAATTTAGAGGCGAAGCTAATGGAGTAGCATTTATCGATGACTATGCGCATCTTCCGACTGAAGTCAAAGCTGCGTTAAAAGCTGCAAGCGAGGGACAATGGGGTCGGATTGTTGCTGTTTTTCAACCTCATCGTTACACCAGAACATATGAATTAGCAGATGCATTCTCCAATTGCTTTGACGATGCTGATGAAGTCATTATTACAGGAATTTACTCTTCAGGTGAGAAGCCAATTCCTGGTGTGACGGGAAAGTTAATTGCAGACTCTTTGAAAACCAACGGTTATGAAAAGCCAATTCACTATTGTGAACACCGCCAAGAGCTAATAAAGCTACTTCACGAGAATCTTCAAGCGGGAGACTTGTGCATAACTCTTGGGGCAGGGGATTTGACAAGCCTCCCAAGCGAAATGTTAGAGAATTAAGAAATGAGCAGTCTCTGGAATGAAGTAGGGAACGAAATTGACAGTTTGTTTAGCCGAAAAGCAGCAATAGAGAATTTTGAGATCGGCCAACAGACTACCTACAGAACAAGAGCTAAGTGCTCACTTTATGTGGAAGTAAGCAACGAAGCAGAGTTACAGTCTGTCGTTTCTGTAAATAAAAAAACTAATAAAGAAATCGTAATAATAGGAAACGGGTCAAATCTTCTTATTGCTGACACTGGCTTTGATGGATTAGTGGTGAGATTAGGAAAAGGTTTTGAAGAAATAGAGATTAATGATACTCAAGTAAAGGCTGGCGCTGCGGTAAAATTGCCAGTCCTTGCTCGAAAAACTGCTTCTGTTGGGTTGGCAGGATTTGAGTGGGCAGTGGGTGTCCCTGGAACGATAGGCGGCGCAGTCAAAATGAACGCTGGAGGCCATGGGTCTGATATGCGCGAAAGTGTGCAGAGCGTTGAAGTAGTTGATTTAGTAAATGGTAAAGGGCTAAGCCTTAGTACAGGTGATTTAGAATTTGAGTACCGCACTTCGTCTATCGAATCCCATCAGATTGTTGTTAATGCCATACTCGTTTTGGAAAAGGGGGTCCCAGCGGTTTCTAACGAGAAGATAAAAGAAATAGTACGCTGGCGCCTTGAAAATCAACCTGGCGGTCAAAATGCCGGTTCAGTATTCAAAAATCCCGAAAAGAAATCAGCTGGTGAATTAATTGAAGAAACAGGAAGTAAAGGATTTAGGGTTGGAACGGCTGCGATTTCTCAAAAGCATGCAAACTTCATTCAGGTCGATCAAAATGGTAGGGCTACGGATGTCTACTTACTTATGAAAGAGATACAAAGAAGAGTATCTGAGGAATTTGGAATCAAGCTCAAGATCGAAACTCAGTTAATTGGGTTTGACTGATGGTAGATATGGATCCACGTATTCAAGAACGAAGGATTGAAATTCTTCGAGCCAAAGGCAAGCGGCGACTGAGAGTCGTGTTGCTGATAGTTTCTTTAGTTCTGCTCATAATCGGAGGAGTGGTCGTTACGAAAAGTTCGCTACTGGATGTTGACAGTATTATCGTTAAGGGTGCCGACTCCGAGTTAGCAAATCTCATTGAAGAGCAAAGCGGCATAAGAAAGTCTACACCTCTACTTGAGGTTAATAGTCGTAGTGCTATCAGTAGGATCAAACAAATACCCCAGATAAAAAATGCTCGTATCAGTAAATCATTCGGAGGTGACGTAACAATCAATGTGACGCTTAGATCCCCAGTTGCCGCTGCCTCTGATAAGGACTCATGGGTGCTACTCGATAGTGATGGGAGAGTCGTAGATCGCGTCTTAGAACTTCCATTTGGATACCCGGTAGTTGAAGGTCTTGAGAAGCCACTCGAGATAGGGAAATCCGTCTCTGAACAGGGCTTATCCGCAATAGATTTAGCTAAGAATTTACCTCCAATTCTTGCTGCCGATATTTCATCTATTCAAGTTGGTGAAACATTGGAGCTTAATTTATTTGGAGAAGGAAAAGTTCTATTTGGTGATACAAATAACCGCACAGAAAAGATTTTAGCTGCGGCAACTATTCTTGAACAAGCGGATCTCAACGACCTCGTCCATGTCGATGTCCGCGCTCCAAGAAACCCAGTGGTGTGTAGATCCCAAGAATGCTCATACGATTCATAGGGAATCAATAACACAGTAAGTAGCTGTGTAGCTGGAGAAGAAGTGAAAGAAAAATTCTTCACACATGATTTAGAGTTTGTACTCAAACTAATAAGTTTGGAAAATTCATAAGGAGAAAAAAATGGAGAACCCTCACAATTATCTAGCTGTAATCAAAGTTGTTGGTGTCGGCGGCGGCGGAGTAAATGCAGTAAATCGAATGATCGATGCTGGCCTACGAGGAGTAGAATTTCAAGCGATAAATACTGATGCGCAAGCATTATTGCTTTCCGACGCTGAAGTGAAAATTGATATAGGCCGTGAATTGACCCGAGGGCTTGGCGCAGGATCTGATCCAGAAATTGGTAGGCAAGCTGCAGAAGATCATAGGCCAGAGATAGAAGCCGCACTTTCAGGAGCTGACATGGTTTTTATTACCGCAGGAGAAGGTGGAGGAACTGGAACAGGAGCTGCTCCAATAGTCGCGGATATCGCAAAAGGATTAGGAGCATTAACTATAGGTGTTGTAACTAGACCATTTGGGTTTGAAGGGCGACGTCGTGCTGTTCAGGCTGATCAGGGAATTACAAGATTGCGAGAAAAAGTTGATACCCAAATAGTTATTCCTAATGACAGATTGCTCTCAGTGGCTGACGAACAAACAACGGTAGTCGAAGCCTTCGCAAAAGCAGATGAGGTCTTGCTTGATGGGGTCAGAGGGATCACAGAACTAATTACCACACCAGGTTTGATTAATACTGATTTTGCCGATGTCAGAATGATTATGAATGATGCAGGTTCGGCACTTATGGGAACTGGTGAAGGAAATGGCGAGCAAAGAGCAACGAGCGCAGCACGAAAAGCCGTATCAAGTCCGCTTTTAGAGTCACCAATAGATGGTGCTAGGGGAATACTCTTATCAATAACTGGCTCCAGTAATCTAACGCTGAACGAGGTTAATGAAGCGGCTGAGCTCGTTCTTGGGGTAGCTCATCCAGACGCAAACATTATCTTTGGAACAGTAGTTGATGAAGCCATGGGGGATTCAGTCAGAGTTACCGTGATTGCAGCAGGTTTTGATCGCTGGGAGGGTACAACCAGTCCTCAACGAACAAGCCTTGGAAGCGACATTCCTGATGTATTTGGAAATAGTGAAGAGTTAGATGAAGAAGAAGTCCACGGCGATCTAGACGTACCAGATTTCCTTAAGTAGGACACCTACCCGAAACAAGGAAAATCTAATATGTACCATGTAGAACCTTCATGGTCCCAGCAAATTGGGAAAGAGCATAAAGCCTATGTTCTTATGACTGACAAATCTTACGGGAACTTATCAATTAACCAAGAAAAAGAAACCCTACATGGACGGCAAGAAGGTCTAGTAGGAAAGCCTTGGGCATATTTAGAGCAAATACATGGGAATTCGGTAATAGAAATTACTAAAGCAGGAGAGTTTCAGGGTACGAAAGGAGATGCTTTGGTAACAAGTTGCGTTGATATACCCCTTTCTGTGCAAGTCGCAGACTGCGCCCCCGTAGCTCTTTTCAGTGAGGAAGGAGTCCTTGGCGTAGTGCATGCAGGGTGGAGAGGGGTTCATTCTGATGTAATAGGTAAAACATGTTTCGAGATGAATAAATTAGGTCAAGCGCCTTCAATTGCTATCGTAGGCCCTTGCATTTATCCAGAGAATTACGAGTTCGATCGGAATGATCTAGCAGCACTTGAGAAGACTTTCGGGGTGGGAATAAAGTCCAAGACAAAATATGGTCGTCCAGCACTAGATCTGCCAGCAATGGTCAGATTAGCTCTAAGTAAGAATGGGGTTAAGAACGTCACTTACCTAGATGGCTGCACAGCAGATTCAGAACACTTTTGGTCTCATCGGGCCAACTGTGATCAGGAACGGCAAGCTATGGTCGCATGGATCGGAAACAATTAATGGGAACTTCAAATCAAGATCAGGAACTTATAGATCGAATAGAAAGTATAAAAACCTTAATTCAAAAAAAAGCTACGAGAGAAGTCACTCTGATAGCCGTTACAAAGGGTTTCGGTTACGAGGCTATAAGTGCCGCTCAAAAAGCTGGCTTAAAGCATTTCGGTGAAAATTATGCTCAAGAACTACTAACCAAAAGTCAGAATTTGCATGAAAACTGTAATTGGCATTTTATAGGACAGTTACAAACGAATAAAGTAAAAAAGATTTCTAACCTCGTAAAGGTTTGGCACTCTGTCACTTCAATAAAATTAGCAAAAGAAATTGAAAAAAGATCTCAAAATGCTGATGTATTAATTCAAGTTAATATAGGTCCCGAAGGAAATCGAATGGGTATTAATGCAAGTAATTTACCCTCGTTTCTTGAAGATATGCAGAGTTTAAAAGTTAACGTTCGGGGGCTTATGACGATGGGAGCAGCAGGCGATCCAGAGCAAACGAGGACTATTTTTTCTACGTTACGTGATCTTGCTGACACTCACGAACTTGAAGACTGCTCGATGGGAATGAGTGGGGATCTAGAAATTGCTCTCGAATGCGGATCTACCATGCTAAGAATCGGTACAGCAATATTGGGCAATCGTGGCAACTGATTGATCTACCATTGCTAAAAGTGTTACATTTGCATGTAGATTTGAGGTTCAGGAGAAGTACATGACCACCATTTTCAAAAAAGCGATGCTCTACTTGGGCCTTGGGTCCGATGAAGATTTCATGGGGATAGACCCTGTGGTCAGCGGAGAATCAACTGGCAAAGTAAGAACTGATATACAACCCACGACCGGAGTTAATGTAAAAGCAATTCCTAACGAACAACCAACCCCATCGGGGAAGGTGCAAGCGGTGCGTAAAATTCCACCTCCTAAAGTTACTAAACCTCATGTGGTGACACCTGTCAGATTTGCTGAAGTTAAGGAAATTTCAGAGGCTGCGAAAAGGCGGCAACCAGTTATTGTAAATCTTCAGCAAGCCGATCATGAGGTGGCTGTAAGAATTATAGATTTCTGCTCAGGCCTAAAGATGGGTATTGAAGGCTCGTTTGAAAAGGCTGGTGCGGATGTCTTTCTTCTTACCCCTAAAGATGTTGAAGTTTCTGACGACGAAAAGAAACGATTAGCTGCATCAGCATCACGTAATCGGTAGATTCAAAATATCCCTACGAGAAGGCTTCTCAGAGGCTAATCTTTTTCTATGGCTGCTACTGAATCAAAACAACAATCGAAAAAATTGACCCCTGAAATTCTTCAAAGAGTACGTTTTTCTCGCGTAAAAAAAGGCGGTTACGACACCCAGGAAGTTGACCTATTCCTTCACCAATTGGTAGAAGCGGTATCTGCTGATCCAGAACTTTTTGTCCCAACTACTGAAGGGGCGATACATAACGAATTGCATGACCCTGAAGGCGCTGCTCAACGGTTACTGTCGGCAGCACAACGAACGGCTGATTCAGTAGTAAGCGATGCTCATGAACAGGCAAAGCACCTTCTTAACTCGGCGGAGGCTCAAGCCGATAATATAAAACGCCTTGTGACCGAGGAAGCCAGATCAATGGCGGAGAAGTCGCAACAAGAACTCAAAGATACGCTAAGCGCCCTTGAGGAGGAAAAAAATCGACTTGAACAAAGGTGCGATTATCTTGAAGGACAACTTCATGCTGGCAAAGATCAACTTCTAGCAACTGTTGAGGAAATGCGACGAACAATAGAGGACAGAGACCTGTCATTTGGGCTTACAGAAGAGGAACTAATTTACCCTCCAGAATCTATTGCGCTAGAAGCACATAGCAGTATGGAAGAAGTCCCATCGGAAAATGCTGAATCAACTCCAGAAACAGACCTAGAGAAAGTCACCGATGAAGAAATTCTTGCTGTGAGTAAACTAATGGATTCGCCGCCAGAATTAAGCCTTGTTCATGACCGAGAAGCTAATGAAGTCTGGTTAAAGGAAGCTTCACTAGAAGCAGAAGAAGGTCTAGCAGAAATACCAACTGATGAAGATTGGGATCAAGGACCTGATACTGAAGCTATCCAGATCATTGATAGTGGAGATATTATTTCTGGCGATCGTTTTTTTGAAGAACTAACTGATTCAGATCCGCATTCAAGTTCATTAGGTGAAGTTGACGAATCTACTGATGCAGCAATGGATGCTTTCTTCCGTAAGGAATGACAGTACCCGAGATTAATCAACCATAATTTGAATCAAAATTGACTCCCCGTCTACAACGCCTTCGTGAACGTCTGGATTTTTAGTTAGGTCGTTTAATTGGATTGATTTTGCAAGAACTTGTTCCTGAATATAGGAGTTGAATGCTTCAATAGCTTTAGAAGTTTCCTTGGAAGCCTGAATGACTATATGAATTCGGTCAGTCAAGACTAAACCCTGATTTTTCCGAGCTTCTTGGATAGCGCGAACCGAATCACGCGCTTTGCCCTCTAGCTGAAGATCTTCAGTCACATCTGTATCAAGAACAACAATTAATTGATTTCCAGTAAGCGAGGTAGCAGTAATTCCGTCGTTTGCTATTAGGGACAATTCATAATCTTCTTTATCAAGGGAGTACTCTCCGACTTTTGCTTTTCCATCCTCTATTAATTTCCAGTTCCCAGACTTTGCCTCATTAAAAACGTTTTGAACATTCTTTCCAAGCCGTGGGCCTAGAGATTTCCCATTGGGTTTTAAAGAGAAACGAGCATATTTCTCAATCTCGTTACTAAATTCCACTGACTTTATGTTGACTTCATCTTTGATTAAATCTTCAAAGTCTCTGAGGCTATCGCTATTCGCCCCGGCGATGGTTATTTTTTGCAGTGGAAGCCTTACGCGTAGCCCTGCATCTTCTCGGAGGCGTAAAGTAGCCGAAACAACATCTCGTGTTAAGTCCATTGCCGAGACAAGACTACTATCTGCGGGAAATTCGTCTGAATCAGGCCAAGCTGAGTTATGGACAGATATTTCTTTAGTTAGGCCTGTGAAAATCTCTTCTGTGACCATTGGTAAGAAAGGACAAGCAAGTCTACAAACGGTCTCAAGGACAGTAAATAATGTGTCATAGGCTGCTTGTTTATCTTGGTCATCTAACGGCTTTGATGGCGACCAGAAACGGTCTCGGCTTCGCCTTATATACCAGTTGTTCAAGGCATCAATAAATCTACGTATTTCACCGGTTGCCCCAGGTAAGTCGTATTGCTCCATCGATTGTGTAACTTTTTCTATCAACTCACGCGTTTTTGCAAGGATATATCTATCTAGAACATTTGATTGTTCTGTTTTTCGAGAAGCCTCATAGCTATCAATATTGGCGTAGAGAGTAAAAAAACTATATGAATTCCAGATTGGATTGATAACTTGTCGAACGACGTCATCGATTGCTTGGTCGCTTATGCGTGAATCTCCTCCTCGAACAATTGAAGATGACATGAAATACCAGCGAAGTGCGTCAGAGCCCTGCGCTTCAAAGATCTCAGAAGGTTCTGTATAGTTACGGAGTTTTTTTGAAAGTTTTGTTCCGTCTTCAGCTAGCAAAATGCCATGGCAAATAACATTTTTAAAAGCAGGTTTATCAAACAATGCACCGGCTAGAACGTGGAGAGTATAGAACCATCCTCTGGTTTGGTTTATATATTCCACGATAAAGTCGGCGGGAAAATGCTCTTCAAACCATTGCTTATTTTCAAAAGGGTAGTGAACCTGCGCAAAAGGCATTGAGCCTGATTCAAACCAGCAATCGAGTACTTCAGGTACGCGTCGCATAGTTGATTCTCCAGATGGGTCATCTGGGTTTGCCCGAGTTAGGTTATCTATAAAAGGTCGATGTAAATTCGTTGGTCTAACACCAAAATCTCTTTCTATCTCATCAAGGCTTCCATAGACGTCAACTCTCGGGAATTCAGGGTTATCACTTTTCCATACGGGTATGGGAGAGCCCCAAAAACGATTTCTACTGATTGACCAGTCTCGAGCCCCTTCTAGCCATTTTCCAAAGCGACCATTCTGAACATTGTCAGGTATCCAATTGATCTCCTGATTTAGATCAACAAGCCGGTCTCGAATTTCTGTAACTCGGACATACCAGGACGGAACTGCGCGGTAAATGATCGGAGTATCGGTCCTCCAACAGTGCGGGTAATTATGCTCGTAGCTATCATGTCGAATTACACGGCCCGCTTCCTTAAGAGATTTAACAATTAGTGGATTGGCTTCAAAGACGTTAAGCCCTGACCATTCTTTAATTTCGTTCGTGAAGCATCCCTCGTCGTCAACCGGAACTATTGTTTGGATTCCATTCTCATCCGCTATGCGTTGGTCATCCTCGCCAAAACCGGGAGCAATATGTACAACACCAGTTCCTTCGTCCATTTCAATGAAATCAGCTGCTATTAACTGAAATGCATTAGGGTCTGTGTCGGTAAAGTAATCAAACAACGGAGCATATCTTTTCCCTAGTAGTGAACTTCCATTAATTACCTCTAAAACAGTTATCTCTCCGAGATTCTCTGCGTAGTTTTCTAGCGTCTCACTTCCAAGAAGGTGTCTTCCCTGAGGGGTTTCAACAATTGAGTACTCTTTTTCGGGGGAAACAGCTAAGGCTAAATTGCTTGGAAGAGTCCAAGGTGTGGTTGTCCAAGCGAGTATTTTTACTGGTTCGGAGTCATCTGACTCAAGGAAAAGATCAAATGCTACGGTAATGGCAGGGTCCTGTCGCGGCCGTGTAGCGTCATCAAGTCTTATTTCAAAATTAGACAGTGGTGTTTCCGCGCCCCAAGAGTACGGGATAACTCTTTGCGACTCGTAAACAAGGCCTTTGTCCCATAACTGTTTGAACGCCCACATAACTGATTCCATGTAGTCAAGATCCATTGTCTTATAGTCATTTTCAAAATCCACCCAACGCGCTTGTCGAGTTACTACCTTTTCCCATTCATCAGTGTATTTGAGAACAGATTCTTTACAGAAATTATTGAATTTCTCAATCCCGAACTCAGTAATAGCCGCTCGTCCAGAGACTTTAAGTTGTTTCTCGCTCTCCATCTCAGCGGGTAGGCCATGGCAATCCCAACCAAACCTTCGTTCAACTCGATTTCCTCGCATCGATTGATATCGAGGAATAACGTCCTTCACGTAGCCTGTGAGTAAGTGCCCATGATGTGGTAAACCATTAGCGAAAGGAGGCCCATCATAGAAAACATATTCTGAGTCAATGGGTTTATCATCAATAGTTCTTTTGAAGGTATTTTCTTGGTCCCATTTTGCAAGAATTTTCTCTTCAATCGCAGGTAGGTTGGGTTTAGAACCGACGTCAGGATATCTAGATGGATTTGTTTGGTCGCTCATATGTTTTCCAGTGTTTTATCTGTTAGATGTTACTCCTGATTTAGCGCTAGTTGATGGTTCAGACTCAGTTAAAATTCTTTAAAAAACGATAAGTTTTACATCCTTTCGTGAGTATCCATCAAGTTTGTAAAACTAACCGATAGAATCCGCCCCTAAAGTACAGGTTTAATTTTCGAAATTTAGAAAGAAATAAAAAATGGCTTCAACAAAGAAAGCTCCGGCTAAAAAAACAGCTGCAAAGAAAGCTCCGGCTAAAAAAACAGCTGCAAAGAAAGCTCCGGCTAAAAAAACAGCTGCAAAGAAAGCTCCGGCTAAAAAAACGACAAAAAGTCGCTTTGATAAAAAATTTCTTAATGCTCAAAAGGAATTATTACTACTAGAGCGCAGCAAATATGTTAAATCAGCGGCATCTTTTAAAGCTGAAGCTGACTCACTGATAGAAGGACGAGAACCCGGAGATGTAGATTTTGGCGAAGAAGGCGGGGAGGGTGACACACTGGCAGTTGAACGCGAAAGAGATCTCGCCCTTAGTGCTCATGCTCAACAAGCAGTTGACGAAATAGATGCAGCGCTTGAACGTCTGGCTAAGGGAACATACGGTATTTGCGTCGTCTCTGAGAAACCTATTCCTAAGGAGCGATTGAGAGCAATACCTTGGGCTTCGGAAAGAGTTGAATTTAAAGCGGGCGGATTTGTAAGGCGATGAACTAACAGTACATTCAAGCTTTTTCAGTATTTTCAAAGCGAATGTTACGCTTAAATCACTTGCAAGTTACGAATGACTCTGCAATCACCCAGAGAGTAGAGATAATGAACGAAAAAGTAAAGTATCTTCTTGTCCCTACCTGTATTGTGATTCTGGTAGACCAAGTCACGAAGTCTTTGGCAGTCGCAAAATTGGAGCCAAACGAACCAATTATGCTTTTGTGGACTTTACAGTTGAACATAATTCGTAATTCTGGGGCATCCTTTTCACTTGGAAGTAACCTAACGCCATACATCGCCTCGGTAGCAATACTTGCTTCTATAGGGATTACATACCTCGCCCTGCTTGAGAGTAATCGTATGACTCTGAGCTTCTATGGAATTGTTTTGGGCGGAGTTCTCGGAAATGTTATTGACAGAATTGCTCGAACTGGCGATGGTTTTCTAGGGGGTAAGGTTGTTGATTTCATAGATTTACAATGGTGGCCTATATTCAACTTTGCTGATGTCGCACTTGTGGTTGGACTCCCAACGGTGATGTTTCTTCGGTACCGGGAAGAAAAGTCCTATGTCTGATTCGCCTGTCGAAATAGAATACGTAGTTGCTGATCCTCTGTCAGGTGAACGCATAGACAGGGTTGTTTCCTTTTTCTCTGGACTAAGCCGATCGAAAGTGTCTGTGCTAATTGATGCAGGGTTGATTAAGCGCAACGGTATTACAGTTAAAAAAGGGTCCGAAAAAGCAGTAGAAGGGGATCAACTGCTTTTCCCCGACCCAGAAGGCATGACCCCCACTCCGATCACACCCGATTCATCTGTTCAATTCTCAGTAATTTTTGAAGATGATCAAGTCGTAGTTGTAGATAAACCAGCAGGAGTGGTAGTGCATCCCGGAGCCGGTAGGGAAAATGGAACCCTCGTAAATGGCCTACTAGCTAGATACCCCGATATGAAAAAAGTCGGTGAAAGAGACAGGCTTGGCCTGGTCCATAGACTTGATAAAGGAACGTCGGGGCTTTTGCTGGTGGCTAGAACTAATTCGGCTCTAGAAACTCTCCGAACCCAGATGGAAAATCAGATGGTAGGTCGTCAGTACTTTGCTATTGTTTCAGGCCACTTATCTTCAAATAAGGGAATAATCGAAGCACCTCTAGGAAGAGACCCAAGAAACCCACTTAGAAGAGCAGTGGTGCAGAATGGTAAAGACGCAACGACTCATTATGAAGTGAAAGCAACTTACGATACACCTTTGAAAGTTACAACAGTAAAATGCATCCTTGAAACTGGTCGGACACATCAAATACGCGCACACTTTTCCGCGATCAATCATCCCGTGCTTGGGGATTCGCTTTATGGAGGGAAGTTCTTGAAAGCCAAAGAACATAGACCAGCTTTACACGCAGAAAGGATTAATTTTTCTCACCCAATGACGAAAGAAAACCTTACGTTTAGCTCCCCATTGCCAGATGACCTTGAGCAGAGTTTAGGGTTATTGTCATGATAGATAAACCAGTGATACCTGATTACGCAGGTGCTTGCATTAGCAATATTATCCCAGCAATCCTAGAGCACGAAGTTATTGGCGAAGGTTGGATCCCGGACGAAATCCTTAAAGCAAAAAAAGTAATCCTTTTGCTTATCGATGGTTTAGGATTTGAACAATTCGAAAACTCTGAGGAGAAAGGACTAGTTCCAAACCTCACCACGTTTTCGAAAAGAAGAATTCATACAGTTGCCCCCACAACAACCGCTACTGCACTCACGTCCTTAACTACAGGAAAATCCCCCGGTGAGCACGGCGTAGTGGGATATAAAATTCGAACTGGTAACCAAATTCTTAATGCACTTAGATGGACAACTGGCCATGGCTCGGCAGTAAATGAAATTAACCCAGCATCATTTCAACCCGTGGAACCTTTCTTTGGATCAGCACCACCCATTGTTTCGCCAGCACAGTTTCATGAAAGCGGCTTTAGCTCAGCGCATCTAAGAGGAGGGGATTATTTAGGCTACTGGCTACCAAGCAGCATGCCAGTGCTGATTAACGACTCTTTGAACTCTGGAGCTAATTTTGTCTATTCCTATTATGACGGCTTAGATAAAGTTGGCCATATCCATGGAATCAATGATTTCTATGATGCCGAAGTTCGGTTCATTGATGATTTGGTAGGAAAAATTCTTGCATGCGTTCCAAATGGAACTGCGCTCATAGTGACTGCAGACCATGGACTGGTTGATGTTGATGATTCTCTTGTAACTCTTGAGACTGCTGCTACGGATTTGGCTACAGCCCTTTCTGGAGAAGCTCGCTTTCTTTGGTTTCATTCAAAACGTGGTGCTGAGGCTGAATTGGTGGAAATACTGGAACAGTTGTATTCACAAAATGGGTGGATACGAACGCGTGATCAAGTGCTTGATGAAGGTTGGTTTGGAAAACAAGTTTCTACAATAGCGAATTCCCGACTTGGCGATGTAGCGTTAGTTGCTCGGAATCCTGTTGCTTTCGTTCCAGCAGGCAAAGAGGGCCCCAAGTTAAAGGCTCGGCATGGTTCTCTGACTCCAGCGGAATCGTACGTTCCACTAATGACTATGTTAAAAGCTTGAGTTTTTATTAATAGAAATCCGATACGATATTAAGAATGGAAGAAAAAACAGAACACATTACTGCTGATAACGCCGAAATAGTCTCCCCGGAAAAAACCGCTAATGATACTGAAGGAGAGTTTATAGAACAGCCAGCTAAGGTGATGCGTGTTGGGTCAATGCTTCGTCAATTATTAGATGAGTTACGAGAAGTTCAATTGGACGAAGGTAGCAGAGATCGAATGCGGGATATCTATGATACGTCGGTCAAAGAATTGGGTTCTGCCCTATCTCAGGAACTTCGAGAAGAATTAGATCGGATAACTCTTCCTTTCGGAACCGAAGAGATCCCAAGTGAAGCTGAATTAAGAGTAGCTCAGGCGCAATTAGTCGGCTGGTTAGAAGGATTAATACAAGGCATCCAAGCAACTCTCTTTGCACAACAAATGGCTTCTCAGCAACAACTTGCATCCATGCGTTCCGGTGGTCAACTTCCTTCAGGTTCTCAAGCTACTAATTCAAATGAAGAGGACAACGACGGCAATCAAAGTCGTCCGGGTACTTATCTATAGCTATTGGCGCAATTCCAAAAATTACATTATAAAGATAGAGACTAAACAACAAATATGTAATTTGCTTGAAAAAATCTTTGGAATAAAACGTGTCAAACTCATTTACTCACCTTCATGTGCATACAGAATATTCAATGTTGGATGGGGCTTCCCGGTTAGACGAAATTGTAGAGGCAGCGATAAAAGATGAGCAGCCCGCACTCGGCATTACTGACCATGGAAATATGTATGGAGTGCTTCCATTCTACCGTGCATGTAAATCTCAGGGCATTAAGCCCATTATTGGCACTGAAGCCTATATGGCTTATGACTCACGATATGAGCGACCCAAAAGGGGACGTGGAAATGTTGACGACTCAGGTGGAGATACAGATCAGGGGCGAAAGCTTTATTACCATTTGACTCTTCTTGCTGAAAATAACAACGGCTATAAAAACTTGATTCAAATTGCAAGTCGAGCGTTTATGGAGGGTTTCTATTACAAGCCCAGAATTGACTGGGAGGTGTTAAATGATCATAGCGACGGGGTAATAGCGACAACTGGCTGTCTTGGAGGCCAAGTTCTTCAAGCTCTTTTGAGAGATGATGAGCCAGAAGCTCTTGAAAGAGCCGGTCGTCTTCAAGAAATTTTTGGCAAAGATAATCTTTTTGTGGAACTGCAGGACCATGGCATACCTGAACAGAAAAGAACGAACCCAGCTTTGATGCGGATCGCATCTCAGCTTGGAGCGCCACTTCTAGCTACCAACGATTGTCATTACACTCACCAGCACGACCACATTGCCCATGATGCACTGTTATGTGTTCAAACTGGTTCTTTAATTAGCGACCCCAATAGGCTTAAATTCCATGGAGATCAGCATTACTTAAAAACTGCTAATGAAATGCGCTATGTCTTCAAAGATGTAGAAGTTGCTTGCGACAACACTCTATGGATTGCAGAAAGAGCAGATGTTGAAATCGAATTTGGTAATCCATTATTGCCGGATTTCCCTCTGCCAGAAGGTTTTGATGATGATGACCAATATCTTCAATACCTAACGCTGCAAGGAGCTCATGAAAGGTGGGGAAACGATCTGAGTGATGAGATCTCAGATCGTCTTACTTATGAACTTCGTGTTATGAGCGACATGGGTTTTTCTGCATATTTCCTTATTACTTGGGATCTCATACGTTATGCACGTGAGCAGGGAATTCGGGTTGGGCCTGGCCGTGGGTCCGCAGCAGGTAGCGCAGTCGCTTATGCGCTGAAAATTACGGACCTCGATCCAATCAAATACGACCTGCTGTTTGAACGGTTTCTAAATCCATCAAGAATTTCAATGCCAGATATTGATATGGATTTTGATTCTCGATATCGAGATAGAATGATCACCTATGTTGCAGAGAAATATGGCCGAGACCATGTTGCGCAGATAATAACTTTTTCTCAAATTAAAGGTCGAGCAGCCGTTCGTGATGCCGCTCGTGTACTTGATAAACCCTATGCTGTCGGGGATCAGATCGCGAAGGCTATTCCCCCTCCTGTTATGGGACGGGATACCCCATTGTGGGCTTGTATCCGGAAAGATGAAAAATACTTAGATGGTTACAAATCATCTTTAGAGCTTAGACAGATGTATGAGAATGATCCTGTAGTGAAAGAAGTAATTGATGTAGCGCTTGGCCTAGAAGGCCTCCGACGTCAGGATTCAATTCATGCTGCAGGGGTAGTAATCACTAAAGAACCTTTAACCGAATATCTTCCTATTCAAAGAAAACCAGAAAAGGATAAAGATATAGAAGATGCCCCCGTTGTAACACAGTACGAAATGCAATCGGTCGAAGATCTAGGTCTGTTAAAAATGGATTTCCTTGGTCTTAGGAACCTTGATGTTATTACCGATACCCTCGAACTGATTGAAGAAACGACTCAAGAAATAATGGATATTGATAATGTCCC
Organism: Acidimicrobiales bacterium; assembly: GCA_013912105.1. GTDB lineage: Bacteria > Actinomycetota > Acidimicrobiia > Acidimicrobiales > UBA8592 > UBA8592. Next base: position 13,954 of record JACERY010000010.1, on the reverse strand, counting down.
ACTTGACGACGCTGAAACCTTCGCTTTGCTCGCGTCAGGTGACTCAATCGGAGTTTTTCAGCTTGAATCACCGCCAATGCGGTCGTTGATGAAAGCGCTCGTCCCCTCAAGCTTTGAAGATGTTGCCGCCCTAGTAGCCCTTTACAGGCCTGGTCCAATGGCTGCGAATATGCACCATGACTATGCAGATAGAAAAAATAATAGAAAACCGGTTGAATACTTTCACCCTGATGCAGAAGACTTACTTCGAGATACTTATGGATTAATGATCTATCAAGAAAGTGTTATGCGTGTAGCTCAAAAATTTGCTGGTTATTCTCTTGCAGAAGCAGACTCTTTAAGAAAAGCAATGGGAAAGAAAATTCGTAAAGCCATGGAGGAAGAAAGAGAACGCTTTACCTTAGGTATGGAATCAATGGGCTACGAGGCAAAACTGAGCTCCCAAGTATTTGATGTCATATCTCAATTTGCTGATTATGCATTCAATAAAAGCCATAGTTATGGCTATGGGTTAATCGCATATCAAACGGCATTTTTGAAAACACATTTCCCAGTTCAATATATGGCTGCGTTAATGACTAGTGTCAAGAGTCGAAAAAAAGAAGATTCAGCCATATATCTAAACGAGTGTCGCATTATGGGACTTAATGTCGAAGTTCCAGATATTAATCGTGCAGGCATGAATTATTTTCCGGAACTCGGAAGTGGTTCCAATGATCAAGCGATTATTTATGGTCTTTCAGCCATTCGAAACGTCGGAGAAGGGGTCGTGGCTTTATTGTTAGAGGAGCGAAACGAAAATGGGCCTTTCGAAGACTTCTATGATTTTTGCAACCGTGTAGATACTCAAGTGCTCAATAGGAGAGCGATAGAAGCATTAGTAAAAGCAGGAGCCTTTGATTCTATGGGTCACAAAAGACAGGGGCTACTGACAGTTTATGAACGGATTATTGAACAGACTGTCTCTAGAAGGCGAGAAAGAGACATGGGCGTAATGACACTTTTTGAAACAGAAACTGATGAGAATTCGGATGTTTTTGACGAAAAAATAGTGATTCCAGACTTAGAATTTGAAAAATCTCAAAGATTATCTTTTGAGAAAGAAATGCTAGGTAGATACATTTCGGACCACCCCCTTAAGGGTTATGAAGGAAGCATAAGAAGAAAATGCGATGTTTCAATAAGTGGTTTAGCCGGCCTTGAAGAGGGAAAAGTGATAAAAATTGGTGGGGTTATTTCAGAACTGAATAAAAGGTACACCGCTCGCGGTGATTTAATGGCGAACATGTCCCTTGAGGATTTAGAAAATTCTGTTGAAGTAATTATTTTCACAAAAGTGATGAGCCAAGTAGGTCATAAATTAAACAATGATCAGCCAGTAATCGTTACAGGGCGAATAGACAGGCGAGATGAAGCATTAAAAATTATTTGTATGGACCTTGAAGAACTAAAAAGTGATGAAGAAACAAAAATTAGTTCTATCGAAGTTCAAATACCCTCAAGTGGAACAACGACAAAGCATTTGGAGAACCTTGCTTCTTTATTAAGCGAACATCCAGGGGAGTGCGATGTTTACGTCAGAGTCGGCAGCAAAAAAATATGGTTAGGTCCTGAAGTAAGGGTAAATCCAGAAAAAGGTTTAATGGGTGAATTGAGGGTACTGCTTGGGGCGAACGCAATTCTTTAAAAGATTGAAACACCTTTACTCTCAAGTTGCGAAAATTCTAATTACCGACTGAAATATAAGCAGGGCTACTAGACATGTACGTAGTCAAAACTATTTGGGGTGGCAATGGGATTTGAAGTAGAGACTAAAGATTGCACAGCAGTAACTGATGCTGAACTTGGGGAGTTAGAAGAACTATCCTCAGAATCTCCAAACGCCTTCTCGATGGGTGTTCTCTCGAAACAAACTGAAGAATGGGTTTTGCTGACTACAGCAAGAGAGAATGAAAAATTGCGAGGATTCGTATTTTGTACGCTCGAAAGGATTGGTGGAACCCCTGCCGTGATCATGGGATTGGGGGCCGTAATCCGAAATAATAAAAGAAACGCAGCACTCAAAGCTTTAATGGGAGAAATGTACCATCGTGCTTTGATGGCCTTCCCTGATGAAGATGTTGTTTTCGGTACCACTATTATCGACGCAAGTGGATTTGAAATATTTAAAGATCTTACCGACGAACTGCCACGGCCAGGGCATAAAGTTTCTGGAGAGGAACGAGCATGGGGGAGAAGATTCGCTAAACGTTTAGGCTTCTCCGCTCTTTCATATGATGATAGAAAATTTATAGCGATGGGGGATAGCTCTAACCCCTGTATTTTCGATCATGAAAGCCTTAAGCCAGAAAAGATTTCCTCCGAAGTTCAGCAAATTTTTGGTGATTTAGACCAGAAACAAGGAGATGTTGTCGTAGCGCATGCATGGGCTCTAGCAGAGAAGCTAGAAAAACTTGGTTCATAACCCAAACAGAGACTTCAATCACATGTTGAATCTAATGAAGGCAAGACGCATGGTGCGGAATTTTGAAAGCCAACCGTTAGATGACGGTGTAGCTGTGGACCTTATTGATGCAGCTCGCTTTGCACCACGAGCCGGGAATGCTGAGGGAATTCGTTATCTACTTTTGGAGAATAGAGAAGTAAGCGATTACTGGGAAACCACTTTGAAAAGTGATGACCGTAACAATTTCCCATGGCCCGGGTTGTTGCAGGCTCCTACTCTGATACTCATTTGGGTTAACCCAAATGAGTATCTGAATCGCTATTCCGAAACTGACAAATTGAAAACTCGATTAGGGGGCAACGAGGAAGCTTGGTCAACACCCTACTGGTGGGTAGATGGCGGGATGGCAGCAATGTCAATCCTATTAGCAGCAGAATCGAAAGGCTTAGGAAGCCTCTTCTTTGGACTTTTTGAACACGAACCAAACGTTAAATTAAAATTCAACATTCCCGAAGAATTTAAGGCTATAGGTGTTATAGCTGTAGGCTACGCTTCAGGTGTCCAAAGAAAAAGTAAATCAACAGCAAGAAATAGGTTGACAACGAAAGAACTAATTTTTAAAAGCAATGACGCTTAAGTTGTACTCTAAAAATAAAAAAACAAGTAGTATCTCTAGGAGAGTCGTGGTCAAAGCATTGAGAATAACAAAGCGAGGCAACTATGAAGCCTAACAGAATACCTTTCGTTGATTATTTGGTCTTAGCCGATGAGCCGTATTTGCAAGCGAATGAATGCGTGTCTTGCGGGGCGAGATACTTTGATCGACGAAATGCGTGCGCAGCATGTTTCGAAGATAAATTTATTTTAGTTCCTGTTCCAACAGAGGGCGAGGTTACTAGCTTTAGCATTGTCCAAATGGGCCCAATACCCTACGTATCTGCCGTAGTTAACTGTGGCGGTACAAGCGTCAAATGCACCCTTATGAATGTTGAACCCACGCCAGAATTCGTGAAGTTAGGTATGCAGGTTAAGCTAATGACGTACTCTATGGGCGAAGACAATGAAGGTACCGAAGCTATAGCTTTTGGTTTTGAACCCATTGATAATTAATTTATTAAAGTATTTTGAAAGGAAAACTTATGGCATCAGATGCAATTTGGATAATCGGATCAAACATGACAAAGTTTGGAAAACATCCTGATAAAGATGTAGTTGACCTCGCAGCAGAAGCTAGCCGTAACGCTCTAAAAGATGCTGGTGTGTCTTTAGCTGATGTCGGAGTTCTTGGAGTCGGTAATCTAATGAATGCGAGTGCTGGAATCGGGCAACAGTTACAAAAACAAATAGGTCAAACAGGGATACCAGTTTTTAATGTAGCGAATGCATGTGCCACGGGAGCCACAGCTCTTCGAGTAGCAGTTATGGCTGTAAAAGCTGGAGAAACTGATGTCGGAATGGCTGTAGGTGTCGAGAAGTTAGCAGGCGCTGGGTTACTTGGACAAAGAGGCCCAAAGCCTGAGTCTGAAACTTGGGAGCCTAGTGGTCGATACGGAGCTTTATCTTCAACCGAAGGAAGAATCGGGACAAGTATTATGCCTGGTGTTTTCGCACAAGTTGGAATGGAGTACGGACATAAGTATGGCGGAGCAAGTTTTGAGCTTTTCGCCCGGATTTCAGAAAAGAATCATGCACACTCTACATTAAATCCACTCGCTGCATATCAGAAACGCTTCTCACTCGATGAAATTATGAATGACGTAATGATCGCGTATCCAAATACAAGACCCATGTGTTCAGGAAATTGTGATGGAGCAGCTGCGATGATCGTCGTAAGCGATGAGAAGATGAAAGCTATGCCTAGTGAAGTACGGAAACGAGCCGTAAAAATTTCAGCATCAGTACTTACTTCCGACCCTTGGGTGGATGGTTGTCAAATTCTTCCAGATGTGAATACCCTCACTCGCAATGCTGCAACACAGGCTTATGAACAAGCTGGGATAGGGCCAGAGGACCTAGATTTAGTAGAACTTCATGATTGCTTCGCTACGGCTGAGCTAGTCCACTATGACAATCTTATGCTGTGTGAGGAAGGTGGAGCAGTTGATTTTTTTGAATCAGGGGCCCCATGGAGAGATGGGTTACGGCCAGTCAATGTTTCAGGAGGGCTTCAGTCTAAAGGTCATCCTATAGCAGCGACCGGAATAGCTAATATCCATGAAATAGTGATGCATCTACGCGGTGAAGCTGGGGATCGTCAGATCGAAGGAGCGAAAGTAGGGCTTGCGCATGTAATCGGATTAGGTTCTGCTTGCGGTGTGCATATTCTCGAAAAAGTTGCATGAATTCTATAGAAATTTTAGAAGGTGTAAATAGCATCGCACTGCGTTTGATTCGTTAATTAAGTTTCTTTTATTTTTATGAAGAAAGTCTTGTATTCTGGTTTTTTGGAGGTTCAAAACCTCGTGTAGCCTGTGACAAAGACGAATTTAATGGAGTTGAGATGAGTAATAATGAAAAATTCTATATTAACGGCCAATGGGTTGAGCCTATAGGTGGAGAAACGGTTGACGTCATCAATCCAGCTACGGAAGAAGCAATCGGTTCCATTAGCCTCGGTACTCATGCAGACGTAGACGCAGCGGTTGCAGCAGCACAAGACGCCTTTGAAACTTTCTCGCAAACGTCCATTGAATATCGGGTCGAGTTGCTTAATAAAATTACCGAAATCATTGGTGCCCGGTCAGAGGAACTCGCAACCGCGATTACGTCTGAGATGGGTGCTCCAAATGGATTAGCTAAGGCCGCTCAGGCTGGAACAGGACTTTTCCATTTCGTTACAACAGCTAGCGTACTTTCAAACTTTCAATTTGAAGAAGAGCAAGGAACGAATCTAATCGTAAAAGAACCGGTTGGGGTTGTCGGGATGATCACCCCGTGGAATTGGCCTATAAATCAAATCGCATGCAAAGTTGCGCCTGCTTTAGCGGCAGGGTGCACTATGGTCTTAAAGCCATCAGAAGTAGCCCCAATCAACGCAATCATTTTTGCTGAAATCATGGATGAAGCTGGTGTTCCAGCTGGGGTGTTTAATTTGCTTAATGGTGATGGTCCTACAGTTGGAGCGTACCTAAGTCAGCACCCTGGAGTAGACATGATGTCTTTTACCGGATCAACGAGAGCCGGAATTGAAGTTGCAAAGAATGCAGCTCCAACCGTCAAACGAGTTGCTCAAGAACTAGGTGGGAAGTCAGCAAATATTATTCTTGATGACGCAAACCTTGAAGAAGCAGTCGGCCGTGATGCCTTTGGCATGTGCATGAACTCAGGGCAGTCCTGTAATGCTGGAACAAGAATGCTTGTTCCGCATTCGCAGATGGAAACAGCTAAAACGATAGCTAAAGCATCTATGGAAGCAGTAAATGTCGGTGATCCAACAAGCGATGGGACAACAATAGGACCTGTTGTCTCAAAAGCACAGTGGGAAAAGATACAAGGATTGATTCAAGCTGGTATCGATGAAGGAGCAGAATTAGTTTGCGGAGGTCTAGGTAGGCCTGATGGTATAGATGTTGGCTACTACGTAAAGCCGACCTTATTCGCGAATGTTACCAATGATATGACAATAGCCCAAGAAGAGATTTTCGGACCGGTTCTTGTGCTCATAGGTTACGCCGATGACGAAGATGCCATCAAAATAGCAAACGACACAGTGTATGGTCTAGCTGGATACATATCTGGGAGTCATGAAAGAGCAGTTAATGTTGCAAGACAAATCCGAACAGGTAACATGCACGTCAACGGTGCAGGGCCTGATTTCAACGCGCCATTCGGTGGTTACAAACAATCCGGAAATGGTCGCGAATGGGGACCTTATGGGTTAGAAGAATTTTTGGAAGTTAAAGCGATACTTGGCGGTCTTTCCTCCTAAAGGACCTTTCATATGAAAGATCAAGCAACTCTGCGTTTATGGCTTGAGGGAGCGCGTCCGAAGACGATTCCTGCAGCTATTGTTCCTGTGTTAGTGGGGACAGCAGCATCTACAGGTTCAGATCTTCGCTTATCGCGATTTGTTCTAGCACTTATTGTTTCGATATCGCTACAAATAGGCGTAAATTACGCCAATGATTATTCGGATGGGATCAGAGGCACCGATGAAAACCGGATAGGGCCGAGAAGGCTTGTCGCTTCGCAATTAGTCTCTTCACAAAAAGTCAAGCGGGCTGCTTTAGTAGCTTTTCTAGTCGCAGCTATCGCAGGGCTAGTTCTAGCTGTGTCTATCAGTTTATGGATTCTACTTGTTGGTTTCGCAGCTATCGTCGCAGCATGGTTCTATACCGGGGGTTCTAAACCATACGGGTACCTCGGGTATGGCGAAGTTTCAGTTTTTGTATTCTTTGGGTTAGTAGCAACATCAGGGTCAGCTTTTGTACAGAGTGAAAGAATAGAAGCTCTACCTGTTTGGTGCGCTATTCCTATTGGATTCCTAGCTACAGCATTGTTAGTTATCAATAATCTACGTGATATTGAAACGGATATAGCATCAGCGAAAAAAACTCTAGCCGTTCGCGTAGGCGAAAAAGCAACGCGGCAGCTATACGCTTTTTTGCTTATTGGTGCAGTAGTTGCGTACGGTTTGATAGGTGTTATCTATTGCTATCAGGCTTTGGCCGCCCTTACCGTTGCTCCTTTCGCCATCAAATTGTCCTATCAAATTTGTGTCAAAACAGAAGGAGTTGACCTTATTAACGTTCTCGAAAGCACTGCGAAGATCCATTTGATTTCCGGCATTTTATTTACTCTTGGGTTAAGCCTCGGCCTCTGAATCACTTACTTGGTGGATCTCAATACGGTTACCTGAGGGATCATGCACGAAAGCTTGCAGTCCAGTTCCTATAGGAGAAGGAGTAGTCACTGTTATCCCAGCTTCAATAAATTTATTGCACGCTTCGGTTATGTCACTAACAAGAAAAGCAAGGTGTTGTCCTTTGTCTTCAGGGACGTCACCTTTACGAAGATGGATTTGTCTTCCATCTGATGCTTCAAGCCAAAATACATTCTGGCTGCTCCCTGGTTTCTTTAGTTCTTGAAGTGAGAAAAAGTAGGAATAGAAATCCTTGGCTTCAGCCAAATCAGAAACATTAAGCGTTATATGATGTACCTGAGAGTTTACCATTACAGGACTTTAGACTCATCTAAGTTTTTTTTCCAGAAAAGAGCTGTACCGAGCCAGGGGCAAAGAGTTGTCGTTTAACTTGTGAAAAACCAGCATTTTCTAACATTGTTAAGATCTCTTGATGGGGTGGTAAATAGGCAAAAGATTTAGGGAGGTAAGAGTAAGCAGACTTATCAGAGAGCAGTGCCCCAACCTTTGGAACAATGCGGTCAAAATAAAAATGATGGCCCCAATTTAGTAATCGATTTTCCGGTTCGGCTACGTCTAGGAAACCTATTCGTCCGCCTGGTTTTAGGACCCGTGACACTTCTTCAAAGAAAGCCGGAAGTTCAGTTAAATTCCGCAAAGCAAAACCACATGTTGCCCCATCCACGACTCCATCTTGGATAGGAAGCTTGAGGATATCAGCTTGGGCTAGAGGAGATTTTGATCTAGAAGCTTGCAGCATGCCGATAGAGAAATCGAAACCAAGCGTGTTTATGCCTGCATCCTCCAATTCGCAACAGAAGTCACCGGTTCCGCAAGCAAGATCTATAACGGTTGATCCTGCATCAAGCTCAAGAGCGGCTACTGTTCTTTTTCGCCACCGCACGTCAAGCCTGAAGGTCATTACCCGATTTACAAAATCGTATCGAGGCGCAATTTGGTCGAACATGTCTTGAACTGCTTTGGCTTTTTCCTCCCCGGTAGGAAGGCCCGACTCTATGTCCATATCAATATCGTACTAACAAATAAGTAATTTAAACCTAATTATGGAAGGCGCGATTAACCGAATGGACAGAAAATCCAATTTTTTCATAAATGCGTATGGCTGGAAGATTATCGGACTCTACATAAAGCATGCCCAAAGATATTCCCTTATTCGCTAAGTAGTGAAGTCCAGAGATCGTTAGCGGGGCCCCTATTCCTTGTCCATGAAAATCTGGATCAACTGCGATTGCATAAATTTCTCCCATATTCTCAGGAGGAGCAGTGTGGATCTTTGTCCAGCAAAATCCTGCTAGTTTTTCTTCAATTTCGTAGAGAAGAAAACCTTCTTCTTCAAACCACGACTCTTTAAAAAGGTTCTCTAAATTCTCAATCGATAGCGCCCCTTGTTCTGGATGCCAGCGGAAAGCTCTCTCATTGACTTTCAAGAAAGAAACTTCATCTCTTCCCCTAAGAAATGGCCTAGTTTCTATACCTTCCAAAGAAACAGGCAACGAACACCGCATTTGTAGAAGATCCCTATAAGGAGCAAAGTTAAGAGCATCCAGTAGCTGAGCATCACTTGCTCGAGCATTTTCTAGCCAAACCTGAATTCTGGCTTCATGAGGCAGGTCTAAATGTGACTCAATCTTTTGGGAGAGATCCGAGGCAAGCACTTCTTCTGGGTACCCCGATGGAACTGTGACTGAAATATCAAAACCTTTGGGTGGCTCTTTTGAAACAACAATCTTCATATACCTAATTTAACCGCTTTGAAGAGACTATGTTGGCTACATGGCACGACCACGTTCAGCAGCGGGAAGATGCAGAAGAACTCATGAAGAGCTTAAAACTGTATTTCCTGAAGCAGAATGTGAGCTGAATTTCCAAAATGCATTTCAACTTTTAACTGCAACGATCTTGTCTGCTCAAGCCACTGATATCTCCGTTAATAAAGCAACACCCCTTCTGTTTAAGAAATATCCAAGCCCTGAAGCTTTAGCAGAAGCAGAAATACCGGACATAGAGGAATGTGTAAGAACGATCGGCTTGTATCGGTCCAAGGCAAAAAATTTACAAGGAATGGCCAGAAAATTAATTACAGAATTTGGCGGATCAGTCCCTGAATCAATGTCTGATCTAGTAAGCCTCCCAGGAGTTGGAAGAAAAACTGCCAATGTAGTTCGAAGTGTTGCACTAGGCCTTCCGGGTTTGCCCGTTGATACCCATGTCAGTCGCTTAGTGAGCCGTCTTGAAATAACCCAAGAAACCGATCCGGTGAAAATTGAAAAGGAAATTAGCCCCATGCTTCCTCCATCAGAAAGGGGCGAATTTAGCCTTAGGGTTATACTTCACGGAAGACGTGTGTGTTTCGCTAGAAAACCAAACTGCAACGAATGTATTCTTAATTACTTTTGCCCATCGGCTTTCAAAGTTTAAGTTCGCTAGTAGCTCTTCGGAGTCTTCTTAAAGCAGATAAAAGCGACCGCTCAACCTCATAAAGCTCGTGTGAACTTGCCTCTGACCCTTCTGATTCAAGCCGCTTAGCTGTCGATGTTACTCTAGAAATAAGGTCTTCAATCTGGAAAGAAATTGACGACAACTCGGCAATGCTTTCTTCTTCAATACTATTTTCAGGTGGCATATTTTCTTCTTAATTTAAATTAGTTAACAAGTGACTCTCTGGGCGTATACCGTATAGATGTGCTTACTCGTTTAAACCTAACAGGAATTGGGTCGAATAGACTCTCTGAAGAACTGCCACGTCCCGGTAGAGACCAAGACGACGTTGAATCTGTTGTTCAATCAATCATTAACGATATCCGAAACGATGGTGATTCGGCGCTTAGGGATTACGCAGAAAAATTTGATGGTGGAGCCCCAGATGAGTTTCTAGTATCAAATGATGAAGTAGAAAGAGCGGTCGAAAACTGCTCATCTGAACTTTTGTCTGCTCTTACAGACGCAGCGAAGCGCATTCGTGCTTTCCATGAAACCCAGACAAGAGAAAGAACAATGTTTGAACTAGATGGTATATCAGTCGAAACGGTTCATCAGCCTGTTCAACGTGCTGGATGCTATGTCCCTGGTGGTCGGGCTGCCTACCCATCAACATTATTAATGACAGTTATCCCAGCATTAGTCGCAGGAGTAAACGAAGTAATAGTTTGTGCGCCTCCGAATAGAACAGGTGTTATTGATCCAGCAACGCTAGTAGCGGCTAGTGTTGCTGGCGTCTCGAAAATCTATAACGTGGGTGGTGCTCAGGCGATTGCAGCCATGACTTATGGTACAGACTCAATCCCTCCTGTTGATGTAATAGTTGGACCAGGGAATGTGTACGTTGCTACTGCAAAAAAACTTGTTTCTGGAGACGTAGGTATCGCTGCAGCTTTTGCTGGGCCATCAGAAATAGTAGTTGTCGCTGATGAATCTATTGATCCGCAATTAGCAGCAATTGATTTGATCGTACAAGCAGAACACGGGCCGGGAGGCATGTCATGGCTTATATCTTGGAACGAAGAAGCAATTGAATCAATCATTGAAGAATTGAATTATTTAGTGGAACAATCACCTCGAGCCGAAGACATAATGTCAACGTTTAGAACTGGGGGATACGCTGTTCTTGTTGACGACCCAAGTCAAGCAATGGATGTAGCGAATTATGTGGCTCCGGAGCACCTCCAAATAATGACTAAGGACCCGAAAAACTGTATTGAAAAAGTAAAAAATGCAGGAGCGGTTTTTATTGGTGAGATGACTCCAGCAGCTGTTGGGGACTATGTCGCAGGGCCTTCCCATGTACTTCCTACAGATGGAACCGCTCGCTTTGCTAGCGCATTAACTGTCGATGATTTTATTAAAGACATTCACATCGTAGAGATGAATAAAGACTCCCTCTCAGGTATAGCAGAAACATTAACGACTATCGCTGAAGCAGAAAGTCTAAACGCTCATGCCCAATCTGTTTATCTCAGGTTAAGGAAAGAACAATGAATTGGCCGAAAGTTAGAGATGATTTAGCCCTCATAACTGGCTATCACTCACCTCAAGTAGAAGTAAAGATCAGATTAAATACTAACGAAAGCCCTTACGCTCCTCCAGAAAGATGGATGGATAATCTCCAAAAAGAAATTTCTGAAATTGATTGGAATAGGTACCCAGACAGAGGAGCAGATTTACTAAAAGAAAGCCTCGCATCTTTCCATGGAGTGAAGACAACTAATATTGCTGCTGCAAATGGCTCAAATGAAATTCTCCAATCCTTATTTCTTGCCTATGGAGGGACAGGCAGGTCGGTCGGTATTTTCGAACCCACTTTTCCTATGCATTCATATGTAGCGAAGATAACTGGAACAAATGTAATAACAGCAGAACGTAATTCATCATTCAAGATCGACGAAAAAATAGCTAATTCAGTCCTAGCCTCAAAACCTGAGTTATTGCTAATTACTTCGCCCAATAACCCAACTGGGATAGTGGAAACCGAAGAACTAATCAATTTTTTACTTGAAGAATGTACAAGGATCGGGGCACTATTGATAGTTGATGAAGCTTATAGCGAATTCTCAAAATGGTCAGCAACAGAGCTAATTGCAGATGATCGGCCGATAGTTGTAACTAAAACTTTTTCAAAAACATGGAGTATGGCATCAGTTCGCCTTGGATATATGATCGGACCTGAAGTAATAGTTGAAGCATTAGATAAAGTTTTGCTTCCATATCACCTGGATTCGTTCCAACAAGTAGCTGGCCGGCTTGCATTGGAACATGTCGATGAGATGAATGAAAGAGTGAAAATTCTTTCTTCTGAGAGGGAAAGAGTGGCTACAGCTATAAGCCAACTTCCAATAGATCAATGGGAAAGCGGAGCAAATTTTATTCTCTTCAAACCCAATGAGAATGCAAAGGTTAATGGACAACAAATATGGGAATCTTTACTCGAGAGATCTATTCTTATAAGGAATTTCTCTTCTTTTCCCCGTCTGGAAGGTTACTTACGCGTAACAATTGGAGCAAAAGAAGAAAATAGCATGTTTCTTAGCGCTTTAAAGGAGATACTGGAATAATGGAAACTCGTTTAGCAACTTATGAAAGGGAAACGAAAGAAACTTCGATAAAAGTATCTTTATTTCTTGATGGCGCTGGTACAACCAACATTGAAACAGGATTACCTTTTTTCGACCACATGCTTGACCAATTGGGTCGACATGGAGGGTTTGACTTGAACGTACATGCTAAGGGCGACCTTCAGATTGATGCGCACCACACAGTCGAAGACGTAGGGATCGCAATAGGTCGATGCTTCAAAGAAGCAATTGGAGACAAAAGAGGAGTTCGAAGATTTTCATCTTCTGCCTGCCCGCTTGACGAAGCACTTGTTGATGTTTCACTAGATTTGTCTGGGAGACCATTTCTATTCTACGACGTAGAATCCCCAGGGCAGAAGATATTGAGCGATCCTCCATTTGACCCTCAGTTAATTGAAGAATTTTGGAGAGCCTTCGTAATGTCTAGCGAAATTACTGTTCACCAAGTACTAATCCGAGGTAAGAACACCCATCACATTATTGAATCATTATTTAAGAGTACTGCGAGAGCTTTGAAAGATGCAGTAAAAATTGAAGGAGATGACCTTCCTTCAACGAAAGGCGTGTTGTAGATGACCCAAATTGCTGTGCTTGACTATGGCATTGGGAATCTAAGATCAGCGCAAAAGGCTTTTGAAAACGTTGAAGTAAACGCTGAATTAACTAATGACCCTGAAAGGGTCTTGAATTCAGATGGAGTTGTTCTGCCAGGAGTGGGAAATTTCGGGAAATGCGCAAAAGCTTTATGGGAAACTGGAATAGGAGATTTATCGTTACAAGCTATTTCACAAGGCATTCCGTTTCTGGGTATCTGCGTTGGGATGCAATTGCTATTCGAATCTTCCGAAGAGTCCCCAGGTGTTTCTGGCTTGGGGGTATTTGCTGGTAGTGTAAAACTACTTACTGGTCCGATTAAACTGCCACAAATGCAGTGGAATGCGCTTACCGTTGAGAGAGAGTCTAAGTTATTGCAAGGCTTAGATCAGAAGTGGTTTTATTTCGTTCATTCGTACGCTGTTGAACAAAAAAGTGCAGATAAATTTATAACTGCTTCTTGCGATTATGGAGGAAAGGTCGTGGCAGCGGTCCAAAAAGATTCAACCTACGCTACGCAATTTCACCCAGAAAAGTCCGGCAATGCAGGAAGGCTTCTTCTTAAGAATTTTGCAACATTGTGTGAAGGGAAAAAATGAGCTTTACATTATACCCTGCCATCGATATTGCCGACGGTAAGTGCGTCAGGCTATATCAAGGTGACTATTCAAAAGAAAAAATATATGGTGATGACCCGCTTAGTCAAGCACAACAATTTGAAGATGATGGTGCTAAATGGCTGCACATAGTTGATTTAGATGCAGCTAGAACCGGAGACCCAACAAATCAGGAAATTATTGGAAGTATCGCCCAGTCACTTTCGATACCGGTTCAGGTAGGCGGTGGGATAAGAAGTGTTGAAACTGCTCAAGCCTTACATGATAAAGGAGTAACCCGTGTAGTGCTAGGAACGGCAGCAGTAGAACAACCAAAATTATTGGATCTTCTCGCAAGTAAGAGCAT
>JACERY010000001.1 GCA_013912105.1 Acidimicrobiales bacterium | reverse complement strand
GTCGGCATAGTCTTCGTAGAGCAAGGTCAGCGCAGAATTCCAGTTCAGTTTGCTAAAAGAGTTGTAGGTCGAAAACAATATGGTGGTCAAAGTACTTATATCCCCCTAAAAGTTAATCAATCAGGAGTTATTCCAATTATTTTTGCAAGCTCCGTTCTGTATCTTCCTCAACTGCTCGTTTCGGTCCTTCCTTCAGATAACGATCCAGCTAACAAAACTTGGGGAGAGTCAGTTCAAAGCTGGATTGACAGCAATCTAGTCGTCAGCGACAGCCCTTTTTATCTACTGTTTTTTGGCTTACTTATTGTTGGGTTCTCATATTTCTATACCGCTATAACCTTTGATCCAGTGAAACAGGCTGACAACATTCGAAAGCAAGGAGGATTCATACCCGGTATACGGCCAGGGCCTCAAACAGAACGTTACCTTAGTAGAATCCTGAATCGTATCACTCTAGCTGGCGCCATTTTCATAGCACTTGTTGCCTTAGCTCCTACCTTTATTCTCGCTAAAGTCCTCGATCAGGGAAATGTTGGGCAAGTCTCATTCGCCGGAATCTCAATCTTAATTGCGGTTGGTGTTGCATTAGAAACAATGAAACAAATTGACAGTCAACTAATGATGAGGAACTACGAAGGTTTCCTCAAATAAGTCAAAGAAGTTTATTGGAAAGGCAAACATGACAATCGGAATGGTTATATTAGGTCGCCAAGGTTCAGGAAAAGGAACCCAAGCTATAAGAATCGCCGAACAATTCGGGATCATTCATATCTCTACCGGCGATATGCTCCGAGCTGCTGTGCAAGATGGAACTGAATTAGGTTTACAAGCTAAAGACATCATGGATGCAGGCGGACTAGTTTCAGATGATGTAATTAATGGAATTGTAAAAGAGCGACTAACTAAAAACGATGTTCAATCATCGGGTTTTTTGCTTGATGGCTATCCGCGAACTGTCGGACAAGCAATTGAGTTAAGAAAACTTGTAAATGAAAGCTTACAAATAGTAATTAACTTAGAAGTTTCTCTAGAGGAAGTTACTTCGCGAATGGTTAGTCGTGGCCGCGAAGATGACACTCAAGAAGCAATTGCAAAGAGACTTGAACTTTACGAAGCGGAAACAGCACCTCTTCTTGACTGGTTCACAGAAGAGGGAATACTTTGCATAATCGATGGCCAGGGAACAGAAGCTGAAGTTTATGCTCGAATCGCCAACGCTATAGAAGATAAGGTTCAATGATAAGAAATATAAAGCTAATCAAACGGATACTGGGTTGGGGAGTGCCTTTATTGGCGGTAGGATTTCCTCTTGGCTTTGCGCGCAATAGTGCGCGCTAGAAGAGCTTGAAAAAAGTACGAAAAGGAGATGGACACTGGCTAAATCAAAGGAAGATGCGATAGTAATGGAAGGAACGGTTGTAGAACCGCTTCCTAATGCAATGTTTCGCGTCGAACTCGAGAATGGTCATAAAGTTCTCGCTCATATCTCAGGAAAAATGAGAATGCATTACATACGAATTCTTCCAGGAGATAAAGTTCAAGTTGAACTTACCCCTTATGACCTTGAGCGAGGTCGAATAACCTACAGGTATAAGTAGTCCAGTTCCAGAGGTAAAAATGAAAGTTCGAACAAGTGTGAAAAGAATGTGCGACAAATGTCGTGTAATTCGCAGGAATGGCGTTGTACGCGTTATTTGTTCAAATCCACGACACAAGCAGAGGCAAGGTTAGTAATGGCACGTATAGCTGGAGTAGATATCCCTCGAGAGAAGAGAGCAGTTATTTCTCTTACTTATATCTATGGAATCGGAAGAACTCTTGCTTCTCACGTTTGTGAAGCGACAGAAATAAATGAAGAGACTCGAGTAATGAATTTAACTGATGAGGAAGTCGCTAAATTACGCAGTTATATTGAAGGCGACTTGCGTGTTGAAGGTGACTTACGTAGAGAAGTAGCTCAGGATATTAAAAGAAAAATGGAAATCGGATGCTATCAAGGTATTCGACATCGAAAAGGTCTTCCGGTCCGTGGACAACGAACTCATACCAATGCACGTACTAGAAAAGGACCAAAGAAAACAATCGCTGGTAAGAAGAAAGTGCTTAAGTAATCATGGCAACGCAAAATTCAGGGGCTCGACGAACTAAAAAACGTGAGCGCAAAAATATCGTTCATGGCATAGCCCACATCAAAAGTTCCTTCAATAATACAATTGTCACAATAAGCGACCAAAAAGGTAACGTTCTTGCTTGGGCATCAGCAGGAAATGTAGGATTTAAAGGCTCCCGCAAAAGCACTCCGTTTGCTGCGCAACTAGCAGCCGAAGAATGTGCTCAAAAAGCAATGGAGCACGGGATTAGAAAAGTTGATGTTGAAGTAAAAGGCCCTGGTTCTGGTCGTGAAACAGCGATACGGTCACTTCAAACTGCTGGTATTGAAGTAACTGGTATAAAAGATGTAACGCCTGTTCCTCATAATGGTTGCACCGTAGTCAAGCGTCGGAGGGTCTGATATGTCACGTTACACAGGGCCTAAAGCACGAGTTTCACGGAGGCTAGGTACTAACATTTGGGGTACTAAAGGCGAAACTGATGCATTAGAAAAAAGGCCATATCCTCCAGGTGAGCATGGAAGAACAAGACGACGAGGAAACTCATCAGAGTATTTGATTCAGTTGCAGGAGAAACAAAAAGCTCGATTTACTTATGGCTTAACTGAAAGACAATTCCGAAATATTTTTAAAGAAGCAAGCAGACGCGATGGAGTAACCGGAGATAATATGCTTCGTTATCTTGAACTACGTCTTGATAATTTTGTTTATAGAGCCGGTTGGGCATCTACCCGTCCGCAAGCAAGACAATTTGTTAATCATGGACATCTCTCTGTTAATGGACAGCGTGTAAATATCCCCAGCTATCGTCTCAGAAAGGACGATGAAGTTACGCTTCGAGATAAAGCTAAAGGGATGATAGTGGTCCAATGGAACAACGATGTTTTGGACCGAGAGTCACCAGCATGGATAGACATGATAAGTGATGGGTTCGGAGCAAAGGTTAGGGAACTCCCCATTCGTGAACAAATAGATATTCCAATTCGAGAACAACTAATAGTTGAGCTCTACAGCAAGTAAATAATCAACCAAAATTCCTGTGAGGTAAAAAAATGCTTTTGATACAACGACCAGAAATCAAGGCCCATGATGAAGAGTCAGGGAACAAGCAGAGATTTCTAATCTCACCACTTGAACCCGGATTCGGCCACACCCTAGGCAACTCCCTTCGTCGGACGCTGCTTTCAGCAATCCCAGGCGCAGCAATAACTCATGTATTATTTGATAACGCAATACATGAGTTTGATGTTATGGAAGGAGTCATTGAAGACGTTCCAGATATTTTACTCAATATCAAAGACGTAGTAGTAAGTTCTCAAAGTGAAGACCCTGTTGTTCTTCGTCTGGAAGCGAGCGGAGCAGGTGAAGTCACCGCTGGCCAATTCATCCCCAACGCTGATGCTGAAATACATAATCAAGATCTAGTTTTAGCGACGCTGAGTGGTTCAGGTCAGATCGGTATGGAAGTCACAGTGCAACGAGGTAGAGGCTATGTATCTTCTGAAGGAAATAAAACTTCAAATACGACTACAACGCAGATAGCTATTGATTCAATCTTCTCGCCGGTTCGTCGTGTAACTTTCACCGTTGAACCTACACGTGTTGAGCAATCAAATGATTTCGACTCGCTAGTACTTGAAATAGAAACTGATGGTTCAATGACTCCGGGGGATGCTTTTGCTTCTGCAGGAGGAACTCTTGGAAACTTAGTTCAACTAGTCGCCGATTGGAGTGAAGAACCACAAGGTCTTGAACTAACAGAGGTAGTAACTGGAACAGCTGGTTCTCCTGACTTAGAGCTAAACATTGAAGATCTTGAACTTTCCGAAAGGCCGAATAATTGTCTAAAACGTGCTCAAATAAACACGATAGGAGAATTACTACAAAAATCAGAGGCAGACCTTTTAGCCATTACTAATTTTGGGCAAAAATCTTTAGATGAAATTATTGACGTATTAGACGAGCGCGGGTTCACGCTTGCACTAAGAGACTAGGACGATCATGCCAGGAAGACCTAAGAAAGGACGAAGCTTTGGCGGTAGCTCCGCTCATCAAAAAGCAATAATGGGCAATCTAGTTGCCTCTCTTATCGCTGCTGAAGCAATCGTAACCACCGAGGCGAAAGCTAAAGCAATGCGTCCTGTTGCTGAGAAAATTATTACTAAAGCTAAGAAGGGCGGATTGCACAATCACCGCCAAATTATTTCCTTTCTTCGAGATCAAGAAATCGCTGACAAGTTAATGGAAGATGTGGGGCCACGATATGCTGACCGTCCAGGTGGCTACACCAGAATTCTAAAAGTCGGTCCACGCTATGGTGACAATGCTCCAATGGCAAGAATTGAACTTGTCTGAGTTAAAACAGAACGATTTAAAAGGCTTTAGAAAAGAGTAAGCTCAATGGTTTCGCTACTCTCTGAAGAAACAAAACGATATAAAGCACGCGTCTCATATGATGGCACTAATTTTCATGGTTTTGCGCCAAATCCAGGGGTAGAAACTGTTGGTGGTCTCATTCAATCTTCATTAGAGAAGGTTTTGAGATCGGAAACAAAAATAACATGTGCTGGACGTACAGATGCCGGAGTGCACGCACAAGGGCAAGTGATCACGTTCGATGCTAAACCGATCAATGAAAGCCAAATTCAAAAATCTTTAAACCGACTATGTTCTCCATTTGTGGGAATCCTCTCTTTAGAGGAAGTTGGGAGTAATTTTGACGCTAGATTTTCGGCAAAAAGTAGAACTTATCGATATCAAATTTTAAATCAACTTTACCCTGATCCACTTTTGCAAAGATTTGTATGGTATCTCAACAATGAGCTAGATATTGTTTCAATGCAGAAAGCTACTTCCGCTTTAATTGGTGAACATGATTTTAGCTCGTTCTGTCGAAAACGAATCCTAAAAAAGGATGGATTGAAAACAGAAGCATCTCTCGTTCGAGAAATTTTATCTTTAGAGGTAGTTGCTGCAGAATCAAATATTATTGAAATTTGGGTAAAGGCTACTTCTTTCTGTCATCAGATGGTTCGTTCTATTACAGGAACCCTAGTTGACGTTGGTCTAGGAAAAATAGAAATAAGTTCAGTAACTAATATTCTTTTAGAGAAAGAGAGGAATGCGGCTGGAAGAGTTGCGCCTCCACAAGGACTAACGCTGATGGAAGTAATTTATTAGATGATTAAAAATCTATGATGGCAGCGGTTTTTGGTTGTTTAGAAGGTTCTTTTACCGTATCGTGGATAGTTGCTCTAGGCCGATATCATTAAATGAAAGAAACTGAAAAGAACAAAAATTGTGGCTACATATACTCCCAAAAAATCAGAAATTGAAAGATCATGGCATCTAGTTGATGCTGAAGGTCTGATACTTGGCCGAATGGCCACTGAGGTAGCTCAGATTCTTCGCGGTAAACATAAGCCGACTTTTGCTCCGCATATTGATACAGGAGACCATGTCATTGTCGTCAATGCTGACAAAGTGGTTCTTACAAGCGGTAAGGCTGAAAAGAAAATGGTTTATCATCATACTGGTTTCCCTGGAGGGATTAGGTCTGAATCATATGCCACGTTACTTGCTAAAAAACCTGCCGAGATCGTGCGGCAGTCAATCCGAGGTATGTTGCCTAAGAACCGTCTTGGGCGGCAGCAATTATCTAAACTTCAGGTTTATGCTGGACCAACGCATCCACACGAAGCACAAAAACCAATTCCGTTAGAGATTAAACATGCTCAAGCGAGAGAATCCTAAGGAACGTATGTCTGACCTTCTTGTCCAAACAACCGGCCGACGAAAAAGAGCAATAGCTCGCGTAAGGGTGCGAGCTGGCACTGGAAATTTAACTGTAAATGGAAGAACATTGGAGGATTTTTTTCCTTCTGATACTCACAGGATGATCATTACAGAACCACTACGGATTACAAGTACCGAAACAGCATATGATATTGATGCGTCTATAGGCGGAGGCGGATCTACGGGTCAAGCAGGTGCACTCCGGCTGGGAATCTCACGAGCC
Organism: Acidimicrobiales bacterium; assembly: GCA_013912105.1. GTDB lineage: Bacteria > Actinomycetota > Acidimicrobiia > Acidimicrobiales > UBA8592 > UBA8592. The sequence continues at coordinate 255,856 of JACERY010000001.1, read as the reverse complement.
TTAATTGATCTGGATGGAGATCACCGCGAATTACTTAAAAAGGCTGGTTTCTTAACTAGAGACTCTCGAAAGAAAGAATCAAAGAAATACGGTCTTAAGAAAGCAAGAAAAGCTCCGCAATTCTCAAAACGCTAACTTGCGGTTATCCAATCTGTTATTCATGCAGAGTGATAAATTTAATCTTTGTGAGTCGTCTAAAATATGCTCATTGGGATGCAGGGATTTATGGGACTGAAATTTGGAACTGATGGGGTAAGAGCGCTTGCTCTAAAAGAATTACAGCCAGAATGGGTGGCTAGGTTAGGGGCAGCAGCTGCAAAAGTCATAGGGGTAAAAACATTTGTTATTGCAATTGATGGCCGAGAAACAGGACCAATTCTGGCGGAGGCATTAGTAAATGGCCTTAAGCAAGAGCAAACCCATTATGAATATTTAGGTATTGCTCCCACTCCAGCAGTGGCACACATTGCTTCAACTTATAAATTTGGTGGCGCAGTTATTTCTGCTTCGCACAATCGAGCGGAATACAATGGCCTAAAATTTTTCCTCCCCGGAGGGGAAAAGCTATCAGACAAAGACCAGTCAGCTATTGAAGCAATTCTTGCTAAAGAAACACCTGTTTTAGAAAAAAATGAAAGCCTGAAAATTTCCTCTTTACGCGAAGATCTTTTAAGTACATGGACATCTAATTTGAAAGATAGCATTATTAGCGCAAATTTAAATGGCCTTCGGATAGTAGTTGACTCGGCAAATGGAGCAGCAAGTTTCTTTGCCCCGAATTTATTTAGAAACTTAGGTGCAGAAGTTATTTCAATTCACGATGAACCAGATGGGAAAAATATCAATTTAAAATCTGGTTCGACTGATACAACTATTCTCCAAAGTTTAGTTAAGGAAATTGACGCTGACCTTGGAGTAGCTTTTGATGGAGATGCTGATAGGGCTCTAGCTATTGATAAAACTGGAGAGTTAGTTGATGGGGATTCTCTCCTGGCAATTTTTGCTCAAGATATGAAACACCGAAATGTACTCAACGGTGATACGACCGCTGTAACAGTTATGACAAATTTTGGTTTTCATCTTGCCATGAAAGAATCAGAAATACGGACCCACACTACCCCAGTAGGAGATAGGCACATACTCCAAGCACTACATAAGAACAATTGGTCATTAGGTGGTGAGCAATCCGGCCACATTATTTTTCCGGACTTTTCACCTACTGGAGATGGGATCCTTACAGCTCTTCAGCTTCTAGATATCGTAAAGCGAACAAAAAAAAGCGTAAAAGAGCTTTCAGACTCAGCTATGCAGAAATACCCGCAAAGTCTGCGAGCTGTTCAAATTCCCAAGCTAGGCCTAGGAGTTCCAGCGGAAATGGAACAGGCTATTAAAAAGGTTGAAAAATCATTAGGGGAAGATGGGCGAGTATTAGTCCGTGCATCAGGAACTGAACCTATTCTACGAATAATGGTTGAGGCTCGTGAACAAGTGCAAGTAGATTTATATGCTCAAGAATTAGAAGAAACCGCTAAGAAAATATTCTCAAAGAACTTCTAAAGAACCCTCAAATAGTCCCTGTAGTGATAAGAGCGAAATCAATCTCTACACTAGATATATGTGTGGGATTATCGCTATAGCTAGAAGACGAACAACTCGCATCACTCCTACGCGAATTGCTATAGAAAAGACTGTCGGATTGGTTGATCTGGGACCAATTCTAGATCAGTCAAATATTGAAAATATAATTGAAAAATTTTTAATATTGAAAACTGAACTCTCTGGAGTCCCAGGTATTAAATGTCTAATTCATGACCCAGGATTTGGAGAATACCTTGATGAAATATGTACAAAAATACGCTCGGAACTTGAGCATTATGAAATCAGTCTGGCATCAGAAAATCTTGACGGTCAGTTAGAGCAGATTAATCAAATAATAATTGATTTGAAAGATCTTCTCTGGCACATCAGTAAAGACCGTATTCAAGTAGCTTTAGCGGTTAGAGACCTTGTTGATAGTCAACTCAGCGATAGTTCAATTGACGCTCTGACATCAATTCAAGAAGTACTTGCAGGAATAGATCGTCTCGAAGTTAGAGGTAGAGACTCAGCAGGTATACACATAATGATTCAGGGGCACGATCTCGACCTAAGTGATGTGGCAATAAAATCAGCGATAGTGAGAAGATCAAAAGACCTAAATTACGGATCAGGCGCGGTTAGAGAAGCAAATGGTTGTTTAAGTTTCGTCTATAAAATTGCGTCAGAAATAGGAGAACTTGGGGACAACACAAAAGCTCTCAGGAAATTAATAAAATCTGATGAACTGCTCCAACATGCCCTTCAAGCCGAATCTGCAAATGTAATCGTTCTAGGCCATTCACGTTGGGCTAGTGTCGGAATTATCTCAGAGCCAAATACACACCCAATGAACTCTGAAACGATGAACACATCAAACTTGCCATTTATAGTAGCTGCAGCAAACGGAGATGTTGATAACTTTGCTGATTTAAAAAAATCAGAGAATCTACAAATTCCCAAACTAATTACATCTGACTCAAAAATAATCCCAACAATAATGGCACAAAAATTTGAAAAACTAGGAGGAGTATCTAGTGACCTCAATGAAGCATTTAGAGAAACAGTTCAATCCCTCAATGGCTCTGTCGCAGTTGTAGCGAATACTGCTGTAGAACCTAACAAATTATCTTTGTCACTTCGCGGAAGCGGACAAGGGCTTTACGTTGGATTTGCTGAGGATACATTTATTGTTGCAAGCGAACCCTATGGACTTGTGGAAACTACGAACCAATATCTCCGTTTGAATGGTGAATCAATAGAAGCTCGGAAAGGTACAGTTTCAGGTCCGGGCGAAATAGTGACACTTACAATGCAGCAAGCCGGAACGCTAGAGGGGATAACAAGAATTGCTTATGACGGGACTCCATTACCTATTGATGAAAGCGAAATAGAGCAGGCCGAAATTACAACCCGTGACATAGATAGACGAGATTTTCCGCACTTCCTGCTTAAAGAAATATATGAAGCACCTCAGTCTTTTCAGAAAACATTGCGGGGGAAATTGCTCCAGATTGATTCAGAACTAAAGGTGCAATTATCAGAAAAAGAATTCCCTCATTCAGTATCGAAGAAACTTGCTAATTCAAAAATTAACAAAATTTATGTAATAGGTCAGGGAACGGCGGCTATTGCCGGCCAAGCGTTATCAAGATATTTGAATGAAGAAACAGACATACCGACCGAAGATTTACCTGCGACTGAACTTTCAGGATTTCGACTAAAAGTAGACATGTCTAATGTCCTAGTCATAGCAATAAGTCAATCCGGAACAACCACTGATACAAATAGAACTGTAGATTTAGCCCGAGTTAGAGGAGCATCTGTTATTTCTATTGTCAATAGAAGGAACTCCGATTTGGCACAAAAATCTGAAGGTGTGATCTACACATCTGATGGAAGAGATATTGAGATGAGCGTTGCTTCAACTAAAGCATTCTATTCACAAGTGGCAGCAGGCTTTCTCTTAGCTATATCTATTGCTGACATAGCTAATGGCCCCCTAAAAGAACCATCTGAAATAGCGAAAAGGAAAAATTTACTTTCAGCTCTACTAGAAATTCCAGAGAAAATGAAAGAAGTATTACTCCAGCAACCACAAATTCGCGAGGCTGCAATTGAGTTAGCTCCATCTCGAAGGTATTGGGCGATTGTTGGCAACGGATCAAATATTATTGCTGCAAGAGAAATAAGAATCAAACTTTCTGAACTTTGCTACAAATCAATAGCAGCGGACTTTACTGAGGATAAAAAACATATTGATCTCTCAGCAGAGCCAATGATATTAATATGTGCCACTGGCCTGCATGATTCGACTCAGGCAGATGTTGCTAAAGAGGTAGAAATCTACAGAGCTCATAAAGCCGCTCCAATAGTTATAAGCGATAATATCAGCGCATATCCATCAGCAAATCGAGTCATTCAAGTCCCGCCTACAGATCAGAAATTATCATTTATCTTGTCAGCGATGGCCGGACATTTATTTGGCTATGAAGCTGCTCTCTCAATAGATGCTCTTGCGAACCCTTTTCGCGAGACTCGTGTTGATATTGAAAAGCATCTTTCATTAAACCCACAAATTGGAGCTCAAGAGCTATTGGAGTCCTTAAAATCCACTTTGGAGGACGTCTCAAATAGGTATTTCGATGGCCTTAGGTCCGGTGCATACAATGGAAGCATGGAAGCTAACACGGCTACTCGAATAGCTATTTTATATAGATATGCAGTAGGAACGATTCCTTTGGATTCATATCAAATTGATTCTGGAAAAGTCGGTACGCCCGCGACCATCTTAGAAGATCTTAATGCTGCGTTAACTATAGGAATTGAAGAATTAACTAGACCAATAGATGCCATTAAACATCAAGCGAAAACTGTGACGGTTGGTATTTCCCGATCAGACGAAGAGTTACTCCAACTAAACCTGGTATCCGAAGTTATCAAATCAGGAATTCCTAGGGAGGGTATCAGTTATCAAAACCTTCGAAATCTCGCTTCTTTAGATATGGCAGTCGAATCTACTCTCGGTTTTATTCGTTATTCAATTGAAGGAAACCCAAAAGAAGATAATAGTCAGCTTCATGTTTTAGAAAAAGGCGGAATTGCACGAGATCTAACATCACGTACTGAGAGAGATCCAAAACTTAGAGGAAGTAAGCACCTCGTTGCTCTTCAACAAGATGTCATGATCACTAGAGGGCGACATGATGGGCGAACAATTATTATGATTCCTGAAGTCAAAGATAAGCAGTCAGTGGGGCTAACTCTAATACATGTTCAATTGCGTGAGTACCTCCCCGAGCAAGCAGCTAGGCAGGTTCTTGAAGGATACAAACAAAAGTACTCGAGAATTTCAGATTATATTACCGAAATAGAACCAACCTTTCGATCTGATATTCTTGCCACCATCAAAGTTGAAGACCTACTTCTAAAGCCAGTCGAGAATTTAGCCGAATTTTGGAGAACGTAGATGCAGGAATATTCTATAGCTTGTCTAGTTCTATATTGAGGTAGCACATGATTCCAGTAGTCACGCCTAAAGAAATGAACGATATAGATAAAAAGGCTCCCGAATCTATTGAAGACTTGATAGAGCGCGCAGGAGTAGCCATTGCTTGGCACGCTAGGCAAATGATGAGAGGAACATACGGAAAGCGAGTAACTGTTATCGCTGGTAAAGGTAACAACGGTGCGGATGGGCGAGCGGCAGCAGATCACTTAATCAGATGGGGGGTAAAGGTAAAAATCCTTGCTGCTGAATACGATCTCTCAGATGTACCTGTATCCGATCTAGTAATCGATGCTGCTTATGGAACTGGTTTGAAAAGAGAATATAAAGCGCCTCAAATTCCGTACCCTGTGCTTGCAGTTGATATCCCTAGCGGGATCTGCGGCACAACCGGCCAAGCATTAGGGAAACCAGTTATTGCCGACGCAACAATCACGTTCCAAGCTATGAAACCAGGACACTTACTTAGTCCAGGGTCTTCACATTGCGGTAAAATTACAGTTGTTGATATCGGACTCGATGTATCAACTGCAAAAACTCATGTCGTTGAGAGGGCTGATATTTTGGAGATGATGCCGGAAAAAAATAGTCAAAAACATAAGTGGTCTTCAGCTTGTTGGATAATCGGTGGGTCACCTGGGATGGGTGGGGCGCCTTCGCTAGCTTCCCAAGGGGCACAAAGAACAGGTTGCGGCTACGTCAGAATGAGCGTTCCTGGGGAATTGACACAGACATTTTCTGAAGTAGTTCAATTCCCTATTTCGCCAAAAGGTTGGGAAAAGGATATTACACAGACTGAGGTTTCTCGATTTCATTCTATGGTTCTGGGCCCAGGGGTAGGAAGAACGGAAGCAGCGATTGATGCTATGTTAAAAACTATCTCCTGTATAGATCTACCGGTAGTCCTTGATGCAGATGCACTTTTCGCTATCGGACAGGAACCACACTTAGCTAGTAGGAGAGAAACGAATATAGTATTAACCCCTCATGATAAAGAATTTGAGTACATTACAGGGCACCGACCAAAGAAAGATCGAATTGAAGATGTGCGTGTAGCAGCCCAAATGATGAACTCAATTTTGTTACTTAAAGGGCCAGCAACAATAATTGGACATCCGGACGGTCGATGTTTGATTGTTAATGCTGGAGACCAAAGACTTGCGACTGCAGGGACGGGGGATGTATTGAGCGGAATCATCGGAGGTTTACTCGCACAAGGCATTCAGCCATTTGATGCAGCAGCTATTGGAGCTTGGGTGCATGGAGAGGCTAGTAAAAGTTGTGCTGATATAGGAATGATTGCATCTGATCTTCTAACGCCAATATCGGAGGTGTTAAATGAGACCCACATGGGCTGATATTAATTTGGCAGCGATTGAACATAATATTCATGAAATGCAAAAACTTGTTTCTCCAAAACTTTTTTGCGCAGTCGTTAAAGCTGATGCTTACGGGCATGGAGCGATACCTGTTGCGAGAGCTGCAGTTGATGCGGGCGCAGACTGGCTTGCTGTCGCATTAGTTGAAGAAGGCAAAGAATTGCGTGAAGCTGGGCTAGATATTCCTATTCTCGTTTTATCTGAACCCCGACCGTCAGAGATGATAGAAGTGGTTGAATTCGGATTAGTGCCAACAGTTTATAGTGGTGCGGGAATTGCGGCTGCATCTGCGGCGGCATCTTCGCATTCTGAAATTATGAATGTTCATCTTAAAATTGATACTGGAATGCGAAGAGTGGGGGCTGAACCGAATTTCGCGCTAACACTTGCTAAATCTATTAGCGATCGATCTTCTTTGTCACTTGAAGGGATATGGACGCATTGCGCAGTTGCTGATGATCCGAGCAATCCATTTACTGAAAGTCAACTCCGGACTTTTAATGAAGTCTTAGAAGGATGTGAAAAGGCTGGTATTCCAATAAAGATCAGACACGCAGCTAACTCTGCTCTAACGGTGAACAATCATAAAGGGCATTATGATATGGTCCGATGCGGGATAGCAACCTATGGAATACCACCAACCAATGTAGATCTATCAGATATAAATCTTAAACCCGCATTGAGTCTTCGTTCAGAGGTTTCATTTGCTAAAAATATTCTAGGAAATGAAGGAGTTTCATACGGATTAACGTGGAAATCACCAAAACCAACACGCATTGCTACAGTCCCAATGGGATATGCAGATGGCCTTAGAAGGAACTCTGGGCATTTAGGAGGGAAAGTATTAATTCAAGGGCAGAAATTACCGATTGTAGGAAATATCACAATGGATCAATTTCTAGTTGATTGTGGCAATTTAAATATTCAATCTGGCGACGAAGTAGTTTTGATTGGGTCCCAAGGCGATAACGAGATAACAGCAGAGGATTGGGCGAATTTCCTTGGAACAATCCCGTATGAAATTATTTGTGGGATAGAAAGTCGAATCCCTAGAAGATATGTGTAAAGAGAGCTTGTAAATGCTTACTGAAATCAAAGGAATAAAAGTAGGGCAATGGTCTGATAATAAAGCGGCTACTGGTTGTACGGTTATTCTCTTTCCTGAGAACACTATAGCCTCAGGAGAAATACGTGGAGGGGCCCCAGCTACACGAGACTTCTCACTCTTGGACCCCAGCCGACTTGTTGACGAGGTTAATGCCGTTGTCTTATCTGGGGGGTCAGCTTTTGGCCTAGCAGCTTGTGAAGGTGTAATGGAATACTTGGAATCTGAAGGAATAGGGTTTCAGACAGGATATGGTCGAGTTCCTATAGTTGTTGGTCTCTCTCTATTTGACCTTGGTGTCGGTAGCGCGAAGGTTAGACCTAGTTCTGGAGAAGGGAAGGAAGCAGCAAAGAATGCTTCAGATACAACTGATCTGGGAAGAGTAGGTGCAGGTACTGGTGCGACAGTCTCTAAGTGGCGGGGTAAAGAATTTGCCCAAACCGGGGGTCTCGGAGGGGAGGTCCTCCGAGAAGGGGAACTAGTTGTGGCTTGTTTGATCGCAGTAAATGCAAGTGGAGATATTGACGATGGAACTGTTTCTAATTTAGTACAGAAAGGTGATTTTGCGTTTCCTGCCACACGTCCTTTCGAGAACACGACAATAGGAGTTGTGGCTACTAATGCGAAACTCAACAAAGAAGAGTGTTTCTTAGCTAGTCAAAGTGCTCATGATGGGTATGCACGCGCGCTATTTCCTTCACACACTAGTGCGGATGGAGATGCTGTAATTTTTGCAGCTACCGGAGAAGTTGATTCGGACCTTGGAACTATCCGGGCGCTCACAACTCTTGTAGTTGAGTCAGCGATAAGAAGTGTCGCGAATCTCTAAAAATTCTTACTGACTAACTAATCTCTTAAACAATTCTTTGGCTTTCAAGGACTAACCTAAAAGCGTGATCAAACTAAAAGCAACATCTCTAAGAGAAACCCACGAAATCGCGTCGCAAATAGCAGGGCTAACCTCTGCCGGAGATTTGATTCTTCTTGTTGGTGGATTGGGGGCAGGTAAGACTGCTTTTGCTCAAGGTTTTGGGAAAGCACTCGGTATTGAAGAGCCAATTACTAGTCCTACTTTTACTTTAGCCAGAGAATATAAAGGTCAAATGCAAATGCATCACCTAGATGTTTACCGTTTAGAACAAATAGAAGAAGTAAGAGACTTAGCTTTACCAGAATTGTTTGAAGGTAATTCAGTGACGCTGATTGAGTGGGGAGATCAAATTATCTCAGCTCTACCTAAAGAGCATCTAGAAATATGCTTAGAGTATGGAGATAGTGATTCCGAAAGAGTTATTAATATTTCTCCATCTGGCCGGAAATGGAATGAGCGCATTAATGAATTGCAGCAAAGCCTAAAGAATTGGGAAAACTGAGCATGTTAATATTAGGTATAGAAAGCGCAACCTCACAGGTTGGTTGCGCAATTGGGGGACACGAAGGCGTACTTGCATCGGCACATTCGTCACGCGGTAAACGACACGCTGAGAATCTGACTCCGCAAATAGATTTTATTAGGAAACAGGCTCGTATTGAACTTGATGAAATAAGTGTCGTTGCTGTGGATATAGGCCCCGGTCTGTATACAGGTCTCAGAGTTGGAGTTGCTGCTGCGATTTCAGTTGCTTTTGGACTAGGAATTCCCATGATTGGAGTATCTAGTCTTGACTTAATTGCTTATCCTGTTCGGCATTGTCCAAAACTAATTGTTGCTGCAATAGATGCGCGCAGAGGGGAAATCTTTCACGCCAGTTACAGGCAAGTTCCTGCAGGAATTCAAAGAGTTACCGATCCAATCGTTAGTTCGCCAGAAGATCTATCAGCAGAACTTCAAGCGCAGAAAAATGAAACCCTACTAGTTGGCGATGGGGCGCTTCGTTATGCTGACCATTTTTCAGATTTGAAAAGAGTTGAAGCTGCAGAACCTGGATTGGCGTACCCTTCAGCAGCATCGTTAGTTCAGTTAGCTCACGCTAAGGCCTTACGAGAAGACTTTGTCAACCCTTCAGAGTTAAAACCCTTGTATCTAAGAAAGCCAGATGCGCTTGAATTAAATATGCAGCAAAGGCGATTTGAATGAAGATAGATCAGGTTAATATCCGAGCTTTAACTCCAGCCGACATAGATTCTATTATGAGTATTGATGCAGTGTCGTTCGTAGAAGCTTGGACAAGAACATTGTGGGAGAAAGAGTTGTCACGTTCAGATAGGGTTTATCTAGCTGTTTCCTTGAAAGAGCAATTGATAGGCTACGTCGGTGGACTTGTCATAGAGAAAGATTTTCATATCACGACAATCGCCACAAAACCTGACTTTCGTAGCCAGGGAGTAGCTAGCTTTCTTCTTCAGGCATTATTAAAAGAACTTATACAAATGCCTGAAGAGATTGATGGGGTCACTCTTGAGGTAAGAGCGTCAAACGAATCCGCCAAAGCTCTCTATAGAAAATTCGGCTTTGCTCCTGTTGGTATAAGACGTGGTTATTACCAAAGCAACGGTGAGGATGCCCTCATAATGTGGCTTCATGGTTTATCCAAAACCAGTTTTCTGACAAAATTGCAACACGCTGAGAATTTACTAGCCCTAGAGTCCGATATCCAAGGAGTTTCGTAATGACCCAAAATCTTGTTTTAGCCATTGAAACATCTTGTGATGAAACTGCGGCTGCTGTTGTGGCAGAAGGCAAATATGTCCTTTCTTCTGTCGTAAGTAGTCAGGTAGATATTCACGCTAGATACGGCGGGGTAGTTCCTGAAATAGCCAGTAGAGCTCATGTAGACCTGATAGCCCCAGTGATTGCTCAAGCTTTGGTAGAAGCAGGAATAGAAAAGAATGATTTGGACCTAGTTGCTGCTACAAGAGGGCCTGGTTTAGTGGGTTCTCTTTTAGTGGGTGTAAGCGCAGCAAAATCGCTTGCTCTCGTCTGGAAGAAACCATTTATTGGGGTTAACCATCTCGAGGCCCATCTTTACTCGTGTTTCTTGGAAGAACCAGACCTAGAGTTGCCCTTATTAGTGCTTCTAGTTTCAGGTGGGCACACCATGTTAGTCGCTATGGACGACCATTTAAGGTACAGAATTTTGGGTCAGACTCTTGATGATGCAGCAGGAGAGGCCTATGACAAGGTCGCTAGGTATCTAGGTCTTGGATATCCAGGAGGTCCCATCATAGATAAATTAGCTGCATCAGGTGAAGCGAATATAGCCTTTCCGAGACCAATGCTCAATGAGGGATATAACTTTAGTTTCAGCGGTTTGAAAACATCAGTGATTAACTATGTTCGTAAAAACCCGTCAACACCTATTGAAGACATCGCCACATCTTTTCAAGAAGCAGTTGTTGACGTGCTTATAACAAAAGCAAAAAAAGCAGCCTTAGAGATAAATGCTAAAGGGTTATGCATAGGCGGAGGAGTTGCAGCTAATTCGCGACTGCGCGAAGCAATATTAGATACTTGTCTTGAAGAGGGTTTGCAATCGTTTGTTCCGAGTCGATCATATTGCACGGATAATGCCGCTATGGTCGCTGCTGCTGCATGGAGAAGGTATTGCAAAGATGGAGCAAGCAGTCTTTTCACTGGTGCAGATCCTAATCTGCGCCTCCCCGAATAATTGCGAAATCGCTCTTTCCAAGATTAGTCTTGTTTTACCAGAGGAATTCTACTTTCTGCATATGAATCGCTGAAGAAATTGAAGGAGAACACCAATATGAGCTCTACGAATGGGAAATTAGGCAAACGGGCTGAAGAAGAAGAAAAGGTAACTGAATTAGTGGTCGAATTCCTCCAAAACCACAACCCTAAAGAAATGGACAATATAGCCTTTCGCGGAGCGCGATATGATGCTGGATTGGCGTGGGTACATTTTCCAGAAGGACAGGGTGGCTTAGGGTTACGTCCAAACCTTCAAAGGATAATAGAAAGACGTATGCGTGAAGCAGGAGCATTACCAACAGATCCGACAACCTTTTTTATGTCTTTAGCAGGGCCAACAATCTCAACGCATGGTTCTGAAGAGCAGAAAAGACGGTTTCTAAAGCCCATGTTTACTGGAGAGGAAAGATGGTGTCAGCTCTTTTCTGAACCAGGAGCCGGTTCCGATTTCGCAGGTTTAGCTTGTAAAGCTGAAAAGGATGGCGACGAATGGATTGTTAGTGGGCAAAAAGTTTGGAACACTCTTGCACATCTTGGTGACTGGGGAATGCTGGTGACAAGAAGTAACCCCGAACTACCTAAACATAAAGGGATGACTTATTTTGCACTGGATATGAATGCAGATGGAGTTGAAGTCAGACCCCTCAGGCAGATAACCGGAGAAGCTGAATTTAACGAAGTATATGTGACTGAAGTTCGGATCCCTGATAATAATCGGATTGGTGATATTGGAGAAGGCTGGAGAGTTGCTTTAACTACGTTGATGAATGAAAGGACAGCTATAGGAGGAGGCGGCGGTAGCATATCAAAACCTGGGATGGGCCCGATCGGAGATGCCGTAGAACTCTGGAAGGCTTTAAATCCTGAAATGCAAAATAAAGCTACCTTAGATAGGTTGATGTCACTTTGGACTAAGGCTGAAACTTTACGTTTAACGAATCAAAGAGCATCATCTGCTGCTAAGGCTGGAAATCCAGGACCAGAGGGTTCAATAGGAAAACTGGCATCTGCTGAGTTAAATAAGGCCATTTATGAATTATGCCTTGACTTGATGGGTCCCGAAGGTCAGATAGATTATGATTACACCTTCAGAAGGCCAGAGCTTCTATCAACAGATGGATCTATACATGGTCCTCGTTATGCCTTCTTAAGAGTTCGTGCAAATTCAATTGAAGGTGGAACTTCTGAAATCATGAGAAATATTCTTGGAGAACAAGTCTTGGGTCTACCAGGCGAACCTCGAGTTGATAAAGAAGTTCCATGGATCGAAGTTCCGAGAAGCTAGTTTACTTTTAACTTATGACTATGTAGGCTTTGGTTTCCATTGTGGGTCTCGGCCAGTTACTGCTATCAGTTGCTCTAGTATTGAAGCATCCTCCTTAATTGCAACAGGTTCTTTATAGCGTTCTTTGTTATGTGACCTTACTGCTGGAACCAGCGCTTTAGCGACGCGCAGAACATACGTTCCCTGCTCCGCATCAACAAGGCATGGGAGACTAGTCGCAACAGTGATATCCCAAGAAAGAATAGTTGTATCGAAGATCCTAGCGTTGAGTACAGAATGGGCTTTTGCTTCTCCAATAGTTGAGGTTGCCATACCATCTAGCGCTCCAGGTACTCGCCAAGCATCCCTACATGAAGTAGCTGCAGCTGAATAAGCTCCCAGAGGATCATTTCCTAGCATCTCTTTGGGGTGGATGAGATCAAGCCTGGGGTCACCTTGCTCTCTCCGACCAAAGGAAGCAAAGAGAAGAGTCGATGCTATCAATTTGTTAATAACATCACGTACTGACCATGCATCACATGGCGTGGGTAAATCTAGTTGCTCACCGTCTAAAGAAGCAATTGCTAAAGCAGCTCGCGTCTGGGCTAAATCAAGAATATGAAGTGGATCAGTAAAAGAAGTCACAAGAAATGGATACCAGAAAATTTAAGACCTTGCATGACCCAAAGGTTATTTACGCAATGTGGCTTGTTTAAATTTCTGTCTTGGTGATTCAAGGTCTAATCTCGTATATGAGGACTTGGAGGAAATATGAGTGAAAATGCTCAAAAAGCATATGAAGCAATGTTGGTAACCGTGGGTAATGAGGCAGCTACTGGTGAATGGTTTGAACTTACACAGGAACGAATTAATGATTTTGCAGACACAACGCTCGATCATCAATTTATTCACATTGATCCAGAAAAAGCAGCGCAAACACCATTTGGTGGTACTGTCGCTCATGGATTTTTGACGCTCTCGATGTTGGTTCATCTTTCAACAACTATCCCTATAGAATCTCCGCGCCTTGATGGTGTACTGATGGGGATCAATTATGGGCTAAATAAAGTAAGATTTTTAAACCCTGTCCCTGCGGGCTCACGTATTCGTGCAACTTCACAAGCTGTTGACGTTGTTATCAAAGGGAGTTCAGTAGATTTAACAAGAATGATGACCGTAGAAATTGAAGGGCAAGAAAAACCGGCTTTAATTGCGGAATGGATTGGTCGAACCGTTTTCGCATGAGTGTACCTGTCGATTTAAAAGATTTAATCTGCACAATTCAAGATTTTGGGTTAGTAACTTATTTGATAAGTTCTGGCCTGTCAGGGCATCCCCACGTAACCCATTCTAAGTTTGAAATTATTGAACGAAGCCTAGTGTTTAATATAGGCAAGAAAAGCACAAAAAATATTGAGCAAAACCCTAACTGTTCCCTTCTATGGCCTCCAAATAAAAGTGGTGGCTACAATCTAATAGTTGATGGGATTATGGAAAAATTTGAAGACGATGCTGGTCAATGGAAATTTCACTCAAATTCTGCAATTTTACACCGAACTGCCGAACTGAGTTCTCCAGGCGCAGCAGGTAACTGTGTTTCAGATTGCAAGCCTGTCTAACCAGAAAAGGAAGTAACAAATGCAGCACAAAAGATTAGGAAGAACTGGCCTTAAAGTTTCTCGTTTATGTCTGGGGACTATGACGTTCGGAAATCAATGTGAAGAAACTCTCTCTCATGAAATACTTGATTATGCGTTTGAATCTGGGATCTCTTTTATTGACACCGCAGACATTTATCCTGCTAACGGTAAACCAGACTTAGTAGGAGAAACAGAAAATATAATAGGTCGCTGGATTAAGGATAAAAGAGAAGAGATCGTTCTAGCCACAAAATTTTGGGCACCAACTGGAAGTAAACCTTGGCAGGGTGGGTCAAGTCGTCGGAATATAAAGGACTCCGTCGATGCTTCTTTGCGCCGTCTAAAAACTGACTATATTGATCTTTATCAGGTTCATTTCCCAGATTACGAAACCCCTATCGAAGAAACTCTAGGGGCTTTGGATGATCTTGTACGGCAGGGAAAAATTCTCTACGCTGGTTGTTCTAATTATCCGTCTTGGCTTTTGGCACTTACAATTGGCGAGTCTGAAAAAGCATCATCAATTAGATTCGACTCTGTTCAACCTAGATACAATCTGTTATTCCGCCAACCTGAGCGTGAACTTTTAGAGCTATGTAACTATTCAGAAATAGGAGTTATCCCGTATAACCCGCTCGCAGGTGGTTTCTTAACCGGTAAGCATAAACGAGAAGCACCTGATGAAGGTTCTAGATTTACCTTAGAGGGTGGCCAAGGGGATAGATACCTAGAAAGATATTGGAGTGATCAGAAACACGATGTGGTCGACGCTTTAAAGCCGCTTGCTTCTGAAGCTGGGATTACTCTAGCTCATTTAGCAGTTGGATGGGTGCTAGCTAATCCTGTTATAACTTCACCTATTATCGGAGCAACAAAACCCTCTCAACTAGATGATGCTATTAATGCTGTTAATTTCCCTCTTGAGGATGACCTCTTGAAGACAGTTGATGATTTAACCATTGAATTTCGAATGGGCGACGAATCTCGGTAGCCAATCTCTGCTTGATCGGTTACATCTTTGAGAGAAGAACTTTTATATTTGTCATAATAGTTTCAACATTTTTAATATCATCGTCACTCTCAAGTTGAAAAGGTTTCCCAAATCGGACTTTGATCAAAGGTTTTCTAAATCTTGGGATGGGAAACGCTTTACCTAACGGCCAAACAGTATCGCTTCCGGTTATAGCAACGGGGACAATAGTTGCCCCGGTAGCTCGGGCAATTCTTGAAATTCCTGGCCTTCCTTGGCCCACTCCATTAGGTCTCTCATGCGCAGGCACTAATTTTCCTTCTGGCATAATCGCAACTGCGTAACCTGAATTAAGTTCAGTGATTGCACGCTCTTCTGCTTCAGAACGATTCGCTTTAGATGCAGGTATACAACCATTGCGGTGCAACCATGGCCCAATTAATGGTTTTTTAAATAGATCAGCTCGTATAAGGCAATGACAATTAACCCCACTTTTTGAAAAGAATGCCCACGCAATAATGACATCAAAGAAGCTACGATGATTTGCTGCAAAAAGAATTGGCGTGTTTTCTGGTATTTCGAAATCTTCTTGGAAATCATGACGTGAAAAGATGCGAGAAAAAACCAACATAAATCTTCCGCTTCGTCTAAATGACCTTATTTGTTTAATGGGTTTCATTTCAACCTTTCAGTAATGGAGCTACCCATTTAAGACTTCTTGAATAGCGACTTCTAAACTAAAATCTTCAATCCTTTTTTCTTGTTCGCTAGTTTGTCCGCCCATCTTTAAAAAACTTTGCATGAGATTTCGCCCTTTTGTAGAGCGATTTAGTTCATTAAATAAATTATTTTCTTCAACTAGCCCATTGGTAAAATCTGGAAGAGTTAGTTGGAGGGCCTCTTTAGCTGAGCGAACAGCCTTTGGGTCAAAACTAGTGATCCTCTTTACTAAGTTCTCAATGTATTCATTAAGTTTTTCAGCAGGAAGTGACCTATTAAAGTATCCCCACTTTTCACCAGTTTTTGCATCAAGGTCTAATCCACTAACTATAAGTTCTAATGCTCGGGGGTATCCAATGAGGTGAGGTAACCTCTGCGTTCCGCCGCCGCCAGGGATAATGCCGATGGGTACTTCCATCTGATTCATTACTGCGGTCTCAATGGCCGCGAAGCGTAAGTCACAGGACATTGCTATTTCACTTCCTCCCCCACCGACTCTCCCGTTGATAACACATATAGTTATTTTAGGCATTTTTTGAAATCGTAGGCACAGCTCATCAAATACAGTTAACGAATCAATAGGTCCAGTTCGTGAATCCTCCTCAATATCAAGGAGAACTTCTACATCAAAATGTGCGATAAAAAAATCAGGATTTGTGCTTTCAAAAATTATAACTGTGCTCTCTCGGTCTTTCTCTGCCCATTGAGAAAAGCCTATTAAATCAACTAAAAGAGATTTTGTGATCAGGTTTATGGGTGGATTATCTATCGTCACATAGAGTGCTCGTCCTTTACGCCTTAACTTAAGGCTTTTGTATGTGTTGGGAAGTTCGCTACCCGACACGAACGATTACCTTACCCCAGGTTTTCCTATCAGCTAGGTCTTGGATTGCTAATGCTCCGTCATCGAATTCATAGGGCGGGTAGATCAAGGGATCTACAGATCCCTTACTAGCTAAATTAAGAACAGAAATCATTTGGTTATTGAGTGATGCCGGGTTTCGTCCTAAAGAAGCTCCCCAATGTACTCCAACCACGCTGTAGTTTTTCAAAAGCATATGATTTGCTGGTAATTTGGGAATGCCGGCGACAAACCCTATTATCAGGAGCCTCCCGTCCCATGCCATGCATCTTCTCACTTGATGAGTGGTCTCTCCGCCAACTGGGTCATATGCAATATCGACGCCTCCATCACTTAATGTTCGTACTTTTTCAACCCAATCGGGGTTTAGTTTATGGTCGATTACGTGATCGGCTCCTAAATTGACCGCTTGTGCAACTTTTTCTTCGCCGCCAGCTATTGCAATGACTTTAGCTCCGGAGGCTTTACCTAGTTGTATGGCCGCCGATCCTGTTCCTCCGGCAGCACCAGTTATTAATAATGTCTCTCCAGACTGAAGAGAAGCTCTTTCATGTAAAGCAAACCAAGTAGTTCCGTAATTTACAGGGACTGCTGCTGCCTTCTCAATAGCAAAATTATCAGGAATTTTCCAAATACCAAAGCTTGAAACATTTACTTTTTCGACCAAGCCTCCTCCAAGCATCATGACACGATCTCCTACGACAAAGTCTTTAACGTTGTCCCCTAACGCTGTTACTACGCCGGCGCTTTCCCCACCCGGTATCCAAGGCAACCGAGGCTTAACCTGATATTCGCCTCTGCACTGGAGGACATCTGGAAATGAGATTCCAACAGATTGAATTGAGACTTGGACCTCTCCTTCACTGGGAGACGGGGGATCAGGGATCTGATTAATCTTTAAAACATTCTTTGGATTTCCCAATTCTTCTATTTGCCATGAACGCATGGGTAAAGACTACCTACGCAACCCTTTTAAGCACAAACTCATAGTAGTGCAGAGTAAGAAAGTATTCTGCCGAAAACGCATAACACCCTTACCGGTGATGGGGGGAATACCGGTAAGGGTGCAAAAATTTATATGTTGTTTAAGCGTTTGGTGGGGGTCCCAAATTACCTCGTGGTTTCTTGTTATCAGGAGATGACCATTCCTTATCGCTCTTCTTATCTCGAGGTGATCGTTCTTTATCGTCTTTACCTTCGCCAATTGGAGTATTTACGAAATCTTCAGCTTTTTCTTGCAGTTCGGCAGCCATTTCTAATGCTTTTTCGCCACTGATTTTTCCTTCACTAACCGCATTATTGAGTCTTTCAGTAAAAGCATTAGTCACTGCTTCAATAACTGTTTGTGAAGAAATCCCATTCGCTTCTGCTAATTCGTTCAAAGACTGGCCAGCTTCAGCACCTGCTTTTACTACTTCTCGCTCAAGGCCAAGATCTTCAAAAATTTCACCCAACATGTGGAATCCTTTTTTGTGTTTCTTATCTCGAGGTGATCGTTCTTTATCGTCTTTACCTTCGTTTGAGTCCACATCATTTAAACTTTCATTGAGAACTAAGTTTGATTCATTCTCAGCAGAAGCTATCAGAGGTACCGCAACTATTGCTCCTGCGAAAAGCATTGAAGATATCACTGCAGTAATAAAGGGTTTCTTTAGATTTATTTTGGCCATTTGACCATCCTTTCAATGGGGTAGGGCCATATTGTTACTAACAATATTAAAGAATTTCTTATAAATAGGTAAGAAAGAGTTAAGAATTCTATTTTTAAAATTATTTCTTAAAATTAATTCTACTCTCATGGACTCGGAAACTATCAAAAGCAAAAATGCATAATCCTCCCCAGACAATCATGTAGCCGATAAGCCTTTTGCTATCAAAATCTTCGTTGTAGGCAAAGACACCCAGAAGAAATTGTAAGGTTGGTGTTACATACTGGAGCAACCCAAGAATACTCAAAGGGACTCTTCTGGCTGAAGAAGCAAAAAATAAGAGCGGAATGCCGGTTGCCAAACCTGAAAGAACAATCAAGATTGTTGTTTTAAAATCACTACTTAGATTGTCACCAGCATTCCCTCGTATCAGTAGAAGAAAAATTGCTGGAATTAAAAGCGTAGTTGTTTCAATGGTAAGGCCATCAAGTGGCCCGGCCGGAGCAACTTTTCTTATTAAGCCATAAACAGCGAACGAAGTTGCGAGCGTTAACGAAATCCACGGGAAAGACCCTAAAGACAAAGTAAGCCAAATTACCCCGATTGCTGCAAGGAAAACTGAAGCCCATTGCGCTGAACGTAGAGTTTCTCTAAGAAAAAAGACACCTAAAAACACGTTCATTAGTGGATTCATGAAATAGCCTAATGAGGCATCAACTACATGATCAGTCTCAACTGCCCAAACAAACATTCCCCAATTGAAACCGATTAACAGCCCTGCCATCATAGAGAATTTATTTTTCAATAGAGAAATATTTTGTTCAGTTTTTATCTTCCTATACCTAAGGACTTGATGACAGCAAATGCTAAAAATAAAAGTGCAAATAATACGCCATGAGAGAATATCCAGAGCTTCTACTCGCCCAAGCGCCTTCCAAAATATTGGCGAAAGCCCCCAAAGTACATAACCAGAAAGCCCAAGCCAAACTCCGCGCATCTCTTGATCGTTCATCCTATATCTTCTTTACTGAATCTAATAACACACAAAAGTCATGCCAAGTAGCCATCCTAAAGGGATAAATCGAAGTGATGCGCTACCGTTTGTGATATGTCTATCCGACTCAGGGTTTTTACAGTAGCGATGGGATTTCTTTTTCTAACTAGCTGCAGTGGCAATCAACTTGGAGCACAGGATCTTAACGCTGCTCTTGAGAAAAAAATCCAGGAAGTCCAAAGCTCTGTCTTTGTTATAGAGGGATTAGCTTGCGGAATTAAATCACTTGGGACTGGAGTTCTTCTAGAAGAAGGAGTTCTCACGAATGCGCACGTTGTAGCTGGTGTCGAAAGCGTAAATCTCACAGACTCTGGAGGCACAGAAATTAGTTCCCACGTGATAGCTATAGATTTTGAGACGGATTTGGCATTAATAGACAGTTCGGATGTTTTCGGAGATCCTCTAGTAATCAATAACCCTCGGGCAAAAGAGCTAAGTTTCGCCATGGTTGGCAGCGCAGGAATAATAGAAATCACACCAGTCCGGATTAATCGTCTAGTTGACATATCAATTACAGATATTTATGGGGAAGGAAAGTATGTAAGATCTGGAGTGGAGTTGTCCGCAAATGTTTTTCCAGGTGATTCGGGGGGGCCGATTCTGAACGCAGCTGGTGAAGTTACTGGTTTAATTTTCTCTAGGTCATTAGACAATGAAGGAATTTCATATGGGATTTCAAGTAAAGAATTTTCAAAAGTTACTTCGCAGGAAAATAAATCAATTGTTCAAACGGGTAGATGCAGATGATTAATTTACAAATAGAAATGACATCAAAGTAAATTTCATGCAAAACTAAACATGGTACGATGGAGGGAACATGTCTAGAGAAAAGTTAATTGAATTAGCGCGAGGGCACTTGCACCATGCTGTGAATAAAACGGTGCCGCTTGCTGATGATGTAGCAAAAATTCCTGTAGAGAATTACTTTGATCCTGATCGTTGGTCGGCCGAAATGGAGAAGATTTTTGCTCGCGTGCCTTTAGTCCTTGGATTTTCTGCTGAACTCAAAAAACCTGGTGATTATAAGGCTATGGAAGTTTCTGGAGTTCCTCTTATTCTTGTTCGGAGTAAGGATGGTGTAGTCCGAGGTTTCGTTAATATGTGTAGTCATCGAGGTGCTCAGCTGGTTGATAATGGTTGTGGAAAAACTCGAAGCTTTGCATGCCCATATCATGCATGGACTTATAACCTTTCTGGTGACCTTATTGCTATTCTTGATGACCAAGATTTCGGAGAAGTAGATATGTCATGTCTTGGTCTTACTCCCTTAAATGTTGAAGAACGTGTAGGGATTATTTGGGGCTCTATTACACCAGGAAAT
Source organism: Acidimicrobiales bacterium (assembly GCA_013912105.1). Taxonomy (GTDB): domain Bacteria; phylum Actinomycetota; class Acidimicrobiia; order Acidimicrobiales; family UBA8592; genus UBA8592. The sequence continues at coordinate 235,160 of JACERY010000001.1, read as the reverse complement.
GAGTTACATTTAAGCGAGTTTTTAGCTGGTTATGACGAATACTTAGAGAATCACGATTTTACGAACTGTGAATTAGTTGGCCGTCAAACTGTTGAAGGGCCGAACTGGAAAGTCGCATACGATGGTTACTTGGATTTCTACCATCTCCCAATACTTCATAAAGATACCTTTGGTCCGGACTATAACAATAAATCAATTTTTGATAATTGGGGGCCGCATCAAAGAGTTCAAGCACCCGACCATAGATTGTTGGAGTTAGTTGATATACCAGAAGATGAATGGGATCATCAAAAGCTTGTTAGCGGAGTTTGGACAATCTTCCCCCATATATCAATAGCCTCATTTGACGCAGGGGGGCATATCTTTATGGTTTCGCAATTATTTCCTGGCGATGATCCTGATACTTCAGTCACCCACCAGAATTTTTTAGCTACCTTTACGCCAACCGATGAGCAAAAAGAAACTATTGCCCAGACAATGGACTTTTTGCGTTACGTTGTCGCCGAAGAAGATTACTACACCGGAAACAGGATTCAAAAAACCGTGAAAACTGGAGCTAAGTCCCATTTCTACTTTGGTAGGAATGAAGAAGGCGGACAACGTTTTCATCGGTGGACTGATGCTCTTTTAGCTGCTGACAGTGAAGAAGATCTGATGCTTCTGTATAAAAAAGGTGTCGGTTAGCTTCTAAAATGCACTGGAAATCCCTGTAGAAGGTGCTCAAAATCGGTTACAACCCTAAGAATGCAATCAATTCACTAGACTGTATTCGTGAGAGGAATTCTTAGAACAGCTGCGTACGTACCGTATCGACATTTAGATCGGTCAGAAATTGCTGATTTTTTTGATTCTTCAATCTCCGAGGGGCGTCGATCTGTAGCTGCTCATGACGAGGATGCTGTCACAATGGGATTTGAAGCCTCTCGATTACTTTTATCGAATCTAGAAGATTGTCAGCCCAACTCAATTTGGTTCTCAACATCTACTCCTCCTTACATGGAAAAAACAAATGCAAATGTGATCCATTCAGCTTTGCAACTTCCTGAGTCAACAGAAGCATTTGATTTTGGCGGAGCTTTAAAATCTGGAATTGGAGCATTGAAAGCAGCACTTCTATCTACGCAAAAAATTCTTCTTGTTCAATCCGATATTCGGTCTGGTTTGCCGTCGGGGGAAGATGAACGAAATAGTGGGGACGCAGCAGCTGCTTTACTTGTGGGTGACGAAAAAGAAGGATCTTTACTTGCACGTTACATCGGAGGAGCTTCGGTCACTAAGGAATTTATCGATAGATGGAGGAACCCTAAAGACGAAACGTCCAAATCCTGGGAATCACGTTTTGTTGAAGCCACCTACACTCCTCTAATTTCACGTGCATGGGAAGAAGCATTAAAAAATTCAGATCTTACATCCGATTCAATTAGCAAAATAGTTATTGTCGGGCAGAACCAAAGAGTCAAAAAACAAGTCGCAAAGATTCTTGGCATACAAGTTGTTGTAGATGATTTATCAACAACGATTGGTAACGCAGGCACAGCTGAAGCATCTTTACTGTTAGTCTCTGCACTTGAAGATGCAAAGCCTGAAGAAAAAATTGCTTTATGTTCGACAGTGGATGGTGTTGAAATACTGATATTTGAAGCAGGCGACAATCAAGAAATAACAAGTTCAGTCCAGGATCAAGTTTCAAAAACTAGACCAATTTCGTATAGAAAATTTCTTCAATGGAAGGGGATGCTCGCAGTTCAGCCACCTAACCGACCAAGCCCCGACCGTATTTCTGCATCTGCTGCTGTTCGTGAATCTGATTGGAAACATGGGTTTGTTGCTTCAAGAGGAGATCAGACAGGTTTAATCCACATGCCTCCATCACGTGTCTCGGTAAGTGAACAAGACCAGATTGATTCTATGGTGCAAGCTCCAATGAGTAATAGAATTGGGAGAATAGTAACATTCACTATTGACCATCTCGTATATTCAGAAAATCCTCCTGTTGTTTTTGCCGTCGTTGATTTTGAGGGAGGCGGACGAATTCCTATCGAAATAACAGATATCGATCCCAGTGATGTATCTATAGGTATGGAAGTTATACCAACGTTTAGAAAAATTTTCACTGCAGACGGAATTCATAATTACTTTTGGAAAGTACGACCGGTACGTTAAGGATAGGCATAATGGCATCTAGAGGAATTAAAGATAAAGTCGCGATAGTTTCCATTGGTTGCACGCCATTTCGTGAACATTGGGATAAAAGTAAGGATGATCTGGTCATTGATGCCACGACTCAAACTCTTGAATCAGTAAATCTAAGTAAAGAGGACATTGATGCTTATTGGGTGGGAACTGCTCAGAGTGGAATGAGTGGGCTGACCTTATCAATGCCGATGAAGTTAGAAGGAAAACCAGTGACTCGGGTTGAAAATTATTGTGCAACAGGGTCTGAAGCTCTTCGTCAAGCATGCTACGCAGTAGCCAGTGGAGCTTATGATGTCGCTATGGCTGTAGGGGTTGAAAAAGTAAAGGACAGTGGTTTTCAGGGGTTGAATGCATTCCCGACTCCCACTGCAGGAACTAACCGAACACTTACAGCTGCTGCTATGTACAGCCTTGTCTTACCTGCTTACGCAAAGAAGTACGGTATAGACGAAGACCAATTACGAATGGTCGTAGCAAAAATTGCAGAGAAAAACCATTACAACGGTGCAAGAAATCCGTTGGCACAATTTCGCCGAGAAATATCGGCAGAGCAGATTTGTGATATGGCAGCAGTTGCAGGGAAACTTAGTGTCTTTGATTGTGCTGGGGTAGCAGATGGGGCAGCCGCAGCGATTATCGTGCCAGCTGAAAAGGCTTACGAGTACACCGAAAAGCCACTTTTTGTTAAGGCGCTTTCCTTTGTCGCAGGAAATGGTGCAGGGTTAATGGACCCAAACTACGATTATACGACTTTTCCAGAATGCGAAGCGGCTGCAAAGGACGCATATCGACAAGCAGGGATTGATAACCCATTAGAGGTTCTCGCTATGGCAGAAGTTCATGACTGTTTCACTCCTACGGAGTTAATACTTATGGAAGATCTGGGTTTCTCTGAAAAGGGGGAAGCATGGAACGACGTACTTAATGGTACTTTTTCACTGGAAGGCAAGCTTCCTGTAAATACTGATGGCGGATTGAAGAGCTTCGGTCATCCTGTTGGAGCTTCAGGAATTAGAATGCATTACGAATGTTGGCTTCAATTAAGAGATGAAGCACCTAAGGACAGGCGTATTGCTCAAACTGAAAGAAACTTAGGACTAGTTCACAATTTAGGTGGCTATCCAGGAGAAATGGTAAGTTTCGTTTCAATATTGGGGACCGAAATAGGCTAAACCAAAGAGAATTTTCTATATTAATCTTTCAATCTTGATCAACCAAGATTATGCCTAGTGAGAGAACTACGACAAGAGTTGAAAGAATCTGAATGAAATTTAATGATTCATTTAAAAAGACCCAAGCAAGGAAAGCAGAGACGACTGGAACAAAAAGAGTAAGGGTAGAACCAACCCAAAGAGGAATCCTAACAAGGGACCAGTTCATTAATGAATGGCCAATTAATCCAGCCACAGTCGCCAAGATAATAATCCAAAAGATGTCTTTATTTGATGGGACAGTGAAAGATATACCAAAAACTAGGGCAATCCCAAAATTAAGCACACCTGTAATAACCCCTGATGCAGCAGTGAATTCCAAAGGTGTAACAAGTTCTTGAGTTCTCTTAGATACAACAAAATATGCGGACCACGTAAAAAGTGCTGCAAAGGCAAAGAGGTCACCTGTGATATCCCATTCTGTTGTGCCAGATGAACCTGCAACAACACCAAATGCACCTATTAAAGCGAGAAGGCCAAGAAGGATGTCTTTACGACGAATTCTCTCTCCAAAAGCTTTAAAGCTGTAAATAGAAATAAGAACTGGTTGGAGTGATCCGATAATCGTTGCGTTTACAACGGTAGTCCTCTTAAGAGATTCAAAGAAAAAAGCAACATTCAATCCAAGTGCTATTCCTCCCCAGAGAGATGTTCGGAGCGCTTTTAGCGTAAGGGGCGTTCCGCGACCTTTTAAAAACAAGACCATGAGAACTGCGTAAAAGGTAAATCTATAAACTGCGATTTCAGTTGAACTTACAGAAATGTATTTCACTATCACTCCTGAAGAACCCCAAGCTGTTACAGCTAAAGCAGCACCGATTAAAGCAAGTCTAGAGTCACCGACAAGTTCCGCTTTATTAGATTCGCTCATGCTCTTGTCCAGTGATAATTAAAAATCAACTTTAACAACCCCTAAACCACGTTGAAAAGTCTTAAACTTTAACTAGAAAATATTTGAATATTTAGAACTAAAGGAAGATGAATACATGACAGCCATCGAATCTAAACAACCGTGGCATCTTCGTGGAAATTGGGCGCCAGTTCAGGATGAATTAACCGAAAATCGACTAATTGTTGAGGGAAATATTCCGCCAGAATTAGAAGGAACTTACATTCGCACCGGCCCGAATCCCCAATCGGGTTATTCTCCTCACTGGTTTATGGGTGATGGAATGGTTCACGGAGTTCGACTTTCAGGTGGTAAAGCAGAATGGTATAGAAATAGATATGTGCTAACTCCAAATATCAAAGATTCCTTTAAGCAGGATCTATCAAAATTGCCAGATCTCGCTAGAGGAACTGGAAATACGCATGTTATATCTCATGCGGGAAAAATTCTATGTTTAGAAGAAGGACACTGGCCTTGGGAAATAGATAGAGAGTTAAACACTATTGGTGTAGAGAATTATGCAGGGAATCTTTCAACTTCTATGACCGCTCATCCGAAAGTCTGCCCGACGACTGGTGAGCTTTTAGCATTCAGTTATTTTTCATTCGAACCTCCTTATCTTGCCTATCACAGAATTAGCCCTGATGGCTTCTTGCTTCAGTCAGAGGGTATTGATATTCCGAACATGGTCATGATGCACGATTTTAATGTGACAGCAAACTTTGTTATTTTCATGGATTTGCCGTTGGTGCTTGACCTGTCCTTGTTAGAAACTGGTGTTCCTTTTGGTTTTGACCCATCCGCTGGAGCGCGACTTGGAGTAATGCCAAGACATGGAACAAATAGTGATATTCAATGGTTCGAAATTGACCCTTGTTATGTTTTTCACCCAGTCAATGCTTTTGAAGAAGGCGAAACTATTGTTCTACACGTTTCGCGACAGCCAGAAGCATTTGGAAATAATTCTGATGATTATGCTGAAGTTGGCCGACTCTGGCGCTGGACTATTGACCGGTCATCTGGGATTGTAACTGAAGAACAAGTAGATAACAGGCCAGGTGATTTTGGGAGAGTTGCAGACAAAGTAGTTGGGCTAGATGCCAACTACGGATACCTTATGGCAATGGCCGGTGAAGGAAACAGTGAAGAACCAGTCTATGGATCAGCCCTTTGGAAATATGATTTACGAACAGGATTTTGTCTAGAACATCACCTCGGAGACGAAGTAAGAGGTGGGGAACCGGTCTTCGCTCCCGATCCGAATTCAGATGGTGAGGACGAAGGTTGGGTAATTGCCGTAGTTCACAGCGAGAAATCAAATGCTTCAAAATTAATAATCATAGATGCACAGGACTTTGAATCAGATCCAGTCGCAACTGTGCACCTTCCAAGAAGAGTTCCTTACGGTGCCCATGGAAGCTGGATAGCTGACTCAGCAATTGCTTGATTATTTTCTTTCAAATTTAGGATCTCGTCTTTCAGCAGATGCTGCGATACCTTCGCTCCAGTCTTTTGTTTTGATTAATCTTGCTTGTTCTTTGCCTTCATGCAAAGTGGCTTTTTCTACCCGGTCAGCTAGATCACCTCGAAGAGTTTCACGAATCGCTTCAACAGCTAGAGGAGCAGATTTAGCGATATTTCTTGCATAGGAAAGTGTTGCTTCGCGTAAGTTATCAATCGGGACTATCTTGTCACATAGACCGATTCTTAAAGCTTCTTCACCTTTTACTCGTTTCCCAGTAAAGAACATATCCCTACTAGCTTGGGGGCCGATTAGCTCTGGCAAAGTAACGCTCAAGCCAAAACCTTGATGAAAGCCAAGTCTTGCGAAATTTGCACTGAACCGAGCTTCAGGTGAAGCAATCCGAAAGTCTGCTACTAATGCCAAACCAAGGCCCCCACCAATAGCCGCTCCTTGAATTGCGGCAACGATTGGTTTTCTACAACGAAAAATCCTGACGGCGCCTGCGTAGAGCCCCAATGTATCATTTCCTTTCGATTTGCCAGAGAAATCGGCTCCTGCGCAAAAATGTTTTCCTTGAGAACAAATGATAGAGACACGAACTCCATCATTGGTATCAAGTTCTTCAAAAGTATCAGCGAGTCCACTAATTAAATCATTGCTGAAGAAGTTATTGGGTGGTTTACAAATCTCAACAGTCGCAACAAAATGTTTATCTATGGTAATTCTAATATCGTCGTTCATTTTAGATTCCTATCTAATAGAGCATGGATACGTTCCCAGTGCCGTTCAGCAGATTGTTTGTTATAGATTTTTCCTCTTCCTGGGAATGCGAATCCATGGCTCACTCCTGTGTATAACTCGACACGACCTTGTGCTGTTGATTTTGCTAGTTCTTCAGTTACTTGGCGGACCATTTCTAGGGGAACATAGTCATCGTGTTCAGCACAAGCGATATAGATTTCTGCTTGAGTTTGATTGAAACCTAAATGGGGGGAATCTGAAGTTTCAGCGACTAGTCGAACCCCATAGATTGAAGCTGCAGCTTTGATTCTTTCAGGAAAGGCTGCAGCGACAGATAATGAGAAAGGGCCGCTCATGCAATAGCCGATGCAGCCAATTTTTTGTTCATCAGCATTTTGCTCTGTTTCTATGAATTCAATCATCGCTTTACTATCACGAACTACCATTTTGTTTCCAATTCCGGACATGAGCCTGAACATCTCATCTGTGTTGTCTCCAGTAGCAAAATCGAGTTCAAAATGATCTGTAGTCCGATAGTAGAGATTTGGAAGAACAACGTAGTATCCCGTTGTTGCGATTCTTCGTGCCATATCGTGGAGCTCTTCACGTTTTCCAGGTGCGTCCATATAGAAAAAAACTACGGGATGTGGTCCGCCTTCTTCAGGGTGGCATATGAACGTACCCATTAGCCCTTCAGATGTCTCGATTTTGGCCTCTTTTTCAATCATGTTGTGAGCTTAGGTGCTGAGTAGTTAAAAGACTTCTAAGGTCATTGAAAAAGGAAAAAAAATGAGTAGCGCGCTATAAAGGAGAAGGAGGTTTTTGCGATGAAACTAGATGGGAAGACAGCAATTGTTACAGGAGCAGCATCAGGCATAGGTGAAGGAATGGCTATTAGGTTGGCTGAATCAGGAGCCAACGTTGCTATATGTGACCTTCAATCATCAATTCATGAAGTAGCTGAGAGAATTAAACGTGAAACAGAAGTTTCAATTCATGCTGAAGTTGTAGATGTCAGAAATGCCGATGAGGTTTTTGATTTCGTTAATGGATCCGCGGAGCTTTTTCCGAGTTTGGATATTGTTGTTTCAAATGCCGGAGTGTGGCGTCCTACTGATCCGTTGGAAGACTCAAAGGACAAAACAGTTGCAGATTGGGACCTACTTATTGATACGAACTTAAAAGGAGTTTATCTCACTGGGCGCGCAGCTATTCCTCACTTAGTCGCGAATGGTGGCGGCTTCATTCTCAACATTGCTACAGACCATATTTGCCCCCCTCCAGGATTCGCTACGGGTGGCGGAACGAGAATGGATGTTTATGACGCGTCAAAGTGGGGGATAAATGGCCTTACCCAAAGTTGGTCAAAGCGGCTCGCAGATGATGGTGTTCGCGTCAATGCGTTCTGCATGGATGCAACAGATTCAGGGATGATCCGATACGCATCACAAAAATTTGATCGTGAAATGTCACAGGAAATTGTGGATACATGGATGAAACCGCAGCAAATAGCTGACCTAATGTTGGAGCTATATGACGAAGGGTCAACTGGTCGTTCCGGAGAAAATATTGGTATTTGGTTAAACCATCCAATTGAGCTTCCGCCAAGACGAGACATTCTTCCGTCACGGCACCCATAAGTATTACATGCGAGTCGGACTTTCATTATCATCTACTTCCTTTGATGAGGATCCTTTTAAAGGAGCTCAGGCAGTTATTGAACGCGCTATTGCAGCGAATGAAGCAAAGCTTGACCTTCTTTCTTTGGGTGACCATCATTTGACCCCAGTGAACTATTTCCAGAATGTGCCCATGCTTGGACGCCTACTCGCTGAGTGGGAATCTGGACCCGTTGGCTGTCTGTTTCTTCTCCCACTTTGGAATCCCATACTTGTTGCCGAACAAATTGGTACATTAGCTGCGTTAACAAAATCAACTTTTGTGATCCAGACTGGTGTAGGAGATGGCGAATCAACTTTTGAAGCTATGGGGACTTCTACCAAAACAAGGGGTATCGACATAGAGAAAAGCATCGCAACGATACAAGACCTCTTCGCAGGTAATGGAATCAATGGGAATTCCAACCTTCAGGTCAATCCAGTCCCAGCACAAAAGATTGAATGGTGGATAGGCGCAAGCACAAGTAAAGCAGGAATTCGCAGAGCTGCTGTAGTGGGGGATGCCTGGTATGCAGCTCCTTTCCTCAACTCTAAAAAAGCTTTGGGATTACTCAATCTTTATAGAAAATATTGTGGCGAATACGGTAGAGAACCACGACCTATTATCCGGAAAGACGTCATTGTTCTAAAGGACGGGGACAAGGCAAAAAGGCTCGGTAAAGCACTCATTGGAAAGGGATATCGGGGGATGCGGGAAGATGCTTTAATAATCGGGAACCCTGAACAAGCAGCAGAGCAGTTACGTCCCTTTCAAGAACTTGGTTTCACGGATGTCACGTGCCGATGCATGACAATCCCACAAGAAGAGGCGATTGAGACGATCAGCCTACTAGGTGAAGTAAAAACGCTCTTGAATAATTAATTAGGTGGCCACACCTTTGGACAGTATTCATGAGTGAGCAACTCTCCTTCATTCACTGTTTCATGATGTGGTTTCAAAGGAGCACCTTCACGAATATGATATCGAGCGTCATCACCGCAATAACGAATAGAAATTGCTCTTCGGGACTGGTCTGGAGATCGGTTTGCTGAAGCTCCATGAAGAGTCCGAGCATGATGAATCGTCATATCACCAAGAGATAGCGTCGGAGCAAAAACAGCGTCAGCAGGTATCTGTGGTATGCGTTTACCTTCTGTATTAGGTAGAGGGTCATCAGACACGAACCAGTTTGGCCTGTACGTAGTCAGGTCTTTATGGGATTCTTTCACAAAGCGAATAGCCCCAGTATCAGGTGAAGCGAAATCCAAAGGGATCCAGACAGTACAAATTTGATCACCGGAAACATGGAAATAAGAGAGATCTTGATGAAAAGCTGTCTCCTCAGCCGTATTTGGTTCCTTTATCAAAACAGAATCTTCATAAAGCCACACTGACTCACTTTTCAGAATTTGAGCGACAATCTGAGGAATTACGCTCGTACATGCGAAATCAGCGAAATGTTGGTGATTGATCCAATGGTCGGTGCCAGCAACGAAGCGTCCACCTCCTTTTCCGGAAGAGACATCAGGGTCAGTGAGAACATTCCCAGGAGCAACAAACTGCCCCAACTCAGTTAGATCTGTGCCACTCCCAGCAATAGTTTGCCTAATCGGGTCTGCCATAGATAAGACAAGATCTGTGTCAATTACTTCACGCAGGACAACAAAACCCTCATCCCAGAAATCCTTTACGTACGATTCGTCTATGAACATGTCAAAGTTGGTCATGCATTTCCTTAGAAGCCCGTTCATACTGGACCGAGTGGGAATTTATATCCAAAATTAAGGCGTCTTCTATCTGAGAATAGGTTTCCTTTATGAATTTGTCGGCGTTTTCGCCGTCTATCGTGAAGTTGCTAATTGGATAGTCCTTTGATGATTTTGTTGTCGTAGAGTTTCCCGATTTCGTTTTCGCTTAGATTCAGGGTACCTCCGAGTATTTCTTCAGTATGTTCTCCGAGGAGAGGTGCCACAAGAGGTTCTGATTGTAAGATACTTTGGAAATTAAGCGGTGACTTGGGTGAAAGATATGACCCGATCCCTGGCTGGTTAATAGTAGAGAACATCGGGTTAGTCTCTGAAACGCGTTTGTCCTGATTCACGAGTTCTTTGAATGTTTGGTAGGGGCCCCAACATACGCCTAGGTCATCCCAAACCTGCCGGACTTCTTCAAGAGTTCGTGTTTGACACCATTGTTCTATATGCGGGTGAATACGGTCCCGAACCTTAAACCGGTCACCTTCATTTTCCTCTAAATCAAGTCCCTCTTCTGCTGCTAGTTGTTCCATGGCTTCTGTCATTTCACATGCAGAGCACAAGGCCTTCCACTGCTTTCTTGTGATAGCTACTGCAATTACCCTGTTGCTATCTGACGTTCCATAGTCGCGTCCGAGAGCTCCATAGAGGTCGTTTCCGATTCGTTCACGCTCCGACTCCAACATCTGTGCTTCAGCGATATGTCCTAAAGCAGCGACGGCTGACAATGCTACGTCACTCAACGCTAATTGAATGAACTGGCCTTCTCCTGTGCGTTCCCTATGACGTCCAGCAGCGAGCAAACCCATAGCTGCGGTTTGCCCGCACACGATGTCCCATGCGGGGAGAACGTGGTTGATAACTCCGTCAAACCCTTCAGGTCCAGTTACGGCTGGGTAGCCCATGGCTGCATTAACGGTGTAATCAAGGGCAGTTGTTCCATCATGGTTCCCAAGAACATTAAGCATGATGAGGTCTTCACGGCGCTGGCAGAGATTGTCGAACGATAGCCAGCCTTTAGCAGGAAAATTTGTAAGAAAATAGCCTGCATCCTCGCCCGGAGCTGTTATCAGTGCTTGAAGAATTTCCTGTCCTTCTCCAGATCGAAGGTCAACCTGAATTGATTTCTTTCCTTTATTTAGTCCAGCCCAGTAAAGCGAGAATCCATCTTCAGTCAGCGGCCACCGCTTATAGTCAAGGCCTCCACCTATGGGATCAAATCGAATTACTTCGGCTCCTAATTGTGCTAGCGCCATTCCGCCTGATGGCGCAGCAACAAATGCCGACCCTTCAATGACTCTCATACCACTAAGCGGACCACTCATTCGTTCCCCTCTGCTTTAATTCCTAAAGATCTTTGTATAAAACTCAACTGTATTCGTAAAAGGTTCTCAGCAACAGTTTCTTGTGGGGTCATATGCGTAACTCCGGTGAGCGGAAGAACTTCATGTGGTTTACCTGCTTCTAGGAGAGCCTGAGACAATTGGAAGGTGTGAGCAGCCACAACGTTATCGTCGGCTAATCCATGTATAAGTAGCAGGGGTCGATCAAGTTTGTGTGCTTCGTTACAAAGATTTGTTTTTTGATAATTCTCGGGATTATCTAGAGGATGACCGAGGTACCGCTCGGTGTAATGCGTGTCATAAAGTTCCCAATCAGTAACCGGAGCGCCCGCTACTCCAGCATGGAAGATATCTGGCCGTCGGAGTACCGCTAGAGCTGCAAGATAGCCTCCAAAGGACCAGCCGCGAATTCCAACACGGCCTAAGTCAAGCTGATCATAGATTGATGCGGTCGCTTGCAAGGCATCTATCTGATCTTCTAAAGCAGCGGACGCAAGGTCACCGTATATATCTCTTTCAAAAGCTGGGGACCGTCCTGGTGTCCCTCTTCCATCAGTGACGATCACAGCGAAACCTTGATCGGCGAACCATTGAGAGACTCCAAAGAGACCTCGCGCTGAACGAACTCTCTGTGCATGTGGCCCACCATAAGGATCAAGAATAACTGGAAGGGGAGTTGAGTTATCATGATTCAGGGGAAACAGGACAACAGTTTCAAGACTTCTTTCCCCCAGAGTATGGAAGTTAGCATTCAATGTAATCACTGGATTTTCGGAACGGTCTTCGACTTCTGCAATCTGAACATTTTTTATATAAATGCTTGTTTGTACTCCATCAAAGTCCATGCTGCGGGACTGTATAACTGTGAGCGAACCATTCGATACCGCATCGTGTACGCCTGCACCTTTGGAGAGTTGAGTCGCTTTACCATCAAGGTCAAAGTGCATGATGTGTTGCTCTAACGGGTTTTCAGAAACTGCTGTAACTACACCCTTGTTATCGCAATGAATAAGTGATCGAATTTGAATATCGCTAGAAGAAATTTGAACATTGTCTACCACCAATGCCCTAGCCTCACCCCGATCTTCAACAGTAACAATATGCTCCCCAATAACTTTTGGAGCACCAGAGATGATTTCTACCCAATATTCATCAGTCCATCGATAGATTTCCTCCACATCTCCGGTAACACTGTCCACCCGAAGTATTCCCATTGAGGTTTGATTTCGATTTTGCACAGTGAGATAGATTTCTGATTCCTCAGTCCACTGGACATTAACGAGGTACTCCCAGAAATTCTTTTGAGTCCAATCAATCGGAACCACATCCCCATCCAATGCATAAATACTCAATCCAACATATGGATTGTTCGTTCCAGCTTTCGGGTATCGAAGTGTCCTTGGCTGAGAACTCGGATCGGATGAATTAAGAATATGCCAAACAACAACATCTGATTCATCTACCTCAGTTACTAGAAGTCGGTTACCTTCAGGTGACCACCAGTAACCTCTTCTCCTCCCCATTTCTTCTGCTGCAATAAAATCAGCAACACCATATGATTTAGCAGGATTTTCTCCGCCCACTACTAGATGGTCATTACCTAAAGAATCGATATAACGTAAATTCCCGTCACCTACGTAGGCAACGAGATCCCCTGAAGGACTTACTTGTGGATCAAAAGCGTTACATGTTGTTTCAAGATTTGAAATAATATTTGACTCTAAATTTGCCGTGAATAATGACCCTCCGGAAGTAAATGCGATATTGGGAGATTCATTACTTGAACTATATGAAACAATTCCGGAACCAACTTCTCTAACTCGTTCCCTTCGAGATTGTTCCTCTTTTGAGAGAACATGGTTTCCCCCGTTTAGCAAAAGATGTTCTGGGTCAGCGAGCATCTGGAGATGGTGTGAGTGCGGGTCAAGAGTCCATAACTTATTTACCGGATCTGAACCCGAAGATGATTGCAAAAAGGAAACCAGATTATTCTTCGAAGCAATAGCGAATGACCGCGGCGCTCCAATAGTGAATCTCCGGGTTCTTGCGTGCTGTCGTGGGAACGTTTCCATATGTAACTTTCTTCTACCTTCTTCTACGATATTCGCTACAACCGCGATCTTCACCATAGAATCCGAGTAATGACTTCAGAGATAGAAAGCATAGAACAGCAATATCGTTTAGAAACCAGACAATGGCTGAAAGATAACATTGATCCCATTGAGGAGAAACAACCTTTCTCTACGCTTCATTGGATGCCTAGTCAAGAAAGAGAAGACCAGCATCACCTTAATTGCCAGAAACTCCAAAAAAAACTGTACGACGCTGGGTATGCGGGCACTACAGTTCCAATTGAATACGGCGGACACGGGGGAGAAACATGGATGCAGAAGATCTTCAAAGAAGAGTCCGTTGGTTATCAAGTACACACCGGTTTCTACAATTCAATTATAGCGATGACACTTCCTGCTCTTTTAAAACACGGGACTGAGGAACAAAAAAAAGAGCATATCCCAACACTAATTAACGGAAAAGTGAGTTGGTGTCAACTCTTCAGTGAACCGGGTGCAGGCAGTGACCTCGCTGGACTAGGAACGCGAGCAGAACTTGATGGAGAGGAGTTTGTTATACATGGTCAGAAAGTCTGGAACTCAGCAGCTATGTATGCTGACATGGGTATCTTACTTGTGCGTACCAATCCTGCCGCACAAAAACACGAAGGGATCACGTTCCTTCTTTTTGATATGAATCAAAGTGGCGTAGAAGTACGACCGTTAGTACAAGCACACGGTGCTGGCCATTTTGCTGAAGTTTTTCTAGATGGAGCACGATGCCATTCCGACAATGTCCTTGGAGAGATAAACAAAGGATGGGGGCCAGTCAGAGCTGTAATGAGTAATGAGTCCGCAATGATTGGTGGTGCCAGCGGAGATAACCCTGCACAGTTAATAGAACTTGCCCAAAGACTAGACAAAATTGGAGAACCTGTTCTGCGGCAAAAGCTGGCAACAATTTACACAAGAAATAAACTTCTCAAGTTAATGAGTGAAAAAATTTCAATCGCTGTAAGAAATGGTCAAATGCCACCAATGCACCCATCGGTAGTAAAGCTTTTTGTAGCTCAAAATCGAAGACTCGAAGGTGATCTTGCCCAAGAAATTCTTGGTGCCGCAGGAGTAGCCGTCACACATAAAGCTAGTGAATGGGCAATGGAAGTCTTGCATTCAAGGTATCCCATTTCTATAGGTGGTGGAACAGATGAAGTCCACCACAATAACCTTGGAGAACAGGCATTAGGTTTACCAAGAGATATCCGTGTTGATAGGGGAATACCATGGAAGGACATACCAAAAGGCTAATTGACGAGACTTTGTATGCGCACATTCATTTTGAAGGGGTGCCAGTGCTAAAAGGAAAAGAACAAAGCCCTGAAATTATTGCTATAGATGCTATCGGTGATCAGACACCTCTTATGAGACTTCGTGGAATTACTGATTTCACTCCTACGTTTTCTGGTATTACCTGGACTACAACTCCTGAAATAAAAGCTGATTTAGGTTTGGTGGTGAAAAAAATTTATGGTTGGGCTGACAACTCACTTTCTCTTAGTGGTACATATCCGGGCGTAAAACAGATTTCGCTTGTATGCCGTAAAGAAACTTTGGATCGAGAATCTTTCTACAACTCCTACAAGGCACATACTAAAATCGCCCGGAAGCATCATGGAATGCAAAATTATGCACAAAATATTGAGCTTAAACATTTATACGGTTCACACCCAGACAATCTTGAGATAGATGGGATAAGTGAACTTTGGTTTTCAAGTAGAAAAGATTTAGAAAAACAGTTTTATCTTCATTCAAATAGTGCTGAGATTGTTAGGAAAGACACAGAAACCTTTATTGATTTTCGTAAAACAAAATCAATTATGGTTTCAGAAACCAGATTTAGGAGCAACACAAATGGTTAACCCTGTATCAATTGAGCCGAACCTCGACCCTAAGACATTAAAAACAATGATGAGCCGTCTTAAAAGTACCAAATGGCCTGATGTCATTGGTGAAGATAGTTGGGAGTATGGAGTTCCTAGAGGCTGGATGGAAGATATGGTCAACTACTGGATTTCTGACTGGGACTGGACTTCTGTATTTTCTGAAATGAACCAATGGGATCACTACTTGGTAAACGTAGAAGGAATCCCCATTCATTACCTGCATGCTCCTGGTAAAGGGCCAAACCCGAAACCTCTTGTACTTACTCATGGGTGGCCGTGGACCTTCTGGGACTTCAAAGACGCTATTGGACCTCTTAGCGATCCAGAGAAATATGGTGGAAACCCTGAAGATAGTTTTGACGTCTATGTCCCTTCTCTACCTGGTTTCATCTTCTCTCAACCTCTCCCTGAAGCAGGAATTGATGTGAAGAGAGTAGCTGGGCTTTGGAAGACATTAATGACCGAGATACTCGGATATGAGCGATTCTGCGCACACGGAGGGGATTGGGGGGCTCTTGTGACTGCCCACTTGTCTCATGAATACCCAGAGTCACTTATAGGAGCACATATGAGCCTGAGTGTCATTCCTGGGGTGAATCGAAGAACTCTTCCCGATGATGCATGGGGCGAGGACGAGGATTGGAAGATCGCACGAAGCAAGGAAGCAGAGAACACAATTCGTTCACATCTCACAACACACTTATTAGATCCTCAGACTTTAGCCTATGGCTTAACGGATTCCCCAGTTGCTACCGCGTCTTGGATTTGGGAACGAAGGCGCAACTGGAGCGACAACTCGGGAGATGTCGAAGAATCATTTACTCGTGAGCATTTATGCACCATTGCCTCTCTCTATTGGTGTACTGGTTCAATCGGTTCGTCGCTACGCATCTACCATGAGCATTTCAAAAAGCCATGGCCATTAGCACACGACAGGATGCCCCGTTTGGAAGCTCCATCCGCTGTTGCTGTTTTTCCAAAAGATGTAGTCCATTTGCCAAAGTCAACCCTTGAAACCTACTGTGACCTCCGTCAATATACTGTTATGCCTGAAGGTGGCCACTTTGCAGCAGCAGAGAAGCCGCAACTAGCTGTAAGCGATATCCAAAAGTTCTTTAGAGACTTATAACTCCATTACATTTCATGTAGCTTCGCTAAAGAAGCTTCAAGTAAACCATCAATCCGGATTTCAAACCCAGCCATTTCATCTCCGATATCCTTGTCTCCCATAGCTCCAGCAGTGAAACGAACTCGAACGCCTTCAGTGATAGCCGCTAATCTCCAAAATTGGAACGCAATGTAATACGGTAAATCAGATAGATCCCTACCGGAAAACCTTTCGTACATATTAGCAACTTCACCTGGAGAGATATAACCCTCTGCAAGCGTGGGTGCGTCACTCATAAGTGTTTTGGAGCTATCTTTTTCGCCCCACCACATCAACATTCCTCCCAGATCAGCGAGGACGTCACCGAGTGTGCATAACTCCCAATCAAGGACTGCAGCAACTTGATTATCTAAGCCGATCATGCAGTTGTCTAAACGGTAATCGCCATGGGCAATTCCGTACCCAATTTGAGGAGGAATTCTACCTTCTAGATTTTTGTGCAATTCATTAAATAAAGGAAGGGAACGGTCAGAACCCTCATCTACCTGTCGCTTCCATCTACGTAGTTGACGAGCAATATAGTCTTCTCGTTTTCCGAGATCACCAAGCCCTACCTCTTCTGGGTCAACTTTATGAAGAGTAGCTAGAGCTTCAACGAGTGATTCACTTTGAATTTTACGTTCCTCTGGGGAAAACTGTTGAGCATCTGTCAAGTCTTTAATGATGTTCCCGTTTACGAAATCCATAACAAAGAAAGAAGCCCCAGTTACCCCTTCATCTTCACACATCCCAATAGCTCCAGGAACTGGTACATTACTTTTCCCAAGAGCTGAGATAATTTTGTACTCTCGGTTCATGTCATGCGCTGAAGCAAGTACATGTCCAGTGGGTGGCCGGCGAAGAATCCACTTAGTGTTGTTTTCATCTTCAAGTATGTATGTCAGGTTTGAACGTCCGTGAGTAACAATTTGAAAAGTTAATTCACCTACAACATCAGTTTGGTCAGCAAGCCAGTTGGATACGTTGACTTCGTTGATTCCTGCATGGATTTCTTTGCCCATTACTGCAGCGTAGATCGGATTTCCTTTTATAGGGAAATTTCATAAGATTATTAGTTCCGAAAAGAAATAAAGATACTTTCTTAGGATAATGTCGTCGTCACTTCTATCTTCTACTATTAAATTTTTAGGAGTTTAATACCATGAGTACATCTCTCATCTACGTCCTTTATGCATTAGTTGCATATGTTATCGGATCTGTTCCTAGCGCTTATTTAGTCGGTCAAAAAGTTAAAAATATTGACGTACGTGAGGAAGGCGAAGGTAATGTAGGGGCTCGGAATGTATTCCATACTGTAGGACATAGATGGGGATCAACTGTTTTTTTACTTGATTTTGGCAAAGGAATTCTTGTTGCATCAATAGTTTCTGATGAGAATAATTATGTGATCGCTTTGTCTGGATTCTGTCTACTGCTCGGTCATGGTTTTCCAATATGGCTCAAATTCATTGGAGGGAAAGGGCTATCTCCAGTTGGTGGATTCACTGCTACTTTATTGCCACTTTCTTCGATACTAGGTATTGGTTTCTCAGGGATAGTTTGGCTAGCTACTAGAAAATTTATGCCAACAACAGTCACGGTAATAATTTGCGCAGTTGGGTTCGCGCCTTTTTTTGGATATTCAGTTTCTCGTATGCTTATTCCCATATCGTTATTTGCTCTTGTCGGTGTTAAAAGAAAATTTGATGAACCTAGAACAAAAAAAATTGAAGGTAGTAGTGATTGGGATAGGCTTTCCGGCGGCATGGTATAACCATTATCTTGTTGAGTTAGGTAGGTATAAAAATGACTTGGGAATTTATCTTTGGGCGGTTTCTTACATTGTTGTTGGTGTGCCAATTGTGTCTTATCTTATGGAATCTAAGGGTTGTTGTGAGGCCCAAAAAAGTTAAGTTTCATTCTAAGAAGAGAGTAAGCTTACTTATTCCAGCCCGAAATGAAGAGGGACTCATAGGAGATTGTCTTCGGTCTTTGCTTCTTCAGGAGCACCCCGATTTCGAAATCATTGTTTTAGATGATCACTCAACTGATAGAACAAGAGCGATTGTGGAGTCTGCTGGAGAAAGTATCAGATTAATTTCTAGTTTACCTTTGCCTAAGGGTTGGACTGGGAAGAATTGGGCCTGTCATCAACTTTCGGAACACGCAACTGGAGAAATCCTCTTTTTTATTGATGCAGATGCTGTTCTAGATCCAACTGCGGTTTCCTCTGTTGTTGACGTAATGGATACCCAAAAAGTTGATATGGTTGCTTCGCTTCTAAGGAATAGAGGAACTTCCTTGGCAAGTAAAATTCTGCTTCCAATAGTAAACCATGCAGTACTGGCATTATTTCCAGCGTCGTTAATTCACCGAAGCTCGAATCCAGATATTGCTATAGCTTTTGGGCCTTTTATAGGAGTAAGTCGAATTGCCTATGATGACTCTGGCGGCCATGCTGCCCACCCACAGCATATTGTTGACGATGTTCAATTAGCAAGATCTATCAAGGCTGCTGGTTATCATCAAAGGTTGATTAATGGAACAGATTTAGCTGCAACGACATGGTATTCAGGACTTGTTGATATCTGGAGGGGATTTTCGAAAAATGCATATGGAGCTCTTAGTTATCGAACTTCTCTTTCAATTATTACGACTTTCTTGATAGCACCTCTTCTTGCCTTGCCGTTTATCAGGTTAATAGCTGGGTTTTTTGGTGCTCCGGTCCCTATGGAGGTGCTTTGGCAAGTAGTTCTTCTTATTTTGGGTAGGTTTGTTACTTCAACTGTTGGTCGTGACCCATTATGGGGTGTGATATTTCACCCATTAGCTATGTTATTTTGGGGTGCAACTCTTTTCTGGTCAACGATTCTTGCAGTGACTGGTCAGCGTGTTGAATGGAAGAACCGGCATTATATGACGAGACCCAAACAGCGGAAAAATTTGAGTGAAGAGAATTAATATAAGGGCCCTTCTTTAATTTTTTATATATAGGTTCTCGTTTAGTGACATTAATTTCGGGAGCAGGAGAAGTAATGTAGGGGGGTGATCCGTCCAGAATTTCCGCCTCCTCCGCTCTTAGATAAAGGTTGGTATGCAGACCCAACAGGAAGGTACGAGGCCCGGTTTTGGGATGGTAAAAAGTGGACGTCGCATATCTCTCACTACGGTGCAACAGGTACAGACCCAATAATGCGAGCAAGATTTGATCGGCTTTGGATAAGGCTTATAGGACGTGTCGTGCTTTGGGGTTCTGTTCTAGTCGCAATTTTTTTAGTAGTAAAGGCTTTTTGGCCTGAAGACATAGTCAGTAGTCCAGTAAATGAACTATCGGGGTTAGAATTCTCTACGATTCAAGTAAGCGATGGATCCGTCACTTTACTGAGTAGCGAATTTAATATTGAAGAGGAAGCTGGGTTATGAGCATAGTTCTACGAAATATAGGCATCTTTGTTTTTGGCATCGTGGCTGCATTTGTGGGGCTTTTAGCTTGGGGAGACAGAGGCGGGTCAGATATTCCACTTTCTGCCTTCTCAAACAGTTCAACCACTTCGGGTTCTGAACCTACGCCAATACCATTAACGCCTATTGCTCCTGAATCGATAGAGCAAAATGCACCGATTGTGGCTTACGCTAACTATTCAGAAAACGGTGTTCTTCTGTCTGGGGCAGTGAATGCTCAAGCACTTGCTGATGCGCTTATAGTTACTTCGAATCAACTTGTACCAGATGGAGCAGTTAGCGCTGAATTTGAAATTCTAACTGGCGTTGATTTATCAGTAGTCAATTTAGAAATCACTGGACAAATACAGGATGAAATTGAACGGAATCTTGTTTTAGGAAAATACGAAGCCTTAGGTGTAAAGGTCATAGATCAGTTAATTATTAAAGGGTCCCAGAGGACGGTATTTGAAGTTATCAGAGATATCCCTGAGCTAAGTCAAGTTTATGATTTTTTCTCGGCAGCTGGAATTGAAGAGCAGGTAGGCGAAGAAATTCTATCAATTACTGTTTTTGCTCCTACAAATTCAGCTATGGAAGCATTAGATATAGCAGCTCTTCAAGAATTTGCTCAATTAGTCCAACTCAGCGATATTCTGCAGTTCCATATTGCTTCTGAACGCTTACTCTCTGACAGTTTTTCAAATGGTTTATCATTAACCACTCTTAAAGGTGAAACATTAACCATTCAAATGAGTGAAATGGGGTTTTCTATCGAAGAAGCCAATATCGTCACCACAGATATAGAGGCTGTAGGGGGAGTTGTACATGTTATTGATACTGTTTTGATTCCAGGAACTATTAAAACAGAAATTGCTTTAAACCAGATAGTTGGTTCCGACCCTGTTCTCTTTGCCGTAGGGAGCCCATTCATAGCTGAGAGTTCCAAACCAGTTTTGGAACGTGTTGCAGAAATCCTATTGGATAACCCCGAAGGAAACCTCGAAGTTGAAGGCCACTCAGACACAGATGGCCCTGAAGATATTAATCTTGATTTAAGTAAAAGCCGGGCAGAAGCCGTAATGGAATTTCTTATCTCTAAAGGCGTTGATCCAAATAGAATTAGTGCAACTGGGTATGGGGAAACACGACTAAAGATAGATCCAGAAATCACTGCTCAGGATAGGGCAGATAATCGTAGAATAGAATTCCGAGTTCTCTTTTAGATTACTGGTTGCAGATTTAGATCGTGCAGGTAACGCCTGTTCCTCCAAGCCCGCAATATCCGTTTGGGTTTTTGCCAAGATATTGTTGGTGGTAGTCCTCAGCAAAGTAAAAAATGGGGGCTTCGAGTATTTCAGTAGTGACTTCGCCGTATCCCTTAGCTTCAAGTTGCGATTGGAATACAGTTTTTGATTCTGCAGCAAGCTGCATTTGCTCCTCGTTGTAGTAGTAGATTCCGCTTCGGTATTGTGTGCCGATATCATTGCCCTGGCGCATACCTTGTGTGGGGTTGTGATTTTCCCAAAACACTTTTAATAATTGACTGTAATTAATCTTGTCTGAGTCAAATATCACTCGAACAACTTCATTATGTCCTGTCATTCCAGAACAGACTTCCTCATATAAGGGGTGTGGTGTGTAACCTCCGGCATAGCCAACTGAAGTTGTTTTGATATCTGGTATCTCCCAGAATTTACGCTCAGCGCCCCAGAAACAACCCATTCCAAACATCGCAAAATTCAAGTTCTCTTCTTTAGGGGAAGTTTGGGAAGTTCCGAGAACAAAATGTTTATCGGAAATTGTTATAGAAGTATCTCTACCGGGTAAGGCAGTTTCTTCCTTTGGCATTTGAGGATCAAAAGGGTTCCTAAGTTGCATGCGCTATCTCCTAACACTTACCTTGTGGCCATTATTCCGTTATCTAAAACAACTCTATCTCCAGCAAGAGTGCGAAATTTGTATACTCCTTGGTCTTCCCAAATACGAATCTCAAGAGATTCTCCAGGAATCACTGGAGAGCTAAATCGGCCGTCCATGCTTTTGAAAAGGTCAGGATTGCTATCACAAACTAGGTGAACTAGCCCTCTTCCTGTGAATCCGTAGGTGCAGAGTCCATGAAGAATAGGTTTCGGGAAACCACCTAATGCTGCAAATGCGGGATCAGAATGCAGTGGGTTTCGGTCCCCATTAAGGCGATAGAGTAGCGCTTGATCAGCCCTTGTTTGGTAGGAGACAATGTGGTCTGGTTCTCTGTCGGGGAACTCGACCTTGTCGATAGGTCCTCTATCGCCTCCCCACCCTCCTTCATCTCTGAAGAACAATTTACTTATATTAGTAAACAGAGGCTGGCCGTCTTGACTATCAACCGCAGTTGTTTCAAGGATCACTAAGGCTGCTTTTCCTTTATCATAGATATTTGAAATCTTGCTGGTTGAAAGAATAGTTGCGCTTGTCGGTAAAGGCTTATGAAGGATGATCCCTTGTTCTCCATGGACCATCTTTGAGTAATTAACATCTCCCAGATTGCTTAGCGGGCCACGTCCACCCGTCCCGCCTAAGACGACGCACATAGTTGGAAGGGTTTTCTGTTCTACTTCTTTAGTGTTCTCAGTTGTGAATTCTAATTCAAACCCTGTTGGGTCAGTTACTCCCGCTCCAACTCCGAGACTGTATAAAAGACAATCTTTGGAATCCCACGAACTTTCAAATGGTTCGCTCTCAACACCCACTGCATCCAAGTTAATAGCCATTTTTCCTCCTCTAGCTCAATTTATGTTACTTCAAGCTAGCCAAAAAGTTTAGTTCTAAGTTAGAACCAATTGGATGGAATATTTATTCGACTAATCGTGTGATCATGTTCTTTAAAAAGAACTAAATCAGCGTGTGTTATCGATGGGCCAATATGCATTTTGAGATTGGGGCTATTGATACTCTCCCAAATACTTTTCGCTAATTCGCTAGCTTGTTTTTCGGTGAAGTCTTTGAATTGAGTAAAGAAAGAAGTACTGTCATATCTCGCATTATTGCAATAAGATAGGAACCTTTCTATATACCATTGCTTAACTATTGGTTCCTCTGCATCGAGGTAAATAGAAAAATCAATAAAGTCTCTAATCGTCTGAGGTTCTATTTGGTTAATTGATGGGGGTGGGTCTTGAAGAATATTGATCCCTTCGAGTATTAATATTTCAGGTGACCGTATTGTCTTCATTTTTTCGGTTATGTCGTAAGTTTCATGTGAATAGGTAGGTATTGAGATGACGTCACGTTTTTTTATACTTTTGAGAAATTGAAGTATTTCCTTATATTGAAAACTCTCAGGAAATCCCTTTCGGTGAAGATTTTGCCTTTCTTCTAAGACCCTATTTGGAAATAGAAAGTTATCTGTGGAGACAATTACTGTTTCAAAATCATAAGGTGCTTTCTCTAGGATCTCTTTCAAAATATTTGAAAGGGTTGTTTTTCCTATAGCTACACTTCCGGTTACGCCCAATATTAGAGGGCTTTTTAATTCTTTTTTATTACTCGTTCTGGACTCTTTAACAGATAAGATTTTTTCGCAAATTGGTGAATAGATTTGGTTAATTTCAACTGCTGGGATGCCAAACACGGCTTTTGCTCTTAGCCCTTTAGGATTGGCAGTCGAAGACTTACTAATCCACTCTTTTCTTGTCAGTTGATTTAGCATCGTATACCTAGGAGCATATTCGTATTTTGGCTTAAGTTTTGTATTTGTGTGGTTAAAACCATTTATGAACTTTAAAAGAAATTTAACTTCATAATGCGTTAAGCAGAGAAGATGGACAAGAATAGTTTGATGAAAGCCGTTAAAGTCGCAAATAATAAGGTAGAAGTTTGTAGTGTCCCAGAGCCTAAAGGTGAAGGGGTTCTTATTAAAGTTAAGTCAGTTGGTATTTGTGGATCTGACTTGCATCTAATTGATTCAGGACTAATGAATGTTACGCCCGGGCATGAGATAGCTGGAGTTACTTCTTCCGGAGTTAACGTAGCCATAGAGCCAATGTTGTCTTGCGGGGTCTGCATTGATTGTGAAAACGGAAATCAACCATATTGTGAAATCGCTCTTCCAAATACTATGGGGATAGGAATTGATGGTGGAATGGCAGAAAAGGTAATCGTCCCGGACCGGTTTCTGGTTCGGCTAGATTCAAATGTTGATATTAATTCAGCATTCCTTATCGAACCATTAGCTGTCGCTGTAAGAAGCCTTCTTCGTGTTAATGCGAACAAGGCAGGGCGCATTATTGTCGTAGGGGGTGGAACGATTGGATTGTGTTGTGTAGCAGTCGCTAAGCACCTTGGAGCCGAAGTAGAACTTGTAGCTCGTCATGCGCACCAAGCTGAAGCTGGCTTCAAGCTTGGAGCATTAAGATCTCAGGGAAAGTCAGCCAACATTGTCGTTGAAGCTGCAGGAACTAGCAGCGCGTTACT
This sequence comes from Acidimicrobiales bacterium, assembly GCA_013912105.1. GTDB lineage: Bacteria > Actinomycetota > Acidimicrobiia > Acidimicrobiales > UBA8592 > UBA8592. Next base: position 210,865 of record JACERY010000001.1, on the reverse strand, counting down.
AGAAGCTGTGAGCTTATGTGAAAAGGGCGGAGCGGTTGCTATACCAGCTACTTATTGGGACCCTGTCCAGTTGCCAGGAATGGAAATAGGTATGCGCGAAATCTCCTTAATCCCATCTATCACTTATGGCCACACAAAAGGCGGAAGAGACTTCCAATTAGCAGCAAAAATTCTTGCGGGAACTCCTGAATTACCTGAGGCTATAATCACTCATCGGTTTAATCTTGATGGAGCCCCAGAAGCATTTGAGGTCGCGAGAACACGAAATGAAGGTGCAATTAAGGTTGCTTTACAAGTCTAAAGTATGAAAAATTTATCATCTTTAAAACAGATGAGTGCATCATAACTATTCATAAAGAAGATCATGACAAAAATGAAAAAGCAGCATAGATTGAGGTTGTGAGTAGAGGCACACAAAAGGGCGATTATGACAGCAATTGAAGTGGAAGCACCTCAGAATACGAGACCGTGGTGGATGGAAAATGCAGGATGCCAAGGCAAGTCCCAATTATTTTTCCCACCTCCTGGTGAAAGGCCAGCAGCTCGAGAGAGAAGAGAAAATCGAGCTCGAAAGGTTTGCTTTGAATGTGAAGTTCTCTCTGATTGCCAGACCTATGCAAGGCAACAAAGAGAACTAGGCTTTTGGGGCGGGGAGTCCGAAATAGAACGTGCCGAAGCAGGTTACGCACCGACAACACCCGTTATCGGTTTGAGACGTCACCGGACAGCTACTAACTAAATTAGGTTAATATTTTCCATACCAATTCAGCATCTAGATAGCTATTAGTGTAATTCTGGAATCATGATGCGAGACTCACCCATAGAACTATTAATTAACTCAAGTAATAACGTGCAGGTCTGCGCTCATGACTACGGTGGAAGTGGCCCAGATGTTCTCTTTTGTCATGCAACTGGTTTTCACGGCAGATACTGGGATCCGATTTGCATAAGAATGAAGGAAAAATTCAGGTGCGTGACTTTGGATCTACGAGGGCACGGGAATAGTTTCATACCTGAAGGGCTCCAAATGGATTGGACCGGAATGGCTGAGGATGTTCTCGCAGCAATTAAATCCTTAGACCTTCAAAATCCCTTTGCCGTCGGGCACAGCATGGGGGGAAGCAGCATATTATTGGCGGAGCAAATGGAAAAGGGAACATTTAAAGGTGGGTGGCTATTTGAACCTATTGTTATAGGTGAAGAGGCGATACCACTGGAAATGTCAAAAGGTAATCGCCTTGCTATTTCAGCTAGAAAGCGAAAAGAAATTTTTACTTCTCGTGAAGAAGCATTTGATCGATATGCATCAAGGCCACCATTCTCAACCGTCAACACAGAAGCTTTATGGGCATATGTCAATTATGGATTTCGAGAACATGAGCAAGGGGTAATACTCAAATGCCGAGGTGAAATAGAGGCACAAGTCTTCGAAAATTCGGTAACAACAATTTTTGAATCTTTGCCAAAAGTGCAGATTCCTATCACTGTTGCTAGAAGTGGCGATCTGGAAGGGCCAGCATTAATCGCTCCAAAAATCGTAGATCAGCTTCCGTCTGGAAACTTAGAACTATATTCCGATCTAACACATTTTGCCCCTATGGAGGATCCATCTCGCATCGCTAAAAGCATAATGGAAACATTAAATAAAGTGCTTTAAGTAAAGATGGGCTATCGTCAATTATGTGGATGCACGTAACTGGCTCGGTCTAGAACCTTCACACAACCCTCATCGCTGGCATTTGCCGGTTTCTAAGGGTATCTCTACTGGCCATAGAGCTATGTTCGGTGGGAGCGGCTTAGGAGCTGCTATTGCAGCAATGGAGGGTACAAGTGGAAGACCTGTGGTTTGGGCTACAGCTCAGTATCTTTTGTTCGCAAAAGTAGGTACGGTCGTTGATTTCGATGTGACGCTAGCAGTTCATGGGAAAAAAACGACACAAGCTAGAGCTGTCGGTCATGTCGGCGGAACAGAGATCATAACAGTGAATGCTGCGTTAGGATTGCGCGAATACCCAGATGATAAAACATATGGTTTACCTCCAGCAGTTCAAGAGCCAGAATCCTGCCCTGTTCGGGAACGTTTCTCCGAAGTTTCAGATTCATTAGATTCTAGAATCGAACAGAGATGGGCTCTACCAATAGGTTCTTCTGAACCGGCAGAAATTGAACCTGGAAGAATAGCTGTCTGGAGCAGAATGCCAGAGCTTTTGGAACCTTCCGCTGCCTCATTTGCTGTTCTCGGTGATTACGTGCCAATGGGTATAAGTTTTACTCAAGGGGGAAGAGCGGGCTCCACAAGTTTAGATAATACAATCCGAGTTATTGATGTCGCTCCTAGTGACTGGTATTTACTAGATATACGGGTAGATGCAATTTCAAATGGATTTGGTCATGGGGTAATTCATATTTGGTCACAAGAAGGAAATTTGTGCGCAATTGGTAGCCAGTCTTGTATTGTGAGAAGTCGAGAGCCAGGGTCTCACTCGCCTCCGAAGCGATTAGTTGAAGCTCCGGAATGACTCAAAGATTTAAATATCTTTAAAACGAAAAGTTAAATTGTCTCGCGAAACATAGTCGGATTTCGTTTTCCTTTTGGCTGTTTGTCCCGCTCATCTCTTATGTCGTAATGTAAGGCGACTTCGGCGGTAGTTAGAACTTGGCCATTTCGTTCAAAACGCTCTGGGTCTGTCGCTAAAGCAGCGATAACTCGACCGGTGTATAGCGGCGTTTCTGAGTTCTCTTCATCAAGCTCGATATCGCCCTTTTCAATACTGTCGAGAATGAATTCAGTGAGAACTTGGCTTGGCCATAACCCAACCACACATAGTCCATCTTCTTTACCTTCAACTGCGAAATCTCTAGTCAATCTATCAGTCCCCATTTTAGCGATACCATAACTAGCACTCAAGGCATAACGTTCTGATCCGCTTGAAGAAATATTTACCATTAGGCGCAGCGTGTCTTCCTTCTCGAGCATTAATTTAACAGCATGCACACTTGCGATATACGCAGACCTAAGTCCGATTCCAACCTGATCATCCCAAACTTGAATAGGATGTTCCCAGAATTTCCCCCCCCAAACTGGAGGGTTCGGTATTTTAAAAGCATTGTTGACATGAATATCTAAACGTTCTTCCTGAGATCGAATAGTCTCATACAAATTCTCTATTTCAATATCGCTACCAAGGTCCAGCTGAATTGGGATACCCTTTCCCCCAGCTTTATCAACTAAGTCTGCAGTGGCATTAATGGTCAAAGGCCCAGTGCCACTAGATCGACCTGTTATATAAACAGTTGCTCCTAATTCGCCTAAGCCAATAGCTATTCCTCTACCGATCCCGCGACTAGACCCGGTTACTACTGCAACTTTTCCTAAGAGAGGTTTATTATCCATGAAAGCTCCTTTTATCCGATACTTCTAAGATCAACGACAAAAACTAGTGTTTCATTCCTGCCTATAATCCCACCAGCACCCTGCTCTCCATACCCTTTACTAGGGGGAATAGTTAGTTTTCTTCTACCACCAACTCTCATGCCTAAGCAACCTTCGTCCCAACCTTCAATTACTTGTCCGATACCTACAGAAAATGTAAAAACTTCATCTCTAGACCATGAAGAATCAAATTCTCTTTCATTTGACCAAGAAACTCCAACGTAGTCAACACTTATTAATTGTCCAGAGACGCATTCGCTTCCTTCTCCAATTATTAGGTCTTCACTAACAAGTTCACTAGGAGGCTCAGTCGAGGGGATTTGAATGATGGGTTTTTCATGTATTGTCATAAAGCACTCCTAAAATGTGTGTCTAAATTTTCTAGTATTTGAAAGTAAAGGCTGATCAATAATATTTTGATCGTATTCTAGTCAATTATTTGCTTAATTGACCGTCGATCCATCCGCTGGACGAGAGAACTTCGACGTTCCCCTAATTCTTTCCATGTCAAAGTAGAAACATTCTCACGTAGGCCTGCTACTCGTCTGAAGGTCATATCTGTTACATCATCGGCTGTTAAAGAAAAGCCTATTTCGGTAGCAACTCTGACACCATTTCTGCTAAAAAACCCAGATGCTACTTCTAGGAACTCAGTTAGTAGATCCATATCGGGATCCAGTTCCTGCATAACAGAAGAAAGGTAAGCAAAATTTTTCACAAAAAGCATAAGCTCTTTTGGTATGCGGGCTCCTTCGGCTAATAAATTCTTGATTAATGTTCGGAACTCGTCAATAAATTCCTCTTCTGACAGTTCTAGAGGGTCAAAGTTATCTCTTTCAAGTTGAAACTCATTGATGATTAAGCCAATATCTGAATCTTCAGGGAAAGCTCCAAGATCTTTTATCCCAAGAACTTGCGACTCAACATCACCGGTCATGATCCCAACGACATAGCGGAGAAAAGCTAATCGACGTTCTCCATCCAAACGACCTGTAATACCGAAGTCCACAAGGCCAATTTTGTTGGTGTTATTTAGAAAGACATTTCCTGCATGAAAATCCCCATGAAATACGCCATGAATAACTGCGCCTTCTAGAAGGCCTTCAACCATTTGTCTAAATATCGTTGAAGTTTGGTCTGAACTTATTCCCATAGAGATTGATTCTCCTAGAGAAACTCCAGAAATTTTACTCATTACAATAACTTTCTCTGTAACCAAACTAAGTTCTGGAGTTGGAATTTCCCAAGTATGTTTCTGATTGGCCGAAAGAACTCGGTCAATCTCAAATAGATTTGCAACTTCAAGCCTGAAATCCAATTCTTCACAGATGGTCTCAGCAAAGAGTTCAACGAGTGCAGGGGGGTTCGCTAGAGCGCTGACAGGTATTTTCCCAATCAGTTTGGGCGCAACCCACGCCATTACTTTGAGATCGTTCGCTACTTTTCTGCGAATCCCAGGCCGTTGGACCTTTAGTACAACAGTTTGACCGTTTCTAAGCGTGGCTTCATGAACTTGGGCTATTGAAGCCGCAGCAATTGGGTCTTCAGAAATATTCGTAAAATTTTCAGGCAGAGGACCGAGTTCGGTGTTTATTATTTTTTCAATTTTATTCCAAGGTTCAGGTGAAACTTGGTCCCTACATTTCTTGCATTCTGTAACAAGTGCTTCCGGGAACACACCTTCAGCTGCAGAAATCAATTGAGCTAATTTCACGTAGGTCGGACCTTGTTGTTCGGCTACATTTCGTAACCTTGCATAGAGTTTTTCTTGTTTAATCGGATGCGCAAGCTTACGATCAATCACTTTCCAGGAGATAAATGCTTTCCCAAATCGAAATACAGTTATGATTAGTCGTCCCAAAGGAGGAAACTTTGGTTTACGAATGAGATTTGGGATGGACCGTCGAAGCGTTTCTCTTGATTGTGCTGCTTCGCGAATCCACTTGTCCACTCGGGATGTATCGCTTTCGTCATTCATCGCAACTGGTTTTTTGATAGTCGAGGTGAATCGGGCACTGCGGTCCGGATGAATTTTACTTTCTTCATCATCAATTATTTTTATTTCAAGTTTAGAAGGGCCCCATATTCCCATGGATAGCGGTTTCCAAGATACCGGTGAGGTTAATTCATATCTAGGAACAATTTCAATAAAAGCAGTTAATGCTTCTTGTAGTTCTGCTCTGGCCAATGAAGCTCCTAAGCAGTGATGAGCGCCTGAACCAAAAGCTAGATGTGGGCATTTACCATTACGAAGAATATTAAACTCAAATCCTTGATCCTCTGCTTCAGCTAACCCACCAGCGTGGAGGCCTAGCAATACAGTAGAACCTGCTGGAAAATAGACGCCGTCTATAACTTGGTCCCTCGAGGCGAGTCTTCCTGTTGTTCTTACTGCGCTGATGTATCTTAGCGCTTCTTCAACAGCAATAGGAACTAAGGAGGGGTCCTCTCTCAACGCTTGATATTGTTCAGGGTGGTCAGCAAGAACGGCCAACATTGCCCCCAATTGATTCCGTGTCGTATCTGTTCCAGCTAGAAGAATCGCTTCAGCCATAGCACTAAGCTCGTCATGCGAAAGCCGATCTTCGTTATAGTGGCTTTTTACTAATTCAGTCAACAAATCATCTTTAGGTTCCGCAACACGCTGCTTGATAAGGTTCTGAACGTAGGAGTCGAGTTCTTTTTGAGCGCGTGTAATATCTCCTAGGCGTCCGATAACTGACTCTACATCAGCATCAAGGGCAGAAAAAATAGTGTCCGCCCATTCATCAAAAAGTTTCCAGTCCGAGTCGTTGACTCCTAATACACGACAAATTACGGGAACTGGGTAAGGTCTGCAGAATTCTGAAACGAGCTCACCTTGCCCGGAATCACGAATCGATTTCAGCAAACTTTGTGCATGGGATCGCATAAATTCTCTGTGTTTGGATGTATTTCCTGTAGTAAAAGATGCATTTACAAGACGTCTAAGGCGTTTATGATCGTCACCTTCAACCGAAAGAACGTTGGGACGAAACTGCACTGAAGAGGGGACTTCAGGAATGACTCTTTGGGCTTGTTCTAAAATTTTATTTAGATCTGCAGAGCCACTTTCCATCTGATCAAGCATTGACACGCTAGAAAGAAGAGAAATCCATTCTGGGTTTCTAAGAATATTTTTAATTTGTTTGTAGCCGACTACTAAAGGACCAGCCGGGGTGAGAACTACCCAACCCTGCTCCGTGATGCTCTGTGTCGTTGACAGTATTTCCCCAAAATTATTTACAGAAATATCAACATACGGCACCGAACCGGGGTCGTTAATATTAACAACCTCGTTCGTCTTGGGGAGGTTCTGCTCTTCAGAGGTCATATCTTCCATTTTGCCAAGCAATGTTTTTTCTTTTTCATAGATTGATTTACGTACTATCTACATACTTCTAAATCAAAATTGTATGTATGATGCTAAACCGTTAGGTGTCAATCAACCAGCCCGAGTAAGGGCTTCTTCAAGTATATTTCGTGCGATGCTGGGGCATTCTGCCAGAAGTGTATTGAATTCACTTCTAGACATAGCGAGAATAGTTGAGTCGTAAGCCGCACGGACAGTAGCGTCGCGAGGCTCGTTCAAGATTACAGCTCTTTCCCCGACTACAGCTCCAGGTGCAACTGAGGCAATAAGTTCACCATTTTTCTCGACAACGAGTTGACCGTGTACGAGTAAGAGAACTTCATTTCCAAAAGCGCCTTGGTTCATTAAGACACTTCCTTTTTTGACATCAATCCTTGTAGTGAGCCGGCATAGAGTTTCCAGTTCGTCAGCAGTGGCTGAAGAAGCAAATGCAAAGTCTGCGTATTGTACGTGGTGGGGTGTTTTTCGAGGCATTGTTATTTCTACCCTTTCAGGAGTTAGATATTACTTGAATAAGTAATAAATATATTGTGCCTCATTTCGACTTTAGAAACTATAGAAATAGCCGTGTCTTTTGTCACTGTGGTCAATGTCACAAAATAGTTGATATAAGAGGAACACCTAGTAATTGGGTGTGATGGCAATAATGTTGTCAAACAGTTGATAGAAACGCCTAAGGTAGAAATATGGCTGAGGACATAATGAAGTTTTTGGATAGCAATAGTCTTCCAACTTATGACGATTGGTTAGGTGCGGCAAAATCAGTTGTTAAAGCTGACTTATTTGATGAGATACTTTTTGCTGATTTAGGTTCCGGTATCCTCACTGATCCGATCTATATCCAACAAGAAGATAACGTAAAGTTAGATTATCCAACATACGGGATAAGTAGACGAGCATCTAATATCAGTGGGTTAACAGATGGGTGGGATATCCGTCAGCGTCATTGGGTGACTTCATACCAAAAGACGAACGAGGAAATTTTAAACGATTTACAGCGAGGAGCCACGAGCGTTGAAATTGTTTCTTCAAAAATTACTTCAGCTGATTTTAAATCTCTTCTTGATCAAGTCCACTTGGGCATCGCTGGTTTATCTTTAACTAGTTCTTCAGGAAGCTTAAATAATGCTCGTAACTTTATTAACTATTTAGATTCTAAAGATAGTGAGAGTAGCGAATTTATCTTTGATTTAGGCTTTGATCCGATCAGTGAACTCTTTAGAAACTGTTTAAGCAAAGATTCTGCTCTCTCTGGATTGGACGACGGGGGTATTCTTGCGAAAAGAGTTCATAAGGATTTTGGCCGGGCAACAACGTACCGGATTGACGGCTTGGAATATGCTGAAGCTGGAGCGGACCCTGTTACCGAATTAGCAACTATCGCTTCTATATTAATTGCGTATCTTCACAGTATGGATAAAGCAGGTGTTCCTTTATCAAATGCGTTTAGCCAAATTCATATCGTGGTCTCTGTCGGAACGGATCAGTTTTTTGATATCGCTAAAATACGAGCATTACGGGTTTTGATAAGTCGAATAGGGGAAGTATGTAATGTCAGAGACGTTCATTTAAAGATCCAAGCTTCTATTCCTCAATTTCTTATTTCTAAAACAGATCCATGGGTTAATTTGCTTCGGACGACTGTGGGGTGTTTTTCCGCAGCAATTGGAGGGGCTGACATTATTTGTCTTCCTCCTTTCGATAGCGCTTTCGGGGTACCAGACGATTTTGGTATGCGACTTGCTAGAAATACGCAACTTGTCCTTATGGAAGAATCAAATATCCATAGAGTTATAGATCCCGCAGGTGGTTCATGGTACGTCGAGTCGTTAACAGACGAGATTGCACAAAAGGCCTGGGAGAAGTTCCAATCATTTGAACTTAATGGTGGAATAATTCAAGCAATATCATCAGGGTCTTTTCAAGAATCAATAAAAGAAAGTCGTGAGAAATTCAAAGAGCAAATTGAAACGAATGAAAAAACGTTCATAGGGGTTAATGACTTCCATGAATCTGAACAAACAGAATTAGTAAGGGAGCCATACCCCAACCCAGACACTCCAAATGATGGATTGGTGTCGCAAAGGCCTTCTCAATTTCGTATTTCTGATTTGGCCACTAATAAGGGAGCCGTTGATGGCAATTCCTGAGTTCGGTTCTATCCCACTAATCTCTAATCAAAGTAACCGCAAATTCGAGAAAGACGAATGGTCATTTGCCTTTAGCAAAGCTGCAATTGGTCGTGATAGTGAAAAAATTTGGAATACTCCTGAGGGAGTCCCGGTTCAAGCAATTTATGGCGATCAAGACACAAATGACTTGGATTTTCTACAGACGTATCCAGGCTTCCCGCCTTTTTTACGTGGGCCGTACCCAACTATGTACGTAAACCAACCTTGGACAATCCGACAATATGCTGGTTTTTCAACAGCAGCTGAATCGAACGCTTTTTACCGGAGAAACTTAGCGGCTGGTCAAAAAGGTTTATCCGTAGCTTTTGATTTACCAACTCATAGGGGGTACGACTCAGATAACCCAAGGGTATCGGGTGATGTCGGAATGGCTGGAGTGGCTATTGATTCAATAGTTGATATGAGACAACTTTTTGATGGCATACCTTTAGACAAAATGAGTGTCTCTATGACTATGAATGGTGCAGTTCTGCCGATACTCGCTCTCTATGTATTAGCTGCAGAAGAGCAGGGGGTTTCACCAAAAAAATTAGCTGGAACCATTCAGAATGATATTTTAAAAGAATTCATGGTGCGTAATACTTTTATTTATCCTCCCAAGCCTTCAATGCGGATTATTTCCGACATAATTTCTTTCACATCAAAAGAAATGCCAAAATTCAATTCAATCTCGATTTCTGGCTACCACATGCAAGAAGCAGGAGCGACTCTTGATCTTGAGATGGCCTACACACTCGCTGATGGTGTTGAATATATCCGTGCCGGCCTAGATGCCGGCTTAGATATTGATCAATTTGCTCCCAGATTAAGCTTTTTCTGGTGCATAGGAATGAATTTTTTCATGGAAGTCGCAAAATTAAGAGCAGCACGTTTGTTATGGGCAAAACTCGTGCATCAGTTCAATCCCCAAAACCCAAAATCGTTATCTTTAAGGACACATAGCCAAACATCTGGGTGGAGTCTTACAGCTCAGGACGTATACACAAATATTGTGCGAACTTGTATCGAAGCTATGGCAGCCACGCAAGGCCATACTCAATCCCTACATACGAATTCATTTGATGAAGCTTTAGCTTTACCTTCAGATTTCTCGGCGAGGATAGCAAGAAACACTCAACTTTTCTTACAGCATGAATCTGGAACAACACGCGTTGTAGACCCTTGGGGAGGTTCATATTACATTGAGCGATTAACACATGATTTGGCATCGCGTTCGTGGGAGCACATCTCTGAAATTGAAGAAGCTGGAGGAATGGCAAAAGCTATCGAACTAGGAATTCCAAAGCTTAGGATTGAAGAAGCAGCAGCAAGAACTCAAGCTAGAATTGATTCCGGAACACAGCCGGTAATCGGCGTAAACAAATTCCGATTAGATCAAGAAGATGAAGTGGATATCTTGCAAGTAGATAACCATGAAGTGCAAGCGGCTCAAATAAGGCAACTCAGAAATTTACGAGAAGATCGAAATCAAGAATTGTGTGAAGCGTCACTTGAGAGATTGACTAATGGAGCTGCGCAAAATGGTAATCTACTAGAACTCTCAATTGAGGCTGCTAGGCAGTTCGCAACTGTTGGTGAGATCAGCGATGCGTTAGAAAAGGTGTATGGTCGTCATAGGTCACAAATACAAATTATTTCAGGAGTTTACAAAAGCGAAGTGGGAGAAGAAAACGTTCAGATCGAGTCGGTGCGGTTAGAAACCGAGAATTTCAAAAAACGAAATGGTCGCCGTCCGAGAATACTAGTTGCCAAGGTCGGGCAAGATGGGCACGATAGAGGTCAGAAAGTTATCGCAACGGCTTTTGCTGATTTAGGTTTTGATGTTGATATTGGACCACTTTTCCAGACTCCTGAAGAAGCAGCTAAACAAGCGGTTGAAGCGGATGTGCATGTTGTTGGTGTATCTTCATTAGCTGCTGGGCATTTAGCTTTAGTTCCTCAACTTAAAGTGGCCCTTGCTCAGCTAGGGAGAGAAGATATTCTTATTGTTGTAGGTGGTGTTGTACCTCCTCAAGATTTTCAAGAATTATATGATGCAGGTGCTTCAGCTATATATCCTCCAGGGACAGTAATATCTGATGCTGCTTTAGAATTACTCAATAAGATCGGTTAATTATTGTGCAGTCTTCTGAGCTGGAATTAGTTACGGCAGGAGTTCTTTCAAGTGACCGAACATGGTTAGCTAAAGCAATCACGCTTGTTGAGAGTTCAAATTCTAGTGATAGAGAAAAAGCCATCGAATTACTTGATAATATTTCGCCGCATACCGGAGGTTCTCTTCGTGTTGGAGTTACAGGCTCACCAGGAGTTGGGAAAAGTACATTTATTGACGAATTAGGAACGTATTTGACTGGTATTGGTCATAAAGTCGCTGTACTCGCAGTAGACCCATCCAGCTCTATCTCAGGTGGTTCAATTCTTGGTGATAAAACTCGAATGGATCGACTATCGAGTAATCCAAATGCTTTTATTAGACCTTCACCATCATCTGGGATTCTTGGAGGTGTTGCAAAAGGAACTAGGGAGACAATTCTGGTTCTTGAAGCAGCAAGATTTGATGTTGTGCTTGTAGAAACAGTCGGGGTTGGCCAAAGTGAAGCGATCGTTTCAGAGATGGTAGATTTTTTTCTCATGCTTTTACTTCCAGGGTCTGGTGACTCTCTTCAAGGAATTAAAAAAGGAGCGTTAGAGTTAGCAGATTTAATTGCAGTTAATAAAGCTGATGGAGAAAACGAATTACGTGCCAGACAGTCAGCTCGTGATTATCAGTCTGCAATGACGCTTCTTAGGCCAGTTAATTCTCAATGGAGTCCTCCGGTTATGACATGTTCAGCGTCCAGTGGGCAGGGTATTCCGGCTATATGGGAGCAAATCAATCTCCATCAAGAACTTGGACAAGAAACTGGCGATTGGGCAAAGCGTCGGTCACTTCAGAGAGTGCGTTGGATGTGGACTCTAGTCGAAGATCGGTTAATTCACAGTGTAAAAGAAAAGCCTGATGTGGCGTCTTTAATTTTAGAGATTGAAGAAAGAATACTAACCAGTGATATTTCTCCTGTAGTAGCTGCAGAGGAAGTATTAGCTTTATTCAAAGAAGAGCAAAAATAGCTCAAGCCCAGTGCTTGCGCACCGGGCTTGGCTTGATTCCAGTTGGGGGACTGGAGAGCTAAAAATCTTCGTCAAAGCTAACGTCGCCTTCAACGCCTACTTGGTACGCAGTTACAGTTTTTTCGAAGAAATTTGTTAATTCTTGTACGTCCTGTAATGCCATAAAATCAAATGGGTTTTTTGAGCCGTAAATTGGGTCAATTCCAAGTTGCATGAGTCGTTGGTCTGCCACGAATTGCAGATAATCACGAGTGTCAGAAAGGCTCATGCCGTTAATCCCGCCTCCAAGAACATCATCGGCAAAACGCATCTCGCATTCAACTGCTTCGCTAATCATCTCTTTGATTTCATTCGTTAATTCCTCTGTCCACAGTTCAGGTTGTTCTTGCCTAACTGTTTCTACAACAGTAAATGCAAAATTCATGTGTGCACTTTCGTCTCTAAATACCCAATTAGTTCCTGCTGCTAAACCATTTAGCAGGCCTTTGCTTCTAAGAAAATAAACATAGGCAAAAGCAGCAAAAAAGAATAATCCTTCTATACAGGCGGCGAAGCATATGAGATTTCTCAAGAATGTTCTTTGGTCCTGTTCAGTTTGAAGTTCATCTACTGACTCCATGGTTCCCATCCATTTAAAGCAAAATTCACCTTTTTGGCGTATCGAAGGAATATTATGTATCGCTGCAAAAGCTTCTTCACGTTCTTTCGTTTCAGGAATGTATGAATCTAAAAGCGTCAGATAGAACTGCACGTGAAGTGCCTCTTCGTAGAGTTGCCTACTTAAATACATCCTTGCTTCTGGAGCATTTATATGTTTATAAAGATTCAAAACCAGATTATTTGACACTATGGAGTCACCAGTAGCGAAAAAAGCAACTAAACGGCTTATTAAGTGTTTTTCCGCTGGCGACATATTTCTTAGGTCTGCATGATCATCTGAGAAATCTATTTCATCAACAGTCCATGTATTCTTTATAGCGTCTTTATACATGTCGAAAAAGACCTGGTATTTCATTGGTCGTAAGGTTAAGTCAAAACCGGGATCAAGAATATTATCCGGTCGTGACGCAGAACTTTCTTTAGAGCCGCTACCTTCCTCAAAATCTAAATCCTCTGAGGGGAGAGCGTAGTTACTTTCGTTGGCTAGGGCCATGTGTTTCTTTCTTTTTCGTTTTGGTTATTGACAAGAATCGCAAGATTCTGGATTTTCTAGAGAGCAGGCAAGTTCATCTTCATCTTTGAAGCTTTGGTTTGTCCCGCCATCAGGGCTTGGCATATTTGAACTCACGGTTGTTTGATTGATCCTTGTTGCAGGACGTGATCGTAAATAGTAAGTGGTCTTAATTCCTTGTTTCCAGGCGTACATATACATGGAACTCAGTTTTCCTATATTCGGAGATTCCATGAATAGGTTTAAAGATTGGCTTTGGTCAATATACGCACCACGATCAGCTGCCATTTCTATAAGAGATTTCATAGGGATTTCCCATGCAGTTCGGTAGACCTCTTTCAGGTCTACTGGAATGCGTTCCACAGTCTGGACGGATCCTTCATTCCTAATTAATTCAGTTCGCATTTCTTCATCCCAAAGATTTCTTTCTTGAAGTTCCTTAACCAAGTACTTATTGATTTGCATGAATTCACCTGAGAGAGTTTCACGCTTGAAAAGATTTGATACTTGAGGTTCAATGCATTCGTAACAACCAGCTATAGAGGCGATAGTTGCAGTAGGAGCAATAGCGATCATTAGCGAATTTCTTAATCCATGTTCTGAAACCCTATTACGGAGATTTTCCCATCTTTCTTTATCGGTTGGTTCTACACCCCATAGATCAAATTGTAAATCACCCTGAGAAGCTCTTGTTAGGGCGTATGTTTCGTGTGGGCCATTTAGTTCCGCTAGCTCTGTGGAAGACCAAAGAGCGTTGTAATAAATTTCCTCACTTATCCTCGCTGAAATTTCACGCGCTTTATCGGAATCAAAAGGAATCTGCATTTTGAAGAAGACATCCTGTAAACCCATCATCCCTAGACCTACTGGCCGCCACTGGTTATTCGAATTTCCAGCTTCATTAATTGGGTAAAAATTGATATCAATCACACGGTCTAAGAAAGGAACTACCTGTCTTACAGTTTTTCCAAGTTCCTCAAAGTCAAATGTGGGAGCTTCCTCGTTCTTAACGAAAGAACCGAGGTTCAGAGATCCTAAGTTGCAGACAGCTGTTTCCGACTGGTTAGTTACTTCAATTATTTCTGTGCACAGATTGGACAGATGAACAACGCGGGTTTCCCCGTTTGTTTCATTATCTTTATGAAGATTTGACGTTTGGTTGCATTTCAGATTGGAAGAGTCTTTGAAAGTCATCCACCCATTGCCAGTTTCTGCGAGTGTTCGCATCATTTTGGAATAGAGATCACGAGCATCGATTTGGCGTTCAAACAATTCAGCTTCTTCGGCTTCAATGTATGCTTTCTCAAACTCTTCACCGAATAGGTCTGTTAGGTGCGGAACTTTTTTTGGATCGAATAAACTCCATTTCCAGTTATTCTCAACTCGTTCCATAAATAAATCTGGTACCCAATTAGCAATATTTAAATTGTGCGTGCGCCGTGCATGGTCTCCCGTATTTTGCTTTAGCTCTAGGAATTCTTCTATATCATCATGCCAAGTCTCAAGATAAATGCAAGCAGCGCCCTTTCGACGCCCACCTTGATTTACTGCAGCTACAGAACTATCAAGTGTTTTGAGCCAAGGGACGATTCCATTAGAAAGTCCATTTGTTCCTTGGATTAAACTACCTTTACTCCTAATACGGTGCCAGGCAACTCCAATTCCTCCGGCAAACTTCGAGAGTTGAGCGATGTCTGTGTAACGTTTGTAAATACCTTCTAAAGAATCTTCAGGGGAGTCTAGTAAATAACAACTCGAGAGTTGCTGGTGTGTTGTGCCTGAGTTAAATAGAGTAGGGCTAGAGGGAAGGTAAGCCAATGATGACATTAAGTCATAGAAGGCAACAGCTTCATCAACATTTTGGGAGAGCCCACATGCGACTCTCAGGAAAAAGTACTGGGGAGTTTCAATTACTTCTCTAGTTTCCGGGTGTCGAAGGAGGTATCTATCGTAGACAGTACGGAGACCGAAGAATTCGAAGTTTCTATCTCTGCCAGAATTGATAGCAGCGTTTAGTGTTGAAGCATTATCAAGAACAAAAGTTAATGCACTATCACCGATTACTCCTAGCTCGTGCCCTCTAGTGACTGATTCCGTAAACCAAGGTATATTTTGATTCCGGACTTCTTTGTCAATGTAAGTAGCTAGCAATCTTCCTGCTAGTCGCGAATATCTAGGCTCTTCAACGATGAAGCCGGCGGCTGTCCGAATTGAGAGTTCATCAAGTTCTTGTGTTGTAGCTCCATCTGCGAGTGCTGATATTGTTCTAGTCGCTACACGCATAGGGTCCACACCTTTTAGGCCCTCTGCGCATCGAGCTACAGCATTGACTATTTTATTTACGTCGACTTGTTCAAGGTCTCCATTTCTTTTCCTAACACGCATCCCGATACTTTGGGAGATAGCGGCGTCATTTAGCTCGCTTTGCGAAGAAGGGGTTTTAGCACCTCCTTCAACCTCGGCTATAGATTGAACATTGTTATTTTCAACATCGCCAATTTTTTCCGTCTCCGGTATGTCGTTTTCTTTTTTTATAGATGGTTCAGATAATGCCATCGTCTCTCCTCAAATGTCCCCAACTGAAAACCAGCGTCAACTGGCTTTTTTTAGAAGCACACGCTTTCCTAGCTGTGATGGATTTTGTGTCTTCAATCCCCAAATGGCTTTTCGTCATTGAAAAACGTTCGGAACCTAATTACAGCCGTGTAACTACACCCGTGTCAATAGTTGTTGGAAATTTTTTAAGAATTTGTGGATTATTTAAGCAGATTGTCTTTCGAAATGACGACACCGTCGCTGTCTGCATAGATCCAAACCCCTGTTTTTATTTCTATTCCAGCTATTTCGATGGGCCCTCCGACCTTACCCAATCCGCGCTTTTCACTTTTTCTTGGATGAGTATCCAATGCTTTCACTCCGATAGGCATATCTTTGATAATTGCTGAGTCTCTTATGCAGCCATTCAGAAGTACTCCACGCCAGTTGTTATCAATTGCAAGAGAAGCAAGGCGGTCTCCGAGCAATGCACAATTGAGGGAACCGCCTCCATCTACTACAAGGACTTTGCCTTTCCCATTGCTTTCGAGAGTTTCACGGACGAAAGAGTTATCTTCAGGAGCTAGAACGGTTATTGTTTCGCCGAAGAAACTAGTGATATTTCCATATGATATAAGCTTTAGGGGAAGAACTTCAGCTTCTGGATGGTCATCAAGAAGATCAGCTGTAGCGAATAAATGCATAGTTAGTTTTTAGCAGGATCCATAGAAGGAAGCACCATTAACTCGGTTGCTTTGATTGAGGCCCAGCATTGACTGCCTAGTTCAAGACCTAATTCTTTAAATGATGCATTTGTGATTTTTGCACGTGAATAGAATGGGCCAGTAAGTCCAACACGCACTAAATCCTCTTCTATGTCAAGGCTTGAGACAGTGGCTTTCCATTTGTTTCTAGGAGACCCTGTTGGTCTTTGGGTGTGTAATGAAATAGCAGAAACCGGAAAGCTAATATGGATAGGTCCATAATATTTTGATGATAAATTCAGACTACCTCCTTCTAGAATTCGGACATCGTAACCGTTAGCATTTCCGGAGACCAGATTTAAATCTAGAAACTTACTTATCCATGTTGATGCCGGGTTGGAGGTAAGCTCATGAATTTTCCCCTGTTGAACTACTTTTCCATTTTCAATGGCAATTATAAAATTGGTTAGTTTCATAGTTTCTATAGGGTCATGCGAGACGATGAGTAACGTTGTTTCGAGATGTTGGAGTTGACGATGAATTTCAGAGATTGATTCAATATCAAGAGAAGAACAAGGCTCATCAAGTAATAAAAAGGATGGGTTGCTAGCTATAGACCTAGCGAGAGCCACTCGAGCATTTTGCCCACCGGAGAGTGTTTGTGGAAGTCTTGTTTGTATTTTTTTAAGATCAAACCTTTCGAGGATTTCAGCAGCCTTGGTTCGCGCTTCTCTTTTTGAGCATTTGAGCGATCGAAATGGAAAGGCAACATTATCTTGAACGGATAAGTAGGGGAATACGCAACCATTTTGATGCTGAAGGACGGTAGGCCGCTTATGGGGTGGGATAAATATTCGTTCGTTTGGGGAGTCGATTGTTTTCCCATTGATTTGAAGAATGCCAGAATTTAGGGGCTGGTGCCCACCAATTATTCTTAGCAAAGTAGATTTGCCAGCTCCATTAGGTCCAATTATAGAAATGCGATTGTGTGCCATTGTGTTTAGATCAAATTCAAAAGATTTCCCATTTAAAAGAGTTGACCCTAAAAGCTTTATTGTGCTCATTGAGAGGCCATCCATTTCCCTCGAAGTGTTATTAAGACAGCTAGGGACATAACTACCATAAGCATTCCAAGAACCATTGCTCTTTCGGGATTCGTTTCAAGTGCTACGAAGAGTTGAAGCGGGAGCGTTCGGGTTTTCTCAGGATTGTCGCCTGCGAATGTGATTGTAGCTCCAAACTCACCAAGCGCTCGGGCCCATGAGAGGGCTATTCCTGCAAAAATTGCTGATTTTATCATCGGGAGAGACGTAGTAAAGAAGGTTCGTGTTGGACTAGCCCCAAGACTTAAAGAACTTTCTTCATAGCTTTCATCAAGCTGATTAGCGGATGTCTCAATCGCTAGAACAAAGAACGGTAGAGACACAAATGTTGCAGCAATTATTGCTCCGGCTGTACTAAAGGGCAAAGTTAAGCCAAACCAACTGTCTAATTTGGAACCGATAAATCCTTTTCTTCCTAAGGCAAATAAAAGAGCTGTACCACCTGCTACCGGCGGGAGAACCATAGGGAGTAAGACTATTGCCCGTATTACTCTTAAACCCCGAAATTCGCCCCTTGATAGAACCCAGCCTAATGGAAGGCCTAATATGAAACAGAGAACACTTGCAGATGTTGCCACAATTAAAGACAGTGTTATAGACCGCAGAACTGTCTCCTCGGTTATCGTTTGGAAAAAAGTAGACCAAGGTGTTCTTTGTGATAGGCCGATAAAGGGGACTATAAGAAGGAGTGAAGCGATTGAAGCGCCTAGCCAAAGAACAAGAGGAATTGCTTTAGGAGCTCTTATCATTCTGGGCCACCAAATCTATATTGTCGTAGAATTTTCTGGCCTGTCGGAGACAGGACAAATTCTACGAAATTCACTGACTCTTGTTTCGAGTCAGTAGTGATAGCTACAGGGTATTCCGTTTGAACTTTTTCAGCGCCGCTGATTAATGAGTGATTAATCTTTTTATTTATGTCAGTTATATAAATAAGACCGGCATCAACTTCTCCTAATTCAATTTTGGTTCTAACAGATCTAACGTTTGGTTCGAATGTTGAAGGGTGCAATTTAACCCCTTTTTGAAGAGCGAGTTGAAATGATAATTTCCCGCACGGCACCTGTTTGGCGCAAATAGCAGTGACACTGTTTTCGAGATCGTTAAGATCATAAATATTTCCTGGATTCTCTAAGGGGGTGGCGAGTACGAGGTGGTTCGTGGCAAAAATTCTTAGGTCATTCTTTGAGACTCTTCCTGCTTGTATCACTCGTTCCATTGTTTCTAGGTCCGCCAGTGCAATGACATCAATCTTTGCCCCATCCTCAAGTTGTGAAGCGAGAGAAGTGCTTCCGGCAATAGTTAGTGTGACTTTAATTTGGTTTTCTTTTTCGAATTCATCAGCTATTTCTTCAAAAGCTTCTGTTAACGATGAAGCAGCCATTACTTGAAGTGAATTCTGGGAGGTGGTGCATCCAATGCCTAGAAAGCAGAAGATTATTATTGGAATCGCTAATCTCAACCTTTGGGGGATATTTCGAATTCTATCCATTAGCTAAATTAGGGAAGTTCCACAACTACGTTTGTTGATTTAACAACTGCAGCAGCGATAACACCAGGTTCTAAACCCATAGATTCTGCAGCTTCTGAAGAAATGAGTGATACGAAGCGGTTTCCTCCGGCTTGGATCTCAATCTGCGCCATTACGTCGCCCTTTGTTACTTTTGTTACTAGTCCGATGAAACGGTTTCGGGCTGATAGGCGCTTATTCTCTTCAGGGGAGTTTTTGGAGGATTCGCTAAGGAAAACTGCTAAATCAGAACCCGCGATTGTTCGGTGCCCCCCCTCTGTTCTTGTTGAAGGTATTTTTCCTTCATCAATCCAGGTGCGTACCGTATCTACGCTTAAGGCCAGAAGAGAAGCGGCTTGGCCGATTTTTAAATTAGTCATGTTTATCCTAAAACTATAAAATTAATAGATATATTCTAACAGAAACTTGTAAAAATTAGTAAATTATAAAGAATAAGTAAATAAGTCATTATTTTTTCCCACCATCACCTAGGTTTTCCCCTGAACTATCTACTCTTTTTGCATGATTAGACAATTACTCCCATACCAGTCTGCGAATAATGAAGTAACTGATGCTTGTGGCAATGACCCCGGCCAGATATGTGAATGGGTTTTTGACGCATCAGGAAATAAGACCCTTTCTTCAATAATAGGTTGGGCAGTTGATAAACCTTTGACAATTATCATTGTTCTCCTAGCAGGATTTATTGCCTCGCGCGTTATGCGAAAGACAATTACTCATTTCGGTGAACGTTTAACAGATGAGCGACAAAACAGAGCCTTGGCGCAACTTCAGAAGATAAAAGGAAAGGTTAAGGCTGGAAAAGTACTTAGAGATGAACAGGCAGAACTTAGAACCAAGGCAAGAACTGAGACTCTGACATCAGTTTTGTCTAGCATCGCTAACCTCGCTATCTGGTCAGTGGCGGCGCTCATGGCGCTCGGTGAGATAGGAGTGAACTTGGGGCCACTCATTGCAGGCGCGGGAATAGTTGGTGTGGCTGTAGGGTTCGGAGCACAATCAATTGTCAAAGATTTCCTCTCAGGTATGTTTATGCTCGTCGAAGATCAGTATGGAGTGGGCGATTCAGTTGACGTTGGTATTGCCTCTGGAACCGTTGAACGAATGACATTACGTACCACAATCCTTAGAGACACAAATGGAAGCGTTTGGTATATCCCAAATGGTGAAATTGCTCGAGTAGGAAATCGCTCTCAAGTTTGGTCACGGGCGGTACTAGATATAGACGTAGCTTACGATACTGATTTACGACATGCTCAAGATGTTATGAAGCGTGTTGCTGTTGGACTCTGGGAAGATGAGGAGTATACGGACGGAGACATAATCGAAGAACCGCAAGTTGTTGGAGTGCAGAATCTTGGGATCGATGGAATTACACTCCGTTTAGTTGCGAAGACAGATCCATCGGAGCAATGGGCAGTTGCCCGAGAGTTAAGAATCCGTCTCAAAGAAGCTTTTGACGCAGAGAACATAGAGATGCCATTCCCACAAAGAACTGTTTGGATCAATAAGGAAAAGTAAAACCCTTTGGGAACCGTGTCAGTCTAGATTCTTTAATGAACTCTCGGCAGCTTTCAGATCTGCTTCTGCCTGAGCCAGCATTTCTCTTGTCTCGGTAATTATCTCAGGCTTCGCGTTTTTTAAATATCCTGGATTACTCAGACGGTTTTGAAATCCAGAAATTTGGTTACGCTTTTCGTCAACTAATTTTGTCAGACGTGCCTTTTGGGCTTCGCTGTCTACTGCTGTTAAAAGTCCAGAAATTTGAATTTCTTCCCCTTCAAAAGTAAGGAGAGTCGAATTCGTCTCAAGAGGCGTCTTTAGGGTAACGACTTCCTCAATACCAGCTAGAACTTCCACAAAACCATCTGTTGCATTTAGGAGTTCATTCACGGATGGTGAGACATGAAGTCGAATCATTTGTTTTGGTTTTATCTTCTGTTCGGCTCGAGTTGATCTTAGAAGACTGACCAAAGCATCAATCCTTTCGAAATTTTGAAGTATTTCCTTCGAATCTGAAAGCACAGTTTGCGTTGTAGGCCAACTAGCCGTGGCTAAGATATCAGCGTCAGGCAAATCAATTTCTTGCAAGTCTGAATATTTCGCTTGCTGGACATGGGGCCAAAGCGCTTCAGTAACAAATGGACAAACCGGATGCATAATCCGAAGCACAGCATCGAGAATATTTGCCAGAATAGCTTGTTGGCTAGGGTCATCGTTTATCGTCGGTTTGATAACTTCCAGATATCTGTCGCACACGTCATGCCAAACAAAGTCATAAAGAGTGTCAGCGAAAATATTGAATTGGTACGAATCTAATGCCTCTTCTAGCATCTTGATCGTTTCAGACAGTCGGGTGACAATCCATTTATCTATAAAAGGTCTACTTCCCAGATCTATTTCTATTTCAGAGGATGAGTCAATCCTGCCCAAAGCAAATCTTGTAGCATTCCATAGTTTGTTGGCAAAGTTTCGTCCCAAATCAAACTTTGCAGATGTGTTTCTTGCAAGTGGTATAAGTTCATTCGGTTCAGCAGAACCGGAGGCGAATCCAAATGCGCTTACCATTTTATGCTCAGTATCTACAGGTGATGATTGGATAGGAGCGGCAACCATGTGTCCCGCAGGAGTTTCAATAAATTCAGGAACAAAGGCCTTGCCACTATGAGGGCAAACCATCTCAACAGGCATTCTGACATCCTGAGTGTCTGTTGTCATCTGAACCAAAGTAAAGCGCATGGCATCAGCACCGTGGCTATAAATGATGTCTCGCGGGTCAACTCCATTTCCGAGACTTTTAGACATCTTTTGCCCATGTCCATCCTGAACCATTGCGTGGATGAAAACATCCTTAAACGGGAGTTGGCCTTTTAGGAAATACCGATTGAACATAACCATTCGGCTAACCCATAAAGTAATGATTTCACGCGCTGTTGAGAGGACAGAAGTTGGGTTGAAGAAATCAAGGAGACCTTCGGTTTCGGGGAAATCTTCTGGCCAAGGCCATCCCATAGTTGAAAGTGGCCAGAGTGCTGAAGAGAACCACGTATCAAGTACATCAGGGTCACGAACAAATCCCTGTTTCTCCAACTCAGATATTAAAGCGTTTTCGGTAATTGAAATTTCCAAGTTCATTCGTTTTAAAGTATTCTCCGGCGGCACACAGATAGCTTCTTCAAGCATTCCTTCGCCAACTCTTCGAACCATGTGTGATGCACCTTTATCGGTCCAGTTACTTTGAACAATCATTCCAAGATTTGAATCAATTCCTTCAAGCGGAACAGGGCTTTTTTCTTCTGGAACTTCACGAACCCAAACAGGTATCTGATGTCCCCACCACAATTGTCGTGAAATGCACCAGTCTCTTATGCCGTCATGCCAAGAGTGATATGTCCTAGCATACCTTGATGGAGAAAAGACTAAATCCCCATCGCCTACATAGGTTGATCTAGGAGCAATATCATCCGGAAGCGAAGGGGCCTGAGATTCTTCGAGAGCTCTCAAAGCGGAACCTCGGAGACGATCATCGGTGACAGCTACATACCATTGAGAACTTAACCAGGGTTCGATAGGGACATGGCTGCGATACGAATGTCCAACCGAATGCGAGTAGGGCTTAATATCTTCAAGCAGATTATTCTCCTTGAACCATGCAACAATAGATTTACGAGCTTCTTCTCTTGTTAAGCCAACAAACTGCGAAGCTTCTTGGGAAACATCATCCCATCCATAATGAGCAGAAATTTTTGCATCAGGTCCCATGATATTGATAATTGGAAGATCATGCCTGAGGCCAATTTCCCAATCATTGGGATCATGAGCCGGGGTAACTTTCAAGAAGCCAGATGCATACCGAGCCTTTATATCATCGCTATCTGGATCTGCCATAATGACGTAGTCATCGGCAACAATAGGAATCAACCTATTCACAATGGGTAATCGAATCATCTTCCCCACTAGATCTCCCGCAAGGACATCGTTTGGATTTACAGCTACTGCAGTGTCTCCCAGCATTGTTTCCGGGCGAGTTGTAGCAACAGTTACGTATCCCGAACCATCTTCAAGCGGATACCGTAAGTACCACATTGACCCTTCAATCTCTTCCATTTCTACTTCATCATCAGCTAAAGCTGTCATGGTTTCAGGATCCCAATTGACTAATCTTTTCCCTCTATAGATCAAACCATCTTTAAAGAGAGTAAAAAAAGCATGTCGGACAGCATTTGCACAGATTTCGTCCATAGTGAAACGAGTTCGATCAAAATCACAGGACGCACCCATAGCTATGAGTTGGTTGATGATGATTTCTTCATATTCATCTTTCCACTCTTGAGTTCTTTGGACAAAGGCATCTCTTCCTATCTCCAAGCGCGAGGTCCCATCGCCCAGCAGTCTTTTCTCAACCACAGTTTGTGTGGCAATCCCTGCGTGGTCAGTCCCCGGCATCCACATTGTGGCATAGCCAGCCATCCGGTGGTATCTCACCAATACATCCTGGAGCGTATTGTTTAGAGCGTGGCCTAAATGTAAAGCAGCAGTCACATTAGGTGGCGGAATAATTATAGAATACGGTTTTTTATCAGTTGTTAAGGGGTTTGAGTGGAATGCGCCTGACTTGGACCATAGAGCACTGATTTCTTCTTCAGTCTCAGAAGGAATATAGGATTTAGCAAGTTCCGGAGGTGAGGCATTTTCAGTCATTATTTAGAAATGGTAATGCCGTTTACTGCTTGAATGATGCAAGAAGGCAAGAAACAATTAATTGTTCGCTGACATTACTTTTCATCCCATGCTCTAGACGATCTTCAACGCCTACCCTATGCTGGTAAATAATAACCATTATTATAAAGATGTGAACTTATTTGTAGAGAGGTAATTTATAAATGGCTGAATTCTCACTTGAGCTAAATGATGATCAAATTGGAATCCAAAACTGGGTGCATGGTTTTGCAGAAGAAGTAGTTAGGCCTGTCGCTGAAGAATGGGATGAGAAAGAAGAATTTCCCTATCCTGTAGTTAAACAGGCTGCTGAAATAGGTCTTTATGGTTGGGAGTTTATGGCTGAAGCTATGACAAATGACCCAACTGGGCTAACGCTGCCAGTAGCGATTGAGGAACTATTCTGGGGTGATGCCGGAATAGGAATGGCTATTATGGGCTCAGGACTCGCCGCTGCAGGAATTTTAGCTTCAGGGAATAGTGAGCAAGTAATGGAATGGGTTCCGCAGTGTTATGGGGATGCTCAAAATTTAAAGCTTGGAGCTTTCTGTGCATCTGAACCGGATGCGGGTTCAGATGTCGGTGGCTATCGGCTTTCTGCTAAATATGACGAAGCAAAAGATGAGTGGACTTTAAATGGAACAAAAGCATGGATAACGAATGGAGGGATAGCAGATATTCATGTAGTCGTGGCAGTTATTGACCCAACTTTGGGTTCTAAAGGACACGCGAGTTTTGTGGTTCCTCCAGATACACCTGGTTTAAGCCAAGGGCAAAAGTATAAGAAACATGGTATCCGAGCGAGCCACACTGCAGAGGTTGTCTTAGATGATGTTAGAGTTCCGGGTCATTGTCTATTGGGTGGTAAGGAAAAACTTGATGAGCGTTTAGCAAGAGTACGATCTGGCAAAAAGGGTAATGCTCAAGCAGCTATGCAAACATTTGAAGCTACTAGACCTGCAGTCGCCGCTCAAGCTATCGGGGTCGCACGAGCTGCGTATGAGTATTCACTAGAATACGCTAAAGAACGTTACGCGTTCGGAAAACCAATAATTCAGAACCAAAGCATAGCTTTCATGCTCGCTGATATCGCAACAGAAATTGATGCGACAAGAATGCTAGCTTGGAGAGCTGCTTGGCTAGGAAAGCAAGGCCAATTTAAGAATGCTGAAGGATCAATGGCGAAACTTAAAGCTGGACGGGTAGCCGTATGGGCTACTGAAAGAGCTATTCAAATACTCGGAGGCTATGGATACACTCGGGAATATCCTGTTGAACGGTGGCACAGGGATGCGAAAATACACGACATTTTCGAAGGGACAGAGCAGATTCAACAACTTGTTATTAGCCGCGCCATCTCCGGGTTGCGTATTGAATAACAGACTCCCATCTGTGTCGCTTGCTGCGGTTCCTGGAAGGCGATCAATTACTCTGGACCTAGCAGTTGAAATTGAAGAAAGGGGTTTCTCCGGAATTTATTGCCCTAGTTTCGGGGATGCTTTGGGTCTATGCCAAGGAATTGCAGCAAGAACAGAACATATTTCAATTGGAACTTCAATCGTAAATATTTATACTCGGCACCCGCAAGATTATGCATCTTCTGCATCGTTTATTCATGAATTATCTGAAGGGCGCTTTCGCTTTGGAGTAGGAGTTAGCCACGGACCGATGAATGACCGTCTTTCGCTAGTAACTGGTAGACCTTTATCAGACATGCAAAAATTTATTGAAGAGTTCAAAGCTACTAAAAAAATAGGTGAACTTCCACCAGTGATTCTTGCTGCCATGCGTGATCGTATGATGAATTTAGGCGCGGCAATAGGTGATGGAGTTGTGCTTGCTAATGGGGCCAGAAGTGCTTTGAGAGGTTCTTTACAAAGAATGAGGGAGAGCCAAGAGATCTCTGACAGTTTTTTTATTGGTGGCATGATTCCAACTTGCATTTCGGAAGATCGAGAAGCAGCTGCTGCGGTGAATAGGAAAACATTGACTATGTACATGCATCTTCCTAACTACAGAAATTATTGGAAGGCTGCCGGGTATGAAAAAGAAATGAAAAGAATTGAAGAAGCACTTCAGAAGAGAGAATATGGATTATTGCCTAGTCTGATGACCGATGAGTGGCTTAGTGATGTAACCCTATACGGTTCAGCAAGTGAGGTTAAAGAAGGATTAGAAAAGTGGTACGATGCCGGTTTGGACACTCCTATACTTGTCCCATCATCAACTAGCGGAGGGCAACTCGTAGCGTTTCAAGAATTATTTGCTCTTTTCTCTTAACTTAGCGAACCGCCAGCCCACCACCGCTCAAACCTAGGTTTTATCGCTGGTGTAACAAGCTCAACTATTGTTCCGCTAACAGGAGCAAGATATGTCATTCCAGCATAACCTTCTTCAGGAGACCTTCCGGATGCGAGTAATTTCCAACCTAGGCGTATAAGACGATTGGTTTCTTCTTCAACATCCTCCACCCAAACTCCAACATGATGAACGCCGGAATCTTCACTCCCATCCCAAAATGAACCTGAAGCTCCTTCAAGTAATTCAATATGTTGCGGCCCTTCACATGAATAAACGAATTTCAAGGGAACTTTCTGTTGGCCATGATCTGGAGTCCAAATACTTTGGCCAGGCGACTCAACAACTTCGGCCCACGTAAGGTTAAGCGAATCACCCATTTCCTCCATTGCTTGATAAATATCGGGAACACGGATTCCTATATGAAATATTTCCTGTAAATCAAACATGTTCATCAATAAGATATGGCTCGAGAAGCTGATCCATTCTGAGCCCTTTCTCGATACGATCAAGACCGATTTTTCTATCGATTTCTTCATGAAGATGCCAAATTCGCCGTTCCTGATAACTAATAGGAACTCCTGTAAAAGCTTTAGAATTAAGAGATTCCTGCATTGGTTCCATATTGTATTTATCTTCATCCATAATTTGATTGAATTGTTTTGCACGAATCTTCCAGTGAAGGGGCAATTCATCACCTTCCCAATCAGGAGGAGCGTAATAAAACCATTCAAGCAGAGTTGTGCCAATATCAATTGGCCAGAAAAGAAGAATGGGAAACCCAAAAACCCCCAATGGGATGATTGTATTTGGAAAGTAGCTAACAGCTGTACTAGTGCAGTCCAACATGTTCAAGAAATCCTGACTTGTTGACTGGACTATTTTAAAATCACCATTATCAATAGGTTTCCAATCATCCCAGTTGTTCATATTAGATCGTTGCACGTGTTGATCTGAGTAGCCAGTAACCATTCGACTGTGTCCTTGGGGATATAGCCCCATTGCGGACTTCTTGCTATCTAGTGTGGCCCAGCCTTCTTTATTTGAATGAATATGTTTGAAATGATAAACCTCCAGAAAAGCTTCAGCTGTTACTTTCCAGTTACACGGGACTATCATGCTGTCCCGATAGACCTCTTTGAGTGATTGGCAATCTAAAGGATCTAGCATTTCTCGAGATCTACCAAGGCTTTCCATCAGAGGTTTTGCATCCGGGTTTTTATTTATGAAAATAAAACCTGCAAAAGTTTCGCAACTTATTCGTGGTAAGCATCGTTGAGTTCGATCTAAGTCAACGAAATCATGTTCATCCGGAACAGCTACCAAAGCCCCGCTAGTTATATCGTAGCTCCATGAATGATATTGGCAGCGGAGTCTTTTAGAGGATCCTTTATCATCTCTAACAACAGGTGCTCCCCGATGTTGGCAAGTATTATAGAAACAGCGAATTTTTTCGTCATTTCCTCGAATAAGGATCATGGGCTCTCCGAGTTTTTTGAATGTAAAAAAGTCACCGGGTGCTTCTAGGTCTGTTTCTCGTCCGGCTATGACCCATGAATTGCCAAATACGAACTCTTGTTCAAGTTCATAGAATTCTTGAGAAACATATCTTTCTCTGGGAATATCATGGAATTTAGGAAAGCCTTCAGGTGGGGCAGTCCTAGAAATTTCGTAGATTATCTTCTCTCTGATCTCCTGAATTGTTTTTGACTTCATACCTTTCCCTTTCAAGCAGTTGATCCGCCATCTACAACAAGTAGGTGGCCAGTTATGAACTCAGCTAAATCGGAAACTAGGAAGAGAGCAGAGCGTGCTATGTAGTCAGGTTTCCCTGGGATGCGTAAAGGATTTGCTGCTATGGCAGTATCAATGTCAAGGCCCCCAGCCTTTAGCGGTTCCAATTGCTCCTGTACTCCGGGAGTGTCAATGATACCGGGTGCGATTGCGTTGACTCGAATCCCTCTTGGGCCAAGCTCGTTAGCGAAAGATTGCGTTAAGCCAAGAATTGCGGCCTTAGAAGTACTGTAAGCACTTATATTTGCACCGCCGCTTATTGCAGCTATAGATGAAATGTTGACAATTGCTCCTCCACGATTCATTAGCTTAGAAGCTTCGCGTGAAACGCTGAATTGTGCTCGAATATTTACCTCAAACATTCTAGTAATAAATTCATCAGTCACTTTTTCTATTGGGCCAGTTGTAGGGAAGATCCCAGCGTTATTGACGAGGAAATCAAGTCCAGAATTGCCGGCCGCTTTACCAATAGTTTCAGTTACTTGACTGTGTTCAGTAATGTCGCATTCAACAAAAGAGATATTTTCGCTTGCAGTTTCTTTGTTAACTGCTGGATCTGCATCTGCGACTAGAACCTTGGCTCCGCTTTCAGAGAGTCTTAAAGCTATAGATTTACCTATTCCTTTTAACCCGCCTGTTACAAGCGCTCTCTTACCCGTCAAACTGATGAGTTCTGTAATCTTTGTATCTTCCCCCATTGTGTTAGCTTACAAGAGTTACCCTGTTACTACTAACAGTAATGCTTCAAGACTAGTGTTAGGTGAGAATGATGAGTGATACGGATAGCAATAGGAATCAGATGGTCAAGTCAACTGTTCTCCGTTATCTCCTTCTTGTCATCGGGTTTATTTTCGTCGCTGTAGGATTTATAGGGGTACTAGTACCAGGACTGCCAACGACAGTTTTTATGATTATGGCTGCTTGGTGTTTTGCTAAATCAAGTCCCCGTTTTGAGAGATGGGTTCTTCAATTACCCGGAATTGGAAAATTTGTTCAAGATCATAGATCCGGTTTAGGTATGCCTAGAAAATCTAAAATAATAGCTATTACTATGATGTCCTTAGCTGTGGTGTTGAGTATCGTTTTTGCTCTTAATCAGATAAGCATTCGATTTATTGTAGGAACTGTCGGGATTTTTGGTGTGTGGTATGTCGGCTGTAAAGTACCAACACGCGAGAAAGTTATTTCTCAAAAGTGAAAAGAAAATATTGATTAGTAGAGACAGATCTTTAACGATCCGACATGTGTATGCCGGATTCGTGGAAGATATCAGCCAGAATCTGAACTGATTGCAAGTATTTTTCAATGCGTCTTTGTCTTGGCTCCGGAAGAAAATGTGTCACTCCAACCTCCATATAATCGTTAAGTTCTGACACGATTTTTTTTATGTCATCTTCTATTGGATCCCAATTAGTTCTCATCGAGATTATAAATTTTTCCTTCCGCTTATAAGAGTTTAATTTCTTGATTCTCTTCAATGTTTCTGCAGGGGAGAGGAAAGCTCCATGCCACCCGTCGCCTACTCGGCACGCTCTCCGAAGCGCAACATCAGCATGTCCGCCAATCCAAATCGGGATATCTCCAATTGGTTGAGGTTTAGATCTCATATTAATAAATTCAGACCCGTGTATAGGGTAGGAAGCTGTTATATGGTCGTCGTCCCATAGCCTTTGGATGATTTCTAATGCTTCATCTGTTCGTGGGCCTCTCTCGTTGAAAGGTATGCCTAGAGCGGAGAATTCTTCTTTAAGCCATCCTGCTGCGGTACCGAGTATCGTTCTGCCACCGCTTAACTGATCAATTGATGCAAGAGATTTTGCTGTAACTACAGGGTTACGCATTGGTAAAACTAGAACAGTAGTTCCTATTCGGATTCTCGTTGTCTTAGCTGCAACCCAAGACATAACTGCCAATGGCTCATATATATAAGCAGATGGAGGATATTCAGCTTCAGACGGAACTACTAAGTGGTCACTTACCCAAACATCACTGAAACCTAGTTTTTCTGCACATTGTGCTACTTCAGTTATTGAATCTCCTGAAGCAGCAGGTCCTGCTTGCGGTAAATGCACTCCTGCCGTTATGTGGGGGGAATTCATATTCTTAAACTAGCTAAGTTCTAAGATTAGAACACAATGATTGTCCATTTTTTGGAAACAGAAGACAACTAGGGAGTTATAGGCGGGATAAGAATATTAAGTGATAAGAACCCAAGTTAAATCAAAGATAATGACGCTGCTTTATCAAAAGATGATTTTCTATTGAAAGTGTCTGAGGTAAATCAAACCCGTAGAATGGAAATTCAGACGACTCCAAGTTTGCTAGCTACTGAAGGGAAAAAATGAGTTCTGATACAGCCTCTCAAGCCCTCATCAGCGCACGAAATATTATTTCAGCAGGGTTAGATTACGTTAGAAGCGGGGAAACCTCGGACCAGAACCAAGTATTTTTATACGAACTAGCACACGCCACTGCAGCGCTTTCAATTTCAGAGAGCTTTATTTCATTCGGAGAAAATGGTGAAGAAGAAAAATATATGGTTGATGTCTTTTGCGCAGATACCTTACGCTCAATCGCCGATATGTCTTTCGGTCTTGAAGAAATTTGGGGAATAGAGAAATCAGACCTTGAACAATTAAAAAACTTTGTAGCATCTCACGGAACCCCACAAAATTATTCAAAAGTAGCTTCTATGAAAGCTAACTCGTATTTAAGTGACGAGTTACAGTTAGTTGCTGATACCTTCCGACGTTTCGGGAGAGAGCATATTGAACACCTTGCAGAGAAAGTGCATAGGGAAGACTTAGATGTGCCTGAATCAGTTATTGAAGGGCTTGCAGATCTAGGATGTTTTGGCCTTTCAATACCTCAGAAGTATGGCGGGACTGCAATAGGTTCTGCTTTAGATAATTACGGGATGGTTATAGCAACTGAAGAGTTATCTCGAGCTTCCCTAAGTATCGGGGGTTCTCTTATCACTAGGCCTGAAATCCTGGCCAGAGCAATAGAAAATGGTGGAACTGAAAAGCAGAAGAAAGAACTCTTACCAAAAATTGCAAGTGGAAACTACATGTCTGCTGTTGCTGTTACCGAACCCGACCATGGAAGCGATGTTGCCTCTATTACTACATCGGCAAGGCAAAAAGCCAGTGGCGCATGGGAATTGAATGGAGTAAAGACATGGTGTACCTTCGCAGGCCGAGCAGATCTTTTAATGGTTTTAGCAAGAACAAACCCTGATTCAGCGGCAAGTCACAGAGGGCTTAGTGTTTTTGTTGTTCAGAAAGAAAGAGTGAAAGGACACCATTTTGATTTACGACAGGAAACTGGGGGAAGAATGCAAGGAAGAGCTATTCCAACAATTGGATATAGAGGAATGCATAGTTTCGAGATTTCTTTCCAGAATTGGGAAGTCCCAAATGAAGCGCTTATTGGCGAAGCGGAAGGTGTTGGGAGAGGTTTTTATTTACAAATGGCTGGCTTTGAGAATGGAAGATTACAAACAGCTGCGCGTGCAGTAGGGGTAATGCAACGAGCATACGAAGAGGCAACACAATATAGTGACGAACGCGTAGTATTTGGACAATCTCTTTCGCAGTATCAGTTAACTCAAACAAAGTTAGGACGTATGGCTGCTTTAATTCAGGCGTGTCGGCAATATACCTACAAAGTTGGAGAACTTATGTCCGAGGGTTCAGGAACTTTAGAAGCAGCTATGGTTAAAGCCTATTCCTGCAAAGCAGCTGAATGGGTTACAAGAGAGGCGATGCAAATCCATGGCGGATTTGGTTATGCAGAGGAGTATGCCGTAAGTCGACTGTTTGTTGATGCAAGAGTACTATCAATATTTGAAGGAGCGGATGAGACGTTATGCCTCAAATTAATTGGTAGACGGCTGCTTGCTAGCTAAGCTAAACCAGGCCTGGCCGGTGGAAGGTCATCAAATTCTGGTTCTTCATTCTTTGATTGTGCTTCAAAAACTGACGCCATATCTTGCGGCTGATACATGCCAGCTTGCCAAGTTGCAATAAAGTTCAAACTGTCAGCTACAGAATGGTCTCGAGTGAAGTTTATGCTTTCTTTGGTTCCCCAAATAGCAAGTGGGGATTTAGTTGCAATTTCTCCAGCAATATCTAAGACACCTTCTACAAGCTCCTCATGGGTTGAAAAAATTTGGTTAACAAGACCTACTTCGTATGCTTTCTTTGCCGACATTCGTCTACCTGTATAAGCTAATTCTCTAGCAACACCTTCAGGGATTATTTTTGGGAGTCTTTGAAGAGTCCCAACATCTGCGGTCATTCCAATATTTATTTCTTGAATACAAAACCAAGCATCCTCAGATGCATAACGCATATCGGCAGCAGTTACCATGTCTACCGCACCTCCTACACAACCACCTTGAATCGCAGTAAGCACAGGCATTCTAGCTTTCTCAAAACATGTAAAGCTGTCCTGTAAATGTAAGGCAGACCCTCTTGTTAAGGCGTTTCTTCTTCCTTTCTCAATTTTTGCGCCGCTTTCTAATCCACCGCTTGTGAATACTGAAAGATCCATTCCTGCACAGAAATGTTTTCCAGTAGAAGATATAACAATCGCTCTTGCTTTTCCTTCATCACTTATGGCATTTATAATTTTCGGTAGTTCACTCCAAAATGCAGGAATCATAGTATTCAAATTATCACCGCGACTCAGTTGGACATGAGTGACTTTTCCAATTTCGGTTACTTCAAAACATTCATACGTCATGCTAAACAATCTCATCTTCTAGCTACGCGTGCCACTTCAGGAATAGTATTTTTTTAACCGGAGTTAAGGTATTTAACCTCTGCTTAGAAAATCAAGTAGATTAAAGGGATGATTGAAACGAAAAAAACTTTTTGTCGAGTTTGCCACGCTGCGTGCCCAATGGAAATTGATGTAGAAGAGGGTAAGAAAATTATTGCGGTTCGTGCCGACAAAGATGATCCATTATTTGGAGGCTACTCTTGCATCAAAGGTCGTCAATTAGCAGATCAATTTCATAGCCCAAGTAGGCTACGCGCCCCATTGAAGAAGAATAATTCGGGAAACTTTGAGCCAATTGCATCTGAAGACGCTCTCGATGAGATTGCTACTAAACTCAACGAAATAGTTTCTAATTACGGACCGCGTTCAGTAGCGACGTATATCGGAACCGGAGCATATCAGAATAGTATTGGTGTCCCCGTTGCTTCAGCATGGCATAAAGGCTTTAATTCGCCTTCTTTTTATACATCCTTAACCATCGATCAGCCTGCACATCGAAGTTCTTTGCTCCGATTAGGTTCATGGGAAGCTGGTTGGCAAAATTTTTGTGATTCAGATGTTCTCCTTGCAGTTGGATACAACTCTCTTGTTTCAAGCTATGGGCCATCTAATGGTCTTCAGGGGACTAACCCCTTTGTGAAACTTCGCGAGGCTAAGGAACGAGGGTTGCAACTAATTGTCGTTGATCCACGAAAAAGTGAATTAGCAAAGCAGGCTGATGTTTGGCTTCAGGTAAAACCAGGGGAGGACCCTACTCTTCTTTCCTCAATGATAAATTTCATACTTCGCAATGATCTCTTCGATAAAGATTTTTGTGAAACCTATGTTGAGAAGAAACAACTTGAACTGTTAAAGGAAGCCACAGATCCTTTCACTCTTGAATATGCGGCTACTCGTTGTGATGTTCGCGAACAAGATATCCAGAGAGCAGCGGAAATTTTTTCAAATGGGCCGAAGGGAACAGCTGGGTCAGGAACAGGAGCAAATATGGCTCCACATGGGACATTAATGGAGTCTTTAGTTCTCACCCTAAACGTACTCTGTGGTCGAGTTTTGAAAGAGGGTGAAACTCTTGAAAGCCCTTACATGCTTTCACCAGGAGACACTCGAAGGGCGCAAGTAAAAGCCCCAAGTTCTCCTACACCCGGAGCGCCGCACAGGGTCAGAGGGCTATCAGGGCTTGCAGATGAAATGCTAACTAATGCCTTAAATGATGAGATCCTTCTTGAAGGAGAGGGGCAAGTTCGTGCATTGATTGTCTCCGGCGGGAATCCTGTTCAGGCATGGCCTGATCAACGTAAGACTTTACAGGCACTTCAGAACCTAGATTTACTAGTAGTAATTGATCATAGGATGACTGCTACAGCAGAATTATCTGATTACGTTATTGCCCCTCGCTTGCAACTCGAAAGAGAAGATGTTCCTAACGTGATGGATCGACGGTTTCCTGCCGTTTATACGAATTACACTGATCGTGTCATTCATTCAGGAGATGATGTCTTGAATGAATGGGAAGTCTTTGTTGGTATAGCTAAACGATTGAGAACCACTATTACTTTGCCAGGTGGAGTATTACCCATAGACAATGAATTATCTGATGGAGACGTCATAGATTTCGTCTTTGGAAATTCACGGCTACCGATGAGTAAATGGCGTGAGAACAGGCGAGTAATACACGATAACCCGATTACCGTTCTGCCAGGAGACCCTAAAAATAAAGCCAGATTCGCAGTTTGTCCTGATGATGTTTTTGAAGAGCTTAACCAAGTGCGGGAGGAGAAGTCAGGAAATGATTTTTTCCCTGAATTTGATGAGGAAAAGTTCCCATTCCTTTTGATCGGGCGAAGGCTAAAATACGCATTAAATTCTTTGGGTTCAGAGTTACCTGGTTTAGCCAAGGTATCCACTACTAATTATGCTTACGTCAACCCTGATGACCTGAAAGAACTTGGTGCCGATGAAGGAGACCTACTAAAAATTGATTCTCCGAGAGCAGCAGTTGTTGGAGTAGCAAAAGCTGACACAGACTTGAAGCGAGGGGTTATCGCAATGTCGCATTCTTGGGGTGGGTTATCGTTAACTGATGAAAAAGTGAGGGATATCGGGACACCTACAAATCGCTTAGTAACTTCTGACTCGGGCTTCGACCGTATTACGGGACTACCGATTATGAGCGCTATCCCTATCAGCGTTGAACATATCACCGAAGAAGAATTGATGGCTGGGTATTCTGCTAACAACTAATCTTGATAGTTGCTAAGCTTTCTTTTCCCATTGAGTGCACCTTTAATGACCTTTCCGCTAGCAGTTCTAGGCAAAGGGTCAATCCTGTGTTCCCAATGCTCCGGGATTTTATATAAAGCTAATGTTTCTTTGCACCAATCCACGAATAGTCCTGAAT
Source organism: Acidimicrobiales bacterium (assembly GCA_013912105.1). Classification (GTDB taxonomy): domain Bacteria; phylum Actinomycetota; class Acidimicrobiia; order Acidimicrobiales; family UBA8592; genus UBA8592. The sequence continues at coordinate 175,697 of JACERY010000001.1, read as the reverse complement.
TGAAGTCATGCCCATCAGCTAAGACAATAACTGCCTTTACTTCTTGCCCTTTTTCTTCGTGATCTACTGCTAAAACTGCTACCTCTTTTACAGCCGGATGGCTTTCTAGTCGATGTTCAATCTCAACAGGGTAAATATTCTCTCCGGATCTTATAATCATGTCCCGAGCTCTTGAATTGATATAAAGCATGCCATCTACAATCTTCCCGATATCACCCATGGCCAACCATCTTCCTTCCTTGAATGTTTCAGTGGTTGCCTGAGGGTTCCCCCAGTATCTCAGCATGGAGTAGGCTGATCGCACATGTATCTCGCCTTCTTCTCCATCAGGGAGTGAATTATTCTCAGTATCGCGAATTTCGATTTCGTAGCCTAAACATGGTTTCCCTGCTGAAGAAGGGTTCTCTTTGAAATCTTGTCCCCCTATAGAAGTTACAACACCACATGATTCGCTACTTCCATAGCCTTGACCTATCGCTGCAGCAGCTTGCGGAAAATGTTCGGCTATTTGTTTCTGCATATTTTCCGATAAATGGGCACCTCCACTACTTACACGGGTTAAAGAAGAAGTATCGCGCTTCGTAAAATCCTTATGCTTCATGACACGTGGTCCCATATCTCCGATAGCCGTCCAATGCGTTATCTTCTCTTCTTCAATTAAACGAAGAACATCTGAGGCGTCAAAGCGGCCAGAGCGGAAGATCATCTTCGCCCCATTTGCCATATTCATCAATATTCCCGCTGGCAAACCAGAAATGTGAAACAAAGGAGACGTTGCTAATACAACGTCCTGATTTGAAGGCAGCGAAGCAGGGTCAATATCTAATAGTTTCAAAGCAATTAATTTTTTTTCATAACCATTATGTATTGTTCCATCAACAAAACCAATAAGACTTCGATGCGATAGAAGAGCTCCTTTTGAATTCCCAGTTGTTCCTGACGTAAAGAGAATTAACGCAGGGTCATCTTCTTCGATCAAAGCTTTAATAGGGCTTTCGCCAGTCGGTTCGAAAAATTCTTTCGATTTATTTATGTCGACTATCGGGAATCTTTGGAGAATAGGTCCGGCTCTTTCTAATCGACGCGTATCCCCTACAATTAGGGAAGGGTCGCTTAGCTCAATAGCATGGGTAATTTCACTTTCTGTCCACCAACCATTCAGCGCAGAGACAATAGCCCCAATTTGAGTAGCGGCAAAGAAACTAATCACCCATTCAGGGCAGTTTGCTGCCAAAATAGCAACACGGTCTCCCTTCTTGATGCCATATGTATTTTGAAAGCGGTGTGATGTGGACTCTATGCGATTAAGTAATTCATGATACGAGATACGAGTGTCCTCCAAGATAAGGCACTCTCTTTCACCCCACTTCTCCACATTTGATTTCAGCATTTCATAAATACTGCGATTTCGATTCTTAAAGATTACGAAATTTTCACCAAGTACATCTTCTGTCGTAGTTTCCCACAACCCTCCATGACCTCGGATTTCGGCTTGTATCTCTTCAGCCAGCTTCTTTGCCTGATTCATAATGATCAACCTATATATTCATCAACTCGGATTGACGGAATTAGCTTGTATGAATTGTCTGATACAGGCAACAAGAACTTCTGGGACATCTTCTTGGCAGAAATGCCCAACTCCTTCAAGTTCAACCACCGGAGAAGAAGGCCAAAGTGATTTAAAATCATCTATTGCAATCTCAGGAGGAATCGCCTTATCCTCTAAGCCTTCAAGAAGAATCGCTGGTTTAGAGGTAAGGTCTTCGAGGCTATTTATCCCTTCCATAACGTAATCAGCTATTCTCCCGAGGTAGACGTCAATAGGAAATTCATATGCCCCGATCGAACTTTCGTAGGTCGGGAACGGCGCACTGTAAGCCTTTACCCAGGTCTCATTGATAACGCTTGTATTAGAAAAGCCAAGGCGGTTCATTATAGAAAGAATGGTTGATCCTGCGTTTCTTAGCACGGCTTCAGTTCTTCCAGTCTTTAAACCTTCGCCTATCCAAGTAAACCATTCAGAGTCACGTATCTGAGTTGCTGCTTTATCACGCTTCCCGTATCCAGCTAGCGTGTTCATGTAAACTAAGCGACTTACTTTTTTTGGGTTTCGTATTGTAAACGCTGTGCCTATAGGACCACCCCAATCCTGCATAACCAGTGTTATAGAATTTAATTCAAGGTCGTTAACCAAAGCATTTAAATTTTCAGTATGAGACTTCAAGGTGTATTCACGATCTGTCGGCGTTTCGCTTTTCCCAAACCCCATGTGGTCTGGAACTATTACTCGGTAATTTTTAGATAAAGGGCCAATCATATTCCGATACAGGTACCCCCATGTCGGCTCTCCATGAAGACACACAATCACTTCACCCTCGCCTTCATCTACATAATGCTGTTTAAATCCAGCAGCGTGGCTAAACCGTGGCTTATAGGGCCAAGTTCCATTAAATGTTTCAGAGTGAGAGATCATCTTCTGATGTTGTCATGTGATTGGATTAATCTCCATTTGATGGCTGTTTTTTTTCAGTAGTAAAATGAGAATAGGGTAAACTGCCAGCGGCTAGTGTTAAATAAGCTTAGAAAGCTAAATGATTTATAGTTTGTAGTTTCATTTAAGCAATTTTGTATTCGGAGGAGTGAAATAAGAGTTTCATGAATAACAGCATTTTAGGAGAACATAGAAAAAGAATTGACCAGCTCGACGAACAATTGATTCGCCTGTTAGCTGAGCGATTCGAAATAACAAAGGCAGTTGGTGAATATAAAGCTGAGAATAATTTACCTGCTGCCGATCATGAAAGAGAAAAGCAACAGATCGCTCGGTTGCATGAAATTGCTCAAGTAGCGGGAATGGACCCTTCTTTCGGGGAGAAAGTATTCCGATTAATTGTTGACGAAGTTATCCGCCATCATGAGAAAACTGCCGAACGACATGTTGATCAAATTAGTTAGTTCGATTGAATATTAGTTTCTTTCCATGCATTCCAGTAGGTAACTTGTTCTGCTGGTTTTCGTTTGCCTGGGCGGAATCTTTCTCCTGTGTAGTATGCAGTTGGAATACACGCTAGTTGTGTGATGGTTTCAGGGATTCCAAGTGCTTTCCCCACACGTTCGCTGTATCGCAGATGCAGGGTCGTCCAAGCGGTTCCTAAGCCCCTGGATCTTGCAGCGAGCATATAGCTCCAAACTGCTGGGAGAACTGAACCCCACCAGCCTTGTACACCACCGCCTAAAGCTCCCTCCATATCTGCTGGCGTTCCTAAAGAGCAAGGGATAGCCAGAACTGGAACTTTTTCAAGTATTTCAGCTAAATAGTCACTTGACGACATTATTTTTTCTACAGTCGAATCACCTGAAGTTTTTTCAGTGACAACTGACTTTTGTGCGTTAATGTAAGGCGCATATGCATCTCGGTATGCCTCAGCGATAACGCGCTTCTTATCAGGGTCGTCAACTATAACCCAACGCCACTTTTGGTAGTTTCCACCAGCAGGTGCTTGTGTTGAAAGTCGGATACAGTCAAGAATGAGATCACGAGGAACGGGTCGTCCAAGGTCAAGTCGTTTTCTGACTGCTCTTGTGGTTGTCAGTAATCGGTCTACTTCGTTTAGGTTGAATTCTTCCATGCTTTCTCTTTAGCCTTTCTCTTAGCTCGTCGTCAAGCTAGAGTAAAAAGGTAAGCATAGGTAAATGGGGGGCAGGATGGCCAGAATAGATATTCCAGATGGCGAAGGTTTAGAACGAAGCCGACTTTGGTACCTGCAACCTAATGTTGGCAAAGGTATTGGTATTGCCGGTGATGCCCTTTACACAAAGGTCTCTCTTGACACGAGAGTACGAGAAGTGGCTCGGATGCGAATAGCGCAAATTAATGATTGCCATATATGACTTGACACGCGCTCTGCATCGGCGATGCAGCAAGGATTAGAGGATTCGCTTTACCACCAAGTGGCAGAATACGAAGAGATAGGTGCATTCTCTGAGGAGGAGAAACTAGCTGCTCAGATGGCTGAAAGATTTGTCTTTGATCACGCTGCTATGCGAGACGATGAAGAGTTTTGGAAAAGGGTTAAGGAAGTCTTTTCTGACCAGCAAATATTAGAGTTGTTAACACTGATCGGATTTTGCCTTGGTATTGGAAGAGTTCTGGCAATTCTTGACGTGGCCAATGACTGCCCAGTCAATTTAACTTCTGATCCTAGCGAAGATCCGTCATTCTATTCACATGGATAAGACAGCGATAGTGGAGTAATCATGTCGGGGCCTCTTACTGGAACTAAAATTGTTGAATTAGCACAAATGATTGCTGTTCCTGGCGCTACTCATTTATTAGCTACCCAAGGCGCCCAAATTATTAAAGTTGAAAACACTTCTGGTGGCGACGACTTACGGATGTATGGAAGTCGCAAGAACAATATGTCTGGATGGTTTGCAAATGCTAATGCTGGGAAACGTTCAATTGGTTTGGACTTATCTCAAGACGAAGCAAAAGAGATTCTGTGGTCATTCATTAAAGAAGCTGATGTATTCATAGAAGGTTTTAGGCCAGGCGCTGTCGCACGTTTAGGATTTTCTTCAAAAGAAGCATTGAGTTTGAATCCATCATTAATATATGTCTCTTCATCGGGTTTTGGGTCAAGGGGTCCATACAGCGGAAGGCCCGTATATGATCCAGTAATCCAAGCATTATCTGGGTGGGCTGGTGCCCAAAGAAATGAATCTAAGCCAAACCTTATACGTGGAATGGTTGCAGATAAGGTAGCTGCCTTAACTACTTCGCAGGCTATTACTGCTGCTTTGCTCGCGAGAAGCAAGACAGGTAAAGGCCAGCATGTTGAAGTTTCAATGCTTGAAGCGAATATAGCTTTTAACTGGCCTGATGTAATGATGCATGAGACGCTCTTAGACGAAGACGCGCTACATCTACCTAACTTATTGAGTTCTTATCAGTTATTCTCGACGTCGGATGGTTGGGTGTCGGTTACAGCTGGAACCGATGCTCAATGGAAAGCTGTTTGTAGTGCACTTAACAGAAATGACCTTGCGAACGATGAGCGGTTTTCATCCGCAAATAATCGAAGTAAAAACTTTACCGCTTGGTACGAGGAGTTTGATGAAATGCTCAGTGCATTTCCTACCAAAGAGGCATTAGAGAAATGTCAAGCAGCAGATATTCCTGCTGTTAGTGTTCTGGACCCTGCAGATGTCGCCTACGATGAGCACGTAGTTGCCACGGGTTCGGTTCAAGAAAAATTGCATCCTGTGATTGGTCGTATTCGTACTGCGCGTCAAGGAGCGACATTTAACGGGGAAGTTGAATACGAACCCTCTCCAGCGCCGACTTATTGTGAGCATACTGACGAACTCTTAAAAGAAATTGGATTTACATTAGAGCAAATTAATGATCTCCGAAGCGCCGGGGTTATTTCTTAGACTCCGTTATGAAAAACCTGGAACCAATCTCGCGTAAATTCAAAACTTCACTTGGTATGGAAATAGCGGTTGATCTTTGGGGACCCCCTTCGGAGAAATCTGTTCTACTACTTCATGGTGGTGGGCAGACACGCCATTCGTGGGGTTCAACAGCTAAGCGGTTAGTAAGCGTAGGCGCTCACGCTGTAACTCTTGACTTACGAGGCCATGGAAACTCGAACTGGTCAAGGGAAAGTGAATACGAATTGGGGCACTTCAGCCAAGATATTGCTGTGATTCTAGAGAAACTTAGACTTCGTCCAGCATTAGTGGGAGCTTCTTTGGGTGGATTGGTAGGTATGTTTCTAGAAGGTCGTTTACGCCCTAACTCTGTAAGTTCATTAGTTCTAGTAGATATTGTTCCCAACATGAATGTTGGCGGTGCCGAAAGAGTAAAGGACTTTATGTTGAAACACGCTAAGACTGGTTTTTCTTCTTTAGAAGAAGTTGCTGACGTGCTTTCGACATACAACCCGTATCGGAAAAATTCCAATGACCTTGAAGGATTAAAGAAAAATCTTCGGAAGCGTGGAGAGCGATGGTTTTGGCACTGGGATCCAAGTTTTATTTCTTCTGAAAGAGACCAAAGGAATCCTGATATGAGAAATCCGAAACTTTTAAATGATGTAATGGGGGAAATCGATATTCCAGTTCTGCTTGTACGCGGGAAAATGAGTGATCTAGTAACTGAAGTTGAAGCACAGCAGTTTCTTCAAATGTATCCAAAAGCAAGTTTCGTTGACGTTAGCGGGGCAGGGCATATGGTCGCAGGTGATAAGAATGACGTATTTACAGATGAAGTCATCAAATTCTTAAATCAAGTTTGGGCTTAAATTAACTATCTGCTCGCCCTTCCAATTCGGTTTTATACCATTCTGGAATTTCAGCACGTGGAAAACCGGCTGCTAATTTTGGTCTAGCTAGTCCCAATAGGGCGTAGTCAATATCCGATGGCAGTTTTTGTGTGTGGGCACCTCCATCTACACGGATGGTTTCTCCGTTTACGTAGTTAGATTCATCGCAGGCAAGATATAAGGCGCAATTAGCGACATCTTCCACATATCCCATTCGTTTAAGCGGTGTTTGAAGCCGAACTGTCTCAACAGCGAAAGGAACTTTGAACATTTCGGAGGTCATTGCTGTTTCAATAACATGCGGAGCGATACAATTTATGCGAACTTGGTCATGGCCATATTCAACAGCGGCAAGTTTCGCAACGTACTCAATGCCAGCTTTTGAGCCCGCATAACCTACTCTTCCAATATTTGGATTGTGAGCAGTTAAAGATGAGCATAGAATAGCGGAACCTCCTCCAGATTCACTCATAGCATTACACATGAATCGAAGAAAATAGATTGCTCCATTAAATTGCACGTTAACCATCGGTTCTAGATGCTCTGGGGTGATTTCTTTTATAGGAAGCACATCATCGTAACCGGCAAAGTTTATTGCTGCGTCAATGCGGCCGTAATGATCCATAATTTGATCTTTAACTTCTTTTCCTTGCTCAAAATTAGTTACGTCCCAGGCTACGCCTAACCCGCCAAGGGTTTCCGCTGTTTCATTAGCAAGGTCTCCTCGACGACCTGCTATCACGACTTTTGCTCCCTCGGAGGCGAAAAGCTCCGCGCAAGCAAGTCCAAATCCGCTGGCACCACCAACGATTACTGCTACTTTATTTGCCATTCTTTTCATTCTTTGACCATAGTCTCAGCAGGAAGATAACTTCCTGTTTAAAACAAATTTCTCGTTACTGGCTGATGCGAGTAATCTCAGATGATAAGGACGAGGGAAAGAGAAGATGCATGGGGATCCTAGATGATTTTAAGCTAGATGGAAAAGTTGCTGTGGTCACTGGTTCAGGTCAAGGCATAGGGCGAGGCATTGCTTGGGGACTGGCAGAAGCTGGTTGTAATGTTGCTATCAATGCGCGGCGACAGGAACATTTAGAGGAAACAGCAAAGGGTATTGAGGAACGTGGTTCAGAAGTATTAATCTTTGCCGGAGATATCCGAGATCAATCGGATACCTTAGCGGAATTAACAGTTGCTAAATTCGGAAAACTTGATATCTGGGTTAACAATGTTGGGGGTTCGGATGAAAAAAAGACGAGAAAACTTATTGATACTCCTGATGAAGTATTTAGAAACCAAGTAGAACTGAATTTAACGACAGCATTTCAAGGAGCGAAAGCAGCAGCTAAGAAGATGAGCCAAGGAGGCTCAATCATTAATATCGCATCTGGAGCTGGAATGCGAGGGTCACCGTTTACAGGTCCGTATGCAGCAGCAAAAGCCGGGATGCTAAACATGAATGAAACTCTGGCGATAGAACTCGCTCCAGAAATTCGTGTCAACGCTATTTCGCCTGGCCCTGTAGTTACTGAAATGTTTGCTGAAGTTTTAGGCGCTGATGGAGCTCAAGAAGAAATTGCCTCGTCGATACCACTCGGTTTTCTCGGGACTCCAAATGATATTGCATCTGCTGTAGTATTTCTTTCAAGCCCAGCTGCTCGTTGGGTAACTGGAAGAAATCTTTTAGTAGCTGGAGGGCGCACCCATCGCAGTTACCAATACCAAAATAAACTAGAAGAAGATTGACAAAGATAGGAAAAAAATGAAATTAAATTTATCAGTAGATGAGGTTCTCTCAACGACACGAGCAGTTCGTAAACGCTTGGATTTTGAGAAACCTGTAGAACCAGAAGTGATTAAAGAATGCCTAGAATCAGCCTTGCAATCTCCAACTGGATCAAATTCACAAGGTTGGCAGTGGTTAGTCGTAACTGACCCAGGACAACGTGAAGCTTTAGCTAATCTTTATAAAGAAGGTTGGAAACTATACACCCAAATGGAAGGAAATGTAGAAACTGCTTACAAAGGTGAAGACCCTGACCGGCTATCGCAACAAGACCGAGTTCTAAGTTCTGCGGCTTATCTAGCTGAGAATTTTGAGAAAGTACCAGTCATGATGATCCCAGTACTACCTGGAAGATATGAAGGACTCCCTTCAATGGCTTCAGCAGCAATGCTTGGGTCAATCCTGCCTGGTGCATGGAGTTTCATGCTTGCGGCACGTGAGAGAGGGCTAGGCACTGCATGGACAACGATTCACCTAATGTTTGAAGAGCAAGCAGCTGAAGTTTTGGGAATTGATTTCGAAAGTTTTACTCAATGCGCTTTAATCACTTGCGGTTATTCCATAGGAACTAATTTTAAGCCAGCTAAAAGGCCTCCACTAGAAACTGTCTTGCATTGGGACAGGTGGGGTGGAAGTGCGCCATGACAAATGAGATGAGCCCCGACCAAGTAGTAACAACATTTATTGATTACATCAACGAGATGGATTTAGAACAAGCTGTTTTGCTTCTAAGTGAGAACTGCGAGTATGACAATGTTCCAATGGGAAAAGTTTTTGGACGAGATGCGATCTTCCAACAACTCAAACCCATGATGGACCGTTGTGACCAGATTGACTGGATTACTATGAAACAAACAAGTACTGAATCAATTGTAATGAACGAAAGGCTAGATAAATTCTTGTGGCCACATGGGTGGGTTGAGATGCCTTGCGCAGGTATTTTTGAGATTCAACATGGCAAAATTACTCTCTGGCGAGATTATTTTGATCTTCCAACCTATTTAAATCAATTACCAACTCCGTCTGATTAATCCTGCACTTCTATGAATTCTGACATCGTTTCACCAATGCAAGGAACTGTTCTTTTTATAGATGTAGAAATAGGTGATGATGTGGCGCTTGGGCAAAGGGTAGCTTTAATTGAATCCATGAAAATGGAACATGAAATTTTAACTACTTCTAGCGGCACGGTACAAAAGATTCATATTGAAGTAGGCGAGACAGTATCTGAAGAACAAAATTTGATTTCTCTCATGCTTAAGGAAGTTTCGAAAGATACTGAAAGTTCGTTTAATGAAATAGATCTTGATTTTATTAGGGACGATCTTGAAGCAGTAAACGAAAGGCATGCTCTAGGTTTAGATCATCGACGCCGAAAAGCTGTTGAACGACGTAGAGCTTCCCAGCAGCGGACTGCTAGAGAAAACCTAGATGACTTGGTTGACGGTAATTCGTATATTGAATATGGGCCCTTGGCGATTGCTCCTCAGAGGAAAAGAAGAACTCTAGAAGATTTGATAGAGAACACGCCGGCAGATGGGATGATCGGTGGGATAGCGGAGGTAAATGGCCACCTTTTTCCCGATGAAAATTCGCAATGCGTTATTATGTCCTATGATTATACGGTCCTTGCAGGTACCCAAGGAGGGCAAAACCATCGTAAAAAAGATCGACTATTTGAAATAGCGAAACGCTTAGAACTCCCAGTGATTTTTTTCACTGAAGGAGGCGGAGGGCGGCCAGGTGATACTGATGGACTTCAGGTTGCTGGTCTTGATTGTCTTGCCTTCGGCCTATGGGCGGAACTTTCAGCACTAGTGCCCCTAGTAGGAATTAATTCTGGCTATTGTTTCGCTGGGAATGCTGCAATCCTTGGCTGCTGTGATGTAGTGATAGCCACTGAGAATTCAAATATAGGTATGGGCGGTCCAGCAATGATTGAAGGTGGGGGATTAGGCACTTATGACCCGAAAGAAATAGGCCCGATGGAAATACAGCGTTACAACGGAGTTGTTGATATTAGTGTTATTGATGAAGAAGAGGCTGTTCAAGTAGCTAAAAAATATATCAGTTATTTTCAAGGACCAATAGCAGACTGGGAGTATTCCGACCAAAGACAACTTCGGCATCTTATTCCAGAGAATAGATTACGCGTTTATGATGTTAGAGAAATCATTGAAGTGATATTTGATTCTGATTCTTTACTTGAAATTAGAAAAGATTTTGGACTCGGGATAATTACAATGTTAGCTCGAATCGAAGGTAAACCTGTTGGTGTTATCGCGAACAACCCTGCGCATCTGGGAGGCGCAATTGACAGTGATGCAGCAGACAAGGCATCCCGATTTATGCAACTCTGTGATGCATTTGATCTGCCGCTAGTTAATTTATGTGACACTCCTGGTTTTATGGTTGGGCCCGAAGCAGAAAAGACTGGTCTAGTAAGACACGTAAGTCGAATGTTTGTAACTGCGAGGTCTATGTCTATACCAACTTGCACGATTGTTCTCAGAAAAGCATATGGGCTAGGAGCACAAGCTATGGCTTCTGGTGGATTTAAATTTCCTCTCTTTACTATTGCTTGGCCTACGAGCGAGTTTGGAGGAATGGGACTTGAGGGGGCAGTCAAATTAGGTTACCGAAAGGAACTGGAGGCAATAGAAGACCTAGAAGAACGCGAAAATGCCTATCAAGCGCTTGTAGAACGCATGTATGAGGTTGGTAAAGGAATTAGTATGGCAGACCACTTTGAAATAGATGATGTTATAGACCCAATGGAATCGCGACGTTGGATTTCTCATATGTTGAAGGCTGCATCTTTACCTAAGCAACGAAGTGGAAAAAAACGCCCAATGATTGATACATGGTAGGCAAGTATTCATGAGATAGTTTGAGAGTTATACGCCTACGGCGCCACGTGACTTATTCTCGCTAAGCGCTAAGCCGATAACAAGAAGGCTAGAAGCGAGCGTAAGCCAAGTGCCAACACCTATATCTAATCCACTCCTCTGGAAGCAGGAAATAATGATACCTAGGGGCATCGTAATCGAAAGCACGCCAATTGTTAGCAGGCAATGAGATAGAAGCATGTTAGGCCCTGGTTCAGCTAAACCTTTTGGTCGAAGTCGCATAAGTCCCGCTAGTACTAGAATAACACCTAAAACTAGAAGAAGATAACCAAATCTCGGCCCTGAGGTAGGATTGCCGCTCCTCCCGTCAAAGGCACTTAATTGAATTGACCCACTCTTTACCCATGCCATAAATGGGAAAACAATAAATCCGATTCCACTAGCAATTGTCCCTATCGAGAACAGTTGACGATTCTTATCGGAAAGCGCCTTGATTCCTTTGCTGGGACTTGGGATTCCCAATGTAAGGGGGGAAAGCAATAATGGAATTTGAGAAACTGTAAAGTAGCCACCAACGACGCCCCAGCCGGTTCCAGGAACACCTCGCCGTCTTCCTTCTCCGTACTCAAAGATCGGAAGCCACCCTACGATGAAACAAATAAGGTTCAGCCATGCTGCTACTCCGATAATAATTGTAAGTTGCTCTACACCAAGGCCTGGGAGGACTTGTGCTCGGCCAATAATCCTAAAAATTGCGCAGAGGACAAGGATAGCTCCTAGAACAACTCCGATAATTCCAAAACCTGTTCCACCATCGCTGCTAAATGCTCCATAACCGGAACCTCTTTTGGCCCAAGAGCCAACTAAAGCAAAAACTAGGTATCCCCCAGCCAGAATGAGATGAGCATAGGAAAGTAATTTATGGTGATTCATTTTGTTTCCTCTTCAAGATCTCCACCTAAATAGCTAGCTTCTAGGAGGTCTTGCCTCTCTAATAATTCGTCTGCTGAGCCCTCTAGAACAATTTCGCCATGACTCATTACATAGGCTCGATCGCAGACTTCAAGCGCTAAGTGCACATGCTGTTCAACTATCAAGACACCAGCTCCGGTTTCGCTTGCTATATCTCGAACAATTGGAAGTAGCCGTTCAACGATAATTGGCGCTAGACCTAGACTCATTTCATCAACCAGAAGCATCTTCGGGTTAGAAACTAAAGCTCTTGCCATAGCTAGCATTTGTTGCTCGCCGCCAGAAAGAAGTCCTGCTCTTCTCTGCATAAGAGGTCGTAGGGCAGGTAATAAGTCAAGAGCGGCCTCGTATCCAGCTGCTTGATCGCTTCTCTTACCTCTCAATCCAAGACGAAGATTCTCTTGAACAGTCAAACCAAAAAATAATGACCTATCTTCGGGAACATGAGCAAGTCCTAGTCTTGCTGTTTTGTATGGCGCTCCAGAGTTAGCTGGTTCTCCTAAAACCGTCACGGTTCCTTCAAGAGCTTTAAGTAAGCCAGAGGTAGAAAGAAGCGTTGTTGTTTTACCTGCTCCATTTGGTCCAAGAAGGGCAACGACTTCTCCTTTATTGACCGTTATGTTAACTCCTCGGATAACAGCAACACCGGCATATCCGGCAGAGAGATTATTAATGTCAAGTAAAGGACTTTCTCCATTAAGGGAAATTCGTTCAGTAGTTGTATCAGTCATTGCTTTCCCCTAGGTCTTTTTGCTGACTCCTCATGCGTTCACCTTCTTGAGCTTGTATTTCACCGGCTTGTTCACCAAGGTATGCAGCTTTAACAGCCGAGCTTTCTCGAATTTCTGCGGGGGTTCCAGAAGCTATAATTTTCCCAAAGTCAAGAACATAGATATAGTCACAGACACTTAATACCAGCCCCATGTCGTGATCTATTAAGAAGACTGACATGTCATGGTCAAGGAATTCTCTAAGATGACCTCCAAGGATCTGACTCTCAGCAGTATCCAAACCTGCTGCCGGTTCATCGAGCAAGATAAGTTTTGGCCTTGCAGCTAAAGCTCTAGCCACACCTACAAGTTTACGACGGCCATGTGATAAATCTGTCGGCATAGCGTCAGTAACATCTTGGAGTCCCATAATTTCTATTGCCCAGTCAACACGTTCCTCGATCTCCTTATCTTTCCGAGAAATATGGAACATGTCGGCTAGGAAGGTAAACCACCGAGTCGGATAGGCGGCTACCAGAAGATTATCTCTAACTGTTAGGTCTTCAAAAAGTTCAAGAGACTGAAATGTTCGAACCAGTCCGCTCTGAGCTCTTTCATGAGGTTTTAGTTCGCCTATATCGGAACCATTAAATACTGCTGAACCCGCAGAAGTGGGAACGTACCCGGTGATCGCGTCAATGAAAGTTGTCTTTCCTGCACCATTAGGACCTATAAGGCCAACAAACTTGCCTTCAGGAATTTCTAGATCAACATTATCATTTGCGTTCAGACCTCCAAAGGTTACCGTAAGGCCTTTCGTTTCTAGGATATTGGTCATGCTGTTGCCTCGTGAGTCTCTAGATCATCTGCATTATCTGCATCAACTTCATCATCTGGTGGTCTTCGTAACGCAGCTAGCGTGTTCTTGACAAGATCAGTTTGAAGCAAGGCTATGCCTTCTCCGTTTGTTACTTTCGCATTAACAATTAGACCAATTGCTCCAACTGCATTGATTAATCCTTTATCAATTGATTCAAAGTGAACTCCTAAGAATTCAGGTAATAAACCACCAGCCATTAAGCAACCCCCAACGATTGCACCCCAAATAGTAGTAATGCCACCAAGGTAAACAAATGCTAGTAGTGCCAAACCTCCAAAGACCTCAAATTGTGTTTCTTGCAGCCCAGGCAATTTGTAAGCCATTAAGCAACCAGCTATCGCAGCTATACCTGAAGATATACCAAAGCCCAGAAGTTTCATATTGGCAACATTGATACCTGAAGCAGAAGCTGCTCGCTCATTTGCTCGAATAGCTAGAAAACGTCTTCCTATTTGACCGCGTCGAAGGTTAGCAACTCCGATTCCTAATAGAGCAGCAACAATTATGAGAAACAGACTGAATTTCCAATAGTCATTTCTAGCGGTATTCGGATTGAAGCCACCAACGTATTGGCCGAACCAGTATGGTTCAGGCGTTGGGTTAACAGAAACGGATCCTGCTCCCATCAAAGGAACGTTTCGTAAAAGCATATTTTCAATAGCGATCACAGCTGCGATAGTAACCACGGCAAGCTGCACTCCACGTATACGAAGGGCAGGAATACCTATCAGAAGACCTAAAATTACCGCTACTACTATTGCAGCAAGGAAAGCAAGAATTGTTGGCCAACCCCAACCAGAATTAGTAACAAAATCGGTTGGGCGAATTTTGGTTCCATCTGCCATTAGGCGAATCATTACGTATGCGGCAAATCCGGAAATACCCCATTGGACAAGAGAAATTTGCCCTAAGAAACCAACCAGAACTGTCAAGCTATACATAAAAACGATAGCAATAAGTGTTGTAGTAAGAACAGATTCCCACTTTGATACGAAGATGTTTGAGAGGAGCAAAGCGATACCTACGGCTCCTATAGCTCCTATAGCAACGTGATTGGTTGCGGGTGCCCTAGGTTGACGGCCTATGCTTATAGAACCTCGTATGGGGAGTTTGTCACCTCTTAAGTACAACACAATAATAATGATCAATAAAGGGGTAAAGTTTCTGACACCAGCGCCAGGAAGGATATCTGGCCACCAATCGTTGTTAGCTAGTTGCACACCTCCACTGGCAACCATGCCAATAACGAGACCACCCATAGTAGCTCCAGGAATCGAGGTTAGATTCCCGAATAAAGCAGCCCCTAAACCTCCGACAACAAACAAGGCAATTTGCGCTGGTTGAGTCTTATGAATGAAGAGAATGCCAGCAATGCCAGCTGTTACTGAAGCAAGGACCCAGTTTGCACCGGCAAGGAATTGAGGAGAATAGCCGAGTAACGAAGCCCCTTTCTCGTTTTCATCTGCAGCTCTTGTAGCTATTCCAAATCTAGAGAATCTGTAGAGTGCCCAGACTAAAGCAGCCATAACTATTGCTGCTCCAAAAAGCCAGAAGTTAGATCTAGGGATTGACCCACCAAGCCCTAAGAAATTCCTAACTGGTGCACCACTATTGTCAAAGCCATAGAAGCCATCGTCGGCTCGGTTCTGACCCCCAAAGTTCACGACAATCATTGAGCTGAGATAAAGGAAAACTCCTATAGACCCAATTACTTTTCCTAGTATCGGAGAGTTTCTTAACGGTCTAAAAACTAGGAAGTGCATTAGTAGGCCAAGGAAAGCAGACATTACTAAACAGATAAGTATAGTTAAAGCGACGTTCGGTTTATTAGAAACTGCATTAACGTCACTGAAGATATTGATTCGGACAGGGATATTATTTAGCTTGAGTGCTTTTAAGAACCCAAATTCTGGGATTGGGTCAAACCAAGGGAGATAAAGATTTCCGGTTTCTCGTAACTCATCAAAAGTGTACGCTGAGTAGCCTGCTACAGCTCCGTGGCCGAAGTTTATAACTCCAGAACCGCGGAACGCTACCACGATACCGGAACCTAGCATTGCATAAAGAGCTCCGGCTCCAATCCCAGCAATTAAAGCAATTAAAAAAGCCGACAATGTATATTCCCCCTAGAATTTTCAAGCCCAAATTTCGTGGCCCTCATACTTTATAGCCGTAAAAGTAGCAGCGGCGCAACTATTAAGTTGCGCCGCTGCATATTTTGGTCTTAATTAAGAAATTAAGAAACTATCTTATTCCGCTGCTGGACGAGGATTTGCAATTGCAGTACGAAGGATTAGATCCGTAGCGTCAATTTGCGCTTCTGATGGGCCATAACTAAATTCTCCACCAGGTCCACTCCAAACGTAATATCCCTGTTCTTTCTGACAAACAGAAACGAATTCCTCACTGTTTTGGGTGCAGTCAATTGACCGAGGGTTACCCGCTCTATGCAAATTAGACTGGGTTCCAATATGGTCCATGAATCCTGCTGCATCATTATCAATGTCGCCACCATCTTCAACAAATTGAATCATTTGGATGAGTGCGGTTATGACAACATCGTGCGCTATTTCCATGAAGCTTGATCTTGGAACGGTAGGTCCAAAGGCATCAAGGTTCCCATTTCGCCAATCATAGTACTTAGCGGTATATGCGTCCCAGAGGTCTGGGCGGTCTGGAATACAGCATGCTGCACCAATATGAACGCCTGCTGAAGCAGGGTTTGACAAGACGGATGTGTCTTTACAAGATCCTGACATCACGACATTACCGTCGTAGCCATTTGAGGCTAGTGATGAGAGAATTTCGTTACAGTCAGTGGATTGGAGTCCAAAGTAAACCCAAGCATTAGATGCTCCGTTGGTGAATTCCATTACTTCCTGAACGACAGCGTCATTATCAGTTGGATCACCTGAAGCGTCATCGACACCGATCCAGTCTTCTTGAGCGATCTTTCCTTCATCAGTTAGTGTTTGAATCATACGCTTCTGCGTGTCTTCGTAACAAACGAGTCCAGGACCTGAATCTGAGTAAAGAATTACAAACTTATCTGCTTGAACTACTTCTACTCCGTATTGCATAGCACTTGGGAAAGCTGCCACGCAGCCACCTTCAGTAGAGAGAAGACCAGGTGTATTGAAGTCTTCAATGAAGATTGGAACTGTTTGTAGAATTGCTACTCCAGATCCAACAAGTGTTGGCCACAAAACTGGGTTAAAGAAGTCAATACCCTGGATGTGCAAGTTTGGTTGAGCATCAGCAACGCTGTTTGCACAGGCTACTGCTTCGTTTGGATCTAGTCCATGTACGCAAGAATCGAGATCAAATGGTCGTCCGTTTAGTCCGCCCATGGTTTCGTTAATTGCTTGAACAGCTGCTTCCGCACCTTCACGTATATCAGGGAAAGAACCTACTGGGGTACCTTCAATATTGATCAATGTGATAAGAACTGGATCTAGACTTTCGTCCGCTGCTACAACTCCACCATCAACAATTGATTCCCATAATTCAGCGCCATCACCTTGAATTGAGTCGTCGGCTGTGCCGGCTGCTTCTTCTTCGGCAGGTGCTTCTTCTTCTTCTTCTTCGGCAGGTGCCTCTTCTTCAGCTGCTTCTGAAGATGAAGAAGAAGATTCTTCTTCCTCTTCTGCGCTGTCATCACCAAGGACACTGCTATCGCTGCTACTTGAACTATCGTCGTCGTCTCCACCGCAGGCTCCTGCGATAAGAGCGAAAGTGAAGATAATTGAAAGAAGCTTTAATAAATTGCTTTTTCTCAAGGGTCCTCCCCCTCTTTATTTTTTTAAATTCCAACGTTTGTTAAAATTAGTTATTAGAACCTTACCGTGTGACAAGAGTCACTAGTTCATAACCAAAGGTTAAATTAACCGATTAACAGCCAAATAGGAAATTTTTGAGGAAAAGTAACATTTTTGTAAGAAACAAAAACACACGGATTTATTCTTCTCGGTAGTCTCCGAATTCATGATCTCGTTCGCTAAGGCTTTCCTTCAAATCTCTTTTTCCTAATTTATCCATGTATTCTTTTGAAGCGTTTTGGTGAAACCCAAGAGCCTGAATGTCAGCTGTTGCACGTATTCCATTTCTAATTCCGGATGCTTCCATGGCTCGATGAGCAGAGCGTTTGTTTAAGGCAAGGAGGTCGTTGGGTATCTTTGCAATCCGTGAAGCGATAGAAAGCACCTCTGACTCAAGTTCTGATTCAGGAAAGGCGCGATTTGCCATTCCACATGAAACTGCTTCAAGACCAGACATATGGTCACCTGTTAGTAAAGCTTCCATACCTTTCCGTAGGCCCATCATCCATGTTTGCCATTGCATGTCCGGCGGCGACATCAACCTAACTGGTGGGTATCCGATTTTTGCATTTTCCGCGACATAAATCAGGTCACAAGCGTTTGCCAATTCTGTTCCCCCAGCTAAGCACCACCCGTGGACTTGAGCTATCACAGGAGTTGACATATCCCAGATCTCAAACCAATTATTAACCACGTGTCGTGACCACCAACCATCAGTTTTTGCTATTGAACGCTCGACAGCATGATTTGGCTCAGAAAGATCATAGCCAGCTGAGAATGCTTTACCTGAACCTTGAATAATCATGACAGAGATGTCTTTATCGCGATCGCCGCTCCGTAAACCATCAAAAAGTTCATCTCTGACGGCATCATTTAGAGCGTTACGCTTTTCTGGCCGGTTTAAGGTAAAGCGAAGAATTCGATCAACTGGTTTATCTATAAGCACTGTTTTGCTAGTCATAATTTACTCCTCATGTAAGCAATCAAAAGATGCTTTCACGCTAACTCTCCATTTAGATAAGAATCTCGAAGCTTTCTCTTATTTATTTTACCCATAGTATTTCGGTTAAGCGTTGAAACAATTTCATATGATCGAGGGCATTTGTAATGGCTTAACCTTTCTCGTAACCACGCAGAAATTTCTTCAAGATCGGGTGTTAAGTTAGGCTCTCGTAAAGTGATTAGTGCTTTCAACTCTTCTCCCAAATCACTGTGTGGAACACCTATGCATCCAACATCTGAAATATCTGGGTGATCAATTAGTATTTGTTCTGCTTCGGCTGGGTAGAGGTTTACACCACCAGACACGACCATGTCGCTAAACCGGTCAGTTATAAATACATATCCATCGTCGTCTACGTAGCCAATTTCTCCAAGAGTGAAAAGCCCAGGTTCAGGATTTGCGGAAGCAGTTTTCTCTGCATCGTTAGGGTAGATGATTCCTCTTCCAGTTGAATCACGAAAAAACAGACGACCCTCAGAATTTGGGGGAAGTTCTTCTAACTCTTCATCAAGGACAAAAGCTTTAAAGGGAGGGATCGCTTTACCAACAGAACCAGGATGTTTTAGCCACTCTTCACTAGTGATAGCGCATACGGTTCCTACTTCGCTAGCACCGTATGCATCACGAAAAATAGGTCCCCACCATTCAATCATTGACCGCATAACATCTACAGGGCATTTCGCTCCTGTGTGTGCTGCAAATTGCATAGATGAGACATTGTATTTTTCTTTTATTTCATCAGGTAAAGCAAGCATGCGGACAAAATGCGTCGGAACCATAACAGCAGATTCAGTTTTGTGATTATCAATTGCGGCTAATGTCGCTTCAGCATCAAACCTTCCTAAGATAACTGATGGGATACCTAGCGTTAGTAAACGCATTCCTGAAAGGGGTCCTGTGTGATACATCGGTCCTACGACTAAGTGGGTCCCAAATTCTGCAAATCCACTTTTGCTTAAACCTTCAATGTGTTCAGTCATTGTTGAACCGCCAGCAAACATGGTTGGCGGGAGTTCTGTGCCTTTTGGTAGGCCCGTAGTTCCGGATGTGTAAAGTAGGTTAGGAAGTGGTGTAACTTCATCAGGTGATGAAACAGGAGAACCTGTTCCAATCCAATCTTCCCAACTTGTTATTTGATCGTAATCTTCGCATTTCCAGCCGATAATCGTATCTATTCCAGCTTCTTGCGCAGCTAGGATTCCTCGCTCTGCCGTATGATTATCCACGAAGAGAATCTGGCTTTCGGAATCTTGCAAAATATAGCTAGTTTCTTCAGCTGTTAAATGAAAATTAACAGGAACAGACGAGCTTCCTCCGAATAATGCGCCGAGGTGAGCAAGAGCAGTTTCGGAAGCGTTCTCAGCGAATACAGCCACCCGTCGTTTAGGGCCGATATCAATATTCAATAGGAGATTCGCTGCTCTATTCAACACCTCATTTACCTGTTCCCACGTTAAAGACTTCTCAGGGTCAGTCAATGCAATTGCAGATGGATTTTCCATTGATTGTTGTTCTGCAAATTTTGGCATGAAGATCCCCGTCAAAGTGATTAATGATTCGAAATATTGGTTAGTCCAAATTTATAACTTTTATTTTAGAAATTTGTTTTCTAGACAAATATTGAGACTAGACCATATAAATCTAAATTGGCTATTGCTATCGTATGAGAATTAATTAGCTTGTCTCATAATCTCCTTCGTTGTTCTGGAGAAATCCCTATTGTTTGGGATACCACCTAGCAGCTTTAGTAATAAAAGTTGTTTAATGAAAGAATCTCATGGGCAGTTCCGCATTAAGTAAATAATTAACCGGATCTTTTAAGTTCCCATCCCGTGATATACAAATCCTAGTTTCTCCATTTCATGTCGTTTGAAAAGGTTACGAGTGTCAACGAGAATTGGCGAGTACATATTCTGAGCAACTAAAGCCATATCTAATTCTCTGAATTCATCCCACTCTGTAAGGACAACTAATACGTCAGCTCCTTTTACGCAAAGGTAAGGGTCTGCTTCAACAAGTATTTCTGGTGCATCAGCTAATTCACCTTTAACAGTTGGATCAAAGGCTGAGATCGAATCTTGACTTTGGGCTAATTTTTTCAAAATCTCTATAGCTGGTGATGAACGAAGGTCATCTGTACCAGCTTTGAACGTAAGCCCCCAAGCAGCGATTTTTCTAGTTTGTTTATCGTCAGATAATGCCTCTGAAACTTTCTTAGCTGTTCGACTTAGATGTTCTTGATTAAGTTCGATTGTGTGTTCTAAAAGAGTAAAATCAAAACCAACTTCTCGCGCGATATGTGCGAGCGAAGAACTATCCTTTGGGAAACATGAACCCCCCCATCCTGGTCCCGGATTCAAATAATTGCTGCCGATTCGGGGGTCTAATCCAATACCTAAAGTGACCTCATGAATATCTGCACCGGTCTTTTCGCATAAAGTAGCAATTTCATTTACGAATGTAAGTTTTAATGCAAGGAATGCGTTAGCTGTGTGTTTGATAATTTCAGCTGATTCCCAACTAGAAGTTAAAACAGGCGCTTCAATTTTTTCGTACAATTCTGCAACGCGCTCAGCATCCTCGATCCGGCATGCACCAATTACAATTCGGCTTGGTTCTAGAAAATCTTTTACAGCGCTTCCCTCTGCAAGGAACTCAGGGTTAGAAACCACAGCTAAGTCAGTCCTTTGTAGCTGGTCTTTGAGTTTCGAAGCAGTACCTACTGGAACAGTGGATTTGATTATTAGAGTAGAATCTGGTTTCGCAATATCTGCTATTTGATTTATGCCTGACTCAAAGATTGAGAGATCTGTGCTGCCATCTTGGCTAGATGGGGTAGGTAAACATACGAAAATAAAATCTGCATCTTTGCAGGCTTTCTCTGACCCATGAACGAATTTTAATTTTCCGGACTTGATCCCTGCACTTACCAACTCTTCGAGGGATGGTTCAACAAAAGGTACAATTCCTTCTCTTAAACTTTCGATACGTGAATGCTCAATGTCCACGATAGTAACGTTATGGCCGAGTTTGGA
Source organism: Acidimicrobiales bacterium (assembly GCA_013912105.1). GTDB lineage: Bacteria > Actinomycetota > Acidimicrobiia > Acidimicrobiales > UBA8592 > UBA8592. Next base: position 154,315 of record JACERY010000001.1, on the reverse strand, counting down.
TAAACATGTTCCAGTCGTCAATCCCACATACCCTGCACCTATTACAGCGATTTCTGACATATTTGCCTTCTAGCTTTCCCCAAACATAATTGTATAGACCTCATCCACGAATCCATCCATGCAAAGAGCTATGACCTTCAGGTTTCGTCGGAATCTGATAGGAAATGCCTCGGGTTGGAAACTTTGAGTTTTCGTTCAACAATTTCAGCCAGCTTCTTATGAAGATTTGACATTTTGTCATCAAATTGCCCACTTTTAATCTTCAGGGATAAGTCCTTATCATCTGTGACGTTGAGTTCTTTCATTATTCGCTCGTAAGTTTCTTCATCATGGTCTCTTTCAGAAAGTTCTCTCAAAGCTATGGATAAAGTATTTACCGCAATACGCAGTTTCCACTTTTGCGCACCCGAACTTTCTAGTATCACTTCTTCTGTAAGGTATTCTTGAACAGCTAGTATTAATTCTTCAGCGGATGGGGAATCATACGGTAGATTCGTTCGTGGCGGAAGAGCCCAATCAGACAGATCAAGTTCTTTCATATCCCTTGTTCCTCTAGAGCAATAAGTAAATCGTATTCGTTTTCTGCCACTCGTCTTCCGATCGCAGCTATTTCTAATGATCTCGTTCGTTCAGTTCTAAAATCACCGCCCATTTGCAGACAAATAACGCCCCACCGAAGTGTTCCGAAGATTTCCCACCATTTTAGAGTTGCAATTGAGATTGTTCGGCCACTTTCTCTTCGGTAACTTTCCAAAAGCGTTTCGTAGTCTGATATCCCAGCTACTGAACCGTCGCCACCAAACCTCCATGCTCTCACACACATCCAACCTAAATCTTCGCATGGGTCACCGAAATGAGCGATTTCCCAATCGAGCACTGCTTTAAGTCCATTGTCGCTAAAGAGAAGATTTCCAAGTCGGTAATCACCATGGACAAATGAAATTCCGGTTGGTTTAGGCCGATTTTTTTTAAGCCAACGGAACGCTAACTCAAATGTTGGGTGTGGGTCATCAAGTGCGTCGTAAATTGCTTCCAAACTGTTAAGCGGGTTAGACGTTGTTTCGAGGTGAACTTTTGGGAAATGGCTTTCTTCTAGTCGATGGATTGCAGCAAGAGCTTTAGCTGAGTCTGAGATGAAATTTTCTCTTGCTAGGTCCCAGGTTTTATCGCGTAGAATTTTTCTAGCGATAGTTTCTCCTTCAATTTTTTCTGTAATACTAAAACTCCGCCCGTTAAAGCTTTCAGAATTACCAGAAAGGACAACTTTTGGGACAGGAACACCGTTTTCTCCAGCGATAGTTAGGATTTGGGCTTCGCGAGCACAGGTGCCTTCTAATCTCTCCATCCCAGGCCTGTCCATTTGAAGGATTAGGGAATGTTTTTTCTTGGACGGTTCAATTGCTTCGAAACTCCAAGTTTCACGGTTTGCACCTCCAGATAAACGAATAAGGCGCATAACAACTATTTCTCCAAGTTTAGTTTGCAGAAGTTCAGCTATTTGTCTCTCAAGAGTATGAGCATTCTCACTCATTGATTACGATTCCTGCTGGTTGGCCATTTCTAATCTGGTCTAAGTACTCACTCATGCCCATTCCTACCTGTCCGTTGCATGTGAACCGAGTCATAGCTTCAGTAATACGTGTCTGCAGAACTTCTCCTTCGGGGGTTTCACGACGATTTCGTAATGGTATGAGTGAGATTACTTCGCCAGTAATCTCATATTCTTTTCCACTCGCGGTTTTTGCCCAGCACTCCATTCCCGTCTGGTATCCATTTGAATCCCAATTTGACTCAACATGGCATTCGGTAATCAAATTGTATTCATTCCCCTCTAGTACCATTCCTGAAGTTTTAACTCTTGTACTATTGGAATCGCGAGAAATCACCGAAAGCATCATGGCAAAATCTTCTGAAAAAACCATCGGCAGCCAACGGTACCAATTGATCGATTGCCAATAACGAGCCCCCCATGATTTATCGCGAAGTCCCAAACCTTCAATTAAATATTCAGTCGTTCCTATCGAAAAGCTGCCGGTCATTTTACCGTGTTGTTCGTAATGGGCTTTCGCGAAACTCATCGCATTGTCTTGGAGGAGTTCGCTGCCGTCGGCATATGCGGGTTTGCCTCCGAACATCGGTGACATTCCGTCCCATTGCAAACTTACAGAACAATCAAGAATCGGGTTTTCTTTAAATGCAGTTCTAGGATCAGCCATCTGCTTTGGGTCGCTTAAGAGGCAAACTTTCCCTTCGTAATTTAGCTTTAGTTCATGAAAAGGTTTCATCACTTGAATTTGTAAACCCCCAGCATTCATTTCAAGATTTGATGAGATTTTTGGCCTTCCAAACATAAATCCGACTTGTCCGTTGGGGAGGTACAAGCAAACTGACATTTCTGCGTAACCTTCATTTACTCTATTGCCCAGTCGAAACCATCCGCCTATTTCTTGTTTCATGTCGAATGTGTTGAAGTACATTGACTCGTTATAATTTTCAACGGGGTCAGGCTCATGAGTGAATTCATCGTTAGGTTCAAGAATCGTAATAATTTTCTTTTCTTCCATAGTTAGACGTTAGCCCGAATGGTTGTTGGCTTACATTCGTGACAATATGAATTTCTATCAATAAGGCAAACAGGAAGTATTTTGTTGCAAGCTTCTAATTTTGGTGTAATGGTCTTATTGCAAATAGGGGTGAAAAATGACAGGTCGACTAAATGAGAAAGTAGCTGTAATTACAGGGGCAGGAAATGGAATTGGTAGAGCAACAGCTATTCGTTTCGCAGAGGAAGGAGCAGCAATTATTGTTGCTGATATTCAAGAGGATAAAGCTCAAGAAACTACTGAAATAATTAATGGCGCTGGAGGAAGCGCTAAAGCAATCTCTGTTGATGTTACGAGCGGAGCCGAGATAGATGCAATGTCGAATCTTGCTATTGAAGCTTTCGGAGGTCTTGATTGTCTTGTAACTGCTGCGGGTATAAGTCATGCAAATTATGTTTCAGGAGATATTGAACCAGATATCAAGAATATTGTGACTAACCGAGTTGACTATTTAGAGAGACCAGGTTGGGAGTTTGTTGAAAGTGACCCGGTCTCGTTTGATAAGGTTCTGAATGTAAATCTGAAAGGTACTCTTTTAGCTATGCAGTCTTGTGCCGCAAAAATGCTTGAAAGTGGGACGCAAGGGACAATAGTTACAGTTGCGAGTATCGCAGCAAAGCATCCTGATGCAGGTCCAGTCGCTTATACCGTTTCAAAAGCAGGTGTTTGGATGCTTACTAAGAAAGCAGCTCGTATGCTTGGGCCAGTTGGTATACGTGTTAACTGCATCGGTCCTGGCTTTATTAGCACCCATATGACAGCGATTATTGATCTTATGGATGAAAGTGAAACGGATGCTTTTAATGAAATGATTCCTTTAGGTCGAAGAGGAGAACCAATTGAAATAGCGAATGCGGCGTTATTCCTTTGTAGCGATGAATCTAGTTATTTCACTGGCGAGATTCTTCATCCTGATGGTGGATTTTTCACAGAGTGATTAGAGTCCTAAATTTCTGCCAATAATTTCTTTCATAATTTCGGTAGTGCCTCCATAAATACTTTGCACACGTCCATCGCGCCAAAGGCGTGAAATTGGGTATTCGTCCATGTATCCGTATCCGCCATGGAATTGAAGACACTCGTCAATTGCTCTCTTTTGAAGCTCTGTAGTCCACCATTTAGCCATAGCTGCTTCCTCGGCAGTTAATTCTCCATCGTTTAGGGCCATTGAACATTTATCGATAAAAGCCCATGCAAATTCTAGCTCTGTAGCAATCTCAGCCATTTTGAATCTAGTGTTTTGAAATTTTCCAATTGGCTGGCCGAATGCCTGCCTTTCTTTGACGTAATCAAGGGTTAGATTGAAAGCATATTGTGTTCCTGCTACGGCAGAAACAGCAATATTCAGCCGCTCTTGAGCAAGATTGAACATCATGTAGTAGAAGCCCTTGTTTTCTTCTCCTAATAGATTGGTTATGGGGACCCGAACATCTGTAAAGAAAAGCTCAGCCGTGTCTTGGCTATGTCTACCTATTTTTTCGAGGTTACGACCGCGTTCGAACCCTTGCATTTCCCGCTCAACTATCAGTAGAGAGATTCCCCGATGGCCAGCTTGTAGGTCTGTTTTCGCAGCAACAATAACCAAATCACTATTAATTCCATTTGAGATAAATGTTTTAGCGCCATTCAGAATGTAGGTTTCGCCGTCTTTGACCGCTGTTGTTGTAATAGAGGCTAAGTCAGAACCGGTTCCAGGTTCGCTCATAGCAATTGCAGTTATAAGCGACCCATCCGTTAAGCCAGGCATCCACCGTTTTTTTTGATCGTCGTTGCAGTACTCCTTAAAATATGGAATACAAATATCATTATGAAGTCCAAGGCCAGAACCAGCTGCAGCCACTCCAGCGAGGTCAAATTCTTCCCCCATTATTTGATTAAAGCGATAATCCTTGACGCCACTTCCACCGTATTCTTCTGGAAGGTCAATTCCTAGAAAACCATTTTCTCCAGCTTTTTCGAAAATCTCTCGGCTGATAATTCCCTCTGCTTCCCATCGGTCATTATTTGGCACCATTTCTTTCTGGACAAATTGTTGAAAGCCCTCTCTAAATAATTGGTGTTCATCAGTAAATATGGTTCGTTTCATAAATTTTCTCTAGTTTCTTTAATTACCCTAAAAGTGCTTGAATCGCTTCAGGAGCACCATCGCTAGCTTTAGTCTCCGACCGGAAACCTACTAGACTCGTTATTGTCACGAAACCCCCGTCAACGAGAGCGGTATCTGTATCAGGCTTTAATTCAACGTCGCGATCTGTGACAACAATCTTTACTTTCCCAGGCACCTCACCTTTAAGAGAAGTCTTAGTTGTCCCAAATGCAGCAATTCTTCCTCTTTGAACTCCTCGGATCTCCTTAATCGGCTTATTCGGAACATTTATATTGATAACTGTTTTACGAGGCGCTCCAAGTATCCATTCTGAAGCAGCAACAGCAACTGCCCCACTTGTTTCCCACAGCATTGGGCTATTTGATCTTCTTTGACTTATAGCAATTGCAGAGATGCCAAAGTTTTGTGCAATCATAGCTGCCCCAATAGTCCCAGAATGGAGAATGCCGCGACCGCAATTTGCCCCGTCGTTACTTCCAGAGATAACAAGTTCTGGCGGCTCACCAAATGTTCCTAGCATTGCAGTGAGAACACAAAATGCGGGAGGTCCGTCAATGCCCCATGCTTTGATATGGGGTGCATCAGGGATTATGTACTGTTGAATTTCAAACTCAACACCATTATCTAGCGTTCCCACTCCTGCGCCCCAGCCAGATCTTTCACTTGAAGGTGCAGCTACAATAATTTCATAACCTGCTTTATCAAGAGCAACTGCAAGAGCGTGCAGACCAGGGGAGAAGACTCCATCATCGTTGGTTAGTATGATTTTCGTCATTAGAAATCCAACTCTTTCAGAAATGAGTCAATCTTATAGTCGCTTGCTGCTGTAAATGTTCGCGTAACACATTCATCTAATAGCTGGTTTCCCCGTTCATTAGAATAGTCAAGATCACTATCTATGATTTGATTGTATGTTTGCACGACGAGACTGGCTTTTAAATCTTTCCAGCACTCATCAATCGTGTATCCTTTCACACCATTTGTAATTAGTTCATTATGGTAATGATTTACGAGTTCCAAACCGTATTCCCTTCGATCCTCAACTTCTAGAGAAGCACTTAACCAGTTGGAGATATCCCATGCGCCCCAAAATCGTGTGCAATATTGAAAATCTATCATCGTTACAGATCCATCAGCGCTAAATAGATAATTTTCGCAACGGGCATCATTATGAATAAACGTCTGATTTCCTTGGTTAACGGCCCAATCTAAAAAATCTGGATATCGAGGTATAAATTCTTCGATTGCTTTAAGGATTGAACTATCAACTTCTGAAGCTCTTCTGTCCTTGAAGTTTTGCAAAAGGTTAGAAGCTAGCTTCTGTGACTTTTTATACATATTGTTATTCATTGGGGGTAGCCAGTTTAGATTATATAACTCTTCAGTTTCCCAATAATGTGCATGCAATTCTGCTAATAATGTAAAAACCGATGCAGTTTTTTCAATACTTGCTCCAAGGATTTGGTCGAGCAATATTGCGTCTTGGATCTCTTCAACTAGAAGGGTGAACGGTGTTCCGGTTTCATCAATATCAGCGAAATAATATTTAGGTTTAGAAACAGGAAAGGTTTCCCCCACGGCTTTATAGAAATTAACTTCGCGTTGGTAGTAACCCATTGTTTGGCACAATAAGACGTTTTCTTTTGCATGTGATTGGAATTTGGCTATTAGTGTTTCTGGACCCGTTTCACCAAGTCTGTACGTTAGGTTGATTCGACTCACTTCCCCAAGGATGCCTACTCCTTTACCTAGATCGGACCAAGTAAATTCTGTAATCTTTCCAAATTCGTCAGGAAGTACTTCATTGAGCCAATCTGTCGAAACTTCTGTAACAGTCGATGGGATCATAACTACCTATTTCAGAAATTCTACGTTAGATAGATTTTAAATCTTCCATAACTTGACGCCATTGTTCAGGCTCAGACTGGCCTGGAGCATAGAAACTTAACCTATCAATCACATCCCCGTATCTGCGATCAAGCTCAGGTGCGATCTTGTCAGGCTCCCCAACTACAGCAAAGGTGTTTAGGATCTCATCATCAATAAGCGATCCCATTTTTACCCAGTCACCTTGTTTCGAAAGTTGGTTTAGTTCTTCTTGCAACCCTCCCCAACCATGTAATTCTAGAACGCCTCTGTAGGCAGGAGTTGAGCCGTAGAAAGCAATTTGTTGCTTTGTCGCAGCCTGTGCCTGGTTCATCTCATCTTCATTCTGGCCTGTTACCACGAAGAAAGGCCCTGAGATTGAGAAGTCGTCTAAAGACTTACCAGCCTTTTCTCTCCCTTTGGCAATGTTCGGAATAGTAACTTCACGTAAGTACTTCTCTGTAGTGAAACCATGACAAATAATTCCGTCACATACTTCTCCAGCAACTTGTGTCATTAATTCGCCAACAGCAGCTAAGTAAATTTTCGGTGGCCCAAAACCTTCTAATTCTGCTTTATTAGGAGCAAAAAATGGCGTCATTAGCGTGTGGGTATAGAAGTCACCGCGGAAGTTAAGTTTTGAATCGGTTAGCCAAGAGTCCCAAATGCACCGCATAGCTGCAATCATTTCTCGCATACGAGCTGCAGGCTTAGACCATTCCATACTAAACCGTTTAGTTATGTGAGGTTTGATTTGGCTTCCTAGCCCAAGATTAAACCTTCCCCCACTCATAGCTTGAAGATCCCAACCAATGTTTGCAAGAATCATCGGATTCCGTGCAAATGCCACAGCTATTGACGTGCCAAGTTCAAGGTTTTCAGTATGTTCTGCAGCTATAGCCAACGGTAGGAATGGGTCGTGACTTGTTTCTGCTGTCCATATACCGTCGTAGCCTCGTTCTTCTTGTGATTTCGCTTCGGAGGCAATATCTGCAATTTTTGTAGAAGCTCCCATTCCTAGTCCACCATCTACTTTCATACGTCTACTCCTTCTACATTGCGTTCGCGTAATCTATCAGCAGAACATTGAAATTCACTAGATAAATCATGCGGACCTGAATAGTGAGGTTGGAGGAATCTGCGGCTAAATTTCCAGCCTTCAGTAGTTTTAATGTATTGGTCATCATAATGGGCAAGCAGGATTCCTCGATCTCCGTTTGAGCGAACAACTTGCTCTTGTATATACCATCTTCCAGTGGCAGTGTCTCCAGAGGAGTCAACGTCAACTCCACCATTAAGAACAGTTTGTACTGTTGCTTCAAAACCCTTCATAGCCCCGTACCAGAGGTTTTTTATTGCGTCTAAACCTTCTACAAGCCTTCCACCGCCAAGGTCCCACACCGCATCTTCATGCCAAGTCGAAGACCATTGCTCGCCATTTCGATGCACAACAGCGTCGGCATATTTGTGAACGAGCATAGCAATTTCAGAATATGGGTGATCATTAGCAGCCATAAGTTCTCCTCAGAATTGTAGTTTGGTGGTGATTAATTGTTTTACCTATCGTGGACCTTGATAGTCTAAGAAAGCTTTAAGATCAATTGTCAAAGGTATATTTGCTATTGGGAATTAGGAGGTAGGTATGAAACTTGGTTACAACACTGGCTACTGGAGTGCAGGGCCACCAGAGGGTGTAGAAAAGGTTGTTGCTGAATGCGACAAGCTTGGATTTGAACATATATGGACTGCGGAAGCATATGGTTCTGACGCACTTAGTCCACTGGCATGGTGGGGTGCAAGCACCAAAAATGTAAAGCTTGGAACCGCAATCATGCAAATGTCCGCTAGAACGCCAGCTGCGACAGCTATGGCTGCGATAACGATGGACCATCTAAGCGGTGGAAGATTTATCCTAGGTATAGGAGCTTCTGGTCCGCAGGTCGTTGAGGGCTGGTACGGTCAACCTTATCCGCGGCCTTTAGAGCGAACTCGAGAGTTCGTTGAAATAGTTCGATCAATCGTTGCAAGAAAAGAACCTGTTGAATTCTCCGGACGTCATTATGCGATGCCATTCCCTGAAGGCACAGGGCTTGGGAAACCTCTTAAATCAACAGTTCACCCTCTTCGGAATGAGATTCCGATTTATTTAGCGGCTGAAGGCCCTAAAAATGTTGCGTTATCGGCCGAGATATGTGACGGTTGGCTTCCTTTGTTTTTTGCACCTAAGGATAATGATTTCTATAAGAATGCATTGCAATCTGGATTTGACGCTGCAGGTCGTCATGGATGGGGTGACTTTGAAGTTGCGTGCACAGTTACGGTCATTCCCGGAGAAGATGTTGACCAATGCGCTGATTTGCTTAGGCCCATGATTGCTTTGTATGCAGGCGGAATGGGGGCTAAAGGTCAGAATTTCCACTATGACGTTTTTGCTCGAATGGGTTACGAACAAGAATGTGAGAAAATCCAGGAATTGTACTTATCAGGAAATAAGAAAGATGCTATTGCTTCGGTGCCAACAGAGATGGTTGAAGCTATATCTCTAATCGGACCTCCGGCGAAAATAAAAGATGAGCTATCAATGTGGGAAGAGTCGGTAATAGACACCATGCTTATCTCTGGTGGGATGGACTTAGTTCATTTTGTTCACGACTTAGTTGGATAGTATGGCATTTCACGACCGGGCTCCCGTCATTGTTGGTGTTGGGCAGTATAAGCAGCAATTAAGCGATGTTTCTAAAGCAAATGAGCAGTATTTACTTATGGAACAAGCACTGCGAGCAGCTGCAGATGACGCAAACTGCTCAGAATTGTTGAGGTCTATTGATCGGATGCTCGTGATCGGAGGGATGTGGAGTTACCCAGATCCCGGGCGATTGATCTCTGACTCCGTAGGTTCTCTCGAAGCGAAGACTTTCTTGACTGCTATGGGTGGGAATATGCCGCAAGCATCAGTAAGTGACTGCTGCCAAAGAATAGCTGCAGGGGAGATGGACGTTGCCGTAGTTGTAGGGGGCGAAGCTGTTTATAGTAAAAACAAATTAAAAAAAACCGGTCGTGACCTCAACAAAACTGGAACAGAATTAAAGCCTGCAGAAAGGTTTGGCGAAAATGTTTCTATGTCTTCCCAACACGAACGTGATAAAGGTTTTGTGGTTCCTACTCAGGTTTACGCTTTGTTCGAATCAACTATTCGAGCAGATAGGAACGAAACGCACGATCAGCACCGTCAGCGAATCTCGAACTTGTGGGCGGGACTGAATAGGGTAGCTGTTCAAAATCCGTATGCTTGGGTTCGCACGCCCATGTCGGCTGAAGAAATAATGCATGAAAACCCCGACAACAGAATGGTGGGTTATCCATATACGAAAGCAATGAATGCGAACTCCTTTGTTGACTTTGGCGGGGCGATCATTATTTGTTCGGTTGGGAAAGCGAAAGCATTGGGTATTAATCCAGATCAGTGGGTTTTCCCTCATGCAGCGACAGACGGTAACGCATCTTATTTTTTTTCTGAACGCCAAAATTTTCACCAGTCTCCAGCAATACGTCTGACTGGGAACCGTTGTCTTGAACTAGCAGAAATTTCGATTGATGAAGTAGGTCCTATGGATCTTTATTCGTGTTTCCCATCTGTTGTTCAAATAACGATGAATGAATTAGGGGTATCTCCTGCACGTGAAGTAACAACAACGGGTGGGTTGTCATTTTTTGGTGGCCCAATGAACAGCTATGTTATACATGCAATAGCTAGCACCGTAGATGCGGTTAGGAGTTCAGGCAAAGCTGGCTTTGTTCATGCAAATGGGGGTTATGCAACGAAACACGCTTGTGCTGTTTATAAAAATGAGCCACCTAAAACAGATTTTCGTCGAGAAAACATGCAAAAAGCTATCGATGCGTATCCCACAAGGGCAGTTGATGAAAATCCTGTAGGTGCATCTGTTATAGAGGCTTACACCGTCGTCCATGATAGGGAAGGCCCTCAGGTAGCTTTAGTTACGGCAATAATGGACGATGGCCGCCGAGCCTTATCCTCTACTTCCGAAATCTCCTTAATGGATTCAATGATGGAGGAAGAATTCGTCGGGACAAATATATCTTTCCAAAGTGATGGCAGTTTTGTAATAAAGGGTTAGACCTTTTAGAAAAGTTGTTAAATTATCGCTATTGTCTGAGCATGGAACTAGAGGAAATTATCGATACTTCAAAACTCCTTGGAGAATGGGTTCATCTGGCTACTGTTAGCCCCTCGGGGACACCTTACGTAACTCCTGTTCATCCTTGTTGGGAAGATCAGATTTTATGGACCATGGTAGGAATAGGATCTGTAAAAGCAAAAAACATCGCATCCTCACCTAAAGTTGCTTGCCATTGGCAAGTTAGCCCTGAGACAAATTTTGACAGTCTTATCATCTGGGGTACAGCAAAATTAGTTTCTGATATTCCTACCAAAATTAGGTTATGGCAAGATGTTTTTGATTACGATTTAAATGATTTCGCACCAGGCGGTCCAGAGAATTCGCCCACAACTGGTTTCATTTCTATAACACCGACAAAGGCTATCGTGCTTAAAGCATTTGGTATGGGTGGTAAATTCGAATGGAAATCTACTTGAATCAGATGGAATTTTATGGATTATCTTAATTACGACCCAGTTGGACCAGAGATTATTGAGGACCCGATTCCAGCTTATTCTGACCTTCGGGAGATGTGCCCCGTTCATTACCATGAAGGTTTGGAGAACCCAATTTATTCATTTTCCCGTTACGCAGATGTTCAATCTGTTTTATTAGATCAGGAAATATGGTCAAATCAGTACGGCCCCGGAATTTCATATGATAAAAATATTGGAGACTTGCAAAGATACGACCCTCCAGAACATCAGATACGTCGCAAATTCCTTAGAAGCGAATTCCTCCCGCGCACAATTGCTAAATCAGAAAAAGCCATTCAGAACCTCGCTCACGAACTAATTGACAGTTTCTATGAACTTGGAAAGGTTGAATTGCATGATGAATACGCGTTGCCTCTACCGGTGAAAGCCTTTACGGAGTTGATGGGAATAAGCGACGAGGACGCTGGAGATTTTAAAACTTGGGCTGATGAACTGACACTTGGAATGACTTACCCTAGCAGGTCAAAAAAAGCACGAAAAGAACTTGTTGCGTACACTACTGGACAGGTTCGTAAACGACGTGAAGCAGTTAAATCTTCGCCTCTGATAGATGGCCAAGATCCTATTGGAACGATTGTGCCAGAGGGTTTAATAAGTCATTTATCTTGTCACCCTCTTGAAGATGGTGAGTACATGCCAGATGAAGAGGTAGCTAGCATGATCGGGCAATTACTTGTCGCGGGTCATGAAACAACAACCTCTTTAATTACAAATGCTTTATGGCGTCTACTTCTAAATCCTAAAGAAATGGCGTTACTTCGGTCTGACATGAGTTTGATCCCAAATGCAATTGAAGAAAGTTTACGTTTTGATCCTCCAGTGCTTGGGTTATGCAAAACCAATAAACTTTCAGTTAAGTATCATGAAGTGGAAATTCCAATGGATTCTAAAGTAATGATTCTTTATGCTTCGGCAAATCGTGATGAAACAGTATTCTCAGACCCAGATGTTTTTAGAATAGAAAGACCACTCCTTGAGTCCAAAAGACATTTGTCTTTTGGGTGGGGCCCCCATTTTTGCTTAGGAGCGCACCTAGCTAGGCTCGTAGGCCAGCTAGCAGTAAAAACACTTCTTGAACGTATCGACGATTTCAACCTTGACGAACCAGCCGAGCGCATAAGCCCACCTTTCTTATGGGGTAGGAAAACCCTGAAGATTAGTTGGCAGCAATAGGCCACTACTTACTTAGAATCGTGACTCCACTAATCCCTGGGGCACCATATACATGCGTGTAAGCAACTTTAGGGTCATTGGGAACTTGACGCTTACCAGCAGCACCTCGAAGTTGAAGCACGTTCTCGTAAACTTGCCTTAATCCAGAGGCACCAACCGGCTCACCATTTGCCAAACAGCCACCATCAGTGTTGACAGGGAAACGACCGCCAATTTCTGTTTCTCCTTGTTGTAGCATTCGTTCTTGGTCCCCATGGTCACAAAATCCGTTCTCAGCCATGTGCATAATCTCCGCACCAGCTTCAGTGTCTTGTAGCTGGGCTACATCAATATCATCCGGACCAATACCTGCCATCTCAAAAGCAGCTTTAGAAGTATCAACTGTCGGTCCATCACCATCTTCAAGTGCTAGCCAAGGAGCCATTACTTCAAATGATCCCCAACGCCTACTTCTAACCACAGCAGCATTTAGGTAAACAGGCGTATCTGTATATTTATGTGCTTGATCTGCTCTAGCAAGTAAGAGTGCTACTCCTCCTTCAGCCGGTGAGCAGAACATAAATTTTGTTAATGGATAACTTAACATGTCAGATTCAAGTATTTGTTCTTCGCTTATTGGCTGACGACGCCACGCATTTGGATTATGTTCAGCATTGCGAAACGCTTTAGCAGAAACCTTGGCAAGAGTGTTATGACTTATGCCATGATTTTGCATATAACGGTTAATCTTCATTCCAAAGAATTGTGTAGTCAAAGCTAATCCCTGTTTTCCATACCAATCTCCGAGACCGGAAGAACGGGTATTTACTCTAAAAGCGCCCCGTTCATGCTTGTCGTAACCTACTGCTAGACCTAATTCAAAGGCTCCTGAAGCAATTGTGTTGTATGCGGAGAATAAGGCTGATCCGCCAGTCGCACATCCATTTGCAACATTAATGAACTGTAAGCCTGTAAGTCCCAACTTGGATACCATTGTGTCTGCAGCCCCAGCTGCTTGGCTTCCTCCAAATGCAAATTGGACATCCGACCATTCAACACCTGCATCCTTCAAAGCTTTACGAACAGCGTATACGCCTTGTTCTTGTCCGGTCCGATCTGGAGTTCGTCCAAATGGGTGGATCCCTATTCCAACAATCGCTACTTCTGGTTTGCTCATGATTAGTTTCCTTTCTTTTCGTCTACTGGTGAAAACGCAAATGTAATTACTTCATTTCCGTCATCATCTATATAGGCCGGTATAAATTCCAGTTCCATTTCCATGCCAATAGTCAAAGCGTCTATATCAGCAATAGTTAACCTAGTCTCGACTTTGACTTCGTCGTGGATCTCAACATAACCAACGCCGAAAGGTTCAAAATTCTCTATGTCACCCGCATACGGTGGCGATTTTGGTGGGTAACCCTGAACAGTCCACGTCCATAATTTACCTCGAGTCCCTAATTCTCTAGGCTCTGTATTGTCTGAGGCGCATCTTGGGCAGCCTGACTGCATAGGAAAGATAACCGCTCCGCAGTCTTGGCATTGAGAACCAATAAGCCTCGGATCATCTGAAGGCCAAGTAAATAAACCTTCTTCAATTGCTACCTGATTAGCCATTAGTCTCCTTAAAATCTGAACCCTTAACATTATGCCCGATGAACATTAATTTGTCTTCTTAAGGTTCACATACTATTTCTTATTGAGAACGTAACCCAGACTCTTTGAGCCCATCTTTCATCTGCTTCTTCGTTTTCATATCGCGTCTGCCGATGCGTTCAAGAACTACTTCATGGACTTTCCCAGTAAAGGGGTATTCATGAGGATACGGGCCAACCGGTGCTCCTGTATCTATACCCACATCGAAAGTCTCTCCGCTCATCGAAAATATTATGGGTACGGTTCTAGCTATACGCTCAGAACCAGCTGGTTCACCATTGATATAAAGAGTAGCCAAACCGCCACTTCCAAATCCGCCGTCATGTTCATAATCGACTAGTATTTCATGAATACCCTTATCAAGAGGGTACTTGGCACTTATCGTCGTAAGGTACTGTCCGAAACAGTTGTAATGATACGTGGCTTTACCTTCCTCATCCAGGTACAGAGTCCATCCAGACATGTTTCCGCCTTGGCATGCAATCACGCCTTGCGCACCTCCCGAGGGGACAGTAATGTGTGAAGATATTTTGTGGGATGCGTTCTTTAGATTAATAACTGCGCTCTCTGGAATTCTCACATGAGCAGTTGTGTAGGTCATTTTTTTTCTTTTGCCAAGTGCTGAGGGAACACTAAAATTTCCTGAAAGCCTCAAACTAGTGTCTCGTAGTGGGTAGACGTTATGTTTGGATGCCTCTTTCTCAAATAACCTCTGCAACTCGACCAATTTTTCTGGGTATAAGTCACTTAAGTCTTTGTTTTGCGAAAAGTCTTCGTTGATGTTGTAAAGTTCCCATTTCTCTTGATCACCTCCAAATTCATAGCCCTTTAGTCGAATCCAAGGCACTCTTCCGTGGAAACAGGAAGCAATCCAGCCTTTATGGTAGATTGCCCTGTTCCCAAAGATTTCAAAGTATTGAGTTATGCGTTCGCTAGGGGCTTGAGAGTCATTGAAGGAGTATTCCATCGAAACTCCATCAACTGGCATTTGCTCTACTCCATTGACTGTTTGAGGCCAATCTAGTCCTGCTGCGCGGAGAATTGTTGGCGCGATATCGATGACATGGTGGAATTGATCTCTAAGAGTATTAACTTCTGTAATTTTGTCGGGCCATTTCATTACCATTGCGTTTCTGGTTCCTCCAAAGTGAGAAGCGACCTGCTTCATCCATTGGAAAGGCGAGTCCAGCGCCCATGCCCAACCAACATTGAAATGATTTTCGCATTTGTTTGTTCCAAAATCATCAATGTGCTCAAGGAGCCATTCAGGGTCTTCGTGAACACCATTTTGGAATGAAGGTGCCGACCATGCGCCATGAACCGTTCCCTCAGCCGATGCTCCGTTATCACCGGTAATGTAAATCACTAGAGTATTATCATTACATCCGGTGTCCTTGATGCAATCAAGAACTTTTTTTATTTGTGCATCAGTATGAGCGAGGAACCCCGCAAAAACTTCCATCAATCTAGAAGCAACTGGTTTGTAGCGATCCGGATAAGAATCCCAGCTAGGAATTTGATCTGGACGAGGTGTGAGCTGAGTTCCTTTAGGGATTACTCCAAGATCTAATTGTCTTTTGAAAATATTCTCTCGAAGATCGTCCCAGCCGTCGTCAAAAGCTCCGGAATATTTATCTATCCATTCCTTTGGAACTTGATGTGGGGCGTGTACTGCTGGGGGAGCGAAATAACAAAAGAATGGTGAATCTGGAGTGGAGGTTTGTTGCTGTTGGATCCAGGTAATAGCTTGGTTAGCTAAATCTTCGCTCAGGTGATAGTCATCCTTACCAATGTGTGGCTGAATCGGAGTTGTTTGATCGTATGCCGCTGGTTCCCACTGAGAAGCTTCACCTCCCATGATTCCATAAAATCTATCAAATCCCATCCCCGTGGGCCATCTATCAAAAGGCCCAGTAGGCCCCTGTTCCCATCTTGGAGTAATGTGCCATTTGCCAAAGCAACTCGTCGAGTAGCCGTGCTCCTTCAATATTTTTGCAATAGTTGCAGACTCAGCGGGAATGACACTGTCATATCCAGGAAAACTATTTGCAACTTCTGCGATTCCTCCCATGTGCACAGAATGGTGATTGCGTCCTGTTAGTAAAGCAGCTCGCGTGGGTGAGCATAGGGCTGTCGTATGAAACTGATTATATGAAATTCCTTCTTCAGCTATTTCTGATACAGCTGGCATGTCAACGGGGCCTCCAAAGGTGGTGGCACTCCCAAATCCGACATCATCAAGCATAATTAAAAGAACATTAGGGGCACCATCTGGAGGTTGAGGCTTCTCGAGCGGCACTGCAACGGAATCTTCGATTAAACGCCCTATTTTTCCTTTGAATTTTGAGGAAGGGAAAGGTAAATGTTTCATTGTGTTAAAGGAGCTAGGTCAAAGTGTGAGAAAAATTCAGTTATTTGCCCAATCGTGTTTTTAGTTGTAATCATTTCTGAGGATAAGCAATCTGAAAGCGTCAGCGAACCAGTGAGTAAATTTGCCCAAGTTTCGATTGATAAACATATTGAGAGTCTAGAGTTCTTTCCATCGGTGGGAACAGCTACCTGGTTCCTTATCAGTAATCCTGTCGTTTCACCACTATCAAACTCCCATCTGAGTTCTTCTTCATACTCAGTTACCCTACTTGGGTCTAAGAGGACTTTTAATGCATGAACAGTTGAAGAAGGCGGGTTTGCTATCACAACAGAACGAGAGAACCTATGAATGCGGTGCCGTTCAAGATCTAAAGATCCCTCAAGCTCAAGTGCATATGTCAAGCACCAATTGCGGATATTCGCCGCTGTTGTCCGCTGGGCGATAGCGCGTAGGCAATTTGCTAATAGTTTGGAGTCTCTTTCAATTTCTCCAACGCTATTACTCTCGGAGTGAAGGTGATACTCAATTAGCACACACGATAGTTCAATGGCCCATCGAAAGTCTCCGTTAGCGTATGCTTCGTCGGCAATTTCTTGACTTCTTTTGACTCCTCCAAAACCTTTTATGAATTTCCCTGCCCGCTTTGACGGATCGTCTGGGAATAATTTCGCTGGGTCGCCGTCAAACCAACCTCGTAGTCCACTGTGAATTTGGCGCACATGGTGTTCTGCTAGGCCATAAAACTGCCTTGTCAGGTAGGAGTCATAATCTGACCCTGGCAATTGAACAAATTGAGTTAACTTTTCAAGGTTCATTCCTCTGTTTATTCCACGAACTGTTTGATCCCAAAGGAATTGGATCCGGTCACGGTATCTTATCATTTCGGTTGTAGCATATTCAGTTCCTATTATCGGCGGACCATGAGTTCCAATCACTATTTCCGGACGAAGAGAAATAATATAATCAATGCCTGTCAATAGGACGCGAGGGTCTCTGTACTCTTCACCTCTTATTGCAAAAACATTAAATAGTACGGGCCAAACTAAATTGTTTACGCAGACTCCTAACTCAGGAAACCAAATCGTTATCGAGTCGTCAGCGTCGGATGGTGCAGGTATCATCTCAACTTTTAATCCAGCGATTTCAGCAATAGTTGCTTCAGCGAATGTTTGATTTGGCTCGACAAACCCTGGAGTAAATGGAGCATGATCAGGGTTTCGGTATGACTTACCAAGTCCTACATTGATGACGGCGTCACTTCCAGAGTCAGGAAGTGCGATACCAAATTGGTGTATTAAGCCCCTTGAGGCAACTGCGCTTAATTCAGTTCCGTAACTTCTTCGATTTATCGCTATTCGCTTGTGACCCCAAATAGGAATATTGGTTCTCTGTTCACTCGTAAAGATTGCTTTGGTTCCTCCGACATAGTGAAAATGTGTATAGATGATTGCTGCAATCGGCGACTGAGTCTCTTTTCTGATTGCGAGCAGTGCTTCATCCATTTCCTCAATGCATTCGCCAGTATCAATGATAATCAAGCCTTCTGGCCCCTCTATAAAGGTTTGATTAGATAATCCATTCCCGACCAAGCACCAGACACCGCTAGATACATTCCATAGTTTTTTCTCAAGTCGAGCAGAGTGTTTTATCAACTCTTCATTAGCAATTTGTCCTACCGGGCCTTTCCCAGGGCCTGTTTGGGATGAGAAACTTGCAGGAATATAGTCGTACGAGTTAGGTTTCATTGAATCTTTTAACCATTTAAATCTTTCTGTCGTGATCAGCCCAATAAGGTTCGCGTAATGTTCTTTTAAGAATTTTTCCAGTTCCTGTACGTGGAAGCAGGTCAATAAAATCTATTGATTTTGGTCTCTTGTATCCAGCTAATTTACTGTTGCATAGCAGGAGAATTTCACGCCTGAAATCTTCATTCCCAGTAAATCCCTCTGAACATTCAATTATTGCTTTGACATCTTCCCCGAACTCCTCATTGGGAACTCCAATTACCGAAACATCTGCAACACCATCGTATTCAGCGATAACAGCTTCAATCTCAGCAGGGTAGATGTTTACTCCGCCAGAAATAATCATGTCAATTTTCCTATCTGACAGCCACAGATACCCATCTTCATCCAGATAGCCGATATCTCCGGTGGTGAAGACACCTGGTTCAAGGTGTGCTTCTGCAGTTTTTTCTGGTGCTTTATGATATTCGAAATCTGTTCCCATTAGGTTTCTGAAGTAGAGGGTCCCCGATACGTTCGCGTCTTCAATTTTTTGTCCATCGTCATCAATTACAAGAACTTCTACCGTTTCAAGAGGTTTCCCCACAGAACCGCCTTTCTGTATCCAATCTTCGGCGTGTATTGTTGAAATGAAGGCCCCTTCTGTTGATCCATAATATTCATGGACTTTGGGTCCAAACCACTCCAGCATGGACCTCTTCCATGATGCTGGGCATGGAGCAGCTCCATGCCAAACTGATTCAAGAGAAGCTCCAGAGAAGCTATCTTTTGTTTCAGTGTCTGCATCTAGCATTCGTTTAAACTGTGTGGGCACGAGGTGAATATTCGTTATTTCTTCTGAGTCAATAAGTTTTACCGTTTCTGCCCCGTCAAATTTGTGGCGCATTACTACTGAGGACCCATTGATCATCGGCATAAATGTAAACGCCCATTGGGCTGAGTGGTAGACAGGCCCAACAAGAAGAGACCTTCCTCCCGAAGGCACATAATCTGCCATGCTGGCGCCTATGAGTTGCATAACCTCAGTTGGGATAGAACCCCCTCCAGATAGCGACCCGCGCACTCCTTTAGGGCGACCAGTAGTTCCAGATGTGTAAAACATTGGACCCCCAAGGAGTTGTTCCTCTATGGGCAGGTCATCTGTGGCCGAACTTGCCAAAAAATCTTCATAATCGGTTAAACCTTCGCATTCTCCACCTACGACAAGCGAGAGTGAGACTCCGTTAGCCCGATCATCTGTTAGTGCCTCTAAAGCGATCTCGGTAAATCTATCGCCAACGAGTAAAGCTCTAACATCGGCGTCTTCCAGCACGTATGCCAATTCATCCGCTACCCAGTGCCAGTTTACTGGTACATATGTAACGCCAAGATGAGCAGCAGCTTGAAAGATTTCAAAGCATTCCCTTCGGTTGCCCATCATCATTGCTATTGTGTCGCCCGGTTTAATTCCAGAGTCTTTCAATCCATTAATAAGTCTCCGGACTCTATTGTCGAGCTCTTGCCAAGTTGTTCTTCCGTATTCATCGGCTATGGCTATTTCTGAACCTTTGGCTAATACGATATCGTCAAGTAATTTCGGCATGCTTCCCCCGAGTTAAAACTGTAGTTGCCCAAAAACAGTACTCGGAGAATCCTCAGCAAGCTATCTCGTTGCGAATCTCGTTGCTTACAGAAGCCCCATAATGTTCTTCATGCCAGTGATTGAAGCCAAAGCAGCCTGATCGATAGGGGCAGTCCATAAACTAGTTGAAGGTACTTCAAGTCCAACTGGAGCGATGCAATTAGCAGCTTGAATAGCATCTAACATCTCTTTAAGTAGAAATTGGCCATCGCCAGGGGGGACTCGTGTGCCTAATGTGTCCGTGTAGTAGTCATCGTAGACTTTTTCTGCAGGACCATCGTTCCATTGGGTAGCGAAGATTTTCCCTTCTGGAATTTTTGAAATATCTTCAATGTCATTTGTTGAACGAGTTAGATGCCAACTATCAAAACATAGGCCACCGTTCTCTCGGTCTGCTCGTTCTACTATTTCTGAAGCTGTGACTAAATTTTCTATGTTCGTCATTTCTGGGACGGCTTCTAAGCCAACTAAAAGACCATGTTCACTAGCTCGATCGCAAAGGCTAGCAAACCCTTCTGCAGCTTGTTCAAGGGTTCCTGTGTAGTTTCCGATGACTTGAACGTATCTGCAGTGGAAACGATCAGCTATTTCCCAAATCGTAGATTCTGTAGCTAAACATTGTTCTGAAGGTTTATTTGGGCTTGCCCAGCCACGTAATGTTTCAATATTCGCAAGAGCAAGTCTGCTATCACAAAGAGCTTGTTCAAAAGTATCTATTTCTATAGGATTTTTTTTCATTTGAGACCATGCACCCAGATAAATTCCAATAGCATCAAATCCTGCTTTTTCAGCTGCGTGGACTCTCTCTGTCATAGTGTCCTCTGGTCCACGACAGAAATAATCCCAAATAAAATCATTTGGTCCTAAATCATGAGAATTTCTAACCTCACTCATGTAACGGAAGAAAGATAAACCAATACTGCGTGTGAAGTCGTGGCCTTGTGGATCATGCGTTTATGGCACTTCAGTTGACACAAATGCACTTAATGCTTCGTCAACATAGTCGCTTATATCGTTTTTAATATCTTTTCTAAATGGGCCTCTAACTTTAAAACCATTAGCTGCGATAACTGACGCACCTCTGTTCTGTGCCCATTTGGTTAATCCATTAAGTGAACCCTGGTCGTTTATCTCGTAGGTAACGAATAAAGCAACTTTCCTATGCGCAATGTCAGGAAGCGTATTAAGTTTTCCAATTTGCGCTGGTTTAGCACCTAAACCGAATAGTCCATCGGTCCAGGTCCCAATAAGTATGAGGTCGGCGCTCAAGACAAATTGGGCATCAATATTCGTAATAGGGTAGGTACCTACAGACGAACCTTTAGTTTGGAAATTTTCCGCAATTGAATGAGCAAGCCTCTCAGTGCCTCCTCGTAAAGATTGGTACAGTATCGCAGTTTTCATTTCTTCCCATTTCTTAGGCAATACGAACATAGCACTTCGCACTGGTGGGCACTAGATAAAGAGGTAATTCGTTGCGGCCCTTCAAATAGCCCAAATTGAATCAAATTTATTTTCAATGGAACTGTTGGTTGGGCATTCGCCTGCTTGCAGGCGACTTAGCCATGTGAGAGATACGTAGCCATTTGCTACTGCGCCAACATCTGTTTCAATTGATGTTGGGGGGATGCGCTCTCCCCATTTTAGTTTGAGATGGAAGGAGCCTTCATGTCCTACTTTTGGCTCAATATCAACTTCTGTCATTTGGCGAATTAAGTCAGTACCTACTTCAGTTGCAACCCATCCTTTCATTTCTTCAACCTCAAGATTTGGAACATTAAGATTTAAAACAGCGGGGCTATCTGGTGGTGATATGCACATCTCTTCAACAGCTAAAGCAGCTACGGCCGCAGCGCTATGCCACTTCTGATTTCGCAGCATTTCTTCTAGACCTTGCCCTAGGTAGCCGCCCTCATCAACAGCTTGACTTACTGCTAAACCACTTATGCCCCCATTTCTTGCTGTTAGACACGCACCGATAGTGCCTGAGTGATAAACAGATCTTCCAACATTTGCCCCAGGGTTTATGCCCGATACAACTAGGTCAAATGGGTCTCCTAATGCTCCTAACCTTGCAAACATAACGCATAAAGCAGGCGGGCCAGTTATAGCCCAAGCTTCATCGATTCCATCGATATGAGCTTTATGAAGTTCCGGGCGAATTAGGTGTAGCGCTCCAAAACTTGATGAAGCCCCAGAGTACTCAGTATCAGGAGCGCCGATTACAACATCACCGTAAGGTAACATTGCTCGCGCAAGAACATGTAAACCAACGGAATCAATTCCATCATCATTAGTAACGAGAATACGCATAGAGAGATGTTACAGGTTCATGGTGAAAGAAAGATTAACAGAGGGTGAAAAAAGAACTTTTCTAAGTGAATGAAATTGAAAGTGATCCTTTAAAGGATTGAGTTAATATATTCTAGAAATATGAGCCAAAGAAAATTTCCAATACCCGAGAGTGAGCTTTCATTTCGATTCTCTATGTCTGGCGGTCCAGGGGGGCAACATGCGAATAAATCAAATACGCGTGTTGAATTAGTTTGGGAAGTTGCTCAGTCCAGTTCTTTTGATGCTCAAGAAAAAAAACTACTTGAAGAACGGTTGGGCTCGGTCGTGCGCATAGTCGTGACTGAATCTCGTTCACAAATGCGAAATCGCGAATTAGCTTATGAACGTTTAGAAAAAAGGATAGAGGAAGGCCTTCAAAAAAAAATTAAACGAAAACCAACGCGCCCTAGCCGCTCAGCAAAAAATCGTCGGTTAGATGGGAAGAAAAAGAGAGGAAATCTTAAAAGGCAAAGACAGTCCCCGAACCTGAATGATTTTTAATCATTAGATGAAATTAGTTGCATGTAAACTAGACCAGAGATTATCTGCGATATAACTATGCGCATCGTCATTAGGGTGGAACTTATCTTGAGCCCACATACCTTCTGCTGTGGGCCAGTTCCAGGCATTGAATAATTTGATATCACGTGCTGGTGCTAGATTCTCAAAGGTGTCCGCGATTGCGGTTCTTCGTCCCCGTCCATTAGATCGTGAAATTCTACTTAAATAAGTACCTGTGGGAAGAACACGCATAAGTTCCTCAGCATCTTTCGCTATAGCTGAAGTGCCTCTTCTCCACATAATGTCGTTACTGCCGATGATTGCTGTGATCAATTTGGGTTTAAGTTGGTAATCCTCAAGTAAAGGCAGCTGACTGTTGATTACATCGCTAAACCTTGCTCCGCTCATTGATAAATTAATAAGACGCCATTTCTGCTTCGTTCGTTGCTTAAGGCGTTCTAAGACTAAAGAGGCATATGAAGTTGAAGGGAGGGAAGATCCTATGCCTTGGGTAACAGAGTCGCCAAGTGCTATCCATAAAGGACCTTCAGAGTGTAAGTTTCCTTTATTGTAATCATCCCAATACATAGCACGTGGTTCAACAGTGGAATTTACTAAGGCAACTCCTTCTGACAAACGCCCGGCAATTTGGGAAAGGTCTATTCGTTTCTTGTGTCTTCGTAGGGCGGGGAGTTCCATAAGTTGCTTTTCGGTGGATATTTTATTTGGTTATTCCAAATCTTTCAAGACCCCATCCCCTAATCGCATTTCCACGCATCAATTTGTAGACCTCTTGTTCGTTTAATCCTGCAGTTTCAACTATTGAAGTTGCAACTTGTTTCGTATTAGGGAATGTGGAGTCAGCATGCGGGTAATCGACTTCAAAGCAAATCTGATCCATGCCAATTAGGTCACGATTGAGTAGCCCGACTTCGTCATCAAAGATACATCCGTATATATGATCAGCTATGTAGGAAGATGGTCTATGAGGCAGCATTACTCCAAAATCAGAAGAATTATCACGTTCCTCCCATAATTTATCCATTCTCTCAATCACATATGGCATCCATCCAACTTGTCCTTCGGCGTAGGCGATGCGTAAATCCGGGAACCGATCGAAAACGCCTGAAAGGATGTAATCACAGAAGGACCCCATCGCATTTGAGAATGTGATAGTTGAACTAACAGCGAAAGGGGCATCGGGTGAAGTCGCCGGCATTTTGGAACTTGACCCTATGTGCATGTTGAGTATTGTTTCGGTTTCAGCGCATGCTTGAAAAACAGGATCCCAGTGTCGATCAGGCGAATGTATTGAAGGTAATCCAAGTGGGTGAGGGTTTTCAGTGAAAGCAATCGCATGGCTTCCTTTATTAGCGCATCTTCTTATCTCTGCAGCAGCAAGGATAGGATCCCAAAGTGGAACAATTGTCATGGGGATAAGTCGCCCTTTCCCATCTCCGCTGCACCATTCGTCTATCATCCAGTCGTTATATGCCTGAACGCAAAGAAAAGCTAGTTCTTTATCTTCTCGTTCTAGAAAAGCTTGCCCGCAGAATCTGGGAAGCACATTGGGGAAGTTCACGGATGCTTCTACATGGTTCGCATCCATATCCTCAAGGCGTTCTTTCTGTTTCCAACATCCCGGTCTTATTTGGTCAAAAGTTACAGGCGTGACATCTAGAGTGTCGAACCCTACTGCAGCTGAAAGCTTGGGGAAAGGATAAACAAGGTCGTCATAAATCCACCAGTCGCATTCTTCGCCATCTCTGACACCCTTCTCGTAGGAGAATATTCCTCCTTCAAAATTGAATATAGCTCTATCTCGTTCTACTCGTGGTCCTCGGTCTTTGTATTTCGCTGGCAGTCGTTCAACCCACAAATCCGGTGGTTCAACAACATGGTCATCCACTGAAATTATTTTGGGTATTTCAATCATTTTGTCTCCTATGTAAAGATTACCTAAAAAAAAGCGGTTGAGAAAATTCGAACCCTATTACGGAGACTCGTCGGTTGTTTTAGCTTTGGATTTTAGTTCAGCTATAAGATTTTTGATTTCCGTTCCGCTTGCCATGTCATCCATGCGAACGCGAATCGCAGCGATTTCTCTCGTAAGGAATTCGCTGTCAGATAGAATTCGGGCGTTAGCTTCCCTGTCTCTTTCAGCTAAAGCTCTATCTCTAGCATCTTGTCGATGTTGGGCTAACAGGATCAGTGGAGCTGCATAAGCAGCCTCAATGCTAAAAAGTAGGTTCAGAAGTATAAAGGGGTATTCATCCCAGAGTCCTTTAGACCCAGCTATAGCGTTTAAGGTTATCCAAGCGATAACTATAAGGGTTTGGATAATAAGAAACTTGCCACCACCCATAAAACGGGCGACGGACTCTGACCATCTTCCAACTGTATCTCGGTCGTAGTTAGAACTAATAGAGCGTCCGGCTATTTCAGGCGTTGTAACAGCTTCATCGCGAATTTTCATGATGAGACTCCTTCTGTAAGCCGAATGATCACATCGTCAACTGTTACAACACCAACGAGACGCTGTAAGGAGTCAACCACCGCTACAGCCAGAAGGTCATAACGAGCTAGTAGCGCCGCCACTTCTTTTTCGGAGGTGTCGGGTTTTAATGTTGGCTCATCTTGATTAATGCAATCACCTACTAAATATGTTGGTGGTTCTCGAAGAAGTCGAGGAAGAGTCACACTGCCAAGAAATTTACCAGTGGGAGCTTGCGTTGGCGATTCAGCCACAAACAACCTTACTGAAATAGCAGGGGGGAGATCGGTGTCCCGAAGTCTGGCTATCGCTTCTGCCACCGTAGCTTCAGGAGTTAGAACAATTGCTTCAGGCGTCATCATCCCGCCGGCTGTATCTTCACTATATTTCAACAAGGAACGTATTTGATGAACAATTTCAGGTTCCATTTGTGCCAGTAATTTCTCCCTTTGGGAAGGTTCTAATTCTTTAAGGAGGTCAATTTCGTCGTCAATTTCCATTTCTTGCAGTACTTCTATTGCATCTTCTGTATCAAGCTTATTGAGGATCTGAGCTTGCTCACTTTCTGGAAGTTCTTCTAATAAGTCAGCAAGATGGCTTGCTTCCAGAGCTGCAGCTAATTCTGATCTGCGGCCTTCGGGAATAGCTTGGATTGCTTCTGCGGCATCAGCTTTATGCAACTCACGGAGGCGAGCAAGATCTCCGGAAACAGGATCGGGTCGGAAAGTATCAGCAACATCGTCCCAAGCCAGGATATTAAGAGTTTTTCTCCGCAGTCGTCCGCCAGAACTAGTAGCAACTTGAGTTGTTAACCATTTCCCGTCAGTAAGGGACTTCTGGCTAAGTCCAACATCTCGTATCTTCTGGTTGTTTATTTCAGTGCCATATACATCTTCGGCGAGAAGAAGTTCACCGGGTCGGCGCTTGAATAATCTAAGATCAAGCGTGCCTCCACGAAGATGCAATCCATCACGGTCCACCGCATCAACTCTTGCTTCGTGGACAAAGATAAGCCTCCTGTCCACTAATGCTAAAAAACCGCGGAGATAAAGTTTATTTTCGCTAGCTGCGGGGATTAGTAGAATATCTTGTATCGAGCCAAGGGTGCTTCCATCCGCATCAAATAAGGCGCGCTTAATCAGGCGTGATCCCCATAAAACTTGAGGGTCATTTGCTAATGCATCATCTATGTCATTCTGTAGATCTTGATCAGTCATATTTCCCTCCATAACTACATTAGGAGAGGAATTAACCGCTAGGTGGTTATTTAAAAATCTTGAATGAAGCAAGTTGATTCTTTTGTTCAAGAACAAATCGAGCAGCAACGCAATATCTAAAAGCTTTAATATCTGGTTAATGTAGAGTCATGGGTTGGTGGAAGACTAGCAAACGACAAATTATTGCCCACATGGGCAATTCATCTCAATTCCCTGCGAACACTCGAGCTTCAGTGCTTTCAGCAATTGAAGTTGGCTCCGATGTAGTCGAAATTGATGTATCAAAAACGAAAGATGGGGTCGCTATCGCTTTCCATGGAAAGAAACTAGATTATCAGACATCTGGACTAGGTAAGGTCGCAGGAAAAGAATGGGGATATATCGGAAGTCTAGAAGTAGTTTCTCATAACGGAGAAACTACAACACACCGAATTCCATTGATCTCAGAACTACTAGATGAATTCTCCACGCAAACTAAATGGAATCTTGATCTAAAGGTGGGCTTACCCGATAAAGATGTAGTTCAGAAAATCAGGGAGTTGCATATTCAAGAAAAAGTGGTCTTTTCTGGACTGCGTATCAAAGACGCAAGAAAAGTAATAGACCTCTACCCAGATTTAAATGTGCTAATTAATCTCTCAAAATTAGAACACCTTATATTGGGTTTGCGATTTTTAGGAGAGATCTTTTTTCGTCTTCGTTTTAAAACTATAAACCAGCTTCCAGCAGTTATTGGTATAAACGCTAATCATAGGCTGCTGTCTAGCGGAGGTATTAGAACTATTAAAAAGGCTGGTGCAGAACTATGGGTATATACAGTCGATGATGAAAAGGAAGCGTTATCTTTGTTTGATTTGGGAATAGATTCGGTAACGACCAATAATCCGACAATAATGATTCAGTGATCCAATCAGAATAAGGTAGTAGCTGAACAACTGTTAGAGTATGCTCGCAGTGCCGAGAAATGATTTGAAGGAGATTTATTATGGGAGAATTCGTCAACGTCGAAATAGATGAAAATACCGGAGTCGCAACAATTAGAATTGAGCGACCTCCGATGAACGCAATCAGCATGCAGTTAACGGCTGAATTGCACGAGGCAGCGAACGACTTGTCAACAAATGAATCTGTAGGTGCTGTTGTCATATGGGGAGGCCCAAAGATTTTTGCAGCTGGCGCAGATATTAAAGAATTTCCAGCAATAAAAGACAAAGAAGAAGCTGTCGAATTCTCTATGAATTTACATAATGCTTTATTAGCGTTAGAGAATCTTCCTCAGGTTACTATTAGCGCAGTTAATGGGTATGCCCTTGGTGGAGGTTGCGAACTCGCTATGGCAACGGATTTCCGTTTTGCAGGCGAAAGCGCAGTATTCGGACAACCAGAAGTTCTACTAGGAATACTCCCCGGAGCTGGAGGAACTCAGCGCTTAATGCGATTAATTGGAATCACAAAAGCTAAAGAAATAAATTACTCTGGCCGACAAGTTAAGGCTCCAGAAGCACTTGAACTTGGTCTTGTCTCTTCGGTACACCCTGACGAAGAATGCTATCCAAAAGCTCTTGAAGCAGCAGAAGAATATTCACGTGGTCCCAAATCGCTTCAGTTCATCAAGAGAGCAATGATGGAAGGCCTTTCAATGCCGTTAGAAGAAGCAGTAAAAATCGAAGCAGACGCATTTGGAGACTGTTTCGAAACTAACGACCGATTAGTAGGGGTAGAAAGTTTCATTGAACACGGGCCTGGAAAAGCAGAATTCAACCGAAATTGAGTAATAAGTGTCATTGCACCCAAAGCCTCGGGATTTGAAAACAATTCGAACTGAAAACCCTATTGAACTCTCTGCAAAGGTGATCGATAGTCAAGAGGCAATTGAACCTACAAATAGGGTGACAAATAAACTTACTGAGATAAACCCAGACATAGCGATTATTGAGTCTTTCAGCCACATGATCGCTTTTAGAACAGAAGAAGGCCTCGTAACATTTGATGCAAGTGGTGAGGCGAGCGGTTTTGCAGTAGTTGAGTCATTACGCCAGTGGAATGCTGACCCAATTCACTCGCTTGTTTATACTCATGGCCACCTAGATCATGTCGGTGGGTCAGGTGCAATAACTGTAGACGCTGAAAATCGAAACTATCGACAGCCCACTGTTTTTGGCCATGAAAATATTCCTAAAAGGCTAGAACGTTATCACCAGACGAATAATTGGAATACTTTAATTAACAGGAGACAGTTTGGAGGAGTTTCTCCCAAGCATGGCATGGGTTTAACTACAGATTCTCAACTTTTTGTTCCAGAAGGAACTCTATGGCCTGATGTTGTTTATCAGGATGAAATGAAATTATCAGTTGGAAGTCTAGATATAGAATTCATGCATGGGAAAGGCGAGACTGATGACCACACCTGGGCGTGGATACCATCTCAAAAAACTCTAGTTACTGGTGACTTAGTCATTTGGGTTTTCCCAAACGCAGGTAACCCGCAAAAGGTTCAAAGGTATCCTCTCGAGTGGGCGGCATCGTTACGTCAAATGATGACATATGGTGCAGAACTGCTTTTGCCTGCACATGGGTTACCAATAGCCGGAAAGAACCGTATAAACCGTGTTCTCGGAGATATCGCTAACGTTTTAGAAAAACTAGTCTCTGACACTTTGGATTTAATGAACAGAGGAGAGCAACTCAATAATATAATTCACGAGGTAAAGGTTGACAAGGATCTGCTAGAACTCCCATGGTTGAAGCCTCTCTATGATGAACCAGAGTTTGTCGTTCGCAATATCTGGCGTATGTATGGTGGATGGTGGGATGCAGACCCAGCCTCGCTAAAACCGTCGCCTCAAAAAGCTCTCGCAGAAGAAATCGTATCTCTAACTGGGGGAGTCAATAAACTCGTTGAACGTGCTGTAGCTCTTGCTGCTGAAGGTAACCTTCGCCTTTCATGTCATCTAATTGAGTTCGCTGCTGAATCAGCACCAAATGATAAAAAAGTCCATGGAGCACGATCTGAAATTTATAGACTTCGAAGGTCAGCCGAAAGTAGTCTAATGAGCAAAGGAATATTCGCTGCAGCTATGAGAGAATCGGAACAAATCGTGCAATCTAGCCAAGGCGACTGAATTTGCCAAAAGAACAAAACGCTAATGGTCAAGTTCCTACCAAAGTAAAGATCCTTTTAATAGCTTCTTTTTTTTCTGCGTTAGCAACTGTCGGACAAATCACCATAGTTGGAAAACAGGTTTACGATATGACCGGAAGTGAGCTCAATCTAGGCTTACTTGGCCTTGCGGAATTTCTTCCTTTAGCGCTTCTATCTCCTTTCACAGGACCGGTTGCAGACCGCTTTGATAGAAGAAAAGTGTTTAGCTTGGCTTTACTAGCTGAAGCACTCGCATCCTTCTTTCTATTTCTGTACATATCTTCCGAACCGACATCTGTGACGCCAATATTTGGACTTATAGCTTTATTCGGAGTTGCAAGAGCTTTTGCTACGCCAGCTAGTCGAGCACTGCCTATTGACTGGTCTCCCGATAACGTTGTTGAACGCGTTGTCGCATTAAAGTCGGTTGCTTTCCAAGCAGGAATAATTGTTGGGCCAGCTTTATTCGGCTTTATATTTGTTTTGGGCCGATCATTCCCGTACCTTGCAGCCGTTATTTCTTATGGAATCGCAAATTTACTGCTTTTAACAGTAGGGCCATCGGCGATAAAAAAACTGGGCACAAGCGGAAGCAAGCAAGCCTTTAGAGATGCTTTAGAAGGGTTAAAATTCATTAAAAAGAGCCCAGTGCTCTATGGTGCAATATCTCTTGATCTTATGGCAGTTCTTTTTGGAGGTGCTGTAGCGTTGCTTCCCGCTATTGCTGAAGATCGACTTGGAGTAGGGGCAGTTGGACTGGGCTGGCTTCGTGCGGGTGTGGGGATAGGTGCTTCGATAGTAGCTATTACTCTTTCAGTGCGGCCTCTTCGCAGGCATATTGGAAAGTCATTACTCAAGGCCGTTTCAGTTTTCGGCTGCGGAACAATTGTTCTCGGATTGTCTTCAAGCTTTATTTTAGCTTTCGTAGCGTTAATCATCCTTTCGGGAGCTGATGCTATCTCTGTGTATATACGAGCAAGTCTCGTTCCTCTAGCCACGCCTGAAGAAATGCGAGGAAGAGTGCTAGCTGTCGAAGGTGTATTTATTGGAGCCTCTAACGAATTAGGAGCGGTGGAGTCAGGTTTAACGGCAGCAGCTTTTGGCCTCGTTGGTGCAATCCTATTTGGGGGATTTGGAACATTAGCTGTTGTAGCAATATGGTGGCGATTCTTTCCTGCTCTTCGGAATGTTCAGAGCTTTTCAGAAGTAAAACCAGATTCAAGTTAGTTCATTGAATATTAAGAACTTCTGAAAACCAATCGTCTCGGCATTTAGAAAAAATATCAACAAAAGGTGAAGGAAACATCGTAAAAGCATGCGGTGCTCTTGGAAAAATATCCATCCGGCAACTATTACCAGCTGCTCGCCAACGATTAGCTAACATCAAAGTGTCATCAAGTAGATGGTCGGAAGACCCTACACAAAAGTAAGCTGGAGTAAGGTCTTGGAGGTCAGCGTAGATCGGGGAAACCGATGGATTCTGACGATCTTCTACCGACATGTTTGGAAGATACAAAGAGCAAAAGAACTTTATTATTTCTGGTGACAGCACATCAAAGTCATCATTGTTTGGACGTTTCCCAAGCTGAGACGGTGAATGGCTCCAATCAAAAACACCAAAGATAAGATTTGCTCCCAGAAACCGGTCTACAGAAGATGGGCCTAGCGAATTTTTTATACGGAGAAGCGTAAGAGCAGCTAGATAAGCTCCAGCAGATTCGCCACCGATCAATAATTTGTCGGTACCAAACTCAGCCACACTATTCTCGAGTAGCCATGTAGCGACAGCAAAACTATCGTCGGACGCAGCCGGAAAGGGAAACTCAGGAGCAAGACGGTAATCAACTGAAATCACAGCGAGATTGAAGTTGTCAGATAAATGACGATTTTCCTCATCGCTCATGAATGCGCTACCAGCAACCATTCCTCCTCCATGGAAATGAAGATAAATAGCTTGAGTTTTTCCCTTTGGAGTCATCACTCGGCAGGGAATGTCATTAATTTTAGTTTCCTTAGCATGTTCATCTAACGGAAATGGGGTTGCAGCTAAAGTCTCTCGCATTAGTTTCACATAGTCACTAGCGCTAAGAGAAGAGTTATCTGTTTCTCCATTTGATACTTGTGATGCTCTTAATAATTCCTGAAGTTCATCTCCGTATACATTTAAATCATCAGACCATAAATCCATAACAATCCTCCTCTTGTATTCTGGCAAGATTTTTATGATTTGAGAAATCGTCCTTAGCGAACCATTGCAGAAAATGGCATAGCGTAATGGCACAATGAGAATATGGAAGATTCCTTCGATAAACAGAGAAACTTCATGGCCTTATCTGATTCGGCTATGTGGTCATTCTTTATTCAAGAATTAAGCGATAAAGAACTGAACCAATTGCAAGTTGAAATGCAGAATGAAATTCGGCAAAGAGCTATACAATCTGGAGATCATGACGCCATCATAAAGCAAGCTTTCCAGATCGGGTTTGAAAGATCTGGCCTTGGAGTAATGCCGTGGGTTGAAGGACAATTACTCATTTGTCCAGGTGCGCTGGTTTCCAAAAGCCTTGCTAATCATAGATGCCGATTTGTTAGTGTTAATGAAGAATGGGTTTGGCAGTCTGGGCAGTTAATCACGGAAACCAAACGCCCTAGTCCAGGGACCGATAAAGGTTTTAGGGCGATAGCTCTTATCCCAGTAATTGAGGGACTAGCAATTGACATTGTGAGCGGCAAAATGCAATCAGGTCAACACAGAGCAGAGAAAGTTGTTTCTTTTGAGATACAAGATGGGAAATTGGTTGAAGTCAGCCAACGTGTAGTGCCAACTGATGGTATGCACCATTAAATAATAGTTTATTTTCCCCTTGGGATCCCATGGAATGGAGAACCGGCATCTTGGTACTTTTGGTATAGCTCAAAGAATTCTTCGCCAAATGGGTCTCCGCCGCGTAAAGGCATACTTGCCCGAACAATCGTGAAATCAAGTGGCGCAAGTTCTGAAGCTTTATCAAAATGAATTTCAGCGTTATCTATTTGTCCGTCTCGTCTAAGAAAAACCGCTAACCTGAAATGAAGTCGGGCCTGAACTTCATCTTCAGAAAGATCAGGCACAGTAAAGGAAGCATCAGCAGGAAGGTTTTCTTCAAGTACCCATTCACGCACCTGCTGCATATGAGTTTCTCGGCTTATTCCGGTAATTTCTGTAAACGTATCAGTCCCAAATTCACTTGCTGCGGGTCGGGAGATCGTTCCTTGTTCATCTATCCAAATAACTGATGGCACATTACTGATGGCATATAGCTCAGTGAGCAAATGGTCTACATCCATCAACACGGGGTAAGTCGTTCCTTCAGCCAACTCTTGGATGGCTTGCAAATTCTCATCTATCGCAATAGCGATAACTGTAAAATCTTCTTTAGAAAGTTCTTCGTGGAGTTCCTGCCAACCTGGCAGGTCAAATGCGCATCCTCACCAACTGGAGAAAGCTACAAGAAGTCTTTTTTTCCCAGCCCAGTCAGAAAGGCTACGGTCAACACCAGATATATCTGTAAGAGTAAAATCAGGCGCTATACGGTCTTTTAAAGCTTTCGATCGGATTTCTCGTGATTTACCAATTGTTACTATTCCCAGTGTCGAATCAACAAGAGTTGGGTGGCCAACTAAGTTAGCTACATCAGTAACGTTTAACAGGCCCTCATCGCTCACTTGGACTTTGTTGTTTAATGGAATGCACACATCATTTTTGCACAAGCCTTCTGGTTTCATTTCCCAATCCAGAACGTTTTCAATGCTTCGTGCATTTAGATAGGGTTCGTGGTCTATCCACGATCCTTCCATAACAGAAGTTTCGTCGGATAGAACGGTGATCTTCTCTACTTTTTCCATAGCTACCTCCGTAAGCTTTCAGAATTGATAGCGAACATTGAATCTGATCCACTAGTAACAGAAGCTAGAAGCCCAGTAGCTTGAGGTAATAGTTGCTGAGCAAAAAATCTCGCAGTTTCGATTTTAGCCTGCAAAAATTCAGTATTTTCAGTTGCTTCAGTAAGTAATTGTTGTGCACTTAGAGCTGAATTTGCCATTAACCACCCGCCGATAGTTGTTCCAAACATGCGTAAATATGGTGTAGCTCCGGCAAGAACCGCATCGCCGTTGGCTGCACCACTCTCTAGTAGCCAAGTACTAGCTGTTTTGAGGCTCTCGTTTGCTTCTTTGAGCGGCAGTCCAATTTCCTCCAGGCCTCTTTCATTAAGTGTCGTTACCGTTTCATCAATTTGGGTTAATAACTCAAATACGACATCGCCGTTACGCATATTTAACTTTCTACCGACAAGATCAATAGCTTGTATTCCGTTAGTACCTTCGTAAATACCTGCAATTCTGATATCGCGATAATGTTGAGCTGCTCCAGTTTCTTCAACAAACCCCATGCCACCATGGACCTGAATTCCCAAACTAGTTAGTTCATTTCCCAGATCTGTGCACCAACCTTTTGAAAGCGGTGTTAAAAGGTCTGTTAACTCTCTCCCTTGTTCGCGTTCACTTTCATCTGGGTGATGATGAGCTATATCTATAGCCTTGGCATTTAGATAAACCAAACAACGCATGGCTTCAACATATGCTTTCATCGTCATCAGCATTCTTCTAACGTCAGGATGTTCGATTATCAAGGATGATTCTCCTTTTGGAGTCTCAGGTCGCCTTCCCTGCCGCCTTTCCAATGCGTATTCTAAAGCCTGTTGGTAAGCCCGATCGGCTACAGCAAGTCCCTCTAGGCCAACAGCAAGTCTTGCTTGATTCATCATAGTGAACATGTATCGCATCCCAGAGTTCTCATCACCTACTAAATAACCTATTGCGCCTCCGTTATCTCCAAATTGTAAAACACAGGTTGGCGAAGCGTGGATCCCAAGTTTGTGTTCAATAGACAAGCATTTCACATCATTTTCTTCGCCTAAACTCCCGTCATCATTGACAAGAAACTTAGGGACTATAAATAGGCTGATCCCTTTTGTTCCTGGTGGGGCATCAGGCGTTCTAGCTAAAACAAGATGAATGATATTTTCAGTAAGGTCATGTTCTCCCCATGTTATGTATATCTTTTGACCGCTGATGAGGTATGTTCCATTCTCTTGGAGTTCTGCTTTAGCTGTCAAAGCGCCCACATCAGATCCAGCTTGCGGCTCTGTTAGGTTCATGGTGCCTGCCCATTCGCCAGTAATTAATTTAGGCAGCCATGCAAGTTTTTGATCCGGATCTCCGTGTGCTGTAAGAGCATGGATAGAACCTTGGGTGAGCATCGGGTTTAAAGACATTGCCATGTTGGCAGCGGTAAGCATTTCAGTCACAGCGATTCCAACCAACCAGGGAAATCCACCACCTCCATACTCTGGATCAAAACTTATAGCCCCCCAACCAGCATCTACATATTGGGCGTAGGCTTCCTTGAAACCTGTTGGGGTAGTCACTTTTCCGTCTTGATTTAGCTTGCTTCCTTCTAAATCCCCAACTCTATTAGTTGGTGAAATCACTTCGTTAAAGAAACGTCCAGCTTCATCAAGTATGTCATCGAGAGATTCAAGGCCGACCTTAGAAAAATTTGGTAATTCAGTCAAAGAAGCGATGTCAACTACTTCTTTAAGTGCAAATTTCATATCCTCTAATGGAGCTAAGTATTCACTCATAGGTCCCTTTCCGAAATTATTAACTTGAGCTTACTTCTTTCATGATGCTACCCACACGATTCGCACCCCAACTCGTTGAACCGATATTTTTTAACTTTCGAAACAAAAATAAAATGACTGTAACGTCCCACGCATGCCATGATTAAGTTATTGCATTACTAACTTAGTTATGATCGGGGAGCGAATGAGCCTTAAGTCAAGCAATGAAAATCTGCACGATGTAAAGGTTTACGATTCAGGAAAATTCTTAGGTTACCTCGCTATTTCTATAGATAAAGATAATGCTCTCACTAGTAATTCTTGGAGTGCTCAAATTCGTGGTTCAGATTACCTTGTTTGGGGGCTCAATCATAGGAGAGTAATATTTCAATTCGCAGATGGAGATAAGGTAACAGGAGTTGTGCGTTCAGGTGGAAGAATTACCCCAGCACAAAGTTGAAATAGCTAATCCGTTAGCAGCGAGTTAACTATTGCTTTAGCCGCCTCGGCTGGAGAGGTTTTCCGTTGCTGAGCAGCTTCGATATTTTCCTTACCAAAATCTGATTTGAGAACTTCGCTAGCTTTGTGCCCGATCAATAATTCAATACGATTTTGAACTTCCATCATGGTTCTTTGTTCCTGCCGAATTTTTATAGAACCTGTTGTTTCTAGATATTCTGTGTGTGCTCTGATCGCTTCTAAAATTTCCTCAGCCCCACTTCCTTCTAGAGAGTTGGCCATAATTATGGGAGGTCGATGCCCTTTCCTTTCCTCAAGTCCTGAAACATGTCCTAAATCAAGCATCAGTTCTAAATCTCTTCTCGCATCATTGGCTCCAGGTCTGTCTGCTTTATTTACAACAAAGATGTCCGCTACTTCTAAAAGGCCAGCTTTATTTGCTTGCACAGCATCTCCCATTCCTGGCGTAACTACAACAACTGTCGTATCCGCTGCTCCGGCTACGTCTACTTCGACTTGTCCCACTCCAACCGTTTCTATAATCACAGGTTTATATCCAGCAGCATCAAAGAGTTGGATAGCAGCAGGAACAGCTAAGGCTAAACCTCCTGAGTGGCCACGAGTAGCCATTGATCGAATAAAAGAATTCTCGCCTGCAAGATCATCCATCCTAATGCGGTCGCCAAGAATAGCTCCTCCAGTTAAGGGTGAAGAAGGGTCAACTGCGAGAACAGCGATATTTTTTCCTGCCGACGAAAATAACTCTAATAGTCTTCCCGTTAAGGTTGACTTGCCTGACCCTGGAGCTCCAGTGATACCGATTACATGTGTATTTCCAGACTTTTGGTGAGCAAGTCCAGCAACCATGTCCGCTCTTTCCCCACCTTTTTCAACTATCGATAAGAGTTTCCCTAGGCATCTACGTTCGCCAGATAATGCACCATTAAAAAGCTGGGGGATAGTTTCATTCAAAGTTCTCACACTTCATCTCTGACAGAGATGGCATCGCGAACGGTTGCAACTACCTCTTCAGATGAAGCTCCCGGTCCAAGTACAGCTGCAACACCAGAATTAAGTAATTCTTCGAGATCTTCATCAGGAACAATTCCACCGATTATTAGCGGAATATCTAATCCAGCATCTTTAAGTGCCTCAGTCATTTTTGGTCCAAGAGTAAGGTGGCCAGCATTATGCATAGATAGTCCTATAGCATCTGCGTCTTCTTCTTCGGCAGCTGCGATGATACTGCCAGTCGTTTGACGAAGCCCTAAATAAATGACTTCCATGCCTGCATCGCGGAGGATACGTGCAACTACCTTGATGCCTCTATCGTGGCCATCAAGACCTAATTTGGCAAGAATTACTCTATATTGGCGGTTATCCATTAGGCAATGCTCCTTTGGGGTTATCAGAGGTCAAACTATAGCCCGTTCAACATACGTTCCGAAGACACTTTCCATTGCAGCAGCTATTTCTTCTTCAGTAGCGTACGTTTTGACGGCGTTAATAATTGCTGGCATTAGATTTCTGGTTGGGTCGGAAGCTATTTCTGTAATATCGGAGAGCGCCTCATCAACTTGATTTTGATTGCGATCTGTCTTAATAGTTTGGAGCCGCTTCAGTTGGTATTCTTCCGTTTCTGCCCCTATACGAAGAAGGTTCCGGTCCTCAGGGTTATCTCCTTCAGTGAAGTCGTTAACTCCAACAATTATTCGTCTCCCGGCGTTAACTTCGCGCTCAAATCTATAAGCAGCGTCTGCAATTTCACCAACGAAATAGCCATTCTCTATTCCAGCAAAGGTACCTTCCAGTATTGAACCGTTGCCAAGTTCATCCAAATGCGCAAAAATATCTTCCGCTTGACGTTCCATTTCATCAGTCATCCACTCAACGTATGGTGAGCCGCCTAAAGGGTCAGCAACATTTGCGACGCCAGTTTCATGTGCAACGATTTGTTGAGTTCGTAGCGCAATACGAGCTGCATCTTCAGTTGGCAGTGCAAGCGCTTCATCAAAACTATCAGTATGTAAAGATTGCGTACCGCCGAGAGCCGCTGCTAAAGCTTGAATCCCAACCCTTGCAATATTTATTTCTGGTTGCTGAGCTGTCAAAGACACGCCAGCTGTTTGGGTATGAAATCGACAGAACATGGCTCTCTCATCAGTTGCTCCATATCGATCTTTCATCCACCGTGCCCATATACGCCTTGATGCTCGGAACTTTCCTATTTCTTCAAAAAAATCACTATGACTATTAAAAAAGAAACTTAATCTCCTACCAAAATCATCAACATTTTGTCCGGCAGCAATTGCAGCTTCAACATATGCAAAACCATTCGCTAATGTGAAGGCAAGCTCTTGGGCTGCTGTACTTCCAGCTTCTCGGATATGGTAGCCGGAGATAGAGACAGGGTGCCATTTTGGCATCTCAGCGGTTGTATATTTCACCATGTCGGTAATGATTCTCATTGAAGGGCGTGGCGGGTAAATGTATTCTTTTTGCGCTTGGTACTCTTTTAAAATATCGTTTTGGATAGTTCCAGCGAGCTGGTGAGGTCTGAGGTTATTCTGCTCAGCAACCGCAACATACATAGCAAGTAGAGTTGCTGCAGGGCCATTAATAGTCATTGAAGTAGAGACTTTTGATAAATCAATCTCAGCAAAGAGATCTTCCATATCAGAGAGGGTGTCTATAGCGACGCCAGCTCTGCCTACTTCTCCAAGTGACCATTCGCTATCAGAGTCTTTTCCCATGAGAGTGGGCATATCAAAAGCAGTTGATAATCCTGTTCCCCCATTTCGAAGAATATCTTTGAAACGAAGATTAGTGTCTTCAGCAGTTCCAAAGCCAGCAAACATTCTCATCGTCCATAGTCTTGAACGATACATAGAGGGGTATATGCCTCGCGTATAAGGGTATTGACCGGGGAATAGGTCATCACCATAAACTGGTTCAACAGGTACCCCTGACATTGTCTCAAAAGGCACGTCTCTCAATTGAGCTTGGTCATATTCTGCCTGCCACGATTCCTGCGGATTAAGATTTGAACTTTCTTCTGTTCCCACTTGAACTCCTTGTAGATCTGTCGCAACTTATTCTAGACGGAAAGGAAACCGAAATTCTTCCCGTCAACATATTCAAAGATACCGCTTTGAAAGTTATGAGCTAATCGAAATGTCATCTAGCCTAGATTTAGCAATGATTTATGGGGGGTGAATGTGTATAAAGAGTTAAAAAACGCATGGAAAGAGTTAACCGCCACCGGGTCGCAATTTGAACTTGAGGAAGTAATGGTTGACGACACAACTATTCTTTCTTATAAAAATCAAGCTCCTAATTTGCGCGAATTCTGGCTTTCGACAGAGCAGTTTGCTGACAGAGATTACCTTCTATATGAGCATGAGCGTCTTACCTATTCAGATGTTCACAAACATGTAGCAAATGTGGCTACTTGGTTATTTGATCATGGAGTTGAACCGTCTGATCGGGTCGCCATCGCCATGAGAAACTACCCAGAGTGGATGATTGCCTATTGGGCCTGTGTGAGCATCGGAGTTACTTGTGTTGGCATGAATGCTTGGTGGGCGACTCCTGAACTAGCTTATGCAATAGAGGATGCAACTCCGAAAGTTATCATTGCTGATGAAGAGAGACTTACTCAAATCTTAAGCCTCCCAGAAGCAGGAGAAGCATTTAACATCGTTGCAGTCCGGTCAGGCAAAAGTGATGAACGACTAACCCACTGGGATGATCTTATTAAAGGGAAAAATGCACTGCCTGAAGTTGAAATACATCCAGATTCCGATGCTTGCATTTTTTATACTTCTGGGACCACGGGAAAACCTAAAGGAGCACAATTAACGCATCGTGGGTGCGTAGCTAATGTTATGAGTCTGGCGTTCGCAAATATTGTTCAAGCTAAAGCTGCTTCTTCTATTAATAAAAAAAATATAGTGAACACAACTCGTGAAGTCTCTCTTCAAGCTGCAGCACTGGTTGTTACTCCACTTTTTCACGTCACCGCGAATAATTGCGTTGCGCATTCCATGACAATGGCAGGAGGAAAGCTCGTCCACATGTACAAGTGGGACCCTGGTAAGGCTTTGGAACTTATAGAAGCTGAGAAGATTACAGTTATGAGTGGCGTGCCAGTAATGTCACGTGAACTTATAACCCACCCGAAATTCTCATCAACGGACACATCATCATTGAAATCTGTAGGTGGTGGCGGAGCGCAAATTCAACCAGATCTTGTACAAAAAATAGAAAAAACAGTTGCAACTGCGCGTCCGAGCACTGGTTATGGGATGACGGAAACGAGTGGAATAATAACGGCTATCGCAGCTGATTTTTTTCTTGATAAACCTGAAAGCGCTGGGCCAGCTATGCCATGTTTTGAAGCACAATGTTTTGACGAAGATGGAAATGCTCTAGGCGTCGGAGAACTTGGGGAGTTATGGGTCCGCGGCGCTCAAGTAATACGGGGATATTTGAATCGACCTGAGGAAACGTCAGAAACAATTACTGGTGGCTGGCTTCACACAGGTGATATTGCAAAAATTGATGAAGATGGTTTCATCTATATAGTCGATCGAAAAAAAGACATGGTCCTGCGCGGTGGAGAGAATATTTACTGCACTGAGGTAGAAGCTGTTATTTATGAACACGATTCGGTAAGCGAAGTTTCTGTGTTTGGGGTTCCTGATAGGCGTTTAGGAGAAGAAGTAGGAGCTGCTATTTTTCTTGCTAGCGGTAAGTCCTTATCAGCTACCGAACTTCGATCTTTCCTTAACCAGCGAATAGCGAAACATAAAATACCCAGATTCATTTGGTTCACTGAAACACCGCTTCCACGTAATGCAAGCGGCAAGTTTCTAAAGAGAAAACTTCAAGACGAACTTGAATTAGAAAATGCTTCATAGAAAAGATCTAAATTAATGCATTTAATACAATATTTGGTTTGCTGGTTAGACTAAAACTTATCTTCAGAAAGGTGAAATTATGG
Source organism: Acidimicrobiales bacterium (assembly GCA_013912105.1). Lineage (GTDB taxonomy): Bacteria > Actinomycetota > Acidimicrobiia > Acidimicrobiales > UBA8592 > UBA8592. The sequence continues at coordinate 113,701 of JACERY010000001.1, read as the reverse complement.
AATTAGGTATCTTCGGCTCGGCTAGAACCGTGACAGAACTTAAAATACAGGTAGAAACAGCTAGTAGTTTCGGATATCAAACATTCTGGACGCCGCAAATTTTTAACCTTGATGCATTGACAGCATTAGCGGTGATTGCTGAATCTGTTGAGGATATTCGTTTGGGCACATCAGTCATTCCTACTTACCCTCGGCACCCTATGATGCTAGCTCAACAAGCGCTCACGGTTAACCAAATCTCCAACGGCCGTTTGGATTTAGGTATAGGTCTTTCTCATAAACCAGTAGTGGAAGGGATGTGGGGAATCTCATTTGATGGACCTGTCGGGCATATGAGCGACTACCTTCAAATACTTATGGCCCTTCTGCATGATGGAGTGATTTCTCATGCAGGTAAACACCTTACGAGCCGAGGGGGGATAGACGTTCCTGCAGACCCTCCGCCAGTTCTCGTCGCAGCGTTGGGGCCACAGATGCTCAAGCTTGTGGGGAAGACCGCTGATGGAACCGCCACATGGATGACTGGGCCTGAGACTATTCGTACTCATATTGCTCCGGTCATCAACGATGCTGCTGAGGTATCTGGCCGAGAACGTCCTCAGGTTATTACTGCTGTTCCTGTATGCATCACTACCGATAAACAGGTCGCCGAAGAATCAGCAAAAAGAGACTTTGGATTTTATGGAGATCTTCCATCGTATAGAGCGATGTTGGATAGAGAAGGTCTTGATAACTCTTGGGATATAGCCTTAAGCGGAAGTTTTGAGGAAGTAGCTGAAGGTCTTGAGAAATATGCTCAAGCTGGAGCTACTCAAGTTGTTGCTGCTGTTTACGGCCCTCAAGAATTACAGAAAGAAACTATTTCTCAATTAGCTCAGTTAATCTAATCAGTCACTTGGTGGCCATAGAACCTCAGTTGAATTTTCAGGTTCTGCGTCACTCTCTTCATAGTCATCCAGATGAGGGAAATGGCAAGCAACCCAGTGATCCTGGTCTCCAATTTGCTGAAATTCAGGTTCTTCTTCTGCGCACTTAACTGTGGCTCTTGGACATCTTGTGCGGAATCGGCAACCACTAGGTGGGTCCAAAGGAGATGGAAGTTCACCTTCTAAGATGTCATTGATGACAGCGTGTTTATTCTCTGGATCAGGGATCGCAGCGAGAAGTAATCGTGTATAAGGGTGCGAAGGTTTCTCATAAATAAGATCACCGTCACCAATTTCACAAAGTTTTCCAAGATACATTACGGCGACTCTATCGCTAATATTTTTCACAACAGAAAGATCGTGGCTGATAAAGAGAAGCGTTAGACCATACTCCTCTTTCATATCCTGAAGCATGTTCAGAATCCGAGCTTGTACCGAAACATCCAAAGATGAAACAGGTTCATCACAAATGATGACTTTAGGATCCAACACAAGTGCACGAGCTACCGAAATTCTTTGGCATTGCCCTCCGGAATATTCATGTGGACGTCTTTTCTTAGCTTCAGTGGGGTCTAGCCCGACAGCTTCTATTATTTCTTCTACCTTCTCTTCTTGCGCTCGCCCATGTTCAGTTGACCAAACCCGTGTTCCTTCATTTACAATATTAAAGACTGTTCTTCTCGGATTGAGTGAACTGATTGGGTCTTGATAAATCATTTGGATAGATGGCCGCTGCTGGCGCATACCTTCTTTATCTAAAGAGGTCAGATCAGTTCCATCATAAATGACTTTTCCAGATGTAGGTTTAGGGATTTGGATTATTGCCTTAGCAGCAGTTGATTTTCCGCAGCCAGATTCTCCAACAATACCTAGCGTCTCTCCCTTTTGGATGTCAAAACTGATGTCTGAAACAGCGTGTACTTTTTGTTTACGCCCAGATGGGAATTCCATTACAAGATTTTCGACACTCAGGAGAATGCTGTCAGAGGCATAACGCAGGTGTTTGTTTCCTGAACCAGCCATCAGATTACCTTTTCCTTACTTTTGATTTGTAACCCCGATGCCGTATGGCCTTGTTTCCGATTTGTTTCTAGAGCTTCATTTCCGGCATCTGTGCCAACAGGGTAATGGCAGGCAAAAAGATGCGACCCGTTACCAGTCATTGCAGGTGATTCTTCAAGGCAGAGCTTCTGAGCGTATTCGCAGCGAGCAGCAAACTTGCATCCAATTGGTCCGTCAATAATATCTGGCGGGAATCCTTCGATAGGTGTTAAGCGCGTGTGTTTCGGGTCATTTATCTTGGGTATTGAAGAAAGTAGCGCTGCAGTATAAGGGTGTGCCATATTAGTAAATAGGGTTTCCGCTGGGGCATGTTCCATAACGCGCCCCCCATACATCACCATGATCTCATCAGCTCTCCCCCTAGCAACGCCTAGATCATGGGTTATGATGATCATCGCCATTTCTGACTCTGCTTGAATATCAACTAAGAGATCAAGGATGTATTTTTGAACCGTGACGTCAAGGGATGTAGTGGGTTCATCTGCAATTAAAAGATCTGGTTCTATTGCTAAGGCAATGGAGATCATTACGCGTTGACGCATTCCGCCGGATAATTGATGTGGGTACTCATCAAACCGTTTCGCTGGTTCTGGGATTCCAACCAAAGTAAATAACTCAACAGTGCGTTTTCGAGCCTCTTTTTTTGACATCCCTTGATGCAAACGTAGAGGTTCGGAAACTTGCTTTCCTACTTTCATTACAGGATTCAAAGATGTCATGGGATCTTGAAAGATCATTGCCATTTTCTTCCCCCAAAACTTTTGGCGGTCGGTATTGACGAGTTCTTCACCTTGAAACTTTACTGAACCTCTTTCAATGATGTTAGAACTTAGTAAACCCATAATTCCGCGATTGAGAACGGTTTTCCCAGAACCTGACTCCCCGACAATTGCTAGAGTTGTTCCGGGTTCAAGTCCGAACGAAACTCCATCTACAGCTTTCGCTAGACCACCGTCTGTTCGAAACCCGACGTGGTAGTCATCCAGCAGCAATATTTTTTCGTTGGTTTCAGTCTCTTGTAACAAAGATTTCCCTCACGTCAAAATAGTCTCGGAGCCTATCGCTCATGTAATTAAATGATGCAACTGTCAGAAAAAGGAAACCCATCGGAACGAAGGCTACCCAAGGGGCATTCTCAAGGGCCTGAAGTCCTGACCCAGTAAGGATTAGCTTTCCCCAGGTTGCGCTTCCCTGAACTGAAAGACCTAGAAATGCCAAAGTTCCCTCAGCAACAATTGCAATCGCTATTACTAGCATGGCGAGCGTACTCATAGGGATAAGGACATTAGGTAAAAGTTCTTTAACGAGTATTCTTGATTTTTTAGCTCCAAGCGTTTCGGCAGCTAATACGAATTCCCTTTCAGAAAAGCTTAATGTCTGGGCGCGTGCAAGGCGTCCGATAGGTGCGACTCCAAGAATACCTAGGGTTACGGAAATAGTAACTAAGGACCTATCAACTAAGGCAACAATCAGAATTGCCAAAATGAGTCCAGGAAAACTCAAGCTTACAATAAACAGAGCTGAAATTACCTTGTCTAAGATTCCCTTAAAGTAACCGGCGAGCATACCTAAGGTTCCTCCAACAACAACGCCAAATAGGGCAGTCAAGGCGCCTACAGCTAGAGAAATTCTAGCACCATCTATTGAGCGGCTTAAAAGGTCCCGAGCATCTTGATCGGTTCCAAGCCAGTGTTCGCTATTAGGGGAATAGGGTGGTTGTACCGGTCGGTCTTGAAGTTTTCCGGTAATCGGGTTCTCTTTTTGTTCAAACACGATGAAATTCTCATTAGCGTCTTTAAAAGGAAGTACAGGTGAAAAAACAGCTAGAAATGTGATGAGCACAAGCCAAAATGTAGCCACCCAAAAACCGATACCTAGTCTCTTTTTGTCTGCGAATTCCGACAGCTCAAGCCCTTTTTTCGTTTTTGATTTGCCCTGTGTTTCTAATTCTGAAGATTCGTCAGGGAATTCCAATTCGTTATCCATATTGCTTACATCCCCAAGCTTGTGATCTTACGCCGTTGCCCGGATTTTTCAGTTCGCACTCGCGGGTCAATAACCGAATAAAGGTAATCAGCAAGATAATTAAATACCATGAAGCCAGCAGAAACAACCATGACTACAGCAAGAACGACTGGGAAATCCTCTCGAAGCGTAGCTTCAACAACTGCACTTCCGATGCCTGGTATTCGGAAGTATTGTTCAACGACAAGGGACCCTCCGATCATGTAACCAATGTTTATTGCAAGGAGGGTTATTAGCGAGAATAGAGAAGGTCGAAGAGCATGTGAGTAGAGGACGCGCCGTTTTGATACTCCTTTTGAACGCGCCATAAGAATGAAATCTTCTTGGAGAGTTGTAATTAAGTCCGTGCGCAGAAGTCGCTGATAAGCTGCTGCGGCACCGAGTCCAAGTGTTAAACCCGGAAGGATAAGCTGGATCAAACGGTGCTCATGGCTGAATCCCCAAAACGGATCTGTTGCGTCATAAACATCTGGAAGAAAATCTAGTTGAATTGAGAAAAAGTAGAAAAGTATTACAGCCATTGCAAAACTTGGTATTGAAACAAAAGCAAATGCAGTAACAGTTGAAACTTTATCGGTTCTTCTATTAGCACGGGAAGCGGCTAAAACTGACCATGGGATTGCTAAACCAACTGCAATAATTTGTGCAATTGCCATCAATTCTAGTGTCCTTGGAAAACGTTCCTTTACAAGGTCGCTTACTGGCGGTTGTCCCGAGGAACTGAACTGGACTCCGAAATCTCCTTGAACAAAATCCCAGGCCCACCGACCCCACCGCTCCGGGAGGGATTTATCTAAATGATATTGAGCCTTCGCTTGTTCAATAACTTTCAGGCTCTCTGGATTATCCACATCAGCAGCAACCGGGCCGAGAATATTGAATAAGGGATCTCCTAGGAAATTCATAGCGGCGAACGTGATCATTGACACTAAAGTAAGCAGTCCAATTAGGCCTAATAGTCGTCTAATCGCCTTTTGCACCTAAATCCCCAATGTTCTATTGCGCAAACTAGCGCATTCACCGTGCCTTGCTACTGTATCGTATTGTGTTCGCAGCCCACAAAGCGACCCTAAATTTTCATTAGGGTCGCTTTAGGGCTATAGAATTTTGTAACTATATCAGTCAGATATAAATGTTGACTGGAATAGGTTTCTACCGTTTACTTGACAGCGGAATTGAATACCTTCTAGCGACGTAGCTTCACATAGATTCTGAACATCATCAGCTAGAGCGAGACTCCAAAGTGTGTGATGATAAAAGACATACAGGTAATCATCATTTATTTTCTGCGAAAGTTCTTGATAAAGAGGAGCTTTGTCAGCAGCATCAGTTAGTGCATCTGCCTCAAGAATTATCGCATCTCGTGACTCGTCACAGAAACGTGGCCAGTTGAGTGAGATTCCACCAACTGCTCTACACATCAGCCACACCCGGTCATCACCAGGGTTAACTGCACCGAATTGTCGCCAGCCTATCGAGTCATAAATACCAAACGCTGCTTCTTGTATGTGCGCATCCTGTGGAAGCACCTGAACAGTCACATTGAAAAAGTCTGACCATCCTTCAACAAGAAGGTCGGCGATACGTTCGCCCACAACAGATGGACCAGAATACTGGTATTCAATATTTATTTTTCCACCATCACAGTTGCCAGGGTTATCTCCGCAATAATCTGCTACAAGCGGACCAGCAAGTTCTGGCCGATCTGAAAGTTGAACTACGTCTGGATTGTAGTATGGGCTCTCTGGGGTAAACATTTGGTCAGCTTTTCTCGTTACATCCAAGTTGATTAGAGTGTTGTAATTATCCCTTGGTGTAGCGTGCGTAATAGCTTGACGAGCTCGAATGTCATCAAAAGGTGCGCTCGCAGAGTTCAGCATCAAGAACGATTCATCTCCGGTATCGTCAAGAACCTGTACTGCATCAAGTTCAGCAAGTTGCGCTATTGACTCTGCATTGGTTGAGGCCATTCCATCAAGTTCACCCTCTAGAAGAAGTCGTGTTCGCACGTCTGGGTCAGTGATTGGATAGAACTCAACAGCATCAAGGTAAACATTACCACCCCAATAGTTCTGATTCTTAACAAACTTGGTTACTGAATCCTGAGTTCGAGAGTCGAAAGCAAAAGGCCCAGTACCTACAGGTTGTTGATCAAGGGTTGGGTCCTCTAACGCTGCCGCAAGCCAAGTTGGGGATCCAACAGCACCTAGCTGACCTGTTAATGAAGTAGGGAAGTTGCAGTTTGAATCAGACAGATTATAAGTCATGGTTAGGTCATCTACGAGAGTTATTGCTTCTTCAGTACTTGCGTAATATGGTCGAACAGCTAGACCAACCAATGGGTCAGAGAACTGGGCCAAGAAGTTTACACTTACTGCTGCAGTGTTTAATGCAGTTCCATCATGGAAAGTAATTCCCTCGCGTAGTTTCATAGTCCAAGTTTTGCAATCGGCACTTGGTGTGAAGGATTCAGCAAGGTGCGGAACCCAATTACCGTCGACGTCAAAGAATGCCAAGGTATCGAAGACTGCGTTCATCATGACTAAACCAGAAGCTGATAGAGCAGATGCTGTTGGATTTATTCCATCTGACTCTGCTTGAATTCCCCAACGAAGAGTACCGCCAAAGACAGGTTCAAGAACACTTTCTTCTTGATTTTCAACGATAGGTGCAGCTTCTTCCTCTTCTGCTTCTTCTTCTTCAGCTGCTTCACTGGAGCTACTGCTCTCTTCTGCTTCTTCCTCTTCTTCAGCTGCTTCACTTGCACTGCTGCTATCAGATGAAGTTTCAGTAGCTTCAGACGCGGACGAAGAATCAGATGAAGAACTATCATCCCCGCCTCCACCACAAGCTGTGGCAACCATAGCCATGGCCATTAAAGCGACCAGTAATTTCATAAATTTGGACTTTTGCATGCAAAGACCCTTTCCTAGTCCAGATCCCCTGGATAAATGAGTTTGCAACAGTCTTGTTTGTCGTCAACGAATACGCAAGTCAAAGCACAATCTCATTATGATTTTAATGTTTTCGACATAAAAAGAAAAATTCTCGTTAGTAACCTATTCGTTTAAAAAATAGGGCAGTATCTACATGTGGATCAATCACTCCTTTCACTTGAAGATATTTGTTTCGGGCATGACGATGGTCTTGGCTTGCGTAAGATTAGTTTTTCAGTGAATGAAGGAGACAGAATAGCAATCGTTGGCGGTAACGGGAGTGGGAAAAGCACCTTGGCAAAAATTATTTCTGGGCGCTTGGAACCAACGAGTGGTTTGATTTCAGGGAAATGTAATCGTCCTGAAGATATTGGTATTGCTACTGATCTACGAAGGTTTAATAGCGATGAGACCGTCGCATCAGTTTTGCAAGCGATTTGTGGTGGAGAACCGGAGCAAATTGTTACCAATGTCAATCTTAATACTGAAATTGTAAATCGAAAGATTGGTAAACTTAGCGGGGGAGAGTTGTATCGGGTTTCTTTGGCAGCTCAATTAGAAAGAAAGCCCGCTGTGCTGCTCCTCGATGCTCCTTCAGCAATGCTAGATGTTAGGGCAGGAGATTCGTTGGTTTCTGCTTTAGCAAACAGAGATGAAGCTCTCTTAGTTTTTACAGCAGATATCACCTTAGCTATAGAGACCTGTCAGAAAGTTATTGTTCTTAATGAAGGAGAAATAGTAGCAACTGGTCAAACGATTGACATTCTTACCGATAGTGAGTTGCTCAAACAGTTCGGCGTTGATATTCCTGCAGCTCTATCTCCAAGTTGGCTTAGAAGGAGAGCCAGGAGTCAAAATTCCAAGGATGGAATTGTAATTACGACCGAAAATGCAGAGAAAATTTTTACTAATAAGACAACTGACTTTGATACTGCCAAGGAAATAGCATTGTGTGTTGCAGAAGCATTTGAGATATATCGGAGCGAGTTCCAACAAGTAACCCAAAGGGCGAAAAGCAATTTTGCATTGCGGGAGTTCTCTCAACAGCAAATTAATTCTCAAATAAGGCTTCTTCTGCATAGGCAAAGTGTTAATGGTTGCGTTGAAAAGATTTCAGACTTAGTAGACGAGCAATCCGAAGTTATAAAAAGGCAGATATGGGTTAGTGCTCGGCACCTTTTCGCTCAGGCTATTGCTTGGAGTTCAGCTTCAGAGTTAGCAGAAACCTTTTTTAACTCGGTGACAAGGCGACTGTTTACAATGGTTGGGTTTGATGACGATCTTGAATTTCGCTGGTTCGGCGGAATCGCATTACCAATTGTTGATCCAGGACAAGGGGAAGTGCTCACTTTCAGGCTGAGGACAACTACGAGCAAACTTATAGAGTCCGTGCTTAACGCCTTTGACTTAGGTAATGATTGGATTGATATAAAGAAGGATGCTGAAAATATCGCCGGAGCTATAGAGAAACATCTTGCCGAGACTTGGGAATCTACAATGCCAGTAGAGATAGACATCTTGCGACCTGTTTTCTACAGGAACCGAGGGGCTTATCTAGTAGGTCGTATCCGGCATCTAACTCGTGTTTCACCTCTAATTATTCCGTTACGTTCAGTTGAAGAAGGCATTCTTTGTGATGCTGTTCTTCTCACTGAGAATCTTACGAGTAGAATCTTCGGCTTCACTAGGTCGTACTTTCATGTCGACACTCAAGAGCCTGGTGCAATCGTAGCTTTTATCAAAACACTTATTCCTCTAAAACCTGTTGCAGAACTTTATACCGCCATTGGTTATAGTGCGCATGGGAAGACAAGCCTTTTCCGAGCTATTTATAGGCATCTCTCGAATTCGACGGATCGTTTTGAACATGCTCGCGGAGTACCCGGTATGGTCATGACGGTATTTACTCTTCCTTCCTTTGGCGTAGTCTTTAAAGTTATTAAGGACACGTTTCCCCCATCAAAAAAAGTCACTAGGTCTCAGGTGATGGATAAGTACAAGATGGTCTTTGCGCATGACCGAGTTGGCCGAATGGTTGATGCGCAAGTATTTGAAGATTTAGCATTTCCCCGTGAACGCTTTAGTGAAGAACTTCTCGAAGAATTAGCTCTCGAAGCATCGCGTTCAATTACGATTACAGATTCTGATGTGATAATTCATCACTTGTATACAGAGCGGCGCGTCTACCCACTTGACCTTTATCTACACGAAATGCCGGAGAGTCTTATTACCGCAGCATCACTTGACTATGGTTATGCGATAAAGGATTTATGCGCTGCAAATATTTTTCCCGGTGACTTATTCACAAAAAATTTCGGCGTTACCCGCCATGGCAGTGTCGTATTTTATGATTACGATGAGCTAACCCTTTTACAGGAGGTCACATTTCGTTCAATCCCAGAAGCAAGGTCTCTTGAAGATGAGATGTCTTCTCAACCGTGGTTTGCTGTTGGCGCAAATGATGTTTTCCCTGAGGAATTTAAACAATTCTTTAGATTCCCAAAGTCAGTAAGGGAAGAATTCGATGAGGTCCACGGCGACTTATGTGACCCACAGACTTGGATCAATCTGCAAAAACAACACGAACGAGTAGAGGCTCCAGAATTCTTTCCTTATCCAGAAGAGGTTAGATTTGCCTAGAAAACGGTAAGCATTTTTGTAAGAATTCATTAAGAACATCTAGAAAGAGTAGCTAAGAGGTCTTTCTCAGCACAGAATTAACAAATGAATATGAAACCCGAAAAAAAAATCCTTGTCGCTGAGGATGACAACGCTGTCCGAAAGTCGCTTGAACGGGCCTTGCGTTTGGAAGGATATCAAGTTCTCATGTCCTCTAACGGTGAACAAGCGTTAGAAATAGCTTCGGTAACACCACCAGATTTATATATTCTTGACGTGATGATGCCTATCCTTGATGGCCTATCAGTGTGTAGAACTCTTCGTAGGCAAGGTGATAAAACGCCGATTTTAATCTTAACTGCCCGTCATCAAGTATCTGATAGAGTTTCAGGGCTCGACGCAGGCGCAGATGATTACCTAGCAAAACCTTTTGCTCTAGATGAACTCTTAGCTCGTATTCGTGCATTGCTTCGCAGAAATGCAAGCGATACGAAATCTAAGAGTTACGTCGTCTCTAATCTCGTTCTCAATATAGAAACAAGACAAGTTCTAAGGGAGGGCCGTGAATTGGACTTAACCAAAACCGAATTCGATCTATTAGAACTCCTCATGAGAAATGAGAATGTGGTTCTTACTCGTGAAATGATTTACGACGAAATTTGGGGGTTTGATTTTGAAACGAACTCAAAATCGTTAGATGTCTATGTAGGTTATCTCCGACGCAAAGTTGATAATGATCCTTCACAAAAGTTAATTCACACAATACGCGGTATTGGGTACTGCTTAAGGAAATAATGAGTTTACGTACCCAATTAACAATGACTTTCGCATTTCTTATGATTCTGATCGTTACAGTTTCAGGATTTTTAGCAGTTGGATCCGCAGAGAGAAATCTCATAGACGAAGTTGATGATTTCCTTGAAAATCGAGTTACAGGTTTAGTGAATTTAGCCAGTGGACCAGATTCAAAGCGTCAACTAGAACAGAATTTAGCCCAACTCAAGGCCTCAGATCGTTTTGTTCCAGAACCGGATTCTATTGTTCAAATAGTTAATGTCAATGGCAAGGCTATTGTCGCTTACCCATTTAAATTGCCCATAGGTGAATCAGAAAAGCGCTTGGCCATTGAAAAAAGTGACTTTTCGAGACTTACGAACGCAAGAACCGTTGAAATTGGTGAGGTTGAGTATCGATTGATTTCTAGATCGTTACGAGGAGGTGGAGTAGTTCAGGTCGCTAGAAACTTGTCGGAAGTGAATGATGCCGTATCAGGGATGATCAGAAACTTTATCTTTATTGGGCTAGCAGGACTTGTGCTAGTGATTCTTTTAGGCTGGTTCCTCGCATCGAGATTAACGAAACCTATATCTAACCTTTCTAAAGCCGCTGAGCATGTTGCGGAAACTCAAGACCTTCAAGCTTTCATTGATCCAGAGGTTGGAGATTTAGAAGTAAAGGCATTAGCAAATAGCTTCAATGTTATGTTGGAGGCACTTTCAACCTCTCGTGAACAACAACGTAGATTGGTAGCTGATGCTAGCCATGAATTGAGAACACCTTTGACTAGCCTTCGGACCAATATTGAAATTCTTTCAAGGACACAGTCACTTGATGAGAAGGAAAGAAATCTAATTATCGCTGATTTAAGGCGAGAAATAGAGGAATTAAGTATTCTTGTGGAGGAGATAGTTGATTTGGCGATAGCTACCTCCCACGCAAAAGAAGAGTTTGAAGATGTTGACTTATCTGACGTCGCCAGAGAAGTCGTCGAGAAGTACATACGACGATCTGGAAGGGTCATTGCCCTTTCATCAGTTGGAAAATCAGTTAGGTATATACAGCGTTCGAGTATTGATAGGGCTATCTCAAACTTAATTGATAATGCGATAAAATTTAGCCCTGAGACTTCAGAGATCTTTGTCAATATTCAAGACGGAAGAATTTCGGTTCGCGACTTCGGTTCAGGAATTCTAGATTCCGATAAGCCCCGTCTTTTTGACCGGTTTTATAGGTCATTGGAAACAAGGAATCTTCCTGGTTCAGGTCTGGGCCTTTCGATTGTTTATGAGATTGTTCAGGGTCATGGAGGCGAAGTTTTTATAGAGAAACCAGATACGGGGCCTGGTGCTATTGTCGGTTTCCTTATCTAAATAGCTACTTACCGCGTAGTCCTATTATATTCCTCTTTACTTTCGCTAGATCCTCTGGATTGGTTATGCCAGTCCAAGTTGAAGAACTTGCCACTACTTCTACTTCGTAATCATCTGATTCCATAATCTGAGCGACACATGAAGGGAGAAGGCACTCTGCTGAAATTGATTGGCTGTTGGACTCAAGAAATTTTTCCCACTGCAACTTGAGCAGGTCAATCATAGAAGAATCAAAGCACCAAAGATTCATTGAAACTGGGGTTCTCGCGTCGAACGTATTTCCATCTTTATCGAGAATCTTGTCATTCTCTTCGCTAAAAGATAACCCTTCGGTTTCTTTAATGTGTTGCAACTGGCTATCTTCAACTGAACAAATACCACGCGTGACGGACCCAGTCTCCGAAAGTGTATTCGCTAACTCAAAGGAAACTAATCCTCCCTTTGCTTCGTTGGTTAAAGCTAGCTGATTAGCAGCGAGTGAAATTGAGGTCTTTCCATAGTAATCATCAGCATTTGCCAAAATAAAAGGTTTTGATATGTATTCTGCCGCTGATACGACTGCATGTGCAGTTCCCCATGGTTTCTCTCGAGGTGGACCAGAAAGATCCTGTAAGACGAAATCAACATTCAGTTTATCGCCATGGATGGTCTCAAGATGTAACCTCATATCATCAGCGATATCGCTTCTAACAATTACGACTACGTGAGAAATTCCTTCGGAAAGAGCATCTTGAATCGTGAAATCAAGGATGCTTTCTCCATTAACCCCTATACGCGCGAGCTGCTTAACACCACCAAACCTGCTGCCAAGCCCTGCCGCCATTAAAACCAAAGATGAGGTAGTCATTTTTCTCCCGTATACGACTTTAACCTAATGGCGGACATTGTGGTCTATATACTTGGTAATCACGACTACGATCAATGCAGTTAAGAAAACAAAAGGAATGCTGTGTCGTATAAAAAATCTCCGATGAAAATAGCAAGCATCATAATCAGTTGTTTAGTTCTGGCATCATGTGGGAATAGTGATGATGGATTGGGTCAGGTTAGTAGCGAACCGGCACTGACTGATACCCAAGACATAACGCCCATAGCAGTCCCTACTCCAACACCATCTGGTGACGTTGATAATCAAGATCTTCGATCAAAGCCTCTTGTAGTCATACCCGATTCCTCTCCAACGTCAGTCTTAGAGATTGAAGATATCGTTATCGGCGACGGCCCTGAAGTAGCAACTGGGGATTACTTGATAATGGATTATGTCGGGGTGTCTTATTCAACTGGTTTGCAGTTTGACGCATCATGGGATCGGGGCCAGCCATTTCCATTCGAACTTGGTGCCGGAAGAGTTATAAAGGGATGGGATGAGGGAATACCCGGAATGGCAGTAGGGGGACGAAGAACTCTCACCATCCCGCCAGAAATGGCATATGGTGAATCAGGTTCTGGATCAGGGTCTATCGGTCCAAATGAAACTCTTGTATTTACAGTCGACCTATTAGCAGCCGTTCCCCAAAATCTTTTGAAACCGAATGTAGATGTGCCCAACATGCCCTCAGAAGAGCTCTTCTCAGTAGATAATCTGTTGGGTCAAGGTAAGAAAGTAACAATTGGGTCCGTTGTCTATATTCATTATGTCGGAGTTTCTCAATCAACAGGAGAACAGTTCGACTCATCCTGGGACAGAGGTCGGTCAGAATTCATCGGTTATATTTCCGGATCTGGGAACGTTATCGACGGGTTAGATCAAGGAATGCTTGGTATGCAAGTAGGAGGACGGCGGACTATAGTAATTCCTCCGAATCTCGCTTATGGAGCTAACGGTGCAGGCGACGGTTTGATAGCGCCAAATGAGACTTTAATCTTCACAGTGGATTTACTTGGAGTTCATCCACTGCGTTGATTTAACGAGAAACACCGAATCGTTCTAAAGCAGCCTGACTTCGGTCCAGCAGAAGCTGTGGAACAAGAACCCCGTTAACTTCAACTCCGCCGCCAGAAGCGGCTTCGCCAGCGTTTTCGACTTCGGAATCTTCATTACTCTCAGTTTCTGTTTCCTCAGCAGAATCTCTTTGAGCTAGATAGTCATCCCACTCACTTCCACGAACCAACTTATCTCTGTGCAAACTACCTAGTTCAACGCCATTATCAAAGGCCACCCAATACCGGACCCAATCGAGTCCATTAGAAATAATTACTCTTCCAGACGTTCCTTCTGGAACGCCTTTGAGGTCAACAGCAGCGCGAACTAGTTCCCGTTTCTGAAGGCTTTTAGGGAGCGTGTCATTTTTTGGCATCGGATACCTCAACTGTGTCTGTATTGACGTTACACGAAGATTCAACTCGATGAATACACCAAGAAGATATTGATAAGATACAGAACCTATACATAATGTGACACCATGGAGAGATGTCACTTCGTGATAGGTATCTTACATTACATGGAAGAAAACCTGTTTTAGAAGCACTTATGTCTGGAGAAGAAATAGCTCAGTTGCATATTTCAAAAAAAGCAACAGGTGAGGTAGTGCAGAAAATTAAACAGTTAGCAGCAGAGAATGGAGTTAGCGTAGAAATTGTTTCAGAAAATCGTGTTGCCGCACTAACTAGAAGCGGCCAACATCAAGGAGTTGCGGCCGATATTCGTGCAAAAAAAATGCAGGCATTATCAAGTTTTCTTCCTCAGCGAAATGGAAGAGATCATGAAACAGTTTTGTTGCTACTCGATGGGATTCATAATCCTTCAAATTTGGGCATGATTTTGCGAACTGCGACAGCTGCTGGACTTGATGGAATAGTTGTTCCTGAAAAAGGTACTGCCTCTATTAATCCAGTCGCAATAAAAGCCTCAGCCGGCACAGCTTTTAAAGCTCCAATTTTACGTGTCGATTCAGCCTTCAATGCAGTCAATCAGCTCGTCAACGAGAGATTTGAAATTCTTAGTCTTGGGATGCGTGGAGATAACATTTTCGAGACCGATTTGCCTAAGCGAGTAGTGCTTGTTTTGGGTAATGAAACAATAGGCATAAGCAAGGAAGTGCTTTCATTCTGCACTAGAACAATTTCTATCCCATTACAAAATGGTATTGAGTCTCTGAACGTAGCTGCTTCTGCGGCAGTTGCTTGCTATGAAATTGCTAGAAGAAACTGAGAACTTGATTAGACATATCTCCAGATAGGTCCGTTAGCTGTGTCTTCAATCTCAATGCCTCTAGATTGCAGTTCGTCTCTGATTCTGTCAGCTTCATCAAATTCTTTCATTTCTCGAGCTTCTTGTCGGGCAGAGACAAGGGCATCAATCTCATCGTTTGTACTGTTCCGAACCTGAGATAGGCCTAGGACCTCTAGTAACTCAGTTACTGTCGCTAAAGCTGTTGATGCAATGTCGGTTTCTTCGCTATCAATAGCACTATTTCCTGCAGTTATAGTTTCAAAAATAATGCCAAGAGCATCAGGAGTACCAAGGTCTAAGCCCATTGCTTGAGCAAACTTCTCTTTAACTTCAACACTAGTAGTTCCTGGCAATATTCCAGCTCCTAGCATGCGGCGGAAGAAAGCATCTATGCGTTCTATGCCGCCAGAAGCTCCTGCCATTGTCTCATCTGATAGTTCCATTAAAGATCGGTAATGTGCTTGTAGCATCGCAAGTCGCAATGGCCTAGCTCCATAACGTGACATCGCATCGCCAAGAGTTTGGAAATTCCCTAAAGATTTCGACATTTTCTCACCGCTCACGTTTAGCATTCCGCTATGCATCCAGTGTCGAGCGAAAGCATGACCGGCTGCTTCTGATTCAACCCGCTCATTTTCATGATGGGGAAAAGCTAGATCTGAACCGCCTCCATGAATATCAAAATCAGCTCCCAAAAGGT
Source organism: Acidimicrobiales bacterium (assembly GCA_013912105.1). Classification (GTDB taxonomy): domain Bacteria; phylum Actinomycetota; class Acidimicrobiia; order Acidimicrobiales; family UBA8592; genus UBA8592. The sequence goes on along the minus strand of JACERY010000001.1, from coordinate 98,111 downwards.
CTAATGACATAGCGACACATTCAATATGCCATCCGGGTCTTCCTGGCCCCCATGGGCTGCCCCAAGAGGGCTCTCCCGGTTTTGCTGATTTCCATAATGCGAAATCTAATGGGTCATTTTTCTGTTCGTCGACTGTGATGCGGCCTCGCGCACTTTCTCGAAGTTCTTCAGCGGTTCTGTGAACTAAAGACCCATATGTTTCAAATTGGCTGACATCAAAATAGATACCGTTTCCGGCAATTTCATATGCCGCTTCTTTGATGATCAATTGTTCAATAATTTCGATCATTTCAGAAACGTATTCAGTTGCCCGTGGTCTAGAGTCGGGATCTTGAATTCCGAACTCTCGAAGTTGTTCTATATAGATAGCTGTATATGTTGCAGCTAATTCTGTTTCAGAAATTCCTTCTTCAGATGAACGGTTAATTATCTTGTCATCTATGTCGGTGATATTGCTAACAAGTTGTGTCTCGTATCCTTGCCACTCTAAGTACCGTTTTAAAATATCATATGTAAGCGCAGTCCTCGCATGCCCAAGATGGGGGACGTCATATACAGTCGGCCCACACGCGTAGATAGAAACTTTCCCTGGTTCTCTTAGATTCAGCTCAACGAGCTGGTTTTCCATAGTGTCGTGTATCTGCATCACTAAAAGCATAGGTAACAAATTGACAATGGTGGCGCTTTGAGCCATTTCTTAGTTTCCAAGGAAGTTTCTTTTACTTAAGTCAAGATCCTGAAGCCCTAGTATCCTCTCCTCATTGCCCTCGTAGCTCAGTAGGATAGAGCGACCGCCTCCTAAGCGGTAGGCCACAGGTTCGATTCCTGTCGAGGGCGCAAATCTCCTGCAATAATTGTGGAAAATGGCACACACCTCCTTGGAATATGAGAGACTGCATGTGAGATCGTTAATCAATTCTCATAACAGACGGGATATCGATGCTGGATTCTAACGAATATAAGATCAGCGACCGCTATGTAAAGAATTCTGGTTCAGTTTTTCTTACGGGAGTTCAAGCTCTTGCTCGGCTTCCGATTCAACAACTCCGTGCCGATAAGCAGAGAGGTTTGAATACAGCGGCTTTTCTTGCAGGATACCCAGGTTCCCCACTTGCAGGTTTAAATTTTGAAATTGACAAAGCAAAATCTCTTGTCACTGACCTTCCGATAATTCACCGTCCAGTTTTAAATGAAGAACATGCCGCAACAGCAGTAATGGGAAGTCAATTAGCGGCTGAGCAGCCCGATTGTAATTATGACGGAATATTTGGGTTGTGGTACGGGAAGGCCCCTGGTTTAGATCGGGCCGGAGATGCGCTTCGGCACGCAGTCTTTACTGGAACTTCCAGAAATGGCGGAGCAGTAGCGATTGTTGGTGATGACCCTGCAGCGAAAAGCTCTACATTGCCCTCAAGTTCCGATGCTTCGCTCGTTGATCTCCACATGCCGATTCTGTATCCAGGTGATGTCAAGGATGTCCTTACTTTGGGCATGCACGCTATATCTTTGAGTAGGATTACTGGAGCTTGGACAGCACTTAAAATAGTTGCGGCAGTTGCTGATGGAAGCGGAACTGTTGATCTTTCATCAACGATAGTTTCGCCGAAAGTTCCAGATTTGACCATTGATGGAATGCCATATCATCACCGACCAGATGCAAAACTGCTTCCACCAAATAATCTAGCAATAGAAAAAGATCTACGAATGGTACGCTCCGAACTAGTTCGCCGATATACGGTTGCTAACAAGTTAAATCCAACTACCGTAGATCCTTCTGATGCTTGGATTGGATTAATTGCTAGCGGTTTCACCTATCGAGAAATGCGGCACGCCCTTCATAATATTGGTTTACGAACCGAGCACGATATAGAAGCCGCAGGAATTAGATTATTATATTTGCAACTTCCGATACCTTTTGACCCGGAGAATATAAGAAAATTTGCTCGCGGCCTTGAAGAGATAATTGTCATAGAGGAGAAGAACCCAACTGCCGAATGGCTAGTGAAGGATGCGCTTTATGGAAGTTCCCATCAGCCCCGAGTTATGGGCAAAAATCATCCTGATGGTCGAACGCTTATGCCTAGCCACGGCATCTTAAATGCTGATGTTATGGTCAAGGGTTTATATGAGCGGTTGGCATTAAGAATTTCAGATAAATTAATTCCTCCTCAACGTACTGAGAAAGAGAGGAATCTTATTCCACTAGCCACTCAACGGAGTCCATATTTTTGCTCAGGGTGTCCTCACAATGCAAGCACTAAAGCTCCCGAGAACTCTTTAATCGGAGCAGGGATAGGATGCCACACAATGGTTTTGCTAATGGATGAAGACCGAGTTGGTGATATTGCTGGCGTCACCGCTATGGGAAATGAAGGAATGCACTGGATAGGCATGGAACCTTTTCTTAAACGAGATCATTTTCTTCAGAACATCGGGGACGGAACCTATTTCCATTCTGGCCAACTCACAATTCAGTCGGCGATAGCAGCAGGAAGCAATATTACATTCAAACTTCTTTTTAATGGGACAATTGCTATGACTGGAGGACAGGATCCAAAGGGAATGCTAGGAATTGAAGAAGTAACTAAGATCTTACTTGCACAAGGGGTTGCAAAAATTATCATTACCACGGAAGACGTCCTTCGTTACAAAGATCTATCTGTTCCGGATGATGTTGCCGTATGGGATCGCAGTCGTATCATCGAAGCTCAAGAAACAATGGCAAATATTTCGGGAGTGACAGTCCTAATCCATGATCAGCATTGCGCTGCTGAGTTAAGGCGGTCAAGAAAACGCGGGCTTATCGAAAAACCCGACTTTCGCATAATGATAAATCATAGGATCTGTGAAGCATGCGGCGATTGCGGCGAAGTTTCTAATTGTCTTTCTGTCCAATCAAAAGAAACTCCGTTTGGGGCTAAGACTGTTATTGATCAAGAATCTTGTAATTTTGATAAATCTTGTTTGAAAGGGGATTGCCCCAGTTTTTTAACTATTGAAATTGACCAAGATGCTAAGAAATTAAGAAATAAAGTAGTTATCGATTTAAAGGATCTTCCTAAACCAGTCCCACAAGTAAAGGCTGAGAGCTTAGATCTTCGGATGGCAGGAATAGGTGGAACAGGAGTAGTTACAACAGCGCAAATTTTTGCTACTGCAGCAATGCTTGATGGTTTTGAAGTACGAGGCCTAGACCAAACGGGATTATCGCAAAAAGCGGGACCGGTTATGAGTGATGTCCGCATAACTCGAGGGCAAGCGCGTCCTTCAAATCTCCTCACGCATCAAAGTGCTGATGTAATTTTAGGTTTTGACTTATTAGTAGCAGCTAGTGATACAGCTCTTGAAGTTTCTAGAAAAGAACATACTGTGCTCGTAGCATCACAATCTGAAACACCTACTGGCTCGATGGTTGGCAAACCATTTAAAGAACTCCCAAATAAACGAGATTTAATTAAACGAGTAGAGACAAGAACAAAAGCGTCGGAAAATGTTTATGTGGATGCTGCCAAAATATGCGAGAACCTATTGGGAGAAGCTACCTCATCTAATATTTTTCTTCTTGGGGTAGCTGTCCAGAGAGGAGTAATACCTATAGAGCCTGGATTCTTTGAGGAAGCAATTTCTCTAAATGGAGTTGCAGTAGATCGCAATATTCTGGCTTTTCGTTTAGGGCGCAAATGGGCAGAAAATCCTGAATCCATAAATAGCCAAATGGAAGATCCGCCTGAAGCTCCCATAAAAGCAGAATTATTCCTTCCAAATGATTTAGAAACGAAATTTGCAACGGCGGGCCTTTCTTCGGAGATAATTCAACTAGTTAGTTTTTTTTATTCAGATATTATTGAGTATCAAAACCAAAAATGTGCTGAAGGTTACCTGAGTATTGTTGCGGAGACTGTTGAACGCTCCAAGGAACTATCAAATAAAAAAAGCTTTGTAGAGCTTATTGAGACAGTTGTTCGTAACATGCATAAATTAATCACGTATAAAGACGAGTACGAGGTTGCGCGGCTTTTCATATTGCCTGAAATAAAGCATGAAATGCTTGGGATGCCTCAAAGTTCTGGCAAAGCGACTTGGCATTTTCACCCTCCATTTCTTCGTTCAATGGGTCTCAATCGTAAACTAAAAGTACCGTATGGCTTAGCATTACCTGTCATGAGGCTGCTATCCAAAGCTAAAGCAATCCGCGGGACTAGGTTTGACCTTTTTGGTTATGCAGAAATTCGGAAAATAGAACGCCAGATACGCGACGAATATCAAAAAGAGATAGGTGAAGCACTCAAGGTTTTAACTGAAAACAATTTTGATCAAGTTCTTACTCTTGCTGCCTTGCCACAGAATGTACGGGGGTTTGAGCATATAAAATTGGAAAGGTCAAAGAAGTTTTTGGAGGACCTGTCGCTGCTTTCGAAACAACTCCATAGCTAACTAACTATTGTGATAAGCAGTAGATGGCTCCAGCGCCTGCTGCTCCTGAGATGGAGGCACCTGGTGACCCTATAATGAGGTCATCTTCGATGATTAGAAGAGCCGTTCCAAATGGTCCGTTGGTTTTAGCATTTCCTGTGAAAGCGTCTTGGTCGACGTGGAGAAGTTCGTTGCATGTTGCGCCCATTCCGTTTGTAGTTCCGAAGAGAATGTGTGCTACTCAAGTGTTTGTGTGTCCGTTGATGGTTTCGCCTGGAGCGCCAATGATCAAATCAAAACGGTTCCATGCTCCCACGATACTCTCAACATTACAGGTTTTTCTTCGCCTTCTTTAAACGGATATATCTCTAGTCGATGGTGCGGAAGTGTAAACCGGTGGCTAGAATCACGTGATGTCTAAGATTTGTCAAGTTACTGGGCGTAAGCCAGCTTTTGGGAATAACGTATCTCATTCACATAGAAAAACCCGTCGTCGTTGGAATCCGAATATCCAGATTAAACGATTTTGGGTTCCTAATGAAAAACGTTGGGTTACCTTGACGGTCAGTGCCAAAGGCATAAAAACCATTAACAAGAATGGCATTGAAAGTGTTTTGGCAGATATCCGTAGGCGAGGGGAGAAAGTCTGATGCCCGCAGGAAGTGATAAGCGTCCAGTGATTAAGCTCAAGTCCACTGCTGGAACTGGCTATACCTATGTGACGAATAAAAATAAAGTTAATACACGCGACAGGATTGAACTGAAAAAGTATGATCCTGTTGTGCGAAAGCACGTTATTTTCAAGGAAGAGAAGTAATTTCTTCTCTGCCGGATGGCATGAAACTTAGTATTGATGAACAGCGAAGCATTCTAGATAATGCTCTTCTTGCCGATGATGTAGTTGCTGCATTGTGGGAGTTCGTGAATACAGGACTTGCAGATGTGATCCTTCCAGAGTTGCCTGCGTTAAGGCTGGAGCAGGATCCTATTCATCAACATAAAGAAGTCTTATCTCACACTATTGCAGTAACTGCGAAAACTCCTGATGATCTTGTCGTGCGTTTGGCAGCATTGTTTCATGATATTGGGAAGCCGGCGACGCGTTCATTTAAACATGGTGGAGTAACCTTTCGTCACCATGAAGTTGTTGGTGCGAAAATTACAAAGAAAAGGTTACGAGCTTTGGGTTACGCTGAGAATGTAGTTAAGGATGTATCTGAAATCGTTCGTCTTTCAGGGCGATTTAAAGGTTATGCCGATGGTTGGGGAGATGCTGCTGTTCGTCGGTACGCCCGAGATGCAGGTCATCTGCTTGGTAAGTTAAATATGCTGGTTCGCTCAGATTGTACTTCTCGGCATAATTACATTCATCAAGAAATTCAATATCATGTGGATGATCTTGAGAAGCGTATAGGTGAATTGGCTGAAGCTGACAGACGGGCTGCTGAGCGTCCTCTGATTGATGGCGACGAAGTTATGGAACGACTTGGGCTAGGGCCCGGCCCTGAGGTGGGTAAGGCTATTAAGTTCTTGTTGGAATTGCGACGGGCTTATCCTGATCTTGACCGTGAGGCTACAGAATTGAAACTAGATGAATGGTGGAGTAGTTACCAGAGTTGATCTGTGTAGGTGTCAGTTCCGACGATTGTAGGGATGAACGGGGCTGCTAGGGCTACGGTAGCAAGTCCGGAATTGTTTACTAATTGAGCATAGTTTCGAAATAGGTCCCAGATCTCTCTTGGATCTTCTTCGAGGAAGAACATTTGATTAGTTCGTTCTTCGTTGCCGGTTGGCGACCCGAGGTCCATTGGTGCATTCCCGTCGATATCGTCGTTGCGAGGTATTGGTTTCCAATTCACGCAAGACGCGACAGGGGAGTCTTCTGAGAGAAGCGAGGGAAGGGCTTCTAAGCGGAGGAAATCCTGCAATTCACTTTCGGTACTTCCTTCTGTTCGGTCGAGGAAGATATTCCCAAGTCCTTTATAGGGATGATCGAAGGAGAGTTCAATGGGTACATGTTCTGCATCACGGTAGAAGGCCCAAGGAGTGTTGAACATGACGGTGTGCGCGTGTTGACGTTCGGGGAATCCGCGATCATTGGCGTAGAGGTCCCAGACTTGTTCGGCTGCCCATTTGAAATGTTCGTCGTGTTTTCCTTCTAGGACAAAGTAAGTAGCTAAGTATGAACCTCTGTCAACGGGAGTTGTGACGTTGCTGTCTTCAGGGAAACGGAGATCTTTAAGGTCGCGTGTCGCTACCCATCGTTTCCCTGCAAAAAGCCATGGGCCAATCAGGCATCCTGCATAGAAGTGGTCGCGTTCGTACCATCGGTTGTATGCGACCTCATGTCCTTTGTTTGGGTCTACGAGTGTGTAGAGCATGCTTCCCGTTCGTACTGGGTAGTCGTTCATTGGGTTGTGCCTTCCTTTGGTTCTTCTTATGGTGTAGCAGATTTCTGACTTATGTGCCGTTAAAGTCAGGGCTGCGTTTCTCTAAGAAAGCTGTGATTCCTTCTTGGTAATCGTCACTTTCGTAGCATTTCTTGATGGCGTTTTGCACTTCAGTGCTGCTTGTATGGCTTTTGACCGCTGCAAGGCTGACTTTCGCCGCTGTTAGCGACTGGGGGGCGAGTTTGCAGATTTGTGCTGTTAGCTCAGCAACAGTTGTGGTAAGCGATGAGCTGCTAGTGACGTGATGGAGGAGCCCTATTCGGGATGCCTCTTTGGCATCAATGGTTGTTGCTGTGAGGAGAAGGTAGCGGGCGTGTGCGTCTCCAATGGTTTTTGCTAGTGCTTTAACAGCTGGGTGCGGGAAGGCGATCCCTAGCTTTGCTGGGGGAGCAGCGAAAGTGGCGGTGTCGCTTGCGTAGCGCAGGTCGCATGCCAGAGCGATAGCTAACCCGCCTCCGCGACAGGGCCCGTTAATCATGGCAATAGTTGGAACTGGACTCTTTTCGATTGATTCGTGGGCGTCAGCTTCAGCGTCATCGTAAGCATGTGCGTTGTCAGGGGTTCGTAGGGTTTCAAATTCGGAAATGTCTGAACCGGCTCCGAAAGCGTCATCTCCAGCTCCACGGACCACAATTACCTTCACTCCAGATGCAATTAAGGAATCGACTGCAGATGGCACTTTTTTGTACATTGCTAGGTTCATTGCGTTGCGAAGTTTGGGATTCGAGATGGTTAAGGTACCGATGTCGTTTGTTGTTGAGGTGAGGATGTCACCTATTGCTTCATTCGTCATTGCGCCTCGAAACTAGAGTGTTTATCCGATGATACTTACCCGTGTCCCGAGCGTCACATGTTCAGCGAAGATAGCCATATCGTCATTGTGCATTCGTATACACCCGTTTGAGACGGCGGAACCTATCAGATCAGGTTCATCTGTTCCATGAATTGCTAGTGCTGGACGTCTGCCATCGAAATTGGAGAGGGCTTCTGAATGTTTATTCAGTCCGAATAGTCGTTGACCGTAAAGCGATGGGAGTTTCATTTCGGAGGTGGAGCGCTCCCAGATAGCGTCAATAATTGCTTCGAGCGCTGGAGTTGGAGTGTTTGGGGCGCCTATTGCGACAGGTGCCTCGGCGATTAAGTCCGCACCAACGTATAGGGCTGCTTTGCGTTCGGAGAGATCAACGATGATCAGATTTTCTGATTCTGCGATGGTGATATCTTCTCTGATTAGCCAGCCCGACGTGTTATTTGGGGTGACTGGAAGGATGACTTCTACGAACTCTTCTGTTTCTCTTCCCGTTGTTTCAAGGATTCGGGTTCCTTCAAAAGGACCGGGGTTTGAGATGATGTTTGTGGTGGCAGATGATTGGTCCGGGCTGTAGAAGACTTGCGCTATTTTTTTGTCTGAGTTTATTGCGGCGTGCCCTGAAGAGGTTCGCTGAATTCTTTCAAAGGTTTCCTCAATCGTTTCATCAGGTATGTCGGCATATGCTTCAATTTCGTTATGGATGCCATTCGAAGAACTTGCGCTTGCCATACTGGCATCATTGTCAATGGACATTAGAGAAGGCCCATCTGGTCTGCTACAGGCCGCCGACATGATAATGAGGGTGAAAGCGATCAGAAGTATGCGAAAATTTGAAGTCATAGCGGCATAAATAGGGTAACTCTCTCATGTTTTGCACCTGCGAATGCTGTCCGATTTTCATAACCGGTGAAAGTTAACCGTCTGGGGGATGAAGAAACGACGATCACATGGTTCTTGTATCACTCAGTAGCGTCCACACGTACAAAATAGAATGGAGAAACAATTATTTCTGACTATCCACCATCGCATTGATATGTTTAACTACTTTAATTTTTGTTGACTTTGTCAACATTTACCCCTTTACCCCCAATACAAACAAGAGTTTAGAATATGACTTTTTATGATGCTGATAACCCCCAAATAGGTGGACCCACGACTGGGTCCTCTATTTCTGCGTTTACGCAAATTCGACGCAAGGGAAGGCTGCTTGGATTTCTTTTCCTAGTGCTGGCGTTAGGTGCCGCTCTATTAGTCGCCGTTGACAGTGAACCAAGACCAGCGTTCGCAGATCTCTCTGGCTTACCAACTGACACAGCATTCTCTTGTGGCGATAATGAAGGCCGAGGCGGATATCCATATCAGCATTCATGGGGGTTTGATACGGGTAGCGTATTTGATGCTGCAATTGCAGATGCTGCAGGGGTTCAGAATGGGTCAATGATGCTTCAGCTAGCGATTTATAACACCTTGACGGGGAATTATGATGTTCAAGCGACGTATGCGCCTAGTGTCACAGGCGGTTTGGTAGATGAGAATGGTCAAGTTCTCATTGCGCCTTCTGACTTTTCGAAAAGTAATTACAAGCAAGTCAATGGCTTACTCATGGATCCGTTAGGCAACATGTACATTGCTGTCCAACCAAATAAAGATAAGCAAAAGTCGTATTTAGTGCAGTTGATTCCGCCGGCATCACAAAATGACCCTGCCACTTCCTGGGATGATACGAAACTCGGTACGATGCGTCCGATTGCCAAACTGCAAACGAGTAAGGGAACTGGAGCCGAGAAGATCAACGCAGGCACATACTTTGAAGACGCAAATGGGAACCCATATGCTTCTCTCACTGGTAGTTTCTTCAAATCTGACTATTGGAATGTCCCTCTTGACGCAACTGGCATCCCGGAGATCACTGGAACGAGCAAGACGGGTAGCGGTGGACCGAAAGATTTCTCGTGGGTCAAAGAAGGCATTTCCTATAACGGGCAGATTTATGATCTAGTTGCGCTTGAGCAAACAGGTACTACTTCAGGCGCAGTACATCTGCAACAGGCTGACGGTGATAATTATGCAAAAATCAGTGGTCTTTCTATGCCAAATAACAGCAGAGGGAGCAAGGAAACGTTCGGGGCGTCTTACAACTTCAAGTTCGAAGATAATCGAACATATGTCTATTTCTCAGCGAACTTTGAGGGATACTTTGTTGAGCTTGGCCTCCCAGACCTTGATAACGCAGGAAATATCCCAATCACAGGGGCAAATAGTTTTGATGTTAAAGAGCTTCAGGGAAGCTTAAAGACAAACGATAATGATGGTGCTGGGTGTCCTTACGAGCCTCCCCCTTCAATCGAGGATTTAACTGCCTCAACATGGCCTCCCATATGCAATAATGATGACCCCAATGGTGTAGGGTCCGAAGTTCCCATACGAGTAATCAACCAAGGAGCTGGAGCTACACAGGTGCGAATTACAGCGACTATTGATGGCGTAACGGTTCCCGCCAGCGATTACCGAAGTTCCCACTCATCTACTGGATTAAGCGACCTTGACGGAAACGGGCTTTTCCCTGTTCCCGGTGCAACTGTAGGCACAGCAGCCGGATTCCTTGAACTTATGATCGATATTGAGAAAGATGAGGTATGGCAAGCAACCGTTACCAGAACAGATGGAACTGTCGTTCAGATGGTTCCCGATGGTGGAACGCTCAGCGAACCACCATGTGACTTCATTGATGCTGCTACATGGTCTCCCAACCTTACTTTCGGGAATTGCACTGTGAACAACGATGGAACCAATGCAGTGGCTGCAACACTAGATAACACTGCATCAACTACCGATGCCAATACTTTTATCAACGTGAACGGAACGTTATTTGAAACATTCACAGTCGCAGCTGGGGCGACTCAAAATGTTTCTATAGCTCCCGTAATTAATGGTGACTCTCTGAATATTCAGATGAGTGATTCGTCGGGTAACGGCAACCCTTTCTCCTCGACAGTGACTGCTGATTGTCCGAGCTCTATTGATTCTTGGGATTGTGCTGTAAACAGCGGATTAGTTCAAACTCGTGAAGATACGGCTGCTGGGATTGTAACTACAGGGGTGCTGAATCCGACTGATGGCACGATCAGTCCCATCTGGATATTGAGTAATACAGCTGCGGGGTCTGGAGACAACGAGTTCGACCGCTTAAATGCAACCGATCTGCATCCGACTAGCGAAGTAGCCTATGGATTACTTAGCTTTGCCAACAATGGCGGGTTTAATGGTGGCGTTGAACAGACCTATTTCATCCGATTTGACAGCGATAATATTGAATTCGTATACGAAATTGATACTAAAGCTGGCGACGTGAGGGGGATTGCCTTTGATGGTGCGTTTACCAGCACAGGAGATTTTTACTACACCCCCGATGATGACAACCTTTATAGACTTCCAAACCCTGACGGTGTCACAGGTTATTCGGATAGAAGCAATGCCAGTCTGCCTGCCGACCCGAGCGTCCTGATAACAGCATTTGAGGCAGCTGGAGATATAACTTCCGCCGATATAGATCTTGGCAACGGTATAGCTACTTATATTTTCGCCCTGCATGCAATTGCCAACGGTGATTTCTTCAACGTGTATGATGTCGCGGCTAATCAGGCTTATGATTTCGAGACTATCCAAATGGCTGATGGTACTCCGGTCACCAGCACTACTTTTGGTGGTCATTACAGAGTCACGGATGCCGCAGGAACATCAATATTCTTCTCGGGGAACACTTCTGGTGAAATTTTAAAACTTGACCTTTCCTCAGTGAACTTAAATGATTTGAATCAAACTGTTGTCTTCAATAATGCGGGGTCAATGGAGTTGACTTCTGCGAATGATGGGATGAATTGCCCAGTGACAGTTAAGGAGATCCCTGAAGAATTCGGGGATGTTTTCGGATATGTATGGGTTGATTTCAACGATGATGGGTTACGAACGTCAATTGAAGATGGATCTGAGCCGCATGTTACCGGTTATGACGTGACAATAAGAAATGCCACACAGTACAAGGACTCATTAGGAAATGTTGTGCATGAACCAGGACAAATGGAGTACTCCGGAGTTATGTCTGGAACTGATACCGGGGATTATAGATGGCAAGCGAATCTGCCTTGCAAAGATAACAATAACAACACTCTTGAATGGGTAGCTTCCTTCGATTACACAAACGTCTCCAACTGGCCGACTGGATTTACTCCAAACGGATACACCACGGAAACAAATGACTCAGTAACAACATCAGAACTTGATTCAGATGGTGCCCAGAGCGGAGCAGAATTACTGCTATCAAACTCGTTTACAGTCACATGTGGTGCCACGATTCAGAGCACCACCCACCGAGCTGACGCAGGCGTCATTGGCGATTTCGTTTTCGCTCCCACGGTAACTGTTGACGTGAATTGCGCAACCGCTGTGACGGTTGATTTGGATAACTCGGGATCCAATATCGATTCGACCTTTATCGTAAATGTGTACCGTGTCTCATCGGGTACTGCGACATTACAAAGCTCTGAATCTGCCACACAACTTGTAGCTGCTGGGGCTACTACCCAATATGCAACAGCGATAACGCTGCCTCCAGTGACTGAAATTCTGTACTTGGTGATAGAGGGGCAAGGAACATTAAACGGGGCCACAAACTCCGGCCGTTATAGTCAAGAAGTTCTGAACCAATCCGCGAACGATGGAGTTAACTTCCTATGCGTGCAGGTACAGGCCGAAATGGACTGTGCAAGTGGAGGCGAACAAGTCGCGCTGGATAACACCGCATCAAATCAAGATGCTACATTCATCGTGACTCCAGTAGTTGATGGAGTTGATCAGGCACCGGTAACTCAGGTTGTATCCGCAGGAGCAACAGTAGTGCTTACGAACACTGAGCTTTCTATCCCAGAAGACTCAACATGGACAATCAAATGGTCAGCGACTGGTGCAACCGCTGGAAGTTTCAGTGAAACAACACTTGACACGGACCTCGAAAAGGACTGTATCGAACCTGTCTTTGACCCAGTTGTTACCTATGCCTATGCATGTGCCGCTGATGGAGTGATCCAAATAACAATCACAGTGGATAACACAGCATCTACTCAATACGATATGAGCGTAGACCCACTTGCAGATAGGCATACTACGCATGTAACTCCGTTACGTTACGGTACTTCTTACATGGGAATAGATATCAAAGCTACTCCAGGTCAGACTGCCCAAGGAACCGTAAGTTACCAAGAGGGTCAATGGGTTGATATTTGGGTTCAGCAAACACGCCCTTGGGACCCAACAGCTGAAGGTATTGATGGTGGATGGTTTTTAGAGGAAATCCTTTACCCACCTAGTGGTTCATGCCCTGACTGGAATCCGGTGGCGACCCTATCATTCGAATGCGGTGTTAGCGGAACAGGCTTACTGACAACCAACATCAACAACGCAGCATCTGAGGTCGAGATGCGTTACAAGCTCGTTGCAACGGATTTTGATGGAAACACCACAGTGGTGAATGATTGGCAAACTGTTCCAGCAGGCCAAGACAGGATTGTGACGCTATCGCAACTCGTAGATCAGAATCTGGAATACTCTATCGTTGCCGAATCAACCGAAGCCCACCCCGCTGCATTCGGTCCAGGTGCTGTAACAGCCCCATCAGGCTGGGGATCCTATTCAGTAGCGTTGTATGCAGATTGTGTTGTTGAAGACACTTGGTCCCCGTTCGCTGAACTCTCGGCAGAGTGCGCTTCTGGAAACGAAGAAATCTTCCTACAACTCGATAACACGCGATCAACATTTAGCGCAGAATTTACCGTCGATGTATACGATGGCACGACTACTGACGCCCCAAAGAACGAAGCAGCGTCCAGCACGCAAAGCATCCCTTCTGGAGCTTTAGAGTTCTATAGCACAACGATTCCACTACCCAGCCCCGGTGATGGTATATATGTTCAGGTTACAGTCTTGCCGATTACCACTGGTGGAGAATCGCTAGCAGAAGAATCGGAAATTAACCTCACGCAACTCATCAACTGTCCAGAGAGTCTTGTCCTTGATATCTCAATGGGATTCATCTGCGGAACAACTGTCCAAGGCCTAATCATCAATAACGAACTATCATCACAGTCAGTTACGATTAAAGCTACACAGTACCTGAGCCCTGACTCATCAAGCGGCCCATGGAAACTTGGAGAAGTTTATTCTGATGTGCCTTCAGTGAAAACGATTGAAATAGCTGAAGGAGAAGAACAACAATTCATATTCTATGCAATTAGTGATTACTACTGGAAAATCGATTGGGAGTTAACAGAAATTAATGGTGAATCAGTAGATAATATTGAGGAAGATATAACAACTGTGGGAACTTTGCGGTCAGAAGAGAAAGTTACATCGCAGGACGATAGTAGTTGCCCCGGCACGCCTTTATTCACCGGCTAGGTTTAAACCTCAAGTATCCCTCGTTCAACGAGGTCATCTATTATGTCGTCATTCATTTTGAGGACCTCTTGCGCGATCTCTCTAGTATGACCAGCAAGGTCAGGCGATGGGAAAGTAATGGGGCCACCCATGCGTTCACTTACCCACGCTGGACCTTCCAATTTCATGTACCCAACACCAGGCTGATCAATTTCTAATGTCCAACCACGAGCTTCAAGATGCGGATCCTCAAGCATTTCCATGCCAATAATCATCGGCCCACACGGAACATCAACATCTTGTAATAAATGGAAAACGTCATCACGGTTCTGATCGCTGGTCCAAGCAGCAAGATGTGATTCGATAATGTCCTTGTTTTCTAATCGGCCTTCAACAGTACTGAACGCTTCCCTTAGCGCCCATTCTGGCGCACCCATTGCATTCACCAGCGACATCCACTGCTGGTCTGTATCAATGGAAATAACAACCCATTGTTCCTCTCCAGAGCAACGGAAAGGCCCACGCGGAGCACGTTGCTCATGCCGATTACCCATAGGACTAGTAGAACCAGGGATTAGGCTTTCTTTGAGTAATTGTTCAGCGATCATATTCACAACAACTTCAACCTGAGCGACCTCAGTATGGGTAGCTCCTCCTCTAGCATCGCGACCAATTAAAGCTGAAATCCCAGCAAGTGCACACAATCGACCGGCAGCATGGTCAGGAAAAATAGTGCCATTCGTAGCAGGAGCATCATCATCGTCATAATCCCACAAATGCAATAGACCACCATAGGTCTGGGTTGTTGGACCGTACCCAGTCCAGTGACTATTCGGGCCACGTGAACCCACAAGCTGACTACTAATCATCACAATGTCCGGATTGCACTTTTGGAGGTTCTCATACCCCAAACCTAATGATTCCATAACCCCTGTTGCGCTATTCTCCACGATGACATCTGACTCAGCAACCAACTGGTGAATGATTTGCAACCCTTCCTCCGTCTTAACATTGCAGCCAAAACTGCGTTTACTACGAGATGACGAAGCAAACGACGGTGATGTCTCACTTAACGCTACGAGGCGAATGAAATCAGGGTAGGTTCGCGTCTCCACCTTGATAACATCTGCGCCGTACTCTGCCAGTAATCTAGAAGTTTCAACACCTACGCCGCCGATTCCAAAATCAAGTACACGAATACCTGATAAGGGGAGCGGAGCCTCAGTATCGGGTGAATTGAACGCAAGGCGGTCACCGTTAAAGCTAAAACCATTATGCTCACCTAATTGTGGGGCACGATGATTAAAGCCATGGCGTACGTTATCTAGTTCAAAGAAGCCAGAAGCGATGCTACCCACAACATCTTGTGCTACTTCCGTGTCAATAAAGGTACCACGGGCAGTGAGATGAGGGTCTAACAGAACCTCATCTGGTTTGAGTAGCGGGGTAACCACGATTCCCCGATTTTGCCCCTCCACACAAATCTCTAACATCTTCTTATCAGAAAAGAACTCACTGTATGCAGGGTTCAAAACATCAGCATTCATGATTCTATTGCCAACTTGTGACCAGTATTCTAGGTCACTAAATGCTTCGGGTTTACCCATCCAATCCCACAGTGATTCCCATTGTCGAGGGCTTAGAATAACCATCCTTACCCAGCCATCGCTGCACTGGAAAATTGGATACATGAATCCGCCACCTTGGCGAACTTCGTTATAGGGGCGATCTGCAGCTTTAAGAACTGAAGCATTTGAGTACGACCAATCTGTTGTAGCTCCTGCAGCAGTCATAATCGACAGGTCAATATGTTGTCCCTTTCCCGTTTTCATCTTTTGGTACACGGCAAGGACTGTTGCTACCGCTGCAGAGATCGAAGCAACATCTGTTGCCATACTCGTTGGAGGAAGCAGAGGGTCCTTCTCGGAAATACCTGCTTTAAACATCATCCCGCTCATAGCCTCAAGCACATCGTCGTTAGCGATGAGCTCGGCATAGGGACCCGTGTACCCAAATGGCGTAATTGAGGTGATAACAAGACTTGGGCAGGCTTCCCTGACGTTGCTACTTGCTACAGACCCAATATCTGAACCGTCTTCAATCCATACATCGGCTTCCATAAGTAATGATAGAAGTTCATCTGACCCATTCTCTGTTTCAAAATCAATACTAATTCCAGACTTATTCGCGTTCCTCCAGAGAAAACCCAAACTCTCACCATCAGAGGAGAATGGAGCAGCATTACGAAGTGAGGACCCGCCAAGTGGTTCTACAAGAACAACGCTTGCACCTAAATCAGCTAAAAGTCTTCCGCATAACTCACCACGATTATTCGTCGTATCAACAACCCGTAACCCGTCAAGTGGCTGTTCCACTTAGCACCTCCACGCTTTAAAGCATTCGTTGCAAGTGTGGCAGATTTTATTCTCCCCGAAAAACTAGAGGCATTTAAAAACCTATTAAGCGTTCACATCCACTACGACTCTGCCGCGAATCTGCCCATTTAGAATCTGACCCGCCACATCAATTCCGCCGCTAAGACCCACAACTTCTGTTATGCGATCTAATTTGTCAGCATCCAAGTCAGTAGCCATCCGGTCCCAAGCAAGCTTCCTTCGAGCAAAAGGTTCATGCACAGAATTCACACCTGCAAGAGTCACACCCCTAAGAATGAACGGCATTACAGACGTTTTTAAATCATGGCCTTGCGCTAAGCCACAAGCAGCGACACACCCATGTGCATTAGTTTGGGCAATGGCATTAGCTAATGTGTGACTACCAACGGCATCAACAACCCCAGCCCAACGAGTTTTTTGAAGTGGACGAGGGTTCTCATCACCAAGCTCTGCTCGATCAATTATTTCAGAAGCTCCAAGATCATTTAAATAACTTGACTCCTCAGGACGCCCAGTTGAAGCGACGACCTCATAACCTAATTTAGCTAGAATAGAGATAGCTGTGCTTCCGACGCCGCCCGAAGCTCCCGTCACAAGAATAGGCCCATCGCTTGCGCCCACACCGTGTTCTTCAAGCGCAAGAACGCATAACATCGCCGTGTAACCTGCTGTTCCTATCGCTGCTGCCTGCTTCGTATCAAAGGTGTCAGGAATAGGTACAAGCCATTCAGATTTCAACCGAGATTTTTGAGCTAAACCGCCCCAATGTGCTTCGCCAACATCCCAACCGTTAAGGACTATTTTATCTCCTGGACTGTAGCTTGAGCTTTCGCTGGCAGTTACGGTGCCGGCTAAGTCAATACCTGGGATCATAGGGTAACTTCTAACAACCCCGGGCTTGCCCATAATGGCCAGACCATCTTTGTAGTTGATAGTTGAATATTCAACATCAATGGCAACATCGTGTTCTGGTAAATCAGACTCATTAAGATCTGCAATTTCAGCAGACACATTTTTTTCTTCATCTTGAGTTAAATAAATAGCTTTAAACATGACACTGAGCCTAGAGGAACAAAGCCAAGTAACACACGCTAGAGAAAAAGAAAACGAAAAACTCGCCTATCGGTTCAAGCATTAACCTCATCGAAGGTATCTGGCTCAAGGTAGATAATTTTGGCAAGTGGTTCCACAGAGCGAATTCTTTCTTCAACCGCATCTACAGCGTCGCTGATTCCAGAAGAAGAAAAATTATCTTTAAACTCTATTTTGGCAGCGATTAAAAGCGTTTCTGGTCCGAGATACTCCGTGCGCATTTCAATAAGACGAACGACATGATCTGACCCCGTGATAGCGTCTTCAATTTTTTTGGTTTGTTCAGGCAGGGCTCCTTCCCCGATTAAAAGGCTCTTAGTTTCTATAGCGAGAACAACAGCGATTAAACCGAGCAAAATACCAATAGACAATGTTCCAATGCCATCCCACACAGCATTACCTGTTGTATCAGCTATCAAAACACAGATAAACGCAAATACAAGGCCCATAAGAGCACCAAAATCCTCAAGTAAAACAACCGGCAACTCAGGAATACGTGATCTGCGAATGAAACTTTTCCAACTATGGTTTCCTTTATAGTGTCGAGATTCTGTAACAGCTGTTCGAAATGCGTAACCCTCCATGAACATAGCAAATAGTAAAATAGCTAAAGCCCACCATAAAGAGTCGATTTCGTGAGGATGCCTAATCTTTTCAATACCCTCATAAATTGCATACATCGACCCAAGAGAAAAAAGGACAAGTGAAACGACAAAAGCCCAAAAGAAACGTTCTCTACCAAAACCAAATTGTCGCATTTCAGATGGCAATTTTTCTGAACGCTTTTTACCAAGAAGAAGTAAAGCTTGATTACTTGTATCCGCAACACTATGCACAGCTTCCGCAAGCATCGCTGAAGAACTCGTAATAATAAAGCCAAAGAATTTAGCAACGGCGATTGTAAAATTAGCCACTAAAGCCGTAACAATTGTTTTTGTTCCTCCGGTTGCTGCCATACCTTTCCTCCCATTCGTGATCTCTAAAGTATAAATTCTCTAAGATGGAGTGTATTGGGCTAGCCTTCGTCTCATGACGATGATCTTTAATACCCCTCACGACTTGCTTGGAGAAGAAGGAACCGACCTAGGGGTTACAGACTGGCAAGGAATCACTCAAGAGCGAATCAATCTTTTTGCTGAAGCGACTGGAGATCACCAATGGATCCACGTAGACCCTGACAAAGCCAAAGAAGGACCCTTTGGAGCCCCAATCGCTCATGGGTATCTGACGCTTTCACTAACTAACCTCTTTCTTCCCGATCTTTTGCAAGTCTCTCAAGTATCAATGGGTATAAATTACGGTGTGAATAAGGTTCGATTTCCAAGTCCAGTAACTGTAAATTCACGTGTTCGAGGGCATGGCGTGATCTCAGAAGTAACAGAAATACCAGGCGGCGTACAGGTGGTAGTTGTTCTTACCGTAGAAATCGAAAATAATACTAAGCCCGCTTGTGTTGTTGAAAGTATCAGTAGATTCCTTGCGTAAACGCAACACCATCGTGATAGCAACTCCGGTACCCTAGAACTATGGCAAAGCGTAAGACAAAAACTCCTAAAGTCCCGGCATCACTTCCGCCTGTTCAACAGGGCCTTATCAGCCCTAAACGTAATGTACCTGGCACCATAGCGAGACCACCTTACGCATTAACTGGCGATCCAGGGCCTTCCATACTTCCTCTCACCCGAACGAGTAGTGAAATTAAGTCTATGAGAAAGGCCGGAGCCATAGCAGCAGAAGTTCTTCTTCATGTGGGAGAGAAAGTAACGGCCGGTATTTCAACTGACAAACTTGATGAAATAGCCCATGACGAAATTATCCGTCAAGGCGCTTATCCTAGTCCCTTAAATTATAGAGGTTTTAGGAAATCTATCTGCACGTCAGTAAATGAAGTTGTTTGTCATGGCATCCCTGACAGTAGACAATTGCAGGAAGGGGATATTGTCAACATCGACGTCACCGTGTTTTACGAAGGCGTTCATGGAGACACCTCAGTAACTTTTTTGGTAGGAGAGGTCGATGAACACAGTCAGCATTTAGTTGATGTTACAAGGGCAGCACTCTACAAAGGAATGGATTCAGTCAGAAACGGTTCCAGAGTCTGTGATATAGGAAAAGCTATAGAAAAACACGCCCACTCTAACCAATTAAGTGTCGTTAGGGAATTTATAGGTCATGGAGTGGGTCCTGAATTTCATAGTTCATTAGCTATCCCGCATTATTACGACCGAAGAGCAACAACTGAGCTCGTTACCGGAATGAGTTTCACAATTGAGCCCATGCTGAACCTCGGTGGGCACACTTTACAAATGTGGGACGACACATGGACAGTAGTTACAACTGACGGAAGACGTTCCGCGCAATTTGAACATACTTTGATTGTGACTGATGACGGGTTTGAGATAATGACCAAAACATCCTCCGGCACAATCCCATCAGAATACTTTGCGGACTGACAACACACAAAAAGCTTACGGTTTGTAAAATCTTAAAACAGAAAGAGAAAATAGAATCATGATTGATAAAAAAACCCGTGTAATCCTGATCAGGCACGGAGAATCTAACGTAACCGTTCAACGAATCCTAGGCGGAGAAAAAAGCTGCACAGGATTAAGCGAACTCGGCCAACAGCAGGCAAAGGCACTTCGCAACAGATTAGAAGAAGAAAAAGCAAAGGTCG
The DNA here is from genome assembly GCA_013912105.1 of Acidimicrobiales bacterium. Lineage (GTDB taxonomy): Bacteria > Actinomycetota > Acidimicrobiia > Acidimicrobiales > UBA8592 > UBA8592. Next base: position 77,843 of record JACERY010000001.1, on the reverse strand, counting down.
ACTACCTATATGCAAGCACCATGCCACGAGCAATGGAAACCGCTGAAATCATTAAACCCGCTCTAAATTTAAACAAGCTTCACCTAGATTCAGAACTCGTAGAACACAGGCCAGGCGAAGCAGATGGAAAGCCTTATGAAGAGTTAGAAGATATTTTCGGTAAAAGCGACTATCACGGAAGACCTCATAGTGAGTTCGCACCTGGTGCAGAAAGTCTCTCAGGGTTTCATTATCGTGTTTCTGCAGCATTAGAAAATCTCATTGCTCAACATGTTGGAGAAACAATTATGATTGTCTGCCATGGTGGAGTTATTGACGTTGCGATTCGTCAACTCCTTGACCTTCCGCGAAGAGGCCAATTTGACCTTTGGACTCTGAACACGTCACTAACTGAATTCCTCGTAGATGACACAGAAACTATCAGAGGACGGTGGACCCTAATACGATACAACGACCACGCTCATCTCGCAGGACTTCCGTTTGCCACCAACACTGACGAATAACAACTATCAAATCAAGCAATCTCGTACACTAAAAGCGTGTTGACTAGCGAAGATGTAACTGTATTCCAAAGAGATGGAGCGATTCTGATTCAGAATGTTCTTGAACAGAAATGGCTTGACTTGTTGGCAAGGGGCATTGATCGTAATAAAAGAAGTCGCGGTCCGTGGGCTTGTGATTATACAGAGCCAGGCGATCCCGGTGAATTCTGGGATGATTACTGCAATTGGCAACGAATAAACGAATACAAATTCGTTCTTTTCAACTCACCGCTTGCTTTAATAGCGAAGCAAATAATGCAATCAGAAAAAGTCAGACTATTTCATGAACATGTTCTGGTGAAAGAAGCTCACACAGGTGAGGAAACACCATGGCACCACGATCAGCCTTACTACTGTGTAAATGGTAATCAACTCGTGTCAACTTGGGTCCCTCTAGACACAATCACGAGAGAATCAGCAATGAAATTCCTTGCTGGCTCTCACCTGGGTCCTCTTTATGCCCCTAAACGATTTCAGGATCACGAGTCCTATGATTACAGGGGATTTTCTGACTTACCAGAAATATCAGAATTGGCTTCCAAACATGAAATCCGGTCGTGGGAAATGAACCCAGGTGACGTCATCGTGTTCCATATGAGGACGCTACATGCCGCCGGTGGAACTGCTAACCGTCGTCGGGCATTTGCAGCGCGCTGGTTAGGTGATGACGCCGTATACGCAACTCGTCCCGGACCCACGTCACCACCGTTCCCAGGGCTAGAGCATGAATTAACTCCTGGAGAACCAATGAATCATGAATTATTCCCTGAGATAGAAACAACGATTTAGAATGTCATGAAATGCCCACCATTGACATCAAGGCTTGTCCCAGTGCACGCAATTGATAGATCTGACGCAAAGAAAACGACTGAACCACAGATTTGTTCAGAGTCAGGGATGTATCGCAAGGCAATTTCATCTGCTACGTTATCGTATTCTTCTTGATAGGTTGTGCCGTTCTGATCAGCAAGGCTTTGTAGGTACCACTGAACAGAATCCCCGAAAATAAAACCTGGGCAAATAGCATTGACACGAATACCGTCTGGCCCAACTTCTTTAGCCATTGTCCTCGTCATCGACGTCATTGCTGATTTAGCTGCAGCGTACGCACCAAACATCGGTTTATTATTCCGTATTGACATTGTTGCTACGTTAATGATTGAACCTTTCCCTTGTTGACGCATGGAGGGAAGCACAGCCCGACTCATTTTCAATGCCGAAGTACAATTAACCTCAAAACTGGCATACCAGGAATCAAGATCCATCTCTTCCAAAGTCGCAAACGGTGGTTGAGCAAAGGCATTATTAACTAGAACATCAATACTCCCGAATGCTGTAAGAGTTGACTCGATAAGGTCACTAATCTGGCTCAAGTCAGTAACGTCAGTTGGAATCGCTAATGCCTTCCCTCCCAAAGCTTCAACTTCTTCAGCGACGCTTTCTACTTTTGTTGGAGTTCTAGAAGCAAGTACGACATTTGCCCCCTCACGAACACAAGCAAGAGCAGCATCGCGACCCATACCTGGCCCGATTCCAGAAATTATTGCTACTCGTCCCGTTAAAAGCCCCATAATGAAACGCTCCATTCCTTTAGGTAGAACTACCGTATCACCCGAATCATCCTTGGTAAGGTGGCAAACCTTCCATCTTTCGAAGTAAGTCAATCCGTTCAGATAAAGGTGGATGAGTATTAAACATATCATTCATCTTTTTTCCTTTATGACCCTTTACATGATCATCGGGTGACTCAATCCAGAGATGGCTTGTTGCATGTGATGTTTTCTTCACGACAGTTACATCTCGGTCTAACTTCTCAAGTGCCATCCTTATCCCAGAAGGGTTCCTTGTCAGCTCTACAGCAGTAGCATCAGCAAGTTCTTCTCTACTTCTACTAACTGCTGCTTTGAGTAACCCAGCAGCAATAGGGGCAAGAACTGTAACAAAAATAAAAGCAAATAAAATAATGATAGCTTGCGGCCCACCACCTTGATTATTGCTTCTACGTCTACCTCCTCCCGTAATTGCACCCCAGAAAGTGATCCGCCAGAATAGATCGGCAATGATAGCTACAGCCCCAGCAGTCGCCGTAGCAACAGTCATAACGCGTATATCGTAATTTCGAATGTGCGCCATTTCGTGCGCAATAACACCTTGTAGCTCATTCCTATCCATCTTCTCCAATAAACCAGTTGTTGCAGCCACAGCTGCGTTTTCCGGATCCTTACCCGTAGCGAAAGCATTAGGCGCAGGATCATTAACGATATAAACGTCTGGTTTAGGTAAACCAGACGCTAAAGCCATTTCCTCAACTAAATTATGCAGTTGGGCGTACTTATCCGGGTCTGCGGGAATCGCACCGGTAGCCCGCAAAGCAAGAGTTGATGATTTCCGGTACTGGAAGAAAGTCAAAGCTCCAGAAAAAACAAGAGCAAAAATTCCAATACCAAGGAAACCAGTTAATGCAAGTCCCGCCAAGAAGGAAACGAAAAAAACCAGAAAGAAACTAGCAAATAGAAGCCATCGGGTAGTTCGTTTATTTTTCTTTTGGAGTTCACGAAAGTCTGTAGTCATACGTTCACATTATGCACCGAACTAGGCTAAGTTGCAGTGGTGGAACAAAAGAAGATAATAATTGATACCGATCCAGGCCACGATGACGCAATTGCTATATTGCTTGCTTTGGCTTCTCCTGAGCTTGATGTTCTCGGCATAACTTGCGTTGCCGGAAATGTCCCATTGAATTTAACAGCCCGAAATGCTCTTCTTATTTGCGATTTAGCAAACCGAAGCGATATTAAGGTCTTTGCTGGCTGCGATCGACCCATGGTGCGCAAATTAGTAACCGCAGAAGCGATCCATGGTGAAACAGGGCTAGATGGCCCTACATGGGAAGCTCCAAAAAACCAGCTCCAAGAGCAGCATGCAGTTGATTGGCTTGTCGAAACACTAATGGGCGCAGAAGATGGAGAAATCACCCTTTGCCCCGTCGGTCCACTCACCAATATCGCTATGGCATTAGTGAGAGAACCTCTCATAGCAAAGAAAGTTAACAAAATAGTAAGTATGGGAGGTGGGTATTTCGTCGGGGGTAATATTACGCCAGCTGCTGAATTCAATATTTACGTAGATCCTCATGCCGCTGATGTCGTCTACCGCAGTGGTATCCCTATAGTAGCTATGCCACTAGATGTGACCCATAAAGCTTTAATGACCCAAGATTGGATACAAACCCTTGAAGATCTAGGAACAGAAGTCGGAACTAAATCTTCGCAATTACTTTCTTTCTATAATCGCTTTGACCTAGAAAGGTACGGTATGGCAGGGAGCCCTGTACATGACCCAGCTACTATCGCGTATCTTATCAACCCAGATTTATATGTTGGGAAAGACGTCTATGTTGAAATAGAAACTAGGTCAAGTTTGACAATGGGTATGACCGTTGTTGACTATTGGGGTGCTCGTCGAAAGGACCCCAACTGTTTCTGGGTTTCCGCCGTTGATGATGTCGGCTTCTTTGAACTTATGTATAGAAGACTTTCAACACTTTAATATCGGCACTCATTAACGTTTTTGGCAACCTCTACAATATGTAGTCCCACGCCCATCGATGACAGTTCGCTTTAGAATATCGCCGCAGATATAACAAGGTTCATCCGATCTTCCATAGCAAAGCAAAAACTCTTGGTTTCTTCCTTGAGCGCCCTCAGCATTTACATAATCTCGTAAAGTAGTCCCGCCATTTTGCAATGCAAGCTCAAGAACTGCTTTGATTTCCAAGTGAAGTCTCTCTGCCTGCTTTCTAGTTACTCTTCGTAAACCCGGATAAACTCCCGCTCGAAAGCAAGCCTCGTCAGCGTAGATATTGCCCACACCAGCAACCGGTTTCTGGCTAAGTAACTGAGTTTTTACCTTGCGTGAACTCTTTCTCATATCGGCATAGAACTTTTCAGGCGTAAAGTCGCTCGACAATGGTTCTGGCCCCAAATGAGCTAAGGTTCCTTCGTAATCTTTTCCGGTAACGACACGGATACGGCCAAACCTTCTAACATCTCTAAACCCAAGAATGCTACGATTATCTAACTCCCACCACGCGCGTAGATAAGGGTCAGAGAGGCTTTCTGTGCGTGTTAATTGGCCAGTCATTCCTAGATGAATCACCATTTCCCTCTCATCGTCGAGTTCAAGTAACAGGTATTTTCCTCTTCGGTTTACGGACTCAATAGTCATTCCAATTGTTTCTAGCGCTGGCGAAAACTTTTCAGAAGGGTGACTCCACGATGAAATAATTTGAAGGCCAGTTAACCACGGGACAAGTTGACGGCGTATTGACTCAACTTCTGGGAGTTCTGGCATTTTGTCAGTATTCTTCCTTCGTTACGTCTGCACAAATTATCTCTTCGCCTAAGTTAAACCAAGCGCCGCTAATGCGGGAGCGTCATGTCTTACTCGTTTGTTCCTAACACGCTGTCGTACTTCTTCTTCGCCATCTGGACAATGTGACACGAATGGGCACCAAGCACACAAAGGACCAGTCGATGCAGGAAAGTCATTTAGTTCGCATGCAGTGTTAATCTCGCTCCATATTTTTTGCAACTTTTCCACTGGTTCTTTTAGCGTTGCATCTGTTACTTCTGTTTCTATTACTTCCTGTCCTAAAAATAATAATCGGGCTTTACTCGGTAAATTTCCCTCAATTTCTCGAATAGCTGCAGCATAAAGAAGAACTTGATGAACCTTATCGCCGGCATATCTTTTCTTTGGTGCTTTACCTGACTTGTAATCAGCAACAATTAAAGCGCCTTCTTCTTCATCAAGTCGGTCAACTACGCCGCGAAAGGGCACTCCTTCTAGGGTGACGCGGACATCACGTTCCGTATCTTGGACTTTAACTTTGCTTGGGTCTTCAAGTGCCCAAAGTCCTTCAATTGCATTCCAACTTTTCCATTTGAACTCGTGTATTTCCTGATCATCAAGTTCTAAAGCTAAGAAATCAGGGTCTTTTACTACCTTTGGCCAGAAGCCACTAGCAAGCTCCTTAGCTTTTTCTTTTGTCCTATTCCCAGGATTTTCTTGTAACAAGAATTCTAAAACCTCATGGGCGAATGTTCCTAGAAGTGCTGCTTCGCCCGGAGGGTCGGGGAGATGATCAACATATCTAAACTTCCATTTCAGAGCGCATTGATCAAACAAGCTTGAACTTGAAGGTGAAAGGTATGGTGGGACGCTTTCTTTAGATGCCGAAACCCCAGTAGTCATTCTCTATGTCTATCAGTTGGGCATGGCAAAGGTAACGAGTGTTCAACTTTTTTAGTTCCACTTCCATTCTTCATCAAAAAGTATTTATTGAGAGACATGTCACTAATGGAAATACTACTAAGTATCCAACTACAATTAGAGCCTCATGTCTTTGGCAGTAATTAATAGTAATTCGTATAATCTTGTTCTGTTTCTTCACTTATTGTCAGTAACTCTTGGAGCAGGTTCTGCTTTCTTCGCAGAGATTGTCACTTTAAAGTACAAAAGGTCGAAAGAAGACCCTTCACTAATTATCCATGTTCTAGGAACTGTAACCGCCCCTTCTTTGCTCCTAGGTGGCGTATTTGGTGGGGCGCTAGTTGGCATGTCTGACGACGTCTACGATTTCAGTCAACTGTGGCTTACATTAGCCGGAGTCTTTTGGCTAACTGCTGTCGGAGCTTCGGCACTTCTGTACAAGCCTCCATTTATAACGCTTCCAGATGCTGATAAGTATGGTTCAATACTTTCAGGAGTCCTGCATCTTTCCTTAGCAGTAATGCTATTTGTGATGGTCTGGAAGCCAGGGTTCTAAGCTAAACATCCAAGGCTTCGCGATCAAAGAGTGCACTTTCTTTTAAAACGAATTCTCTTCGTTTCGCAACGTCCGACCCCATTAACGTATCAAACATTTTCATAGCTTCTTTAGCTTCTTTAGCGTCATTCATCGTTAAGCGTTTCAGAATACGACTCTCAGGGTTCAACGTCGTTTCTGCGAGTTCGTCAACATCCATTTCTCCAAGGCCCTTAAATCGAACCCACTTATCAAGAGGTATTTTTTTCTTAGTAATAATGGAGTCCCGTTCTTCATCAGAGAACGCATAGTAGGTTTCTCCTCGCCATTTAGATGCATATAAAGGAGGTAAAGCGGCGAAGACTCGTCCATCTTCCAGCAAAGGTCTCATGTAATGAAAGATAAGCGTGAGAAGAAGACACCGGATATGGCTTCCATCTACGTCAGCATCACAAAGGATAATAATCCGCCCATAGCGGACATCATCAATATTAAAGTCCTTACCACTACCAGCACCTATAGCGGTAATTAATGCTTGTGCCTCAGTGTTATCAATTACCTGTTTCATTGTTGCTTTACCAGCATTTACTACCTTGCCTCGCAACGGAAGAATAGCCATGTATTCAGCATCCCTCCCTGCTTTCGCTGGGCCAGCTGCAGAGTCACCCTCTACTATGAGTAGCTCACTATCTTCTCCATGGGTTCTACAATCAGCCAATTTGTCAGGCATACCCGTGCTACCAAGGTTTGCTGCCTTACGCTTCGCATCCAAGACTTCCTTTGAGGCGACACGATTTAGTATTGCATTCGAAATTTTTTCTCTTACTCCATTAATATGTGTCTTTTTCCCAGCGCCATCGAACCAATCAGAAAGACTTTGTTTGGTGATTTCGTACACGATACTTTGAATCGCTGGAGTCCCAAGTTCCTGCTTCGTTTGGCCGCGAAATTGGGGCTCAGGAAAAGTTACTTTAAGACCAGCTATCAAGCCTTCTTGGACATCTTCTTTAGAAGCTCTGTCATTACCTGATTTAGCTAATTTACTTAGTTTTTTTGTTCCCGGTAGAAGAACGTCATTCACGGCCCGCGTCATAGCCCTTTCAAGCCCTGCTAAATGCGTTCCCCCTTCGGAAGTGGGAATAGTGTTAACAAATGAGACAATGCTAGATTCGTAGCCTTCTACCCAGCGAAGTGCTACTTCTACAGTGCATTCGCGTTCAACGACTGTCATTTTCCCATCAACTGGTACTTTCTCTTCAAAAGTATCAATCCCGCTGATTTTAACTATCTCAGTGATCGGGTTACTAACACTTAAAGAATCCACAAGGTCTGACAAACCACCTCGGCTTATATATTCAAATGGTTCGTTATTGTGGCCTGTTCGCTTGTCTTCGACGCATACCTTAAGTCCTGGAACGATAAAGCAGGTACGTGCTACGCGCTGGCAGACTAATTCAAAATCAATCGTAGCTTCAGGGTCAAAGACCTCTAGGTCGGGCCAAAATCGAATGCGTGATCCGGTTTTCTTTGTTTTTTTCGTCTTCGTTAGTGTATGGCTGGCCCGAAATTTCCCATTGCTATTGAATTGCCCAGCGACTCTGTCCTGAAAACATAACTTATGGGTACTTCCGTTTCGGTCTACTTCCGCCACTAGCTTTGATGAAAGAGCGTTGACGACAGATGCCCCTACGCCATGTAAACCGCCCGAAGAGGAATAGGCTCCACCTCCGAATTTACCGCCAGCGTGCAATTCAGTTAAGACAACTTCTAACGCTGAAACACTTCGTTTCTTGTGCTTACCTACAGGAATTCCTCTCCCATTGTCTATTACTTCCATGGAACCATCTCTATGGAGAACAACATCTACTTTGTCGCAGAATCCTGCTGCTGCTTCATCAACTGCGTTATCTATCAATTCCCAAAGCAGATGTGTAAGGCCATCACTGCCGGTTCCGCCTATATACATTCCAGGTCGTTTTCGAACAGCTTCCAAACCTTCTAACGTTTGGATAGCGTCCGCATCGTATTTGACTTTATTGGTGTTTGTGGTCGACATTTCTTATTGCTGACTCCGGCCTATAGGGATTAATGCTTTTGTTACCATCGTGGAAGCCCGACATCAAGAATACGCCGTTCAGTTCTTGAACTAACTAGATCCCGTTTTGTGGGTTCAAGCGGCAAATCAACGGGAACAGGATCAGCTTTCTTAGGGTCGTCATCCGTAGCCATTACAGTAAGAAGTCCTTCAGGCCCAACTACTTTTGCTAGAACCAAGCTCTTCTCTTTAGTGAATTTTGTGATACGGATCCCGGTGCCACCCCGCCCTTTAGATGTTAGTTCCTCAAAAGGAGTAACCTTAGCAGTTCCTGTATCAGTGACTGTCACAACAGCACCATCTCCGATTGCCGCCCCTGCTCCGATTACCTTTACGCCATCCCTTAGTTTCATTCCTAAAACTCCAGCTGCATTTCTCCCTTGAACGCTTATATTGTCGACCGAAGTCCGCAATGTTTGCGCATCGGAGGAAACAAGCACGATATCTATACCGTCAGGGCAGGTAAACGCAGCAGCAAGTTTGTCATTAGGTTTTAGCTTGATTACTGGTTTGCCGTTAGGTGTTTCTCGAAGCTCCGCTGGCGTAATTCTTTTTGCAGTTCCGTTACTTGTAATGAGAACTATGTTTTCCTCTCCAGGGCTACAAATTGTTAAAACCTGTTCACCTTTACTAGTGCTGAAAATTTTTGAAGCAGCAGCACCTCGGCTTCGACCCTTTATCTCGCCGAGATCCGCTGTTTGGATCGACAACGCCCGCCCTTCAGAGGTAATTGCGAAAACAGAAGTGAGGGTTGACCCAAATGTCGTAGCAGTTAAAACATCATGTTGCCCGGGTGTAGATCGGCGGCTACCTTCAATGGGTGAACGACCAACTCGGCCAGATGTTGAAAGAGTTATAAGACAAGGTTCGTCAGGAATATCTTTTTCTTCAATTAAAGGAATATCGTCGTATACCGGAACGTCTTTCAAATCAATAATTTCTGTGCTCCTATCAACTCCATAGATTTCAACAATTTCTTCTAACTCTTTGAGTACTATGGTTCGCTGTCGTTGCTCGGAAGCAAGAATCTTCTTGTATTCGCTAATGTGAAGAGTTAACTCTTCACTTTCGTCTAGGATTTTTTGCATTTCAAGAGCGGTTAGGCGGCGAAGCTGCATATCAAGAATATGTGTTGCTTGAATTTCTGAAAGCTTCAGTTCCTTTCGCAATTCAGCTTTAGCGTTTTCAACATCCTCAGATCCTTTAATGATTGAAACAACTTGGTCAATATTCTCTAGTGCGATTAACAGTCCCTCAACGATGTGGAGGCGATCTTGAGCGCGATCCAATCTAAATTGTGTTCTTCGATTAACTACATTAAGACGGTGGTCAACATAGTGTTTGCAAAGGTCATAGATTCCTAATGTTTCAGGGATGCCATTAACTAACACGACGTTATTAATGCCAAAAGTTTCTTCTAATGGTGTTTGCTTATATAGCTCGGCCAGAACTGCTTCAGGATTCACATTAGGTTTAAGCGTGATCAGAAGGCGAAGACCAGATTTTCGGTCAGATAAGTTTTTAGCGTCAGCAATCCCAGATAATTTATCAGCTACAACAAGTTCATTTATCTTCTTTACAACTTTTTCAGGACCAACCATATACGGTAATTCGGTTACTACAATTCCTTGACGGGTTCGAGTCAGTTTCTCAAATTCGACTTTGGCACGGATACGAAATGTCCCTCTTCCAGTTTTATAGGCCTCTTTGAGATCCTCGTCAACGATAATCCCACCTGAAGGGAAATCGGGCCCTGGAAGAACTTCGAGTAGTTCTTTAAGCGTCGGTTTTGGCCTTCTCTTTTTCATAACTAGAGAAATTGCGTCAAAAACTTCTCGAAGGTTATGAGTGGGCATATTTGTTGCCATTCCTACAGCGATACCCGATGTTCCATTCACCAACAGGTTAGGAAGAAGGCCTGGAAGGTATAGCGGTTCAGTGCTTTCACCATCATATGTGGGGCGGAAATCAATTGTTTCTTCCTCTATCTCTCTAACCATTTCCATTGCAGCTTCGGTAAGTCGACATTCCGTATAGCGAGAAGCAGCAGGGGGGTCATCAAGACTTCCAAAATTACCGTGTGGGTCAACGAGTGTGACCATTCTGGCAAAGTCTTGCCCGAGTCGAACAAGAGCTTCGTATATAGCCATATCGCCGTGAGGGTGATATTTTCCCATTGTATCTCCAACAACTCGGGCACATTTACGATGGGGGTTGGTTGGCCTTAAGCCCATACCAAGCATGGAATAGAGAATTCGTCTTTGAACCGGTTTCAAACCATCTCTTACATCCGGAATAGCTCGAGCGGTAATTACTGATAACGAATATGCTAGAAACGACTCTGACATTTCATCAGCTACAGGGACCGGAATAATTTCCCTAGCGAAATCTTTCGCAAATGAAAGTTTTTGTTGTTGCGCCATTTCTGACCTCCTTACAGTGTTGTGAGCTTATAATTTGGCTAGGACAAACAAGAATGTCCTGCTTAAGAAAATAATCCAATACTGCCGAGTAATCGTGGCAATTATGAGAACGGGCGAAAAGTCAACGCCTAGATCTTGAATAAGTCTCTCTCACCGCGTTAATCATTTTTAGCTGTTGATTTCAGATGGGTAGTAAAAGGTCTGCTCTTTTTCACCGAGAAGTAACGCTTCTACTAATTCAACGCCTTGCATCAATGAGTGATCTTGATTTGATACCTCATATTTCCAACCTCCGAAACGGCCACGTGAGTAAATATTTCTCTCTTCTAGGTCAGGAAGAATCTCCTTGAGAAGCTCATCGCGTCCTACAAAGGGGGTCGGGTAACCAAAGGGTAAAAATTTCTTCCACGTACTAACTACAACAGCATCATCAAGAAGGATTCCAACTGATTTCAGGCCTAGTATTGTTTCCTCAATGACTGTTTCGTGATCTACTCTTTTCAATGGAGATTCAGAAATCTCACACATTAAAGACCATTGACTTTCTGGTTTAGGAACATTTGCAGTTGCATAATTCGAAAAAACAGTTGACCGGTAGAAAGGAACATTCTCTTCGGGAAAGTACATCCAACATTTTGTTTGTAGTTCTTCAGGAATATTCCCCTCTATCCCGATACCCACAACATGGGTGCTTGACCATTTAAATTCGGATATTTGATCCACATAGTTATCTTTGACGTTAAGAGATCGAACCGTGCGTGGAAGAGGCATTGTCGTAATAAGATTTTTAAAGTGATACTGATGACCAAATCTACATGTGACAATACTTTTGCTCTCATTTATCTCGATAACCTCTCGTTCCATCTCGATGTATTCTTGCGGAAGAGTTTTGCCTAATGCTCGCCAAATACTTCCAGTACCGCCAGTTTTTGGGAAACGAAAGACTGAATTTGGACCCCAACTCTTTTGATCGGTTCTGCTTTTAATATTCTGAAGAATTTGGTCAGTGTTGATCGTAGCGACACGCTCACCAGTCCATCCTGAAGATAAATCCTGTGTTGGATATGCCCAAACTTTAAAATTGTACGGACGCATGAAAACGTCAGCAATGCCAGTGCCGAAGGAATTAACTATCCAATCGTCAAAATTCCTATTTACGGCCTGTGAAGGTTTTTCGGATAGTTTGCGTAAGCCATCAACACATACGTCCAGGTCATTTTGAGGGAGTCTCCATAAATTATTCTGAAATGGGTAAGGTATCCACCGGTTACGCATCCAAATCCATGCTTCTCGCTGATGTTCAAGCCATTCGTCTTTCAGTAGTTGGCTTAGGAGACTATCAAAGTACTCATAATGAGAAAATAAAACGTGTCCGCCGAGATCCCAAACAAACCCTTGATCATCTATTTCTGACGAAGCCAACCCTCCTAAACGATTTGATTGCTCAAGTAGTAGCCAATTTTTATGTCCGAGTTCGTTTAGTCGGTGAGCGGCACCCAAGCCAGTAGGACCTCCCCCAATAATAAGAAACTCGACACTTTTCATGAAAACATTCTCGATATTTTAGCTGTTTGCACAAAGGCTTGAGAACCTTTCTTCACCGCCTTGAGGTTAGAGAGAGAAGTTTCGCCAATAGTACGCTCATGGTACTGAACTGGGTATTGAACGACCGAAAGTTTTAACCGTTTTAAAGCGCCGCTGATAATGAGGTTTGGGGCGAATGTATTTCTGGGGATTCTTGAAATAATACGCTCAAGGGTATCTGAACGGATTAAACGAAATGGGATATTCGGGTCTTTCAAGGTGGAACTAAAAAAAAGCCGTGTGCTTAAAGCCGCAACTCTAGAGACTGCTTTCCTAATAAAGCTTTGTTCTCTTTTTACTCTCCAACCGATCACAGCGTCATTATTTAAACGTAAGTCCCAAAGAGCTGAAAATTCATCTGGGCTAATTTCACTATCGCTATCTGCTTGAAAAACCCAAGTGGCTATCTCTACAGCGTCTCTGTACCCTCTTAGTATGGACGGGCCGTGCCCCTCATTGTGTTTCGTTATTATTTGAATTCGACTATCTGGGATATAGGAACTGAGGACAACAGGTGTTTTATCCCAGGAGCCATCATCAACAACAAGAATTTCAAAGTCTAAACCCAAGTCAGTGAAAGTATTAATCCATTTTTGTAAGCAGGAATCAATAAGAAGTTCTTCATTGAAAACTGGTAAGACAAGGGCTATATCTTTAGATGGTCTAGTCATGTTTATTTCGAAATACCCGAAGATGGTCTTTGAGCAACTGAACAACAAGTAGGAGTACAAACCCATGGCTCATCAAATACAGCGAGTGGGTCAAGATTGTTAATTCGCTCTTGGATAAGTTGCCGCAAGCCTGAAACGAAGTCAGGATGAGTTCCAACCGTGGGCGTTCTCAAAACTTTTATATCAAGCTTTTGTGCATGCGTTACTGCTTCAGTGTCTAAGTCAAACATCACTTCCATGTGATCGGATATGAAACCTATAGGGGTTATCACAACTGAATTAACTCCTTCACCTTCTAAGAAATCAAGGTGATCTAAAATATCTGGTTCTAGCCAAGGAACGGATGGTGGCCCACTGCGACTTTGGAAAGCTAAATCCCATTCCAATTCCGGCGCAACAGTATTCGCCAACTGATAAGCAAATTTATTGAGCTGAGATTTGTAAGGGTTTGATCGATCCCAAGCAGTGGGAATTGAATGGGCCGTAAAAACTATTCGGGTCTGGTCTCTATCCTCTGGAGATAGTAGAGAAAGCGTATGGCGTAGCTGCTCGCACATTGCTTGAAAGAATCCTGGATGATTCCAGTACAAGCGTATTTTCTCAATATTAAGGTCGGTTACTCCTAGATCCTTAACAGCTGCATCAAGATCTTCTTGGTACTGTCGACAACCAGAGTAAGAGCCAAACGCGCTCGTAACGACGGCTAAAATATTTCGTTTACCATCCTCATACAGATGTTGGAGAGTATCAGCTAGATAAGGTTCCCAATTCCTGTTTCCGAAATATATGGGTATCTTTAGCCCATTTGCATGAAGGTCACTTTTAAGAGCTTTTATTAAGTCCCTGTTCTGTTTATTTATAGGACTAACCCCTCCGAAAAGGCCATATTGGGCTTCTACTTCTCGAATACGTTTTTCAGGAATATCTCTTCCTTTTGCTACATTTCTCAGAAATGGTTCAACATCTTCCGGGCCTTCAGGGCCTCCAAAGGAAGTCAAAAGAACTGCATCAAATTCAGTCATTTTTTCCTTGGCAATTTGGGCAGTGCCATATAGATCTCCCTGCAAGCTTTGAAATGACTATTTCGCTAGGGCATCGTCGGCAATCTAAACCGGCTCTTTTGTATGCGTATAGAGAGTTGTTGCGTTTTTTACTTTTTGAAGAAATGTTTTCTTTATCTTCTTCTTGTATGGTGACAATCCGATTAAGCCTTTTGCCTCTTCTTAACAGTTTGACTGTCCAGTCCCATAGTGCTTCAGCGTCATCTTCGTTAATTCTATTACATGGTGTTTCCGGATGGATTCCGCAGAGAAATAAAAGTTCAGCTCGGTAAACGTTTCCAATCCCGGCAAGAAGACTTTGGTCAAGTAAAGCTGCACCTATTGGTTTTTTCGAACTAGCAAGACCACGCTTAAATTTCCCAAGACCTCGTAGCCCAATTCTCAAGGGATCGGGTCCAAGATTTGAAATAACTGTTTCGAGATCTTCTTGGACGATCAAAGCACAGGTTTGCGGTCCGGTGAGGTCCCACATGGCGCTTTTGTTCACAAGTCTTAAACGAATCGTATCCCGTGGGGGAGTTTCTTCGTCAACCTTTCGGAATTTACCAATCAGGCCTAAGTGGATATGAAGAATATTTCCGCTTTCCCAGTGGCAAAAGAGATGTTTACCCCAAGCCTCAGACTTAAGCATTAGCTCTCCATCAAAAATTGCAGCACTTTCTGAAAATCTGCCTTGTGGTGAATTAGCAGTAACAGGCTGTCCAACAAAATCTTTTCTAAGATCAGCAGCTAAACGATGAATTGTGTGTCCTTCTGGCACAGTCCGAACGCTAGCGTCGATATCCAATACTTGCTACAGAAGTTCAAAACCAATACTGCTGACTAGTGCTATTCGGTAGTGCTTGGCATGGCAAGAGCTAAATATTTCTCTTCCGTTGCGTTAACACATCGTCTGGTGGATTAGCTTTGGCTTGACGGTTTCTGATCAGAAGAGGAGAGTAAATGACTATAACTACAGTTCTCTTTCTTCTAGCAATTATTGCAATAGGGTTTACCTGCACCTATGCCATACCAACTTCGTTTCTGCTTGAGGAACGCATTGTTTTCGGAGCTTTATTAGGCACTGTGATAGTTTCGGTGCTCGGCTTTTTCGTAGCTTGGGCAACTTCAGTTAATGGGAAAATGATTCTCATCACAACCGGGTTTTTGTTTATCTGTTCAACACCGCTTCTGATTAAAAACCAGCTTGTTATCAAAGCTGATGCAGCAAGTTTTCTTACACGTTTCAAACTCGGCTGGAGAGACAATAGATGTCCTAAACCAGTGCTTTTGTTAATAGCGATAAGCTCTATTCTTTCAGCGAGGATACTTCATATTTCATTTGGAAAATCTCCAAGTGGTGGTGTAACTGCTGCTCACCTTTCGGTATTTGGTGATTGGTCTGCTCACCTTGCTTATGCCTCATCGTTTGCTTTCAGCGACAATTTCCCACCCGAGCTCCCAACAGCTGCTGGAGAAAGTTTTTCATACCATTTCGGCGTTGATTGGTTTGCAGCAATGTTTGTTCCACTCGGCCTAGATATTTTCGTATCTCTTCAAGTATCAACTTTTTTTCTATCTATTTTTCTCCCGCCAATGTTATATTTCGGTTTTCAGCGATTCACCTCTAACCACCGGTCAGCTATGTTAGCGGTTCTCGTTTTTCTGCTTTCCGGAGGGACAGCTGCAGTATATCGATTTCTATTTACTGATCTACCAGAAGAAGGTTTCAGCGTGTTCGGGGATCTTCCTCGAAGTTACGCATTTGATGGCTTCGATAGAAACTGGGTAGACAATGCGGTTACGGGCTTTCTCTATCCTCAGAGACCGACTTTGATAGGATTCTCTGCCGTAATTTTCGTCATAATTCTCTTATGGGAGAATCGTAAAGAGAGAAGTTCCCCGGCGTATCTTTATGCTGGTCTTTTCACAGGTTTATTACCAATTTTTCATGTTTTCGCATTCGGAACGCTCATCCTATTATCAGTTATATGGGCAGCTATGCATCGCAGAAAGCAATGGGGACTATATCTTGTACCGGCGCTCGCTATTGGATTACCTATCGTGTTGTGGCAATGGCCAGATCGTGATGGGACAGAATGGCATTTTCTCTGGATGCTCGGCAAGTCTTCTTGGAATACCAACATGTGGAATTTTCTATGGTTCTGGCTGCTTAATACTGGAGTATTTATTCCGATAGCTATTTTGGGTATCCTGAGGTCTACAACGGAAATCAGAAAACACGCGCTACCTATTCTGGCTTTTCTTATTATCCCCAATATAGCGATATGGCACTTTTGGCCCGGTAATAACGCAAAGTACGTAATCATATTTCTTCTTCTCGCAGCTCCTTTCGTAGGGGAGGTAATAGAGAAACTTTTATCAAAAGGTGGAGTGAAATGTTTCGTTGCAGTTGGGCTAATTTTTTCATTAACTTTCACTGGTTTCCTAGATATTTGGCGAGCAGTTGATCAAACAACTTCACCGTATCCAGTCGAATATTTATCTGGGAGTGACCTCATGGTGGGAGAGTGGGTAAGAGAAAATACTAAATCGAGTAGCGTTTTCGCAAGTGCAAATACGAATACTCACCCAATCAGAGTTCTCACTGGGAGATCTGTTATCTCAGGTTTCCCGGGCAGGCTTAATGACCTTGGTAAAGATTGGTATAGCCGGGATCAGGACCTGCGAAAAATCTATGGAAAGGAAAATGATTTTAAAGTAAGCCTTGCAAAGTATGGTACTGATTATGTTGTCTTTGGCCCGCTAGAAAGACAAAACTACGGTTTTGCTGGATCAAAGAGTCGATGGATAGAAAATCAGGCTCTTCCAGATGGAATCAGGATTGTTTATGACCGTGGTGGTTACCAAATCTATGATGTAAGCGAGATAAATGAATAGATTTGAGAATAATTTGAAAAATATGCAACTGCGGGGTGGCTTTACTCTCGCTCCGGGCATTCTCCGGCGGTTATTTTTTGTTATTTTGCTCGCTGGAGTAGTAACAAGATTAATTGCTTTAGGAAATTACCCTTTCCACCACGATGAAAGTTTAGATGCCTGGTTTTCTCTGCGTTTCTTAGATGGTAATTACGCTGGATATAACCCGATCTATCATGGCCCACTCCGTTTCTATATCACTGCTGGCTTTTTCTGGCTGTTTGGCGAGTCAGATTTTACCGCACGACTATTAGCTGCCTTATCTGGAATTTTGCTTTTAGGCTTCCCTTGGCACTGGCGAAAGCATTTAGGGCCAGTCGGAACGATTTCGGCCAGCAGTCTTCTTCTCATTAGCCCCAGCATGTTGTATTTCTCAAGGTTTGGTAGGGAAGATATGTTTTTCCTTCTAGCAACAACAGTTTTTGTCGCAGCGCTTTTTGGGTTTCTTAATGAACCCAAGTGGTGGCATCCAACTGCTCTACTTTCTTCACTTGTTACCGGAATGGCTATAAAAGAATCAGTATTATTGATGATTTTCCTCTTTGGAGTGTTCTTGCTTCTATTTGTGATCCAAGAGAACTTAGTAGCGTCTGTCAAGAATAATTATTCGAATGCAGAACATCGCGATCACATATTTTTCATACGCCGGTGGACTCTTCTCTTAGGGTTAATAAGTTTCCTCGGTGTTTTCCTTTGGGTAGGGAACAGCGGAGGAGGGAGGACAATAGGTAAATTAGGGCTGTACATATGCCTATTTCTCATAATTGTTCTAGCAACCTCTTACAGAATGCTCAAAAGCAATCAAGATATTATTCAACTTCCAATTGTGAGATCTTTTAGAACCCCAACGCTCAGTCAATGGATATTATCTGTTCTCATATCGGCTACGTTATTCATAGCCTTGTTCTCGCAATTCTTTACGCGATTTTCAGGTCCAGAAACTGCTGCTGCGCCTAACAGCGCACTTCGTAATGGGTTGACAGCTGGTTTTAACTATTGGGTAGGGCAGCAAAAAGATGGCTTTAGGGGAGATTCTCGTTGGCAGTACTACCTAACGCTTCTATCAGCCTATGAATGGCTGATACTTTTTCTTGCTGTATTGGGTATTTGGAGAGTTTTTAGGAGGCCAAACTTGTTCGGCCAGCTAATAATTTGGTGGGCTGGGGGAACCTTAATTATGTATTCTTGGGCATCGGAACGAATGCCGTGGCTAGTTATTCACCCACTTTTCCCGTTCGCAATTCTTGCTGGGCTTGGATTCCAAATTGTTTATCAAAAAAGTAAGGAATCAAAGTTTAGACGGACGCTTTCAATGATTTTTGGAATTTTCCTTATTTTCTCTGCAACGCAAAGTTTACTTACGGCTTATACGCGGGGTAGTGAACCTCAAGAACTATTCGTTCAAGCTGGGCAAGCAACACCGGAAGTAGAATCCTGGAGTAAGCAACTCTTTGATTTAGACCGTGCTCACTTCGCTGAAACAGGCGAGCATTTAAACGTTGTGATAGATAGCGATGTTTATTGGCCATATGGCTGGTATCTGCGTGACTTTCCTACATCAACGTATGCAGTCATAGAAGGTGATTTGTTTCCAGAACTTCAGGAAAGTCCTGATTTGTTGATTCTCCCTTATTGGGATGTAGGAAAAATTGAGCTCCAGATAGCTGGTTACGAGATTTTTTCATACAACCATCGATGGTGGTGGGTTCCAGACTTTGATACTGGGGCTTCAGAGATCAGTCAATTCCCAGGTATTGTGTCTCGTTGGGGTAAATGGTTTTGGAGTCGTGAACCATGGGCGGACATCGACTCTTCACTTTCGCAGTGCCCTGCTTCATTAAGCGGAAATGTATTTGTTAAAAAATCCGTAATCCAAGAAGCTCAAAACTATGGTGTTTGGAATAACCCGCAAGATACAAAGATTCCAATTTATGAAGGTGAGTGCAAAAACGTTTCTTTTTCCCGGTAGTTAGAATAATTCCCAGAGATTAACGCCCTTACTGAGTCAATTCCCAAAGCTTTTCGGTATCTACGAAATAGATCTTATTTAATGTGTCTTCAAAAACTATGTCAAGAGCTGGATGGGTATCTAATGCTAGTAGAGCCTGGTTATCCCCAAATCGTCTCTCTTGCGTCCCCACGATTATGTATCGAACGTTATACGTTAATAGAAATTGCGTAGCGAATTTTTGATCGGGTATTTGATACAGCCTTTGCACATCCTGTTTTCGTTGGGCAATCAAGCTCTGGTAGTTAAGTCGTTGCTGACGCTGGTGGGACGACCAGCCAAGAACCGTAGGTAACCCAGTATGAATTGATATTCTGCTATTCCAATCATAACTATCACCTGTCCATTCAACGATTGTTGGGCTCCCTTTTACTGACTCTCTAAGCCATTGGATGATAGGGAGGTCATCGCCGATTGACACTTGTGATGGAGGCTCATCAGTTCCGTTGTCATAACGAACAATTAGGGGTTTCTCTTGGAGGTAAGCAATCCCATTAAGCCCTTTATAGGCGGTGGAGAACCGATCGCTAATTCTCGGGACGAAAGATGAGGCGGGATAGGTAAGTCCTACTAAAAGCAAGCATGTAAAACCTATACCGGAAATCCGGGAAAGAGAGAATACTCTTGGATCCCGATTGTCACGGTCTCTGATAAATATCCAAATCTCCCAGATAGCGAAAGCGGAAGCCACAGAGAAAACTATCCAACTCTGCAACCAGAATTTAAATACAGTATTCATTCTCGCCACATCATTGTTAACTGTTAAAATTTCTGGGCCTGCTAAAAGCAAGAACCCTAGGGTCAATAGTAGGAGAGAAAAAATTCTCGCCACTTTAGAAGGATTGACTTGAGTCGTTTCAATAAGGAAGAGGAAGGCCATTCCTGCCCCTAGGACTGAGATCGCAAAGGCCCAACCAACTGTTATGCCAAGTAGTAGAGTCAAAGCTAGAAGAATAGGTTGCATAACACGTTTGGTTATCATCAAATTCGGCTGAGTTTTTTTTCTGGGAAGTTTTTCGGTATTCCCCTTTCTGGTTTCAAGAAAGATAGTTATGAAATAAACAGTTGCGATGCTTATAAATAGTCCCCAATGAGAAAGAAAATCACTGAAAGGTGAAACCCACTCAGATCGATGTAATCCTAAGTCAAATGTTTGATTGCGCGTTCTAAAAGGGTTTATCACGATTACGTGAATGCTTAATGCCAGAGATACATGGCGAAGCAGAATAAGAAGACGATATCTTCTAGTCGAGCTAACTAAAGTCCCTATGCATGCTACTGAAACAACGAAAAGTGCAAAAAAAGATAAGAATCCTCCACCTGAAATGAGGGAACTAACGAAAAGACTTAATCCAGTCACTATCCACAATCCAGATTCACCAAAGTAGGTGGGGTAATTATCTTCTAGAGAGCGGACCTTGAAAACGGAAATGCCGTAAAGCAGACTTGCAATTGAAATCAAAACTAGCGTTGGAAAATCCCATGTGTTAGTCATTCGAACAACAGCAAGCCCTATCCCTGTTGCTATTGCTATTAAAGCCGAAGACTTCTGTTCGCCATTTCGGCAATGTATTGCGTACGAGAAACATAAGCAAAGCACGAGGGCGAACAGGCACATACCCATTAAATGTGGATGGAGATCCCCAAATAAGAATGTAAAGAACGGGAATTCGGTGATATCAAAATTCCCACTGTTAACTCGGCTAGGACCCCACCAATCAAAAGTGTCTACACGTGTACCTCGCACCCATGCCCAAAGTCCCCCAAAGGTTTCGACTAGTGAACCAATAAACGGCCAGTCTGACAAAAAATTCCAGGAACTAATTTCGCTAAACCGTTGGTGGTGTCTTCTTATTGCGTCAAAAGTTCCGAAGACGCTAAAAAATAACACTGCTAGTGTGCCGAAAATAAGCGAAGATGAGAGATTTTTTCGGTTTGAAATTCTCGAATCTGCAGTTGACCTTATTAAATTCACTGCTAAGGTCCATACTCCAATTACAGCAAGCGATACAAAAGTAGCTATTCCAAGTTGAAAAGTTATTTCAGGAAGTATTCCCAAAGTACGCATTGGAACTGCTAGAAGAAACCAACCAAAGTAATAATAATTGATAACTCCTCCAGCAAACCAAGGATCATATGGAGGCAATTCACTAGATCTTCCTATTGATGTGAGGTAACCCAATTCCATTGGTTTCTCCCCACCCCGATATGAATCCCATAAGTCAGGATTCATATAGCGAAGTAGCAGAACAGACAAGAAAGCCAGGGTAAAAACTATTTCAGTAACAAGCCAAATGTTTCTGCTACTTCTAGCTAGGTCTATTAGGTATTTGCGCTTCCTATAGCTATTTGCTATCCCGAAGACTCCAATGATAATTAGAGATAATATGCATGTAGTGCTATTGAACTTAAACAAATCCCACGAAACAAGTATCCATGTAAGTAGTCCACTAGTGAGAAATCCTAGAATCTTACTCAGGCCGTAGCCGTTGTCCTTGAGTGAACTAAATAGCGGCAAAGACCACGGTAAAACAAGGAAAGCTGCTAATTGAAGCCAGAGAAACCACCATAGCCAATTCAAAGAGCCAGAAGTTCCGCTTGGAGAGAACATTTCGTTAAATGTTGAACCGCTTTCAAGTTCTTTCGCAACCTCGGGTTCAAGCATCAAGGCATTCCAAGCACCAGAAGAAGGTTCTAGATTGGGAGCTCTTGCAGCGGCGAATGGATTCAAGATTGCTTCGGCTCTTTCAATACTCCAATCAGATGTTTTCTCCCAAATAGTTACTGTCGGGTGGTCGTAAACAGAGAAAGTTTCTTCAGTTATGCGTGAAGGTAGATCCAATCCAAATAATGAAGGCGTATTTTTGAACTCAGCGACTTGTCTAAAACCTAGTTCTCCAGAAAATAAAGAACGAAAATATGCTGAAGTTGCTGGATATTTTGCTGGAATCCGCGGTACCGAATCGTAGATTCT
The DNA here is from genome assembly GCA_013912105.1 of Acidimicrobiales bacterium. Taxonomy (GTDB): domain Bacteria; phylum Actinomycetota; class Acidimicrobiia; order Acidimicrobiales; family UBA8592; genus UBA8592. Next base: position 55,757 of record JACERY010000001.1, on the reverse strand, counting down.
GTTGCTCGCTTCAACAATGTAATCACTTTGATCTAGTTGGTTTAAAAGATTGCTAGTCTTTGAAACGCCTGTTTCGGGATCTACCCAGCTATCTGGACGAAAAAGATCTAACTGCACTTGTCCGTACTTCTTGTCTGAGAAATTCTTATCTCGAATAGGAAGAGAATCATCCCATAGTTGCGATGTCAACGTTGATCCAGCATCAATGTTTTTATTAATCCAAGTGCTTGCTTCTATTTTGGGATGAGTCGAGTTGTAAACACCGTTGATAAATGCGGCTCCCCAAAAAATAGAAACAGATAATAAAAGTGCTGCAGAGATTGTTCCTGCTTTAGAAAGAACGGACCATGAGTACTTTTCTTCAACTTTTACTTTCCCAAATATCCACAACTTATAAATGCCATAACCACCGAAAACTATTGCAGTTGGATATATGGGCAATAAATAACGTATTAGAGGATTAAATTGCTGGGCTACCAGACAAACCATTACACAAATGGCTGATAAGGGTGCAAGCAAAATAAAGTTTTGATTACGAATTATTTCTCTAATGCCCAAAGCCAAGCCGAGACAAACCGTGATACTTATAGCTGGGCCCATGCCCGACCAAAAGATTGACTCAAGCGGGTAAAGAAGTGTGTTGCGTCCAACCCATTGGACAACCCATGGGTAGTTTCCCCCACTGTTCACAGCTTCTAAATAGTTTATATCAGCAATGAAATCTTTACTGAGTTTCCAGAAGCCATCAAAAGCGTATGGTTGAAAAATCCGGAAAGATGTGATTGCTGAAAGGCCAGTCGCCGAAAGTAAAGATAAAAAATCTGCTATGCGATAAGTTCCTTGCCTTCTCGTATTCGAGCGTATTGAAGTATTCCGAAAGCACACGAGCGCATAGACAGTTAAAGGGGCGGCGAAAATAAGAAATGCATTGAATTTAGATGCGGTCGCCATGCCAATGAACGCGCCAATAGTAGATGCCCTAAGAAAAATCCCTGCATCGAATGGTGGAGCATTGGAAGATTTTGATGAAATAAGATTAAAGAGATATATGGATAACAGAACTACAGTCGTAGCAAAAAATGTTGTCCAAATTTCTGAACCATGGAAATGGCTGTACTGAAGGTGTAGCGGCGTAAAAGTCAGTAAAATGCTACTGAGAAAACCAACTGACCGATTAAAGATTGCTTTGCCGAGGAAATAGACAAGAAGAACTGTTCCGCTGTCCAGAAGCGCTGAAAGTAATCTGCCAACGAGTTGCACTTCGTAACGACTGTTAAATAATTTCTCTTGAAAAGTATTTCCTTCCATGTCGGTTGATGACTCAAGAAGGTTGATGCCTAGTGCGTCTGCAAACTTGACTATATTCGCCGACACAAACCAATCCATTTCAAGAAACTCAGCTGCTGCTTTAACTGAGAACAACGGCAGCGTTCCATACACCCACGTATCTTGGGACTGATAAGGGTTCATAGTGGAATTTTGTGAATCAAAGTAACCGGTAGGATCTTCCCAAATAAGGTCTGCAGTGACTATGCTCCAATACCTTTCATCAGGGTGCTGGTGTGTTCCCTGGTCCCAATTGAGATTCCAAACACGCAACGTAAAAGATATTAAAAGCAAAACAGCAATCCCCGCACGACGGAAGAACGCCTCGTGTCTTCTGAAGTATCTCATCATGCCGGCCATGCTAAAGACTAGAACGTCAATTCAACTGCCACCGTACTTTGCCAGAGTTACTTCTTGACCGCTTCTGAGCGCTAACAGGTAGAATCCCAAGTGAAACACTGTAGACACATGGCTGTTTACTTCTTCCGAGCAGGTATTATCTGAGTATGAGTGGTAACGAAACAAAACTAGAAGAACCATCGGTAACAGCATTAGAAGTAACAGATGCTGCATTAGAAAAAGTTCGTGAAGTTCGGTCAGAAGAAGACAGTCCTGAAACAACTGGCCTACGGGTCAGTATTACTGGTTCAAACGGCCCAGAATTTTCTTATGATCTATCATTTGAGGACATCAGTGATGCTTCAGAAGATGACCATATCTATCACGTGGATGATCTAGCCGTAATAATTCCTAAAGAGAACCTTGAAGACCTGACTGGAGCAACATTAGACCTTCCAAGTAATCCAATGCAGGGCGGTTTAGTTATACGAAACCCTAATAGGCCAAGCATGTTAGAAGGCGAAGACATTGAACTTTCCGGTTCGCCTGCCGAAAAGCTTCAACAATTACTCGATCAACATATAAACCCATCACTCGCTGCTCATGGAGGGTATGCGGAGCTAGTAAAAATGCAGGGAACAGCAGCCCACATTCTAATGGGCGGAGGCTGTCAAGGATGCGCAATGTCCGCAGCAACGCTAAGACAAGGTATAGAAGTGATGATTGCTGAAGCAATTCCTGAGATAACAGAGATTGTCGATGTAACAGATCATGAAGCTGGTGAAAATCCGTTTTTTGAGTCTTAAAAAGGCTAGTTACGGATTCTTATTGAATCTAGAAAGAACTCTTTCAACTATTCCTTCAGCATCTAACCCGAGCGAGGTCAAAAGATCCTGCGGATTCCCTTGATCAATGAACGATATGGGCACACCCATAACATGAATTTGAGGTGTGGCTGCAGGAAGATTCTGCAACATGTCTGAAATCGCAGAACCAACCCCTCCTTCAGAGACTCCATCTTCGATGGTCACAACAACTTTGTGTCCATGAGCGTCAACGATCATTTCATTATCAAGTGGGGTAATGCAACGAACATCCCAAATGCTACAAGTAAGACCGTGAGCAGAAAGCAGTTCGGCTGCTTCTTTGGCTTCGGGAAGCATCTTCCCTACGGAAAGAATACAAACATCCTTACCTTCAGAAACATGTCTCGCTCGGATTCCTTTACCAACTTCAGCTTCCTCCACTGAAGGAGCAGGCGTCCTTGGATATCGGATAGCTATTGGGCCATCCGTTATTTCTAAAGCATCTGAAAACATTTGCTGCAGTTCTTGATAAGAGGATGGAGCAAACATTGTCATACCTGGAACTTTTGAAAGGAGCATCATGTCGAGCAGCCCATGATGAGAAGCTCCATCTGGTCCTGTAATTCCTGCACGGTCAATGCAAAAGATAACCGGTTGATTATGAAGAGCTACATCAAAATTTATTTGATCAAATGCTCTATTAAGAAACGTCGCATACACAGCAATGACTGGCCTTAAGCCACCCATAGCCATTCCGGCTGCAGCAGTAGTGGCATGCTGCTCCGCGATCCCAACATCAAAGAAACGTTCCGGAAAACGCTCCGAAAATGGAAGCAGGCCAGTGCTATCAGGCATAGCTGCCGTGATCGCTACTAAATCGGACCTATTTTCTGCTTCTTTTATCAGGATTTCAGTGAAAGCGGCGGTGTAGCTTTCAGGTTTTGGTTTCCCAATGTCATGAAGTCTTTTTATCGGATCATTTTCAGCAGGTCCATAACCCCGTCCTTTTTCAGTAAGCACGTGTATTACCGTTGGTCCTTCAAAGCCAGCGGCATTCCGAAATGCTTTTTCTAGCGCTTCAATATTATGGCCGTCAAAGGGGCCGTTATATCTGAGCCCTAGGTCCTCAAAAAATGATGTTGGGTCCCAAATTTCTCTGACAGCTGCCTTTGCGGCATCTATTGCCCGTTCAACAGATAATCCCATTACTTCTTTTGATGGAAGCAAGCTTTTTACTTTATTCTCAAGCTTCTCTTGTTGTTCAAGGTACTTAGGGTTATTGCGTAATTTCTTTAAACTATCCGAAAGAAGTGAAACGGTGGGGGCATAGGACCTGCCATTGTCATTCAGAATAATTATTGCGTTGCTTCCTGCATGTCCCAGATTGTTAAGTCCTTCAAATGCCATGCCTCCCGTAAGGGCTCCATCGCCAATTACCGCAAGAACTCTCCGCCCTTCTCCTTCGTCACTAGCTTGAGCTGTTGCTATCCCGAAAGCGTAACTTAGTGCTGTAGATGCATGGCTGTTTTCAATCCAATCATGCTCTGATTCAGCTCTGCTTGGATACCCGGATAGCCCCCCAGCCTTTCGGAGAGATTTAAAGTTTTCCAATCTTCCAGTCAGCATTTTGTGCACATAGGCTTGATGCCCAGTATCCCAAAGCATAATGTCTCGTGGTGAATCAAAAACGCGATGTAGAGCGATAGTTAATTCGACCACGCCCAAGTTTGAGCCAAGATGCCCACCATTTTCTTGCACGGTTTCAACGATAAAATTTCTGATCTCATGGCTGAGCAATCCCAAGTCATCATGGGATAGTCTTCGCAAGTCTGCTGGGCAAGTTATTTGTTCAAGCATTGGCTCTCCGCTATTGAACCTCTCTTATGCATAGGCTACCGGAAGAATCTAATGAGATCACTATGAAATATGACACCACAGTAAATCACGTCAACTTTAAGGTTTGAAAGAGACTGGATTTGCGGTTAGACCAAGACTGCAAGCGAATACCAAAAAAGTAACCAAAAAAGAGAACTAGAACTCCTCCAGCGGCATCAATCCAATAATGATTTGCTGTGACAATGATGGCGAAAAGGGTGAGTAAGGGATAGGTCGCTATCGTGAACCTGGCAATCCTCGTCCTTAAATGCTTTCTAACGGCTAGATAGCTCCATAGAGCCCATGCGAAATGAAGACTAGGCATTGCAGCATATTGGTTCGAAAGACTTTCCATAAGTCCTGAATCAAAGCTCCACAAACCCCCGTACTCTGCCATAGTGTCAAGGTAAGGACTCTCTATACATGCACCTACTGGACGGCAGTTTCCTAAAAGTCGAGGTGGCATAAGCGGAAAGGCAGCAAATCCGATCAGAGCAGAACCTGTAGCTAACAACCCAATTGTTCTCCATTTCGGATAGTCATCTGGTTTGCGAAAGTATAGAAACAGCAGAACGCCTAACGTAACAATAAAATGAAAAGTCCCATAGAAGATGTTCCAAAACCTTAGAAACCATTCCCAATCAAGAAACCAACTTTGAAGGGTTGGCTCGAAATATAAACCAAAAGATTTCTCAAGATCAATCATGTATTCTGCATTCCTATAAGCCGTCTGTGCAGTTACTGAAGCCGAACCAAATTGATTACGGACCCAAGAATAGAATGCATAACAGATTCCTATCAGAAGCAACTCGCGAATCCACGATACATTATTTGGATAGTGATTTTTTGAAAGGTCTTGGTTCCCCATCGGTTCCTCTCAACTACATCTCAGTTTCGTTTGAGTCATCCTCAGTAGAGCCTTTTCTTCCTCCGAATATAAGGAGAGGGAATCCAATCATGCTGCCAACTAAGGTCATAGCATAAATCGCTAAACCCAAAGCAAGTGCTTGTTCACTTGGAACATCAATCCCTGATAAGAAGACAACAAGAGTTCCCTCTCGGACACCGAGTCCGCCAATTCCTAATGGAAGCACCTGAATGATTAGCACTGCCGGGATAAACGCCATTAAAGCTGTTAATCCGACTTGGTCTATGCCTAAAGCCTCAACAGCACAGCCTGCTGCTAGAAGAAGAACAAATTGATATGCGAAAGCGGAAATGATTACTTCTCTTGCAGCTTTAGGATTTTGTCGAAGCCGATCAATGCCTAGATGGATTGCGTTAGCAAACCGGAGAACTCCTTTACGGTTGCGAAGACCTTTTCCTATTCGGTCATTACCCAATAAAAGAAGCACTAAACCAAGACCTATAAGCGTAATAAATCCTACCACTAGTGGGATTCGTGTAGAGTTCCCTAATCCAGTCAGCCCTGGGTTAATGGCGAATCCAATAAATGTAATTAGTGGAAGTACAAGCCACCCGCTTAACCGTTCAAAAACAACAGAAGTGAAACTAATTGGACCGTCATCAATATCGCGAGTTAGGCGTCCAACTCTTACGACATCGCCACCAACAGTGGTTGGAAGAAAATTTGAAACGAATTGCCCAGCCATATAGTGGCTAAATAAACTAGGAAGCGGTTGGTGAATCCCAAGGGCTATCAAAACTCTTTGCCAGCGAACAGCCCCTAGAACAAATCCAGTCAAAGTAAAGACGAAAGCGCCAATAGTCCAGAAAGCAGTTTGGTTATTCCAATCAGGTAATTCATTCCAATCAATATCATCCATAGATATGATTACCACCAGCAATAAAGCAACGCTTAGGCCAACCCGTAACGTCACGGTTACATATTTACTCTTCCACCAGTGAGATTTCTCACTCTCTTTTAAGGGATTCGGTTCAGAGTTCATCTTTAGGTCAAACCTATTCGCATCGGCTCGCAGGTAGTTAAATAAGCAACCTTGCTAGGTTATTGGCACTAAAGCCTGATTCACCGGATGCAAGTACTTAAATAAGACAAATTTAGAGAAATTCCTTATAAATAAGGGATTTTTTTGAGAGTTTCTTGAGAAATTAGACTCTTTCCAAGAAACGTTTTCTGAATACAATCACTCTTGTTACCTGACCCATAGCAATCTGTAGAGGTTCATCGGAGTCGCGAATCTCAAAAGCACTTACTTGGAAAGTAAGTCTGCGCCCATCGACACGAGTTAATAACGCACTGACCCTAACCTTTGCTCCAAGCCCGGTGGGATTTACATGATCTACACGCACACGCATCCCGACGGTTGTTTCTTCTTCAGAGATGTAGTCCTTTACGGCACTCATAGTCTGTGCTTCACACCATGCGATGACTCTTGGAGTAGCTAATACCGGAACATCACCAGAAGTTAACGCCGTAGCTAAATCCAATTCCGTAACAACATAATCTGCAGAAGCTGGTATAGGCGGTTCCATAGTCATACAGCTACGATAGGCACATAGTTGAGTCTGGTGTCGGATAGGTGAAATAGTTGTAAACCAAGTACTGTTGTAGCATGGGAAATGAAATGATAAACGAAGAATTATTAGAGCAAACTTTGGCTGAAGCCCTCAAGACAGGGGGAGAGTTCGCTGAAGTATTTGTTGAAGACAAACAATCCTCATCCGCATATTTCGACGATGGGAAAGTTGAAGAATTGAATTCAGGACGTGATAGAGGCGCTGGTATAAGAGTTGTAGTGGGTGAAACAACTGGCTTTGCCCACACGGCAGATCTAAGTGAATTGGGTTTACTTTCGGCTGCAAGGTCAGCTGCTGCTGCAGCTCGAAGTCAAGGAAAGCAGACAAAAGCCCAAAAGCTTGTAGATGTAGAGGCCCCTTCACCAAATCCTGTTCTTACTCTTCCAGAGAGCGTGGAAAAAGTTAAAAAAGTCGAATTGTTAAAAAGAGCAGATGAAGTAGCCAGAAGTCAAAGCAATGCGATAACCCAGGTTTCAGCTAGATACGGTGACTCCAGGCGCAGAATCGTAGTCGCAAACAGTGACGGAACTTTTGCTTCGGACGACCAAGTACGAACTCTCTTCTCCGTCGCTTGTGTAGCAACAGGAGATGCGGGTATGCAAACAGGACGTGAGTCGACTGGCAGACCTATCGGTTTCGAGCTTTTTGATGAATTCGATATCGAAGAATTAGCCGAACGAGCTGCTAATCGGGCATTAACTAAATTAAATGCAAGACCTGCTCCTAGTGGAGCCATGCCCGTAGTTATCGGTAGTGGAGGCGGGGGCGTTCTATTTCACGAAGCTTGCGGACATGGTCTCGAAGCAGATTTAGTCAAAAAACAAGCATCAGTTTTCGCAGGCAGAGTAGGAGAAACAGTTGCTAGCGAACTGGTTACTCTTATTGATGACGGAACAATGTCTAAAGAATGGGGTGCCTTCGCTATAGATGATGAAGGCAGACCAGCGCAAAAAAATACTCTAATTAAAGATGGACAATTAGTGGATTACATGTGGGATGGTTTGCGATCTAGAGGTCAAGGGAGGCAAAGTACAGGAAATGGTAGAAGGCAAAGCTACCAAGTACTCCCAATGGTTCGGATGACTAATACCTATATTGCTAATGGAGAAACGGACCCCGCAGATATCATTGCGGATACCTCAAACGGAGTTTACGTTGCACATCTTGGCGGAGGTCAAGTTAACACAGCTACAGGAGACTTCGTTTTCGGTATGACTGAAGCCTACTTAATCGAAGATGGGAGAATCACATCGCCCATAAGAGAAGGAAACCTCATAGGAAATGGACCTGAAGTCCTCAGACAAATCGATGCTTTAGGGAATGATTTTGAAATGGGATCACCTGGAACGTGCGGAAAAGATGGACAGGGAGTGCCCGTTGGAGATGGAACACCAACCCTTCGCGTGCAAAGCATGACTATCGGTGGAACTGCTGCTTAAGGTCATAATGGAAGAGAAATTATTAACAACTGCTGACAAGGTAATTTCTTGGGGAAAAGCAGGCGAACAAATAGAAGTAGTAGCAGTCCACGAACAAGAAACGGAAATAAGAGTCTACGAATCTGAATTAGAATCATTCACTGCATCAGAATCGCAAGGAGTAGGAATCAGGGTGATTCAGGACGGTCGCCAAGGGATGGCATACGCTGGAACCTTAGACGATCAAATTTTAAAAGAAACTCTTTTAGAAGCTCGTGACAACTCTACTTTCGGAACATATGACGAATTTGTAGCCGTAGCCGAACCAGATGGAGTGGAACCTATCTCATTGGATCTCTATAACCCTAAACTCAGCGATTTTCCTACGGAGGATAAAATCGCCCTTGCCAAAGAACTTGAAACCTACATACGAGATTCTGACCAAAGAATCGTGGGTGTTGAATCCACGGAATATGTTGACTCTATCTCTGCAAGTGCAATTGTCACCTCAAGCGGAATTCGGCGCTCTAGTTTTGAAGGTGGGTGTTACATAGCTGCCTCATCTCTTGCCTCAGACGGAAATGATATGCAAACAGGATTTGGTTATTCAGTAGGCCGCGATCCGGAACTCTTGGATATCGAGAAAGCTGGGTCACAAGCTTCTAATAGAGCAACACGAATGCTAGGAGCAAAAAAAGCGCAATCTGGCAGGCAAACAGTTATTCTCGATCCTTACGTGACAGCTCAATTCTTAGGAATTATCGGATCAACATTCAGTGGAGAATCACTTCTAAAAGGAAGGTCGCTATTTGCTGATAGAGAAGGAGAGTTAATCGCTTCGAATTTACTTACTCTGGTTGATGATCCAACAGATCCTAATGCGTTTACTGCTACTGAAGTAGATGGAGAAGGCCTAGCCAGCAGAAAAAACATACTTATTGATAACGGAAAGTTAGAAAGTTTTCTCCACAATAGCTATACCGCCCGTGCGCTAAACACGGTCTCAACTGGATCAGCAGTTCGAAGTTATAATTCTTCACCGGGTGTCGGGTCTCTAGCGCTCTCACTAATCCCAGGATCTATGACACAGGAAAAGCTAATTGAAAGTATCCAAGAAGGGATCTTGATCCAAGGAGTAGCGGGTCTTCACTCTGGGGTAAACCCAATTAGCGGAGACTTTTCTGTAGGGGCAGAAGGTATCCAAATTAGAAATGGACAACTTTCCGAGCCGGTAAGGGAGATTACAATAGCTTCGACGCTTCAGCGGATGCTTCTTGAAGTTCAAGATATAGGTAGCGATCTTGAAAGACTTCCAATGCGAGCATCTGGAGTGTCTCTAGTTGTGGGTGATGTAACAGTTTCTGGGGTCTGAGGACACGAAGGTACTTCATCAACCTAGTATTTACCAGACTGGGAAATTGAAACGAAATGACATTTAAAGAAACCGAGAAAACCAAAAGGGCTTTAACAACTGTTGTTGTAATGGCTCTATTTTTATTCTTGTTTGTAGATCCTGCTTTCGGGGCTAACAACGCTGCATCAAGTGATAACTTGGCTCTTTGGCAAGCAATTATTTTAGGTATTGTTGAGGGCTTAACCGAGTTCCTTCCGATTAGTTCAACCGGACACCTGCTAGCAACGAAGGAAATTCTGGATTTGGGACAAACTCAAACTACAGAAAAAGCAATTGACAGCTATATCATTAGTATTCAAATTGGAGCTATTTTCGCAGTCGCAGTTCTGTATCGAAACCGCCTTAAACAAATGTTCCAAGGCCTTCGAGGTAATAATAGCGATGGGCGAAGAATACTCAACGCTCTTATCGTTGCGTTCATTCCAACTGCTTTGATTGGTTATATTGCTGCTGATTTTGTCAAGGATGAACTTTATGGACTGACACCTGTCGCTGCAGCTTGGATAGTCGGGGGAGCAAGCATCTTATTTGTTCAGAGAAAACGACTATTTCAAGAAGAAGGGATTGTCTTAGAAAATCTAAGTCTAAATCAAGCTCTAATAATTGGTTTCGTGCAATCCTTAGCGCTGTGGCCGGGGGTCAGCAGAAGCCTTGTCACTATTGTCGCTGGTGTACTGATTGGCATGTCGCTTAAAGCAGCAGTCGAATTTAGTTTCCTTCTAGGGTTTGTGACCCTAACAGCAGCAACTATTTACGAAATCGGTAATGATGGTCAAGAAATTATCAATAACTTTGGTTACCTCTCTCCAACAATTGGGCTAGTGGTAGCTTTTTCTTCTGCGATTCTTTCAGTACGTTGGATGGTGGGATGGCTTGAGAAACGAAGTTTCGCAGTCTTCGGTTACTACAGAATACTCGCTGGCTTAGTAGCTTTTCTGTTGATTTCAATTGGATTTTTCTAGGTTTAATCTTTTTTGCTTGAAGAAGATGGAGTTGCGCTTTCAGCTTTTTTCGGCTTATCAGAAACTGGGTTTTTATCTGCTGAGGTTTCCGTAGAAGTTGACTTTTGGCTGGCTCCTGTTTTGGATGAAGACCCCTTAGACCTACTATCGTTTTTATAGAAACCTGATCCTTTAAAAGCTATTCCAGGTGCTGAGAAAATCTTCTTTACTGAACCTTGACCTGAACCTTCACATTTCTCAGGTGGGCATGTCGTTAACGGGTCTTCGGAAAAAGATTGGAAGACTTCGAAAATATTTTCGCAAGTTTCGCACCGATAATCGTAGGTTGGCACGTCATATCTCCATAGTAAGTTTGATGTTTATTCTGTAAATATTTACAAAGAGGAACTCTACCGTGAGATTTCTTTAATCAATAACTTCTTCTTCACCACGACGCAATCGACTGATATTCTCCGAATGCCTTGACAAAACAAGAAGTGATGCTCCGCTCGCAATTCCGAACTCTCTCCACGACCCTCCAGAGGATATTAGTGCCCCAAATGGGAAGATAGCGATCATGGTCAATGAACCAATTGATGCTCTCCTAAATAGTTTCATAATAGGTATCCAAATACAGACAGCCACTATCCCAACCAATGGATATAAGGCAATACCTACCCCGCCTAAAGTTGCTACGCCTTTTCCGCCATTCATTTTTCGCGTGATTGGAAAAATATGACCTAACATTGCTGCACAGCCAGCGACTAAGCCTAGAAAACGTCCCTCAATGAAAAAACAAGCAAGAGCAGGAACTAGGCCTTTTAGTAAGTCTCCAAGCAGTACAACTACTCCCGCTTTCTTCCCAGCAACTCGGTAAACGTTAGAAGCCCCTGGATTGCCAGATCCTTCCATAGTGGGGTCGTGACCCACAAACCCAGCAACAATATGCGCTGTCGGAAAAATCCCAATAAAATAACTTATAGGAACGAGAAACCACCACCATGTCACATACTCATGATACAACCCTTAAAGGTCGTCAAGTGCCTAACAGGATTGAGCATTTGTTAATATTGTCAATATGATCCCTTTACAAGAAGCCAGTAGTTATGTTCTCGAAACCGTTCAAAGATTAGACTCTGAACGAGTAGATTTATTGAAATCCAGAGGGCGGGTCACAGCTGAGTCAATAATTTCAAATGAAAGCGTGCCACCCTTCGATAACACTGCAGTTGATGGGTACGCAGTGATCGCATCTGATACGCATGAGGCGAGTGATGAATCCCCGATTGCTTTGACAGTTCTAGAATCAATTGCTGCAGGTAGCTCAACGTCACAAACAATTAGACGAGGTGAGTGTTCAAAAATTATGACAGGAGCCCCAATTCCTAAAGGGGCTGATGCCGTTGTAATGGTTGAATGGTCAGAACCGCTAGTAGAAGAAGGCAAGGTAAAAATCTTAAAAGCTGTTGCACTTGGAGACCACATACGTCACTCCGGTGAAGATCTTCTACCAAATGATCTTGTAATCCCAGAAGGAACCTTTCTCAACCCAGCGCATCTAGGTTTACTCGCTAGTTTAGGGATTTACGAAATCCAGACTTTTAGGAAACCAAAGATCGCTGTCTTCTCAACAGGTGATGAACTTATTGAAGGTCCTGCAGCTCTAAAGCCAGGTCAGATACGAGACTCCAACCGATTTTCACTTATTTCGCTTCTTGAAAGAGATGGTTTTGAAGCCATTGATCTTGGTCTAGTTTCTGACGATGAATCCGCTATAGAAGAAACAATAAAAACTGCTACTGAAACTTGTGATGCAATTATTACAACCGGGGGCGTCAGTATGGGGGACTACGATTATGTCAAACTCGTCCTAAGTCGAATTGGGGATATGCGCTGGATGCAGATAGCTATTAAACCGGCTAAACCATTTGCGTTTGGAGTTGTTGATACGAAACCAGTTTTTGGACTTCCAGGAAATCCAGTATCTTCTATGGTTTCATATGAACTTTTAGCTAAGCCAGCTTTAAAGAAAATGATGGGTCGGGCGAAGTTATTTCCAAATTATTTAACTGGAGAAGCAAAGGGAACATTTAGTCGAAAGAAAGATGGAAAAACGCATTTCGTTCGAGCTGTAGCTGCTATTGATCAGAACCCCCCTAAAATCTATTCAGCGAAACGGCAAGGCTCGCATCAATTAACAGGAATGGCGGAAGCGAATGCTCTAGCTATTCTTCCAGATGGAGATAGCGTAGAAGAGGGTTCTTCCTTGGAATTTTTCGTCCTTGATTAACAGTTGGCGCTAGCATGAAGTTCATATGAGGCAACAACTTATAGATACCTTCGGAAGAATCCATAAGGACCTTCGGATTTCGATTACAGATCGCTGTAACTTCCGTTGCACGTATTGCATGCCGGAAGACGGATTGGATTGGACTCCGAGAGAAGAAATCCTCACTTTTGAAGAAATAGAACGAATTGCAAGTTTGTTGGTTAAAAGGTTCGGTATTGAAAGCATTCGACTCACTGGAGGTGAGCCAACAGTTAGAGCAAACTTAGATGACCTAATAAACCGTCTATCGAGATTAAAAGTTGACTTGTCAATGACTACGAATGGGGCAACGCTTTCGCTATCAGCAAACCGGTTACGAGAAGCAGGTCTTGAAAGAATTAATATTTCACTGGACTCTTTGCGCTCTGAAAGATTTACTGCGTTAACACGAAGAGACAATCTTAAAGAAGTTCTTGATGGGATATCCACTGCAATAGAAGCCGGATTCGACCCTGTAAAAATAAATATGGTAGTCATGAGAGGAATCAATGATGATGAGATCTTAGATTTTGTTGAATTTGGTCGTTCAAAAGGAGTGGTCGTCAGATTTATTGAGTTCATGCCTCTCGATGCCGATGAAGCTTGGGACGAAAGAAAAGTAGTTCCGTTAGACGAGATTCTCAAAACGATTTCCAGAGCACATGGACTTATCCCTATTGAGAGGGGTAATTCACCTGCTGCCAGATGGAAGTACGAAGATGGCGAAGGTGAAGTAGGCGTAATTGGAACTGTTTCAGATGCATTTTGTGAGTCATGCGACCGTATTCGGCTAACAGCTGATGGCAAGTTTCGTAACTGCCTTTTTGGTTTAAAAGATTACGACCTCAAAGAACTCCTGCGAGGCGAAGCGAACGATGATGATATCGCTGAACTCCTACTTCGGGGCGTGAAAGAAAAGTGGGCCGGTCACCAAATTGGACAAACTGTATTTATAAGGCCAAGTAAATCTATGTCGCAGATAGGCGGGTAGGAATGGGTGGCCAAGATTTTACGCACCTTAATGATAAGGGTGAAGCCAGGATGGTGGATGTTGGTTCAAAGGAACCGACTTCACGAAAGGCTATCGCCAGAGCACAAGTCAATATGTCTCAAGAAACTCTGGATTCTCTAACTCAGGGGACAATAACTAAAGGAGATGTTTTTGCTATCGCTAGAGTCGCAGGGATACAAGCCGCAAAAAAAACCTCAGAACTGATACCTCTTTGCCATCCGCTCATGCTCAACACAGTCGAAATTAATTTTAGTAATCATGAAAGTAATATCTCTATTGAGGCGCAGGTCACTACCATCAGTCAAACAGGTGTAGAAATGGAAGCGCTAACCGCATGTTCTGTAGCTGCTTTAACTATTTACGACATGTGCAAAAGCGTTGATAAAGAAATGGTGATTTCTGAAATAACCTTGATTGAGAAGACGGGTGGAAAATCTGGGCCTTATAAACGACGTTAAAAAGTTTCTTTTCATCGGCAATAGCCACTATTTTCGTAGAAAGATCAAGCTCTAAAAAATTCCTTTGACTATCCACCAATAAGCAACGAAATAATGCAAAAATTTTAATAGTACAGCCGAGAGGATTTGGTGGAGCGGTGCTGTTAATTGCGTTAGCTATTCTATGGTTAGGGGCAGGGGTCTATTGGCTTCGTAACCGTATAGCTTCTCCATCAATGCTAGGTAATCAATTCTCCGGCCGATTGCGATTTAGAAGAATCGCAAGAGCAGAAGTGGTTCCCCTTCGAGGTAATCAAAATATATGGGGATATTCGCATCAACCAGGACATTCGTTAGTCGAGCCTCCGCTCGATATGAGACAAAAGGGGATAAATCCCATGGAAATAACAAGTGAACAAGCACGTATTAGGCGAAGAAAAGTCCTGTTCTCGCTTATAGGACTAGTGACCTTTACGCTTCTCCTAGCGATAGTCGCAGGTGGAAGTTTCATAGCACTTCATCTATTCTCCGACGCAGCTTTATTCGGGTATGTTCTAGCACTCGTCCACTACCAGCGTTTGGTTGATCAAGCTAAGCATAGCTATTACGAAACCTTTGAGGCTCCTAGCTTGGGTTATGCTGCTACTGGCACAGAAAGCCTGTAAAGATTCTCCCTGATCAGTACTTCTCTAGGTAGCCTATAAAACCAATAGGGGCTGTAGCTCAGCTGGCTAGAGCGCCTCGGTCGCATCGAGGAGGCCAGGGGTTCGACTCCCCTCAGCTCCACTTTAAATTACCTTGCTGGATTTCATGCATCTGAAGATCTGCCTAACACTATGATATATATGTGAGTCAGATTTGGGAACCAACTAAAAAAGCTAGGCAAGAATCGCGATTAATGGACTTTGCTCGAACAGCTGAAAACAGGTTTAATCACGAGCTGCCAAACTATGACGCGATTCATAATTGGAGTACAGACTACCCAGAAGAATTTTGGTCACACGCATGGGACTATCTCGGCATGATCGGGACCAAAGGATCTAAAGTCATCACCAAGGGGAAGTTATTTCAGGACACAGTTTTTTTCTCAGATTCTGAAATTAATATTGCAGAAAATCTCTTACAAAGAAATGATGAAACATTAGCAATTATCTGGCACAGCGAAACAGGCGAAACACTTAAATTAACATGGGCGGAGCTTCATGGATATGTGTCAGTAATACAACAGGGTTTAATTGAAATGGGAGTCAAAGAAGGTGACTCTGTGGCTGCCTGGCTTCCAAATAGGCCTGAGACGATAGCTATAATGATCGCAACTGTAAGTATCGGAGCGATCTTTACCTCTGCTTCACCTGACTTTGGGTCTAAGGGACTTCTTGATCGATTTAGTCAGGTTGAACCTAAAGTTCTTTTTGCAACAGATCAATATCCCTATGGAGGAAAATGGTTTTCGTGCACGGAACGGTTGCATGACGTTGTCTCTGGGCTGCCGACGTTGCAGGGCACGATTGTTATCCCGTATCTTGATAAAGACCCTATAGAAATTGGTGAAAATAATTTATCTTGGAGAAATTTCGTCGAGCAATATACCGCTAGGGACGTGAAGTTTGTCCGACAAGAATTTAACCATCCTTGGTACATTCTTTATTCATCCGGAACAACAGGTAAACCAAAATGTATCGTTCATCGTTCCGGAGGTGTCTTAATCAAACATCTAGTTGAGCACGGACTTCAATGTGATATCAAACCCGGAGATAGAGTCTTTTACTACACAACTGCAGGATGGATGATGTGGAATTGGTTAGCCAGTGCCCTAGCAAGTAAAGCAACAGTTGTGCTCTATGATGGCTCCCCGTTCTATCCAACCCCGTATTCCCTTTTTGATTTAGTTGATCAGACATCCACAACCCTTTTCGGTATTTCTGCGAAATATTTAGATTCATGCTCTAAAGCTAGGATTTCACCTGTAGATAGTCATGATTTATCAAGTTTAAGAACAATCTGTTCTACGGGGTCCACTCTTTCAGCCGAAGCATTTGATTATGTCTATAGCAGCATTAAAACAAACATTCATTTGCAATCTATGTCTGGAGGAACAGATCTATGTGGGTGCCTAGTGGGAGGGGACCCAACAGGTCCAGTCCATCGAGGAGAAATTCAAAAGTCAGCTTTAGGAGTGGGGATAGAGATACTCAATGAGAACGGGGATCCCTTGGGGAAGGGGCAACAAGGAGAATTAGTTAGTAACACACCTTTCCCATCAATGCCCTTATCCTTTCTAAACGATGAGGCTGGGGAAAAGTATAACAAAGCGTATTTTGAAAAGTATCTAGGGAAATGGCACCAAGGTGATTTTGCAGAGTGGACTGCGACAAATGGTGTGGTTATCCACGGAAGATCTGATACTACGTTAAATCCGGGGGGAGTCAGAATAGGTACGGCAGAAATTTATAATATTGTTGATTCCTTTTCGGAAATTAGCGAAAGCGTAGTCATCTCACAAGAATGGGAAGGTGATAACAGAATTGTTCTTTTCGTAATTGTTTCAGAATCGGCTACTTTAGACGAAGAATTAAAAAGAAAAATTAAAAGCTCTCTTCGAGAACAGGCTTCTCCGAGACACGTCCCTTCCCTTATTATTTCGGTTCCCGACTTGCCAAGAACTAGAAGTGGAAAATTATCTGAACTTGCAGTTAAGGCTGTCGCAGAAGGTAGCTCAGTAAGCAATACAGAGGCGTTAGCAAACCCTGAAGCGTTAGACTATTTTGTAGAACTGAAGGAGCTTCAATGATGCAACAAATACGGAGTTTGCTATTTGCGCCTGGAAATAAAGGAGAGCTTCTTCAGAAATTTCCCAAAATACAACCTGATGCAGCAATTATTGATCTAGAAGATGCAGTTCCAGACTCTCAGAAGGATATAGCGCGGGAAAATCTCAAGAAATTCTCAGCTGAATTTAAGAACGAGCAATTTTTAGTTTTTGCGCGAGTTAATCCAGTTTCATCAAAATATTTTGAGTCTGACCTATCTGTAACTGACTTCGAGATAGATGGGGTCATAATCCCTAAAATCAGCCAGATTCCAGAATTGCAGAAAGCTGAAGCGCTACTTGCCACTTCGCCGCTTTCTAACAAAATAATAGTTGGTATTGAAACCGTAAAAGGTTTGGTATCTGCCTCAGAAATTTTAGCTGCAAGTTCAGTCATGGGGGCTTACTTTGGTGCGGAAGACTACGTGGCCGACCTTGGAGGGATAAGAACAGTTAGTAACGAAGAAGTTCTTTTTGCCAGAACACAAATGGGAATAGCCGCAAGATTGAACGAAGTTCCAGTTTATGATCAAATAGTGTCAGATTTTACTGATACTGAAAGGTTTGTAAATGAAGCTGGAAAAGCTAGGTCATTGGGTTTTGCTGGGAAGTTATGCATACATCCCTCGCAGGTAGCTCTTGCGAACACTTCCTTTTCGCCATCCGGTGAAGAAATTAAAAAAGCGAAAGAATTACTTGCTACCTATGAGGAAGCTGTCTTACATGGGTCAGCGTCTGTCGTTTTTGATGGGAAAATGATTGATGAAGCGTTAGCAAAACAAGCGCGCTGGGTTCTCAGTCTTGAAAATTAAATTTCTTCACGAGTTCTTAACGCGATAGCAAAAATTATTAAAGTAATTCCGAATAATTCTTCTAAGGAAGGCCGCTGTTGCAAAGCAGCCATACCGATACACATAGCTGTTGCGGGAAGTAAGGATTGTAAGAAAGCAAATCTAGATTGGGAGATTCTTAGAAAAACTAACTGGTCTATCCCATATGGAATCACATTAGCTAGAAATCCGGTTAGAAGGGCAAGCAATGCCAAAGTTGGATAATCCAGAAGGTTGTCTAATGACCCGACTGCAGTCGGAGATATTGCTAGCCCCCCAATTAGCATTCCGATACCAAGCCCATCTAAATGTGCTCCGCTTACAGCTACCTTGCTTCCGAGAATGATATAGAACGCCCACAAAGCGCCAGCTAATAAAGCAAATAAAACACCAGTTAATGTCCCATCAGGTGTGACTTCTGTTAGCAGCAGAACACCAAAAGCAGCTATTGCTAAAGACAAGATATTTCTCAAAGAACGTTGACCCGCAGCGGCTACAGCAATTGGGCCAAGAAACTCTATCGCAACAGCATTTCCGAGTGGCAGCGTATCAATAGCAAGATAGAAACACAGATTCATAGCTGCCAAGACGATTCCAAATGCGGCAGTCCAATAAATGTCTATTTCAACGAAAGACCGTTTCCAAGAGCGCTTTAAAGTAATTATGATGATCGCTGCTCCGGTAACACGAAGGAAAGCAACCATACTCACACCCAACTCAGTAAAAAGGCTAAAGGCAAGCGCAGCACCTAAATATTGTGAGATAGCTCCCAAAACAAACATTAATTCTGGTGGTGCAGAGTTAACGAATTGTCCTTGTCTAAGCCTGTATCTTTTCGAGCGCACCAGATAACGGTAGCCCAAAGGGTCAAGATGTTGAATTTAGCGGCTAACGTCTGTGCTATGACAGAAATCCAAACTCTTGAACAAATTCAAAAGAAACAAGAATTGCTTGAAGCAAGCATTAAGAACTACAGACAACCATTTGCATTTGGAATTGGTTTAGCGACAAAGAGTGATAGCGGCGAGATCCTTGATGTATTTTTTCCTTCCCCTCAGAGCCAAACAGAACCTTTTATTTGTGCTCTTCTCGCCTCCAATATTGGTTGGGATGGGCAGACAGGAACTTATGAAATGGAACTCAATAATTTAGAAGAAATTGCAGAGACTCTTCGGGAAGTAGAAAAAAATCAGGATTTCCCAGAAACGTCGGCTGATCTAGTTAGTGCAATAGCAAGAGCTATTTCTAATCCAAATGCACCTGGAGGTAAAAAAATTGCTGTGGTCAGTTTTATCGCTGATCGCAATGACGCTCCAGTAGATGCAATTGACACTTATCTTCGTTTGCATCTCTTATCTACTCGGCTAGTAAAACCTCATGGAATTGATTTAACTGGAATTTTCGGGAAATTAACGAATTGTGTTTGGACTAATCTTGGCCCATTTAAAGCAGAAGATTTTGAAATGAAACGAATTCAGTTACTAGCAGATGGGATGAATATTTTTATTCACGGGGTAGATAAGTTCCCTCGTATGACCGATTATGTTGTGCCTACGGGTGTAAGGATTGCAGATGCTAACAGAGTTCGATTGGGCGCTCATTTAGCTGATGGGACCACAGTTATGCATGAGGGCTTCTGCAACTTCAATGCTGGAACACTTGGTTCGTCAATGGTAGAAGGAAGAATTTCTGCAGGTGTTCTTGTAGGCAACGGTTCTGATATCGGAGGCGGTGCTTCAATAATGGGAACCCTTTCTGGGGGTGGCTCAGAGGTGATATCTGTTGGCGAGAATTGTTTAATTGGAGCTGAAGCAGGAATTGGGATTTCTTTAGGAAATAACTGTGTAGTAGAAGCTGGTTTGTATGTCACTGCTGGGACACTGGTCGAAACACCAGATGGACAGACAATTAAAGCTAAATTACTTTCCGGCATCGACAATCTTCTATTTCGCCGCAACTCAGTTAGTGGGGCAGTTGAGACTCTTATGCGCGGAGAAAATTCTAGTTGGCAAGGTTTAAACGAAGAACTTCACGATAACTAATGACATTATGAAACCATGACAGACCTTCATCATCTCGGATGGAACAACTATTTGGACAAGCAAAAGGTTGATTTAAGCTCTGGTTTCCTCGGGAGGGTTCGACGTGTAGACCGTGGAGAAGTCGATATAACTAGTGAAAAAGGAGAGATACGCGCTTTTTCTGATAGCCAACGAACTTCTGCAGGTATAGCTCCAGCGACAGGTGATTGGGTAGAAATCATTGAAGATCCAGATATGGGTTTTCTCGTAGAGAAAGTGCTTCCCCGCTATTCATCCATTGTGCGGCGTGACCCAGCCGAGTTAGAACGGGCGCAGGTAATGGTAAGCAATATTGATTTTGTTGGGATTGTCTCCTCTGCTGATCGCCCAATAAATGTAGCCAGAATAGAAAGATTTTTAGTACTTGCTCAACACAGTCAAGCTGAAGCTGTGCTTATCTTAACGAAAACAGATTTGGGGATTCCCGAGGACTGGAAGAGTATCGCTGAGGGTTTCCCAAAGATAGGCATAATTGAAACAAGTGCTGTTGATGGGCGCGGAGTAAATGCAATACAAGAATTGATTTCACCAGACCATACGCTTGTTCTTCTAGGAGAGTCCGGAACGGGCAAGTCTTCGCTGGTCAATCTTCTAATAGGAAAAGAAATACAGGAAACTTCTGAAGTCAGAGTCAGGGATAGAAAAGGAAGGCATACGACTGTTGCACGTGAGTTATTGATTATTCCGACAGGTGGAACTTTAATTGATACGCCAGGAATACGTGGTGTCGGATTATGGGATGCAGAAGAGGCACTGGACCAAGTTTTTATTGAAATTTCAGCCAAAGCTCAACTATGTAGATTCAAAAACTGTACTCATACAGCTGAACCAGAGTGTGCGGTTCTTAGTGCGGTAGCTGTGGGTCAGGTTGACCGCATGAAACTTTCAAGATACCTGCATCTAAAAGATGAACTTTTAGATCAGGCAGAAAAGCGAAACCGTCAAAGGAGAAAATCTCGGTAACGCCCTAAACGGGTTAAAGTCAGGTATTTTTATCACAATGGATTTCACTTATACAACATCTGAAACTGAGTTCATCGATGAGGTGAGGACTTGGCTTGAGGAGCATATAAAAGGAGAATTCGTCTCACTCAGAGGGAAAGGCCTAACCGGACACGAAGACGTTGACCCCAGATTGCAAATAGCGTGGGAAAAGGAACTCGCATCAGGAGGGTGGCTAGGTATTGATTTCCCGAAATCGATAGGTGGGCGGGAATGCTCGCTTGTGGAACAGGTCTTATTTCACAAAACCTACGTTGAGGCAAGAGCTCCAGGCCGAATTCCGAATATGGGAGTAACTCTTTTAGGGCCTACGCTAATGGCTTTCGGATCCGAGAAACAGCAAGACCGTTTCATACCAAATATTCTTGAGGGTAAGGAACTCTGGTGCCAAGGGTACAGTGAGCCAGATGCTGGTTCGGACCTCTCAAATGTCAATACACGAGCTGAATTAATTGATAATAATTGGGTGATTAATGGGCAAAAGGTCTGGACATCATTAGCTCAATACTCGGACTGGATTTTTGTTGTAGCGAGAACCGAAAAGGGATCAGAAAAACATCGGGGCTTATCGTACTTGTTGGTTCCAATGAAACAAGATGGTGTTAGTATCCGACCGATTATCCAGATAACTGGCGGCGCTGAATTTAACGAAACATTTTTTGATGACGCAAAAACTAGTAGTGACCTTGTAGTTGGCGGAGAAGGTAATGGGTGGAAAGTAGCTATGGGAACACTTTCTTTTGAGCGGGGCGCATCAACTCTTGGCCAGCAGATTAGCTTTCGCCAGGAATTAGATGAATTAATTGATGCCGCTAAAGCTAATGGTAAATGGGACGACCCGATAGTGCGGCAGAAGATAACAGAGTCATACATAGGCTTGGAGGTCCTTAGATATAACCAACTGCGTATGCTTACTGCACTAGCTGCCGATGGCGTTCCAGGAGCTGAGCAAAGTATCGGAAAGCTTTACTGGGCAACTTGGCATAGAGAACTTGGAGAGTTGTGGATGCTAGTGAAAGGCACATCATCCATGATTGCAATGAATGGTTACGTCGGCGACGGTGGAGTGGACTATTCCCTTGATAAGGAACAAAGAACGTTTCTATATAGTCGTGCCCATACAATTTATGGAGGCAGCAATGAGATCCAGCGAAATATCATTGGAGAGCGAGTTCTCGGGTTAGCAAAAGAACCAAAATCTACTGATTGATTCTGCAAGAAAATATTCCCTAGTGTGAATAGATCCACCTGTGACGCTAAAGTAAATGCCCAAGAAGGATTGAAGAACTGAAAGGAAATCAAATGGGCGAGGCATACATTGTTGATGCTGTGAGAACACCAGTAGGGCGAAGAGGTGGAGGTCTTTCTGAAGAGCATCCAGCAGATTTAGGCGCTCACGTTATACAAGGCCTTGTTGAAAGAACTGGGATAGACCCATCAGCTGTTGACGATGTGATTATGGGATGCTTGGATAATATGGGTCCCCAAGCTGGGGATATTGCTAGAACTGCGTGGCTTGCTGCGGGAATGCCAGAGTCTATTCCTGGAGTTACAGTTGACCGTCAATGTGGGTCAGGTCAACAGGCAGTAAGTTTCGCTGCGATGGGGGTAATGTCTGGAGTTCAAGACATGGTTGTAGCCGGCGGAATCCAGAATATGAGTCTTATACCAATAGGTTCAGCAATGGATGTTATGGGCCATGAAGCTATAGGACACCCTGAAATAGAAGATCCATACACGACCTCAAAGGGTTGGATCGAGCGTTATGGTACGCAGGAAGTGTCACAATTTCGTGGCGCTGAATTGATCGCAAAGAAATGGAATTTAAGTAGGCAACAGTTGGAGGAATTTGCCTTAGAGTCTCATGAACGCGCAGCTAAGGCTCAAGATGAAGGTCGTTTTGATAAAGAAATACTTCCTTATGGGGAGATAACTCAAGATGAAGGAGTCCGAAGAGGGACGACGCTTGAGAAAATGGCTCAGTTGTCAACTCTAGAAGAAGGTGGCGTAATTACTGCTGCAGTTGCGAGTCAAATTTCAGATGGTGCCGTCGCCCTGTTAATTGCAGGTGAAGAAGCAGTCAAAGAACATGGGCTAAAACCAAGAGCTAGAATCCACCACATGAGTGTGCGCGGTGACGACCCAATTTATATGTTGACAGGTCCGATACCTGCGACAGAATATGCCTTTTCAAAAACTGGAATGTCCGTTGATGATATAGATTTGTTTGAATGTAACGAAGCATTTGCACCTGTTCCTCTTGTGTGGATGAGAGAACACGGCATACCTCATGAAAAGGTAAACGTTAATGGGGGGGCAATAGCCCTTGGGCATCCACTTGGTTGCACTGGAGGTAGATTGATGACTACTTTGCTTAACGAGTTAGAGCGTTCAGGCGGGCGTTTTGGTCTACAAACGATGTGTGAAGGTGGCGGGCAAGCTAATGTCACAATCATCGAAATGCTTAATTAGCTTAGGTTCAACTATTCAGGGCTAATAACATCGTCAACTAGTCCCCATTGAAATGCAATTTCAGGGCCAATGCTTTTCCCGGAAAGCGCAAGGTACAAAGTTTTGTGTCGACCGATTCTCCTCGGGATACTTACTGTTCCTCCTGCTCCAGGTATCAAACCCATTGAAACTTCAGGTAGAAAAATACTTACAGTTTCATCAACTATGACTTTGGATGCGAATGCCGGAATCTCAATTCCGGCACCTGCGCACGTTCCATGAAGGTAGGCAGTCATTCTCGTACATAGTTGATGAACAGACATACTCGGACTTCGTGCAAGACGAACTAAATGCCCGTCGGGTGGAGATGAAACTGATCCAAATTCAGCTAGTTCGCCGCCAGAACAAAAGGATGACCCGTTTCCGCGTAAAGAAATAGATTCGATAGTCTTATCAGAAATTGCTGTTTGCAAAGTTTCATATAGAGCATCTCTCATGGTCGAGGAAAAGGCGTTAGCCCTATTGGGCCGATTCAAAAAAATACTTAATGTATTCCCAATACGGTGTGACTCAACGACAGGAACCTCATCAGGAGGTTGCGATAATTCACCTCTTTCACTTAACCAAGATTTGAATTCATCGCCGCTTTGCAACATAGCGTAAGTTAGCGATTCAAGGATAAGCCCCTTACTCACGTCATTAAAAGCTTCTTGTCTAAGCAATTGGGCCAAAATAATTGCAGCATACGGGTTTTTCTCAACCTCAGAAGAAAGGTCTCGTATGGCGTTATCAAGGTCATTAACGGTGACGGCTATGCGATGATCTTGAGAGCAGGTTATCACTAAATCAAAGCCAGAGAATAAGCTACTAGATACCGTTGGAGGAGAAGGTCTTTCAAGAAGGCCGACGATGACAAGATTTAGTCGAGATACCAACCTAGAGAATTCTCTTAATTCATCTAAGTGGTCATTAAAATTAACTGATTCAAGATCAATAAATAATGCTTTTTGATTTCGTTCGAAAATATCGTCGGAAACAAATCGGTTAGATACGTAATCAAAAGCTTTTAAGAATGTGAGGACAAGGACGTCACTCACCATTTAATCCTTTGGACTTATTTGTTTAGAGAGTTGTTCTTTCAAAACTCGTCTGAGCAACTTGCCGGTTTCATTGTATGGGAGTTCATCCAACACAAATATTTTATCAGGTGTTCGAGATGAGCGAAGGTGCTCTTTAGTGAAGTTTAATATCTCCGTTTCTTCAAAAGAGTGATTATCTGAAAGGACAATCAGGGCAACGATAATCTCTCCCCATTCAGTATCCGGCATTCCGATTGCTGCAGCATCGCGGATATTATGATGTTGTAGGAGGACATCTTCAATTTCTCCAGGTGAAATATTTTCACCACCTCTGATAATTATGTCGTCAATCCTTCCTTCAACAAATAAGTAGCCGTCAGAATCAAGTGAACCACCATCATTGGTCGGGAACCACCCTTCGTCAGTTAACCTATTGCCGTGTCCAAGATATTCTCCAGAAACTTGCTCACCTCTTACCCAAATTTCTCCACTGATTCCTGAAGCTACTTCGTTCCCATTATCATCTCGAATTGAGACTTCAAGGGTGGGTAAGGGTTTCCCGGCAGAGGCAAGCCTTGCTTTTACTTTAGGGTCTGAACTTTCGAAGGCGGCTCGGTGATCATCGGGTCCTAGAACAGAGATAGTTGAACTAGTTTCGGTGAGGCCATATGCATTGACAAAGTTTGTATTTGGCAACAGTTCAAGGGCTTTCTCTATGACTGGTTTTGGCATTTTGCCGCCACCATAGGAGAGGGCCTTTAAAGTAGGAAGCTCTAGCGACGGGTTTCTCTCTAATTCTTCTACGACTCGGACCAGCATTGTTGGCACGACCATTGCATGGGTGATTTCTTCTTTTATGACAGTAGTTACCCACTCATTGGCATCAAAGGAAGGTAATTGAACAATACGTCTTCCAGCATAGATTGAACTACACATAGCTGCGATACCTGCTACATGATACGGAGGAACTGATACAAGGGTCGCCTCGTTTTCTGCAGCTCCCATGAACTCAACAGATCCGAGGATGTAAGAAACAAGATGAGATTGTCTTAGTACGGCAGCTTTGGGGGCTCCTGTTGTACCCGAAGTAAATAAGAGTACGGCGATATCATCTGGGTCCATATCCCATGCAGGGTCCGGGACGTTGCCTTCCGAGGTTTCTTTAAGGAATTGACTACGGTTTGTCAAGTGAACGCCGTTGATATTGGCACTTCCAATTACAAGGTCAGCACCTTCCCCATCACCTATTGTAAAGGTAGGGCTGATTCGCTCTACAAGAGATACGACGTCCTCTGATGCCAAACGGTAGTTTAAAGGCACAAATGGTAGGCCTGCCCATGAAGATCCGAATAATGCGATGGGTAGAGCAAGACTGGATTCATCTAGAAGAGAAACGTGTTCGCTACCGTGCTGGCTTAGTAATTCACTTGCCCTGCCAGATCTGTTATAGAGATCCTGATAGGTAATCCCAGACCCATCATGGCTGCCAATAGCAACGCGATCTCCGAAGGCACTTGACGCCATTTCAAGCAACATCATTAAGTTCATAGATCTAAGTCCTCAATCAGACGCAGGTAATGGTTTGCTTTCTTTGATGGCTAACAGTGCATTCCCAATTCCTAATGAGCCATCGCCAGGTTTGGTGCATAACAACTCAACGGTTTCATCTTCATCAACATACCGCTTTCCCATTTGAGTGCCATCTGCTGCTGCAGCATCAGGTGTTTGCCCAGCAACAGCAGTTTCGGAAGGGTCAATCATAGGTACCCCTCCACATCTAATATCCATATCTGTTCCCGGCGCTTTCACAGCAATCACTTCTGTATTACAGACAGCGCTTTTTAGTCGACTTCCTGCTTTAATTTCCACGAGATACCTCCATTATGTTTCCTCTATCATTTCGTACAAGAGGGGTTACCGCCAATGTTAACGCTTCATCTAGGCTATTGGAATGTTCAAGGATGACTTAGACAGCCCAATATCTGTCGCTTATAAGCATATTAGTGAGTTATTATGCCACTTCCCAACTGGTTTTACTGATGAGGAAAGTCTGCTCAGTTTAAGTGAAGTCAATAAGACTTGGCCGGTGTGGCCAACGCAATCATTATCAAACCTTGTCGGGCCGCCAAATGTAATTCTCGCAAATCTTGATTTGCGCTGGCTTCACCGTTTCGAAGCAAGTGTTTTGTTGTTAAATAAACTATCTGGGATGCTGGGCGGACCTATAGGGGGTCCCAGTGGACTTTCCTTAATCGTTGAACGAGCGCCACTACTTGGGCATCAAGGATGGGGGGCTACCTCTGCTGGAGGCTCATGTCGTTTAGTCAAGGCAAAAGATAGAACTATCGCAATTAATCTCCCCAGAGAAGAAGATTTTTTAACGATCCCTGCTTGGCTTGAAGTAGCACCTGAAGAAGTAAGTTGGGAAACTATCGATAAGAAAGTTTCAAGTAAAATCGCTCAAGACTTAATAGAGCGAGCAGAACTTCTTGGTATGGCCGTCTCAATAGTTGGAGAAGTAGATCACCAGAATAATTTACTGAGCGATTTAAAGCAGCAAGGTCGTTTACTTGAAAGGCCAGTTGTTGTTGATTTAACAAGCATGTGGGCTGGGCCACTTTGCGGATGGTACCTTTCACGTACTGGAGCTAAAGTATATAAAGTTGAGTCATTGCGTCGACCCGATAGGGGCCAAAAGACGAAAGCCCCATTCTATAATCGATTAAATAATGGAAAAGAATTAGTAGAAGTTGATTTCCAGTCTCCAGAGGGTATTCGTCAATTAAAAAAAATTGTGCGTGAAGCAGACATAATTTTAGAAAGTTCAAGACCGAGAGCGCTTGAAAGTCTAGGCTTATTTGCTGAGGAAGAAGTTCAACGAGGAGCTATCTGGTGCTCAATTACTGGATATGGGCGTAAGAAAAATCCCATACGAATTGGATTTGGTGATGATGCTGCAGCTGCGGGAAGTCTTCTAGCGTCAGTAGATGACTCGCTTTGGTTTATTGGGGATGCAATCGCTGATCCTATTACTGGCACCACTGCCGCTATTTTTACGATGGGTTTATGGGCGACAGGAACCTCGGGTTTGATTGATGTTTCACTTGCAGGGTCTGTACATGCACATACATTAGGTAAATTCCCTAAAGGAATACGAAAGTAAGTATTGTCTGGAAATATGTGTTAATTAACCCGTGGGTCAGGCGGGTAATTTGAGAGCCAACTCATAGGTCCCTTTTGTCTTCGGAGAACCAAAGACCAGAGATCTTCAGTTTCTTCTCTAAAGATATCTTGAGGGTCTGCATCCACAACAAACCATGCATTTGCAGCTAACTCTGCTTCTAGTTGCATAGGGCTCCAACCAGAAAAGCCTATATAAGGTCGAAAATTAACAAGGTTTTCTGGAATCTCTTGGGGAGGTAGGGCTAGATCAATGACCCCGACATTAGCAATGATAAATGTTTGATTATCATTAAGGTCGCCAACAAAACGTCCTAAACCTAAGGACGAGTCTAGTTCAACTGGCCCCCCACGAAATACTGTGGAGTCCTCAAAAATTTGACCTTCCCATTCTGGGATAAGTGAACTGAGATGATGATGGGTGGGTTGATTTAAAACCAGTCCGACGGATCCTTCGTTGCTGTGCTTTATCATAAATACAACAGCACGCTCGAAATTTCCGTCCCCCATTAGTGGGCTAGCAACGAGTAATTTTCCAGTGGTATTCAGAGTAGATGCCCTATCACGTAGTCAAGGCTTTTAGTTAACGCATGGATGTCATCAAGTTCAATTGCCGGGAATGTAGCAATACGAAGTTGGTTACGACCGAGTTTCCTGTAGCCAGCAATATCAAGAATTCCATTTTGTTGACAAATATCAATTACCGTGTCGGCGTTAATCTCGTGTGAGAGGTCAATGGTTGTGACAACTGGGCTTCGAAGTTCAATTTGATTTACGAACGGTTGTGCATGCTCGTGCTGTTCAGCCCAGTTATAAATATGTGATGAAGAACGTTTAGAACGTTCAGTAGACCATTCCAAGCCGCCATTCTCATTCATCCATTCAATTTGATGAACTGTAAGAAAAATAGTTGCCAAAGCTGGCGTATTGTATGTCTGGTTTTTTCGACTATTTTCCAGTGCAATATTTAGATCCAAACCTGCCGGTACCCAACGGTTCGATGAAGAGATTTTTTGTATTCTGTTCACAGCAGCTGGGGAGCATGCAGCTATCCATAAACCCCCATCACTCCCAAAGCATTTTTGTGGAGCGAAATAGTAGCAATCAGTCTCTGAAGGTTCCCACTTAATACCCCCAGCTGCAGAAGTAGCATCAACAAGTACTAGAGCATCTGTTTCTGATGTTAGGCGAGTAATCGGAATTGATACTCCTGTGGAGGTTTCATTATGGGTTAGAGCATAGGTATCAGCATTTGATAGCTCCATAGAGGGTGCGCTGCCAGTTTTTGATTCTATAATTTCTGGATTCCCCAGATGAGGAGCTTGAGTTACTGCTTGCGCGAACTTAGATGAGAATTCACCGAAGACTAAGTGTTGACTTAAATCTTCAATTAAACCAAAAGTTGCTGCATCCCAGAAAAGAGTACTCCCACCATTTCCGAGAATAATTTCCCAATCTTCAGGGAGAGAAAAAAGTTGACTTAGCCCGTTCCGAAGTCGCCCAACCATATTTTTCACTGGGTCTTGTCGATGGCTGGTTCCTAAATATGTTTTAGATAGCTCAGCCAATGCATCAACTGCATCAGGTCGGACCAGAGAAGGGCCACTTCCAAAGCGCCCATCAGAGGGAAGTAAATTCTTAGGTATTGTAAAGTTTTCAACTAAAGCCACATAAAAAAACTACTCTTTTCAAGACGTTAAGTGGCGAAGGCAGATAGAAATTAAATAATCTGTAATCTTTATGTAATTGAGCCATCATTGAAGTTAGTCCTAGTAGGAGGAATTAGTGTCAGAAAAGTCTCGGATTTCGAAAAGAGTTGGAGCTATAGCTCCATCAGCAACCTTGGCTGTCACTTCGAAAGCAAAGGAACTTAAAGCTGCGGGCGCTCCCGTAATTGGGTTCGGGGCTGGAGAACCAGATTTTCCAACTCCGCCACATATTGTTGAAGCAGCGATTAAAGCTTGCTCAGAAGTATCAAGTCACCGTTATAGTCCAGCAGGAGGTTTGCCAGAACTGAAAGAAGCTATAGCAGAAAAGACTCTCCGTGACTCTGGAGTGCAAATTTCACCCGACCAAGTAGTCATTACAAACGGTGGAAAGCACGCTGTTTATAATTGCATGCAAGTTCTTCTCAATGCAGGAGATGAAGTTCTTCTTCCTTCACCGTATTGGACGACATACCCAGAGCCAATAGCCCTTGCAGGCGCTACGACCACTGTCCTCCCAACATCAGAAGAAACAGGGTTTCGTGTTTCAGTAGACCAATTAAATGCTTCGCTTACGGAAAGAACCAAAGCTCTTATTTTTGTTTCGCCATCCAACCCAACTGGCGCTGTCTACCCGAAAGAGGAGATAGAAGCTATTGGGGAATGGGCATCAGCGAATAATATTTGGATAATTACTGATGAGATCTATGAGCACTTAGTCTATGGCTCAAATACTCACTACTCATTACCTCAACTCGTTCCAGAATGTGCAGATAAAACAGTGATATTAAATGGGGTAGCTAAAACTTTTGCTATGACCGGATGGAGAGTTGGTTGGATAATAGCGCCAAAGGACATAGCGAAAGCCTCTTCAACTCTTCAATCGCACCAAACATCTAATGTTGCAAATATCAGTCAAAAAGCTGCTATCGCTGCTATATCTGGCTCTTTAGAAGCAGTTGAAGAGATGAGAGTGGCATTCGACAGAAGAAGAGAACTAATGTTTACGATGCTCAAAGGAATAGATGGCGTTTCATTGATCGAGCCACAAGGGGCATTCTACGCGTTTCCAAATTTTAAAGATATTTTGGGCGCAAAAGTAGCTGGAAAGATAGTTGAAAGCACTGTTGACCTCGCGCAGATTTTTTTAGATGAGATACATGTCGCAGTTGTCCCCGGTGAAGCCTTTGGGTCTCCAGGTTACGCAAGGCTTTCCTTTGCTTTAAGTGATGAAGATTTGACTGAAGGAATTGAACGTATAGCAAACCTACTTTCTTAACATTATGGAGGCTAAATATATGAAGCCTTATGGAAGTTGGGATTCTCCAATTACTGCTTCTTCATTAGTTGAAGGTGTCGCAAGCATCACCGAGATTAAAACTGATAATTCAAATATTTGGTGGTCTGAATCTAGACCTGACGAAGGCGGTCGCGTTGCTATAATTTCTCAAAAGAATGGTGAAACTCCAAAAGAAATAACGCCAGAAGGTTCCAATGTTCGATCACGAGTTCACGAATACGGTGGTGGAGCATGGTGGACTCATCGTTCATCTTTATTCTATGTAGAATTTGACGATCAAAGAGTCAGAAAAAAAAGTGAAGGCAGCCCTCCTGTTATTCTCACTCCGGAACCCCCAGATGGGGAAGAATGGCGGTTTGCTGATGGTCGCATTACTCCGGATGGCTTATGGTGTATTTGCGTACGAGAGATCCACTATCTACGTGAGGATTTCCCAATAGAGCCAGATAATCAATTAGTAGCAATAGCAACAGATGGAAGTATGAATATTTTTGAACTTGTCGCCGGCGCGGACTTTTATGCATTCCCACGCCCATCTCCAGACGGAGAATTCCTCGCCTGGGTTCAATGGAATCACCCTTCGATGCCTTGGTGGGGAACTGAGCTTTGGGTTGGTCAATTAAATGACGGGAAAGTTATAAAAGGAAAAAAAATCGCCGGTGGTGAAACCGAGTCAATTTCTCAACCTGAATGGTCGCCATCAACTGAACTCTTCTACCTCAGTGATCGCTCAGGTTGGTCTAATCTTTACAGATTTAATGATCAAAAAAATGATTTAGTTATCGGAGGAGAGTTCGATATCTCCAGGCCTTTATGGGTTCTAGATCAATCAAGGTACGCTATCAGGTCAGATGGAACCGCTGTTGCTGCAATCACCGAACCGAATGGATCGACTTCGATAGCAACAAGCTTGGGAACAAAAAAGATTCAATGGTCAGTTATCCATCAATTAAGACTGAACGCTGATGATGAAACAATTGTTCTTGCAGCAAATCATAAAACAGGTCCTTCGATAGTTAAATTTTCAGAGCTTGAGGAGATCATCCAAAGCCCAAAACCTCACCTTCTTGATGATGGATACTTTACGCCACCTAGGTTGCTTCGTTTTCCTACGCTTGACGATAATTATGCGTATGTTCGGTTCTACAGCCCAGCTCATCCTTTGGTAAAGGGTCCACCTAAAGATAAACCGCCGTTATTGGTACTAGCCCATGGTGGGCCAACTGGTTCATCACGGAATGAATTGTCTATGGCTTTACGCTATTGGACCAGCCGGGGTTGGGCAGTAGCCGATGTTGATTACCGGGGTAGCACCGGCTATGGCCGTAAGTTTATGGAAGACCTCAATGGGCAATGGGGGGAAGTAGATGTGGCAGATTGTGTGGCAGCAGCCCGTTACCTTATTAGCGAAGGGATAGTAAATCCAGAAAAGATAGCTATAAAAGGTGGAAGCGCTGGAGGGTTCACAGTTCTTGCTGCTTTAGCTTTCTATCAAGATTTCTCAGCTGGAGCTAGTAGATATGGAGTAGCAGATTTAGAAATCTTAGCTAGGGACACTCATAAATTTGAATCGAGATATCTCGACCGACTTATAGGCGAATATCCCCAGCAAAAAGAAAAATACTTTAATAGGTCACCTATAAACCACACAGAAAAATTCACGAGCCCTATGATTATTTTGCAAGGCTCTGAAGATGCGGTAGTCCCACCAAATCAAGCTGAACTAGTAGTGGATTCGTTAAAAGAAAATGGTATCAGGCACTCGTATCTATTATTTGAAGGAGAGGGGCATGGGTTCAGAAAAGCAGAGAATATCATTGCTGCATTAGAAGCTGAATACTCGTTCTTTTCGCAGATCTTTGATTTTCAATCACCAGATACCATCGTAAAAGTATCTATCCAGTAACTTTTGTTAACGCGCTATTGCTAACTGGCGACTCATTCCCAACAAATAACCATTTTGATCCCATAAGAATCCGTCTTCTTCTAAGAAACCTTCCGAGGCGTGCTTTGTTGAGAATTTAGCAAGAACCCAAGAATCAGAATCCCAGACAAGGGAATTTAAATCAGTGCGAATATGGACTGTTAGATCAATCGTGGGTACAAGTCTAAGTTCAGGGGAGGAAACGAAAATAGGTGGGGGAAGAGCATCAGACATTGCAACAACTAATGGTGAGGACATGGGAGTCGTTTCAATAGGTCGAATCCACCAAGTCAACTCTGGGCCTACAGTCTCATCAGCATGCTTGCCCCCTCCGCTGATATCTGTCTGCACAGAGCGTATGTCCCACTGTTCATGAAGTCGAGTAGGCGTCTCAGTTAAACGTATTGCTGGAGGACATGAATAAGGGTCGGGAACATTTGGCATTAGTAATCTTGGTTGGTTAAGTATTTCGCTTCCTAAAGCCCAAACTCCCGTTGCGATTAGAACAGGAACTTCGTTTTGTTCCATCTCTAATCGTAGAAAATCTACTGATTTTCCACTTCGTAGAGTTTGAACATGTACTTTCACCTCTCCAATTGTTGGTGGCTTTAAAAAATGCAAAGTGATGCTACGTAGCTGACGCCCATTTCCAGATAGATGAATATCGCCAGCAGCTGCGAGTATCGCACCTAAATACCCTCCATTAGGGCCTGCGATAATCCAATAATTGTCAACTATATTAACTGAGAAGAACCCATCACCAAGGCTCTTTAAAGCCACATCGTCGTGCAACGCCATTTAGACTTACCGGCTAGGAGTAATGAGCTGTTTGCCGTTACTGCTCATAATTTTCTTGATTTCCTCGTCTGAAAACCCATGCAAATCATTTGCGAAGTCCATAGGAACAGCTAGACCTTCTGCATGGGGGTAGTCAGATCCGAACAGAATATGTTCAACTCCAATTAACTCCCTAAGTTCAGCTAGGTCATCTTCATAGTACGGCGCAACCCAGATATGTTTCTGGAATGTCTCAATAGGGTTTTCCGCAAATGCATAGCTAGCTTGCTTATACGCTTTAGAAAATCTTTTTATGAGTCCACTAACCCAATCAGACCCGTTTTCAATTGTGCACACTCGGATGTTCGGGAACCGACTAAAAAGTCCGCTACTGATAAGTGCCGCTACTGTGTCAGCAATATTTGAGTAGTTAAGCAACCGCTTCAGCGGGTCATACCGGAAAGCCTCAAATTCTGTTGATAAACCCCAGTGGCCGAAGAGAAAATTGTATGCAGCATCACCAGCATGAAAAGCTACAGTTATGCCAGAGTTGTTGACTCGTTCCCAGAAATCATCAAAACAAGGATCTCCCGGATTTTTTTGGCCTTCTGCTGTGGTCACGGCCGATGCTCGAAGATTAATCAAGCGGGCATCGTTATCAAGCGCAAATTCAAGTTCGCTAATTGCGTGATTCACATTCGAAAGAGTTATATAAGCTGCCCCAAATAAACGTTCTTGGTAGCTGAATCCCCAGTCTTCGGCCAGCCATCTATTAAAGGCAGTAAACGCAGCCTGCAAAGCTGGTAAATCTTGTTCTAACGCTGACTCCATCCCCACACCTAAAGTTGGGAAAAGGAAGCAACCTTCCAATCTTTGCTCATCAAGTAATGCAATTCTCGAATCTTTATTTCGATATTCAGGCCTTGCCGAAATCGGTTCTAACTCACCAAAAGCATCTCGAATATCGGTTACTGAAATTTTCCCTCGAAAATAATCGTCTAGACAACCGGGTTTTGCTACCGGGTCAAAAGTTGGATTTGGAATAAATCGGTTGATCTGACCTCCTACCATAAGCCGTTTTTTCTCATTCACCGAAACCCATTGCATTGCCCTTGTGGCCATGAGGGGATCCAAATGGCGAGTGAAGGCATCTTCGGCTTCATAATAATGATGATCACAATCAAAGCCTTTGAAATCTAAATCAGTCACAGTTATCCCTTCTTCTAATAGTTTGATATTAGCGCCCCGAGTTAGATTCGCTACCTGTTAAATAGATCTATACTTTTAGTTATGCGTTCGTTTCTGCGCAAAGAAGATCTAGATTAGATACATGTTTCGAGTTCTTGTTACCGAGAAAATAGCACAATCTGGAATAGAGCTTTTGGAGAATTCAGGTTACGAAGTAGATATTCAACTCGACCTTTCTGAAGCAGAACTAATAAAGGCAATTGAAACAGCTCACGCAGTTATTGTTCGGTCAGCCACAACAATTACGAAAGAAATAATTTCCAAAGGAAAAGATCTTCTAGTCGTAGGGAGAGCTGGAATCGGGTTAGATAATGTCGACGTAGAAGCAGCTACCGACCAAGGAGTTATGGTAGTCAATGCTCCAAAGTCAAACATCCTCTCAGCTGCAGAACATACTATGGCGTTACTCCTCAGCCAAGCACGAAATATTCCACCAGCTGATGAAGCACTCCGAAATGGTAGATGGGAAAGAAGCAAATGGACTGGGGTTGAACTTGCAGACAAAACACTTGGCATTATTGGACTAGGACGAATAGGGAAACTTGTAGCACAACGTGCTCTTTCATTTGGAATGAAGTTAGTTGCTTATGACCCTTTTGTGGAACCGGAAAGGGCAAAGCAACTCTCCGTTGATCTTCTAACTTTAAAAGAACTAATGGAAATTTCTGACTTCGTGACTATACATGTTGCAAAGACACCTGAAACTGTAGACCTTATTTCAAAGGAAACACTAGCGTACGCAAAACCTAACCTTCGGATAGTAAATGTTGCTAGAGGCGGGATCATAAATGAGTCAGACCTTGATACAGCCATTAGGTCTGGGCAGGTCGCCGGTGCTGCTTTGGATGTATTTGAAACCGAACCTACAACTAAGTCACCTCTTTTCGGACACCCCAACGTCGTTGTTACCCCACATCTAGGCGCTAGCACTAAAGAAGCTCAAGAGAAAGCAGGCATTACGATAGCCGAACAGGTTGACTTAGCTTTACAAGGGAGGTTTGTTCCGTTCGCAGTGAATGTCTCTGCATCTGATGCTACTGAAACTGTTCGACCATTTCTTCCATTAGCCGAAAAGCTAGGTGCATTATTCGCTGGCCTATGTCAAACACTTCCCAGGGCTATTAAAATAGAATTCGCCGGAGAGATAGGCGGCTATGACAATAAGATTACTGAACTTTCGGCAGTAAAAGGTCTTTTAGCTAGTCAAGAACAGGCAGTTTCGTTTGTAAATGCACTTAACGTGGCAAAAGAACAAGGAGTAGTTATCGAATCTAGAAACACTACAACAGCTTTTGACTATTTAAACACAATAAAAATAGAAGGTGGAGGTCACTCAATTGCTGGAACAGTCATCGGATTGAGAGGTGATCATAGAATCGTGATGGTGGATGATCATACTGTTGATGTTCCGCCAAGTGAGCATATGATTGTTTTAAGAAACGATGACCGTCCTGGAGTAATTGGTGAAGTTGGAACAATTCTCGGAGAAAACGGCATAAACATAGCTGATATGAATGTAGGGCGAAGTAAAGATGGTTTGGGTGCATTGATGGTTATTTCCACTCAGAACCCCGTACCTCAAGCTATAGGTGAGAAACTCATCAACACTGACGGTGTCACAGAATGCTCCATCGTTAATTTACCTGACTAGAGAATTGAAAACTTATCGTTGAGACTGTCGATAACCATCAGCCTCGGCGGCTTCTATAGTTGCATAACACCGGTCCGGTATTGTTCGTTCGTAGATATTTCCGCCAGGAATATGGTAAAGGCCACTGCTGTCTTTAGCTTTTATAGGGTGAGATTCAGGGCAGTTGCCGCTCTCATCGCAAGAAAGCCACTCTCTTGGTTCTACTGGACTTCCATCATTGGGTTCAACCACTTTAGAAGCGCTGTCGGGCTCAGTAGTGTGAATTGGCGGCCAAGGTAGATCTTCTTCTTCAGAATCTTCATTCTCTTCCGAAGAGCGGCTACGGAGCCAGGATACTAAAGCTCCCACAACTGCAGTGATGACAGCAAGTTTGAGGATGCGTTTGATAATTCTCATATAAATATCTTAGAAGGTTCAAACAAAGACGACAATAAAAATTCGGATATAGTGTAACTCCCAACCCTTGCTCTCGAAAGAGAGACATATATGAATGCGCCTCTTGGAGGCGCATTCATTAGTTTTACTCAGTTAGTTATCAAGTGGGATAATTGAGATAACAGGAGTTTGTCCCAGATCATCGTCGTCACTTATTCCATTGGACTGAAGACGGTTCCAACTCATAGTCCAAAGAGAATCATTAATGAAGAGACTACGCTGAACTTGTAAGTCCCACCTGGGTCCTGACGGCCAGCACTGTTCAATCCGGTCAGAAGGGTTAGCTTCAATAATCTCGAGAACTTCTTCTGCTGCTAAATCGCCAACATAATTATGCAATTCATTGATAGGGAGTATGTCACAATAGTCAGATCCATATCCTCCTGCATCATTAGGTCCGCAAAGTTGAACATGAGGTGCACTTTCTTCAAGAAAATCTTCTGCGAGGTATTCCAATTGGGTGCCAATAAAAATCTCACTATCTAAGATTTTGCAATCTGTAGTTTTTTCATTATCGGTTGCTGCGTGTGTAATAAGCCCTTTTTGTGTTAATTCGCCGTTGGTGTCTATTTGTAAGAGCACAGCGCCATTGTCATTTGACCAACTCTGAATTGGCAAAACCGCTAAACGGTCCTTTATCTGGAAAGCTCTATGATCATATTCGGCAAAGGAATTAGTATCGTCAAGCACCCATGTGGAAGTTTCAAAAGGGTTTGTGGGGTTAGAGACATCAAAGGAACTAACTTTTAACCCCAAAATTCTTCCCTGTTCGGTAGCGTTTTGCCCGATGCCAAGCACAATATTGTCATCAATAGGATGCAGGTAAGTTGAAAATCCGGGAATCTTCAACTCGCCAACGACTTCAGGGTTTAAGGGATCGTTTAAGTCTATTACGTAGAAGGGGTCGATTTGTCGAAAGGTGACAGCGAACCCAATGTCATCCAAAAGCCGAACTGAATATAATGATTCACCTTTCCCTAATCCACCGACCTGACCCACCTGAATTAAAGAATCTCCTTGCTCTTCCATCACAACTAGTTGCGATTCGCTTCGGTTTTGTTCACTCCATGGAGATCCAGTCGTGGTTACGATTCGAAGGTACCCATCGTGCTCATCCATGGAGAATTGATTTAACAGCGTCCCATCAATACTCCCAGAAGCAACGTATTCTGCAGGATTATTAACGCTTATAGAGAAAGCATGAACGTCAGTACTGTATGAGTCTGACCAAATTTCGAAATCATCGTCTGACATGCCCGCATCAGCCCATTTGGTTGTCGCTATATAGAACCGGTCTGAAGAAGAATACACTGTCTGACCACCAGCGAAAACCGCTACACCATCCCCAGATGTTAATCCGCTGTTGATATCAAAACTCAATACAGAAACTACATCAAACCCAGAAAATATATTTGGTTTATGGAGTTTATCGCAGGGGATAAGTTGTCCTGTTTCTGTTGAGGCATCTGAAATTAATTGAAAAGACGGAACCCAATCATCAAGTGTTGATTCCGCGATAAGTTCTTTGTTAAAACGTGTTGCTCTTTCTTCTGAACCTGGATTACTTGGGTAAACCCACTCAAGTTGGTTTGGGGCACTGTTTATAGCCATACGGATCGTTGACCCCACTAACCGAGCGCTTAAATAGTTTCCGGCTATCGTCATCTGGCTCGTTATTCGAAGATTAAATGGGTCAGATATATCAACTTCAACGATTTGGGCCTGAGCTTGATAAAAACCTTGGGGGGTGTCGTTAACTTCAGAATCAAACGGAATTACAGAATAACCTCCACCGTTCGCGAAAAGAAAAGCGCTGTCATCGTGGATAAAAAGCTCGTAGCCATAGAATTCATCACCAATAATCAATTGGTCTGTTAAGGAACCATTTCCATTGTTAACTGCAATTAGTGAAAGAACTCCATTAGTTAAGGTAAGTATTCGTTCACCGTCTGTCTTGATTATATCAGGTTCATCTACCCCTAATTCTTGAACATTTGTTCCAGTAAAGTCAACCGTTCCTGATTGAGATGAGTCTGAAAAACTTGAATCAGAAGCGGTTGATTCTTGCATAGCAATGGAAGGCCCAGATTCCGCTATCGCAACTTCTGATCGTAAAACTTCACCTTCAATCCAAATAGGGTACCCAGTGTTATCCAGGCCGTAAGGCCCCACCCTTTCACTAGCTTCTTCCTTAATGTGCGTAAGCAAATTATCGCAGTCATCAAAGGGAATGAGGTTGCTTAGAAGTTGAATATCATCAGAGCGAAGATCAACGGTGCCGGTGGACTGTAAGGAGCTCTCCGAGGTAGAACAAGCAATTATAGAAAGCCCCGTTAACACGGCAATCACAACAATTTTTTTCATTTTATTTCCCCTCTAAGATATTATGCACATCAGACGTATCCAAGGAGCATTTAGTTCCAGTAATTCAAGTATTTCTATTCACTTTGGCTAGGAAGCCATTCTCCGCGTGTGTTCTCAAAGTTTTTGATTGCGTCGGAGTGGTCTAAGGTTATGCCGATATCGTCAAGACCTTTTAAAAATCTTTCCTTTACAGAATCCTCAAGCTCAAAGTTTATGGCCAGGTTAATTTGTGGAACTTCTAGAGATCGTTCTTCAATGTCGATAGCAAAGAAAAGGTCTGCATTTGCAGTTACTTCAAGGATTAAACGTTTGTTGATTTCAGAGTCTATCTCTATAGGCACAAGCCCATTTTTTGTTGCATTATTCCGGAATATTGGACCAAATCGAGGTGAAATAACGGCATCAAACCCCGCTTGTTGGATAGCCCAGACAGCGTGCTCTCTGGAAGACCCTGTTCCAAAATTTGGGCCAGCTATAAGAATTCGAGCACTAGCGTAAGATTCATCGTTGAGAATAAAACTTTGGTCATCGCGCCATTCTGAGAATAATCCCTTCTCAAATCCTGTTCTCTCTACACGCTTCAGCCAATCACTTGGGATGATCTGGTCAGTGTCTACATCAGATCTGTCCAAAGGGACCGCTGTGCCTTCTATGATTCTTACTGGTTTCATTAAAGTTCCTCAGGGGTAGCGAAATAGCCTGCTATTGCACTCGCTGCAGCAACACGAGGTGAAACCAAATGTGTTCTGCCACCTCGGCCTTGACGCCCTTCAAAATTTCGATTGCTAGTACTTGCAGAACGTTCACCAACAGAGAGTTTGTCTGGATTCATAGCTAAACACATTGAACAACCAGGCTCTCTCCAGTCAAAGCCGCTATCTAAGAAAATTTCATGGAGTCCTTCTTTCTCAGCAGCTTCCTTTACTCGTCTAGATCCGGGGACGACAAGAGTACGAACTCCTTTCGCCACCTTTTTGCCTTTTACAACCTCGGCTGCTGATCGTAAATCTTCAATCCTGCTATTTGTGCAACTGCCAATAAAGACTGTATCAACAGCGATATCACGAATCTTTGTTCCTGCGGTCAACCCCATATATTCTAGAGCTCGTTCTGCAGCTTCACGTTCAGCAGGGTCTTCAAAATCGTGGGGTTCAGGAATGCTACCTGAAACAGGAATTACCTGGCCGGGATTTGTTCCCCATGTGATTTGAGGAGTAATAAAACTACCATCGAGGACTATTTCACGGTCGAAAATAGCATCTTCGTCTGTTTTGAGACTATCCCAGAATTGGGTAGCTTCTTTCCATTGATTTTCAGTAGGAGAATTTTCTCGCCCTTTTAAATAATCATATGTAATTTGATCCGGAGCGATCAACCCTGCTTTGGCTCCAAACTCAATAGCCATATTGCACAAAGTCATTCTTCCTTCCATAGAAAGGTTTTCAACTACTGATCCACGGAATTCTGCTATCGCCCCGATGCCGCCACCAGTTCCTACCTCAGCTAAAACAGCTAACACTACATCTTTAGCTGACGAACCCGAAGGTAGTTCGCCGTTAATAGTAATGGACATAGTTTCTTGCTGAGGCTGAGGTAACGTTTGCGTTGCTAAGAC
This sequence comes from Acidimicrobiales bacterium, assembly GCA_013912105.1. Lineage (GTDB taxonomy): Bacteria > Actinomycetota > Acidimicrobiia > Acidimicrobiales > UBA8592 > UBA8592. The sequence goes on along the minus strand of JACERY010000001.1, from coordinate 14,927 downwards.
ATGCTCCACCTCACTCGTTCCTATCCCAAAGGCTAGAGCCCCAAAAGCTCCATGTGTTGATGTGTGACTATCTCCACAAACAACTGTCATGCCTGGCTGTGTTAGTCCTAACTCTGGGCCAATAACATGCACAATACCTTGGTTTGCATCGCCCATGGGATAGTTCGTTATTCCGAACTCTTTAGTATTATTTCGTAGAGTCTGAATTTGTTTCAAACTAATTTCGTCTTCAATTGGTTTATCAATGTTTTCAGTAGGAACGTTGTGGTCTTCTGTAGCTATGGTTAAGTCAGGTCTCCGAACTTTCCTACCATTTAGACGCAGCCCATCAAATGCTTGTGGCGAAGTAACCTCATGTACTAAGTGGAGGTCAATATAAAGCAAGTCAGGTAAACCGCCACCTGAACGAACTACATGATGGTCCCAAATTTTTTCACTTAAAGTTTTACCCACGACGCTCCCTTGCCGTTTTAGTTTACCTAGAAGAGAGCGTTTAGCTATCAGTGACGATTTCGGTTTCCGAAGAATTCTCACAACTAACAATCTCTAGATTGGTGAGATCATCGTATGGTAAATCACTAGCTCTTGCCCATAGCTGTGTGGAAGGGGAATCTGGGTCTCGGAATGCTACCCATGTTCCTGCTGCATTTTTCCCACTCAATAGAGCAGAGGGTAGAGAAGAGATTTGTTTCTTAATTTGATTATCGCCAGCACATGCAAAAGCATCAATAATAGTTATTTCTGAATTAGGGGATGAAACAATTTGGTTTGTTTCAGATTCATTATCAAAACTGTCAAATAAGAATAAAGCTAGAAAGCCAATAGCAACAAGCAAAATCAAAGATGCAAGTGTTCCAATGATTAGTCTGGGCCAATCAGTGCCTAAATAATAGTCATTTGGATGATAATAATTTGTTGGCTGACCCTTTCTAGGTTTCGAACGGTTCCGTTGATCGCGCGCTGCCTGATCAGTCGCTTGAGGTCTGTTGATCGGGGCTGGTTTCATGACTGGTTTAGTTGGGTATAGGGCCTTACCTTTAGTAAGGGGATCTAGCTGTTTACCCGACGTGTCTTCCTCAGCAGCAGAGGGGTAGAGGAGTTCGTTATCTGGATTATTGGATTTCAGTTCAGTTTCAGAAACTGTAAATAATTCATCTGTTGATTCGTCCGTTGATTTATCAAATTGGTCTTTAGATTCCATGGAATAGAGTTTTCCCTAAAAAAGGTCTTTAGTTAGGTATAGGTGGTTATTCAATCCCTATTACTTTAACTTTCAGAACACCACCTGGAGCCTCGTACTCAACGACATCATTGATTTTGCTATCTATAAGAGCTTCACCTAGCGGAGATGTCGGTGATACAACCTCAGTATTTTCGACTCTTTCTTCGATTGAACCCAAAAGATATTTTTCTACCTCGTCATCACCTACATACTGAATTGAAACTATTGATCCTGCTCGGACTGTGTCACCGCCTGAAGATTCCTCAACGATTTCGGCATTTTCAAGAATTGATGACAGATGGGCGATGCGACCTTCCATCTTGCCTTGTTCTTCTTTCGCAGCATGATAATCGCCGTTCTCAGAAAGATCACCTAACTCTCGAGCTGTTTCAATCTTACGAGCGATATCAATTCTTCCTGTAGTTGTTAGAGTAGATAGCTCGTTCTGTAATCGGTCGTAAGCTGCTTGTGAAAGTTTCTGTACTTGTGCCATAGCAAAAGGCTACCTTTGTTTTAGCGTTTGCGATTCGGAATTTAGCTGCGAGACTAAAGAAACAAAAAACGTAACTAACATATTTCTTTCATGTTTAGGAAAACAAAGAAGAATAGAAGATACTAAAAGAAGAAATAAACCAGTGAGGAGATGACGTGGTCCACAAAATAGGAGTAATTGGAGGAGACGGGATAGGTCCCGAAGTAATCAAAGAGGGCCTGAAAGTCATCCAAGCCGCTGGTGTTAAACTAGACCTTTACGAATATGACCTAGGCGGGGCGCGATATCTTAAAGACGAAACAATTCTTCCAGAATCAATTCTCCAAGAATGGAAGGGCTTAGATGCACTTTATTTGGGCGCTGTAGGAACCCCAGAAGTACCTCCAGGAGTTATAGAGCGTGGTTTGTTGCTCAAAATGCGTTTTGAGCTTGACTTATATATCAACTTACGGCCGTTTATTGTTGCAGCAACTGATGAAAATTTAGGACATGACTTTACCGTTATACGCGAGAACACAGAGGGAACATATGCGGGCGAAGGAGGGTTCCTCAGAAGAAATACTCCTAACGAGATAGCTACGCAAGGGTCAGTCAACACTAGGCATGGAGTTGAAAGATGCATTCGTTTTGCTTTTAGTCTCGCACAAAGTCGTGACCGAAGACATTTGACTCTCGTTCACAAAACAAACGTACTGACTTTCTCTGGTGACCTTTGGGAAAGGACATTTGAGGAAGTGGCACGCGATTTTCCAGAAGTTCAAACTGAATATAATCACGTTGACGCAGCTTGTATTTATATGGTGCAAGATCCACAACGATATGACGTCATCGTCACAGATAACTTATTTGGGGATATTCTTACAGATTTGGGGGGAGCAGTTTCAGGCGGTATCGGCCTCGCCTGCTCCGCAAATCTAAATCCGGAACGTAATTCTCCTTCAATGTTTGAACCGGTTCATGGTTCCGCACCCGATATCGTAGGAACAGGGCAGGCAAACCCGACTGCCGCAATATTGAGTGGAGCTTTAATGCTTAATTTTCTTAATGAAACTGAAGCAGCACAAAAGATAGAGCAAGCATGTGCTAACCCCGAAACGCAAAATGGAACAACAAGCCAAATTGGTGAAGCTATCGCCAATTTAGTAGAGAAATAGAGAAGGTGCGCAAATGCCAATAGAACCAACAAAAAGTATCTGGATGAATGGAGAGTTAATCCCTTGGGAAGAAGCCAAAATACATGTTCTAACGCACACTCTTCACTACGGAACCGGGATCTTCGAGGGTATCCGCGCCTATGAGACAGCAGAGGGACCAGCAATATTTCGGCTTACAGAACACATGGATAGGCTTATGAACTCGGCAAAAATTCTGGCTATTCCAATGCCATATAGTTCCGAAGAGCTTCAAGAAGCTGCAAAACAAGTAGTCAGAGAATCTGGATTGGCTAGCTGCTATATTCGTCCAATCGCATATTATGGGTATGGAGAAATGGGCCTTGCAACTACGGATTGTAAAGTAGATGTTGCGATTGCATGCTGGCCATGGGGGGCTTACTTGGGAGAAGACGCTGCAACTAAAGGCGTTCGAATGAAAATATCCTCTTGGGTGCGCCATGATCACAACATCATGCCCCCAGCCTCAAAAACGACTGGGAACTATGCAAACTCCACTCTCGCAAAAATGGAAGCTTTACAAGCCGGTTATGACGAAGCCATTATGCTTAACAAAGAAGGATTAGTCGCTGAATGCTCCGGTGAGAATCTTTTCGTATGTCGGAACGGGAAGATTATGACCCCGCCACTTGTTTCAGGTGCCTTGGAAGGGATAACCCAACATACAATTATGTCCTTTGTTAGAGATTTAGGCTATGAAGTTACTTTTGAGGCCTTAGCGCGTTCAGATCTTTATACAGCGGACGAAATTTTTGTTGTTGGAACTGCAGCCGAAGTTAGTGCTGTTAATAGCGTAGATGACCGTCCTGTTCCATGTCCTGGACCAATAACACAAAAGGTCGCAGAACTGTATGCCGAAACAGTTCGAGGTAAGAATTCAGATTATTCTCACTGGTGTGAGGTTGTTTAATGCCGGCTACGCCTCCAAAGTCAGTAGAGATATATGACACAACGCTCCGCGATGGAAGTCAGCTTGAAGGTATCTCACTTACTGTTGAAGATAAGTTACGAATAGCAGAACAACTAGATCTCCTCGGTGTTCATTACATAGAGGGAGGTTGGCCTGGAGCAAACCCTAAAGACGATGAATTTTTTGAAAGAGCGCAAAGAGAACTTCATCTGAAAACATCACAATTTGTTGCTTTCGGTTCCACAAGACGAGCAAAAGGAAAAGTTGATCAGGACCAAACGTTAGCAAATCTAATTTCAGCCAACACAGGAGTAGTTTGTATCGTTGGCAAATGTTGGGACTATCACGTAACTGAAGCGTTACAAACCACACTTGATGAAGGTGTCGCAATGGTTGCTGATTCCGTCGAATATCTTGTAGCGAATGGCAAAAGAGTCTTTTTCGATGCTGAACATTTTTTTGACGGTTTTAAAAATAATCCTGAATTCTCACTTCGAGTTCTTGAGGCTGCATCTATAGCAGGGGCTGAACGGTTAATTCTTTGCGATACAAATGGAGGCTCATTGCCTCATGACGTAGCTAACGCAGTTGAAGCGGTTACTTCTCATCTAGATACTGGCATTGGAGTTCACTTGCACAATGACACTGGGTGCGGTGTAGCAAATGCACTCGCTGGCGTTTCGGCGGGAGCTATACAAGTGCAGGGGACTATTAATGGTTACGGGGAGCGCACTGGGAACTGTGACCTGATTGCGATTATTGCAAATCTCACTCTAAAAATGGGAATACAAACAATACCCGAGAACCGACTTAATTTACTTACCCCTGTCAGCCACCACGTAGCGGAGTTAGTTAACATAACACTTAATCCACAACAGCCATACACAGGTACTTCAGCCTTTGCGCATAAAGCAGGCCTCCATGTCAGTGCAATTTCTAGAAGGCCAGACGCATACGAACATATCCCTCCTGATGAGATAGGCAACGGTACACGTTTTCTTGTTTCAGAAATGGCGGGCCGTTCAACACTTGAACTTAAAGCCAAAGAAATAGGTATCGATCTGGATGGAAAAATACTCGGTGACGTTGTTGAAACACTAAAAAAACTTGAATACGAGGGATACCACTTTGAAGTAGCCGATGCATCTTTAGAACTTTTGATGCGTGGTGCAAGCGGATGGGTGCAAGATTTCTTTAAAGTAGACAAATTTCATGTTGACATGAATCATGTAGGTTCCGGAAGCCGTGCTTGGAATGAGATAGCTGTTGACGTAGATACACGTGCAGTAGTGGATTTAAACGTTAAAGGCCAAAGGCTAGTGGGGTTAGGGGACGGAAATGGCCCGGTTAATGCAATTGATACAGCATTACGTTCTGTTCTTCTTAGAAACTATCCAGAACTAGAAGGAATATCGCTCGTTGATTATAAAGTACGTGTCCTTGATACCGAAAAGGGAACTGGAGCAATTACTCGTGTTCTAATCGACAGCACTAATGGTGAAGAAATATGGACAACCATAGGAGTTTCAGAAAATATTATTGAAGCAAGTTGGCAAGCGCTCGTGGATGCAATCGTCTATGGACTTTTGCATTCAGATAACGACAGAGTTATTTAGGGGGGGAATATGGCTGCTCCGCAATATGTTCCAACTCCTGTTCAGCAGGACAAACACTACCAATCTTCCAAAAAAACAAAGCACAACTCTGGGATTTCTCGCCCTGCAGAAATATCAGTAAATCAAGCGCATCGATCTGGAACAGGCAACCCTGGTCCTGACCAAGGTTTTGCGCTACGGCTAGTTAAAGGTTTCAAAGAATCCGTGTACCTTTCGGCTTCAGAAAATTGGTCAGACGCATCCGAAGTAGCAGTTATTACTGCATTGAAAAGAGCTTCATTGTTCGGAAGAGCACCATGTCATTATGATTTGGAAGCTGGCTTTTGCGCATGGGGATATCTGGACCCAGAACCTAGTAAAGATCTTTTAGAAATTAGAGAAACCTATTTTCCTCATATTGGATCTAGTCATAATTACCTAAAACGTCGGAAAGTAGCCGATGCCGTAATTTCTTCCGCACTCAGACAATCACATAAGGAAATCTGCCGGACTTATGAATTGGATTGGCGTAACCTAATAGACCCCAAAGAAATTCAAGAAAGTTAGCAGAATTTTGGTTTTAGATACACCTCGTGTTCGTTTCGCTCCAGCTCCATCAGGGTATCTTCATGTTGGGTCCGCACGTTCAGCGCTCTTTAATTGGCTATTTGCGAAACACCTAAATGGAACATTTATCCTGCGAATAGAGGATACAAATGTAGATCTTGCAAAACCAGAATTTTATGAGGCTATTACAAGACCTCTTGAGTGGCTTGGTTTGTTGTGGGATGAAGGCCCTTACTATCAATCACAAAGAACAGAAAAATACATAGAAGCTGTCAATAGTCTTTTAGATTCAGGTCATGCTTATTGCTGCGTTTGTTCAAGAGAAGACATTGACTCAAGAAACAAAGAAACCGGATTCCGCGGAGGTTATGATGGCCACTGTCGAAACCGTCAAATCAAAGACGGGCCCGGTGTTACAGTAAGGTTTCGAACACCTGACTCAGGGACAATAGTAGTAACTGACTTAATTCGCGGAAAAGTTGAGTTCCATAATAGCGAACTAGAAGATTTCGTAATTCGGCGCAGTAATGGATCACCAGTTTTTCTAGTAGCAAATGCCGTAGATGATGCTGATATGAGAATCTCTCATGTTATTCGAGGTGAAGATCTCTTGAACACAACCCCGAAAGTAATTCTGCTCTGGGAAGCACTAGGTTATGGAATGCCACCTCAATATGCTCATCTTCCTCTACTGGTTGGGGATGATCGAAAAAAACTTTCAAAGCGTCGACAATCAGTAGCCTTATCAGATTTTCAAAACCAAGGAATACTTCCAGAAGCAATGGTAAATTACCTCTGTCTTTTAGGATGGGGACCGCCCGATGAGAAAGAAATAAGACCTATAGAAGAGATCGTTTCTTTATTTAACCTCGAAAGTGTAAATAAAGCGCCAGCATTCTTTGATATCAAAAAGCTGCATCATATAAATGGTGAGTACCTTCGGGCACTCTCTCAGCAAGATTTTGTGTTACTAGCCGTAAATCATTTTGAGAAGATTGGCTGGAGCCCTAGAAAATTAAACGAAGACGTCTTGATGCTTCTTTCTAAAGACATACAAGAGCGGTCTGAGATGCTAGATGATCTTATCCCACTTGTAGATTGGATTTTTGAGGTAAATACCCCAGAAGAAACTAATGAAAAAGAGATTAAGAAAATAGCGAAAGCAATGCAGTCTTCTGATGTACCGGAGGTGCTTAACCTCGTAATAGAAAATCTACAGGACTGCCAATGGAATGAGGAATCAATAGGGGAGGTCATTAGTCAAGTTGGCAAAACCCTTGACGCACGATCTCAAGTTCCTGTTCGAATAGCAGTAACTGGCCGAAGAGTAGGATTGCCTTTATATAAACCTATGGCGACTCTAGACCGGTCTGTTGTCTTAGCCCGATTGGTTGAGGCAAGGTCAAAATTAGTTTAGGCAGCCTCATGGATTCCACAGAACTAGAGACTACTAATCCAAACTCAAACACTCCAGGAAGAAGTAAATACGCCAATATCTTTCTTTCTTCATGCTTTGCTTTGATTCTTCTGGGTGCCATATATCTACTAGTTACTTTCACTCAAGTTTGGTTGCAAAGCACTCAGGACGAAGTTAGCGAGGCAGATGCCATAGTTGTTTTAGGGGCAGCGCAATGGGATGGGGTTCCTTCTCCTGTTCTTGAAGCACGGTTACAACATGCGCTTTTTTTATATGATCAGGGAGCAGCTCCATATATCGTTACGACCGGAGCTAAGCAGGTAGGGGACCGTTTTACAGAAGCTTACGCAGGCTTAACATATCTTCTTGAACGATCAGTTCCAGAAAACGCAATTCTTGTTGTAATCGATGGTATGAATACGTTTCAATCATTGAGCGCTACATCAAACGTTCTTGGAAAAGAAGGTATCGGAAGCAAGGTCATTCTTGTTTCAGACCCTTATCATGCTTTGCGCGCAAAAGAAGTAGCTCGTGAAGTCGGGCTTAACCCTTTGTTTTCACCTACAGAACTTGATAGTTCTTTTACGCAACTTGTTCGAGAAACGATAGGTACTTCCGTCGGGCGAGTAATCGGTTTCCGCAGAGCAAGTACTCTAAGCGAATGAGTACCCCGTACGGGATTTGAACCCGTGCTACCACCTTGAGAGGGTGGCGTCCTAGGCCGCTAGACGAACGGGGCAGGGACTTTCAAAATGTATTTACTTGCTCGGGGAGGAGGACTTGAACCCCCAATGACTGGATCAGAACCAGTTGTGTTACCAATTACACCATCCCCGAAAAATTTATTAGATGAGGGGTCAGCCTAGCGACATCAGTGACTCCTGCCCAACACGGAATGTTATTCATTGAAAAATTTTTGTAATTTTGCTTCTGACTCTAAGAAATCTAAAGATGTTCCAAATACTGGGCCTGGGTCAAATTTACTTCTTTTACCTCGCTTTTCATGAGGAATATATTGTTTTCTAGTTGGGTCATTGGGTAAAGGATGTAAGAATTCACGACTCTGAGAACGTAAAGAATCTGATCCGTTAATAAGTATTTTTCGTATCTGTATTTTTGTTTCTATAGCGGTTGACTCTCCATTGACCAAGAATGAGTAATGAGGGGACCATACGTCATTGATTCTTTCTTCATCCGTAAGGTTGTTGTACATGCCAGATTCTCCAAGGTTCCTGTTTCCTCGAAGAGTTAACTGCCATATGAGTATGTGTTGTATGTAAGTTGCTATCAATGGTGCCAATTTGACTGAGTAGAAAAGAGTAGATTCTTGGGGAAAGTTTGGTTTTACAACGATTGCTAATACTGATCCAATAGAAAGTTCAGAATAGGAAAGAATCAGATCAGTTTCAGATTTTTCGTTGTTACTTTTGGACCGTAAAATTTCACGAAAATGCCAGCGTGGAAGTACGTTCCGGTAGCTATTTTTGTTATCTAGGCTTTGTGGTTCAGGCATAAAGAAAGAATAAAGCTTAGCTATGACACGGAGGTTCCTTGGCTTTGCGATCTAGGGGTTGCATCGGTATTTCACTTGAGATTCACGTTTCCTCTGCGCATATTGATGTAGCGGCTAAGTAGCCGTACGTCATTGCTCGACTGAGAGAATAACCACTGTTATAGCCTGCGCCTCCTCCTGTCGTTCTTGTAACACATTCGCCTACAGCGTAAAGACCAGGAATTTCTGACCCATCTTTGCGAAGGACATGACCGGAAGGGCCAGCGACGAGTCCTCCGGCAGCTATCCCAGTGTTAAGAAGACGCATGCGCATGCCAAAGAATGGTGGATCGATGATGGGTCCTACGTTTGGATTCGGTTGGTGGTCACCATCACCACGGAATGTTCTAACAGATGCATTCGTCCCCCGGCCAAATTTTGGATCTAAACCATTTTTTGCATAAAGGTTGTAATCCTGAACTGACTTTTCAAGTTGCTTTGCGTCTATCCCAAGCTGCGAAGCAAGACCTTTAATGGTTTGGGAAGAGAAAACAAGCTCATCAATGTATGGTTCACCAGGGCCCGTGATGCCTAGGCCGTACCGTTGATGATGCCATTCATCCCAAATCATAAAGAACGGCATATTTGGGGTTTCCCCATTCTTGTTTTTAAGAGCACCAGCGATCACCGAAGGGTGAAAGGAATCGTCACAAAATCTTTCTCCACTCTTGTTGACTAAAATTGTATGAGGCATGCAGTGCTCGTAGCATCCTCGAAAGCCAGAATCACCTTCAAATGTTGGATAGGGTAATCGATAGCCAGGGGTAATTGGCGCTGCAACTCCTGGAACAGCACTTATCGCAGCTCCGACTGAGGCTCCTAGGTCGATACCATTACCTTCGATTGAAACTGGAGCTAAGCTTCCTCCATCTTCTTTTGGTATTCCTATGAACTGATCAGAGAAAGCTTGCGCCCAATCATGGGAACCAGTGGCAAGAATTACTGTTCCATAGATATCTAGAACACCCGTATCAGAGTCGGAACGAACTCCAACTACTCCGGTTTTTTCGCTGATTAGTGAAGACACCGGTTGCTCAGTGAAAAGAGTAATATCTCGATCTACGAGCGCTTTGGCAAACCAGGCAGCTATCCCTTGGCCAAAGGTTAAGATATCGTCTCTTTTTCGCTGATCGAGGATTGTAGGGTCCCATCGGTCTCGTGCTGCAACGCCGCCCCATGCAAACATTTCTTCGTATGTAATTCCTATAGGCCAGTGAGGGGCATCAAGTAGCAGTTTTCGACTTTCCCCCATTAAATGACCCGTTATGGGTTCCCCTGTTAGATAACGGCCCTCTTCTTTAGATCCAGCAACTTCTGGAAAGTAGTAATCCTCATAACTAGGGATAAGACGCCATTCTATAATTCCCTCATCTTCGAACCATTGAGCTGCTTCTCGCGCTCCGTTTATCCACTCCGATGCTAATTCTGGGTCAAAAAGTTCTGGATGGTTACCTGCTATAGCTTGTACGTATTGGAATGTTTCTTCAAAACTATCTTTAATACCAAGTCTTTGTGCCACATGATTTGCCCCAATCCATACCTGACCACCTGACCAAGCGGTTGCTCCGCCTAGGTGTGGGGCTTTCTCTATCATGCAAACTGAGGCTCCAAGTGCATCTGCTCGAAGCGCCGCAGCTAGGCCACCAATCCCTGACCCAACGACAACAATATCAAAGCGTAAATCAGGCATGATCTTAGACTAGAAGCGACTGATATAATTGTAAAGATTCTTGTTCCGGAAGACTATCGCAGGAAATTGGGCTGCAAGCAGTTACTATGTATGAGCTATAGCGTATTAACTCTTGTTATCAAGTCAGACAAAAAATCATTTTCTTGAGAGATTCTCAAGTGCTAACTAACAAGAAGTTCAACGTCAAAGACGAAAATAGGTAAACCATTATGTCCAAAAACTTCTCCGATCTTGGAGTCCCAGAAAATATATGCAAAGCGCTTAAAGAACAAGGAATCCAACAACCATTTGAAATTCAGGAAAAAACTATACAGGAAGGTTTAGAAGGTAGTGATATTTGTGGAAGAGCACCTACTGGATCAGGTAAAACTCTTGCTTTCGGGATCCCTCTTGTAGCAAAGACAAATACGTCAAAATCTCGAAAGCCTGAAAGCCTTATTCTTGCACCTACTAGAGAATTAGCCGAACAAATATGTAACGAGCTCCGTTCTTTTAGTGGTCGTGTAAATGTGTTTGTTGTATATGGCGGTGTTGGCTATGGACCCCAAAAGAAAGCTTTAGCTAAGGGAGTCGATATTTTGGTTGCTTGCCCAGGCCGACTTGAAGATCTAATCGAGCAAGGTGAAGTAAATTTAGGTTCAATAAAACAAGTCGTTATAGACGAAGCAGACCGTATGGCCGACATGGGATTCATGCCAGCAATTTCAAGGATTCTGGACCAAACACCCAAAGATCGCCAAACGATACTCTTTTCGGCAACGCTTGACAAAGAAGTTGCTCAACTCAAAAAACGATACCAGCGGAACCCGATACTGCATGAAGTAGGGGAGCGAAATCCAGATATAAAACGGGCCAAGCATACGTATACGATTGCAAAAAAATCAGATAAGGCAGAAATTGCAGCTGACGCAGTAAAAGCAACCTGGCCGGCGATCATCTTTTGCAAAACGCGTCATGGTTCAGATCGTTTAGCTAAACAGTTAAAAAAACTAGAAGTTGATGCCGAGTCAATTCACGGAGGTAAAAGTCAGCACCAACGGAGAAGGGCACTTAAAAATTTTAGCACCGGAAGAGCGCAGACCCTTGTCGCTACAGACGTGGCTGCTCGTGGGATACATGTTGATGGCGTTGAACTCGTGATTCATTATGACCTACCTGAAGATCACAAAGCTTATATTCATAGATCTGGTCGTACGGCGCGAGCAGGTAACGAAGGAATAGTATTTTCTATAATTCAACCAGAGCAAAAGAAGACAGCAATAAAAATGCAAAAACGTTTAGGCCTGTTTGAGGTTATAGAAAGAGTTGATCCAAATGACTTGTCAGAATTTTCGTCTGGTCAGCATAGAGAAAAGAAGGTAAGAACTCAAAGAAAGTCTGAGAACTCACAGCAGCCAAAATCCCAGAAAAAAGTAACGCACGAAAAATCTACTAAACCTAAAAAACCTCGACAGCAGAGTCCCAAAAATCGAAAAGGGTCACAACAAAAACCTCGTAATAAAAATCAAAAGAATAGGAATGCGGAGAATTCGAAAAAAAACCAAACAAATAAGCATTCAAATCAGAAATCTAAATCAAGTAAAACTAAGAAGAACGTTTCCCCTACTTCAAATAACCGACCAAACCGGAAAGCTAGACGAGCTCACTTGCAACCAACGAATAGGTAATGTTTGAATGAGATTAGTTCATTCACTGATTCAACCCATGAATTGCATTCTTATCTAGCAAAGACAATCTTTAATCTTTAGGGTTACGTTCTCCAAGCACAAGAGCAAAAAAAGAGAAGAATCCATATATGAAACATGCAATGAGGCTTCCGATAATAACCCCGCGAACGATTACACCTAAACTTACTGTTCCGGTAAGAGACAACGCTCCACCTGCAATTGGTCCTATTAGAAGGACTTTACTTATTTTAGAGGATCTCATTACTTCACATCATAGATGCGATTGTTTGAGACGATAGGAAACCCTGACTCACTACCAATAAAGGCCCTGGACTACGGTATTAGTTCAATAATCAAGGGGTGTTACTATTTGGGTGTTTTATTATGAACCTACAGGGTACGGTGGGTAGCAGCTGTTAAAACCTTTCCAACGTGCGGACCTGGTACTTGAAGTCCAGTTTCCAATTTTGTTGCTACGGCTCTTCTTGGATTGATTATTTTTTCTTATCATGTTCCCAATCTACAAATTTTATAATTGCTTTTTATGCAAAATTGATGTGACAAATGGCAAAGGGACAGAAGTCACATGCGTGAAGAATGCTATTCGCCCAGAAGGCAATTACTTTATAAGTACCCCCAAATTTCTAGGAGGAAATTATGGACAATGTAATGTTGAGCGGCAACGATTACACGCTTGTGTACAACGTTCTCTCATTTGGAACAGCAGTGATGTTCGGAGCATTTGTTTACTTCTTAACTCAAATGAAATCCGTCAATAAGAAGTACCAAGCTGGTATAGCTGTCTCTGCAATTGTTGTCGGAATAGCTGGTTATCACTACTACAGGATTTGGTCAGACTTCGGTAACGAAGTGATGAACGAAGGTTATAGGTATGCTGACTGGCTCATCACTGTGCCGTTATTGATTATTGAACTATTAATAGTTCTTGGTGTTGCACAAAAAGATCGAAACGCTCTGATGCTAAAGTTAGTGCCGGCGACGATTCTGATGGTCGGCTTGGGTTATCCAGGCGAAGTAGCTGATAGTAATGGCGCCAAGTGGACATTCTGGATTCTAGCAATGCTGCCGTTTGTATACATTCTTAAAACCTTGTACACAGAATTGCAGAAAGCAGGGCAAAGAGAAACTGGAGATGTTGCAAGGCAGATCAAGAATGCCACATATGTTTTGCTAACGACTTGGTTGGTATACCCAATCGCGTACTTATTCCCAATCTTTGATAGCGATTCAGAATTGCTAGAAACTCTCCGTCAGGTTGCGTATACTTTTGCAGATATTACTGCAAAGGGCCTTTACGGATTAATGATTCTATGGATTGCAAAATCTCGAACAGCAGCTGAATCTAACAGCTAATTTTCTAGATTCTAATTTAGCTGGCCAGTTCATAGAACTGGCCAGCTTTAGTTTTTATAGACATAAGCTTGAACAGCTAATTACCTTATTGCAGAAATCTTTGAGACGATATTAGATCAGATAGCTAAACGAAATGAACCTCCGGGTAAGGAGATATCCGGAGGTTCATTATTGGTTTGGAGGGTGTAAGCGGGAGGGCTTACATATCCTTTTTATCAACGAGTGCTGAAGATTTAGCCCAGTTGTGACTTCCAACACCCGTGTCATATGTCATAATTTCTGGGCAAAAAAGATAATTTATGCCGTTCCCTTTTCGGTTCTCTGACTTCGAAGATAACTACTTGTTCCAAGTCCGAAAAGGACAATAACCATGCCCAGACCCTTTAAGGCTGAAATTGTTGCTTCAAGGAATAGCACCGCACATACGGTTGCAGTTACTGGCATAAGTAATTGTAAAATTCCAATTAAGCTAAGTGTTGCCTTGCCTTGAGAGTAGTTAAGTAGAATATGCCCAACTCCAGGTATAAAGGCAACAGCTAGAATTTGTGTAAGATCTTTTTGGGTTTGCGGCATTATCCCTGCCCCTGCAAAAAGCATCATCGGAGTGAGTGTGAGGCCTGACCAGACAAAGTACCCGGTCATGAATTCAGCGACTCCTAGCTTCGTAAGAGCTTTTTTTGCGAATGCAAAGTAACCAGATCCTAATGTTATACCTAACAGAGCAATAAGGTCTCCGCTAAGCTTGCCACTTCCATCGCTAGACCCCGCAAGCACTATTATGATTGCACCGCAAATAGCAATAATAGATAAGCCGATGTCACTTTTAGTAACTAATTCAGAGAAGAAGTAGTAGCTTAAAAAAATTACAATTAGTGGTTGTAGAGAGCTGATAAGACTTGCGTTGATTAAACTCGTCAACTGCGTTGACCAGAAGAATAGCCCGATAGCAGAGCCGAAACAGATGCCAGCCGGTGCGCACAATAGGAAATTATGCCAATTGAAGCTTCGTTTCTGTTTAAGGATTACATATAAACCTAGAACAGGGACAGCTATCCAAGAACGCCAAAAAGCCATTGTGAACCCATGCACTTCTGAGTCTGAAACGATAACAGACGCAATCGCTATCAGTACATAACCGAAACTACATGAGATAATTCCCTCTTTGAGTTTATTTGGGGGCAACGATTCTGTATTCTCCGTATTAATTGTCAGCTCATCTCGGTAGATTTAAATCTTGGCACTTTTCTAGACTAGTTGCATTTGCATGT